>NZ_CP021645.1:0-707500 GCF_006384975.1 Pseudomonas oryzihabitans
GAAGGAGGTCACCGATGCCGGCTATTTCGAAGGCTACGCCTCGGTCTACAACAACGTGGACCTGGGCGACGACGTCATTGTCCCGGGCGCCTTCGTCAAGGTGAAGACCACCCGGGCCGGAAAGCTCAAGCTGGCGCTGTTCCATGACCTCACCCGCCTGATAGGCGCCGGCGACTTCGAGTCGGACGACCATGGCTTGTTTATCAAGGGCCAGATCAACCCCCGCGTCAGCTACGCCCGCGACGCCCTGGAGCTGATGAAAGACGGCACGCTCGACAGCATGTCCATCGGCTTCAACACCTGCAGACAACATCGAGGAGCGCGCCGGGCGCCGCGTGCGGATCATCAAGCAGGCTGAACTCTGGGAGGCCTCGGTGGTGCCGTTCGGCATGAACCCGGCCGCCCAGATTACCAGCGTGAAATCAGACATCAGGCTTTTCGAGAGCGCCCTGCGCGAACGCATGGGGCTCTCGCAGAAGGAAGCGGCGGCAGTCGCTTCGCTCGGCTATCCGCGCTCCACCGTGACGGTGGCAGCGAGGCCACGGCGATCGTGGATGAGCTGAAAGACATTTCCATCTGTTCACCACCATTTCGGAGTATCGCCATGAGCGAAGTGAAAGAACTGCGTGAGTCCTGGACAAGCAACTGTCGGAAGGCTTCCAGGCCTGCAGAAGAAGTACGACACCGTCATCCAGAACCAGGAGAAGGGCGAGACCGTCTCCAACGAGATGAAGCGTCAGATCGAGAACCAGAAGGCGAGATCGAGCGCGTCATCGAGCAGGTCCAGAAGCTCGAGGAAAAGGGCGTGCGCCTGCGCGCTGGCGCCGGCGAGCAAAGTCTTTATCGACATGGTCAAGGCAACGACGCCTACAAGGCGTTGACCACCAGCAGCAGAACTCCGCCGAGCTGGAGATCACAAGGGCGACATGGCTGCATGTCCGAGACAAGGTGACCAGCGCGGTCTGGTAGCTCCGGAATACGATCCGGTCATCCAGGAAGCGCCGCGCAAGAGCCTGTGATCCGCACCTGATCCCACCACCCGCGAGCGGTCCGTCCTATAGCTACTATGTCGAAAGGTTCACACTCTCGGCGGGTATGTGCGAGGGCGGCCTGAAGCCGTCCAGCGATGTCACCTTCGAGCTGAAAACGATCTCGTCCGCAAGATCGCGGTGTGGATGCCGGTCACCGACGAAGCCTGGACGACGTACCGCAGCTCTACAGCTACATCCAGGAGCTGCTGCGCTACGACCTGAAGCTGAAGGAAGAAGGCAGATCTGAAAGGCGATGGCACCGGCCAGAACCTGAACGGCCTCATACCCAGGCCACCGCTTCAATACGCCCTGACCAAGAATGGTGACACCGCCATCGACACCGTTCGCCGGCGATCTACCAGGTGCGCAAGCAGTCCCAGCGCCGGCCGATGCCATCGTCATGTCCGATCTGGACTGGATGAACATCGAGCTGCAGAAGGACGGCCAGAACCGCTACCTGTTCGCCAACCTTCAGGGCCTGGCGACGCCCATCCTGTGGGCCGTCCGGTGGTGGTATCCGACAGCATGGACGAAGGCTCCCGGCCAGTGGTGCAACGCCGCTACGGGTGGCGAGTACCTGATCGGCTCCTTCGCCCAGGGCGCGCGGCTGTACGACCGCATGGCCTTCACCGTCAAGGTCGGCATGATCAATGACGACTTCGTGAAGAACCAGCGCGTGATCCTGGTTGAAGAGCGCCTCGGCCTGGCCGTGCGTCGTCCCTTCGCCTTCGTGAAGGGCCGCTTCGCCGCGGTGTCCTGATAGTTGCCAACCATCACAGGGGTCTTCGGGCCCCTTTCTCGCTCGAGGTGACCCATGAACATCCGCACTCTATGGAGCTTCGACGGCGATGCCGAGAAGCTGAAGCACACCAGCGCCCGCATCCCTGCCTTCACCGTCTTCCAGGACGTCGACAAGGACTACGCCCATCAACTGATCGGCAAGGCCTGGCCGAGGAAGTGAGCGCCGACAGCAAGCAGACGGCGCCCAAGGAGAACAAGCAGGCCAAGCCCAAGGAGAACAAGGCAAGACCGACAAGCCAGAAGGCGCTGAAGGAGCTGACGATGCTGGTGCCGCCGCCGCCGATGCCGCCGCTGGCCAGGGCGAGGGCGCGTGATGATCGAGCTATCCGGGTGAAGCTGCACCTGCGCGTCGACCATAGCGACGAGGACAGCCTGATCCAGGGGTATCTCGCCGCCGCCCTGGCGCATGTCGAGCAGCATTGCGACCGGACCCTGGTGGAGGCCAATCCACCGGGCCGGAGCAGATGCTGCTCACCAAGGACGTCGAGCAGGCCATTCTGCTGCTGGTAGGTCACTGGTACGCCAACCGCGAGGCGGTGGTGGTGGGCAATGCCCCAAGCGCCGTGCCGCTGGCTGTAGATCGACTGCTCTGGTACCGCAAGCGCTTCTAACACCCACTGAAGGATGAGCAGCATCCCCTGGAGCAGTTGTGCAGGCAGGAATCATGCGGCAGCGGGTAACCCTGCAGAAGGTCGCGCGGACCCAAGACCCTGACACCGGTGAAATGGTCGACGGCTGGTCTGATGTTGCCTCGACCTGGGCCTCCGTCGAGCCGGTGAGCGGCCGCGAGTTCATTGCCGGACAGGCCACCCAGAACGAGGTCACGGCCCGGATCGTGATCCGGTACCGCGCTGGGGTGACCGCTGCCATGCGCGCCGTGCACCGCGGCGTGATCTACAACATCGAGGCCGTCCTGCCTGACCCACGGTCCGGGCGGGAATACCTCACCCTGATGGTTTCCGGCGGACTCGACGAGGGCTGACCATGATCACCTTCACCCTGAAAGGCGTGGACGATGCGATCGAGCGCCTGACCCAGCTACCCGACAAGATCCAGAAGCGCTCGGTGCGCCGGGCGGCGCGGGCGGCGATGAAGATCGTGCGTGACGATGCGATCGACCGGGCCAACCAGCAGGACGACCCGGAAACCCCGATGAACATCGCCGACTTCATCGTCACCCGTGAGGGCACGATCAAGGGTCGGCGCGAGGGCGGCATCGTCATGCGGGTCGGCGTCATGGGTGGCGCCCGCTATGACAAGAACTCACCAAACCCGACCTACTGGCGCTTCGTCGAGCTGGGCACCGAGCGATCCCGGGCCAGGCCATTCATGCGGCCGGCGCTGGACAACAATGTGCCTGATGTCATCCAGACCTTCATCGATGTGCTCGACGACGAGCTGAACAAGGAGCTGGTCTGATGTTTCCCCCTCTGTTCAAGGTCGTGGCGGGCTCCGCCGCCGTCAAGGCGCTGTTCGGCGCCGATCCGGTGCGGGTCTATCCCTTCGGAGAGGCTGAGGAGGGCGCCGCGCTCCCCTATGCCGCCTGGCAGGTCATCAGTGGAAGCCCGGAGAACTTCCTGAGCGGAGTTCCTGATGTGGACGGTTTCCGCACCCAGGTGGACGTCTACGCCAAGACCGGAAGCGAGGCCGTGCAGGCGGCAATGGCCCTACGCGACGCGCTGGAGCAGGTGGCCTACGTCGTGGCCTACCACAGCCAGAATCGGGACCCTGACACCCAAAATTACCGCGTCGGCTTCGACGTGGAGTGGACGCTGCTCCGCTGACCCTTCAACTACTCACCCCGACCCGCTCCGGCGGGTTTTTTCATGCCCGCAGGAGACGCTCCATGTCCATCAAGACCCAAGGAACCCAGGTCTATGTCCTGGTCCCGCCCGCCAGCGGCACCGGTGCCAACACCGTGCTGGAGATCGAAGGCCTGACCGCCTTCAACCCAGGCGCGCCCCGGCCGACCAAATCGATACCACCACCCTGAAGGACAAGGCTCGCACCTTCATCAAGGGGCTGCGCACCCCTGCAGTGCCTCCGGTACCGTGCAGGCCGATCCCACCAACGCCAGCCACGTCCGCCTGGCACAGCTTGCCGCTGACGATAGCAACGCCAACCTGAAGTTCGCCGTGGGCTTCTCCGACGGCACCGCGGCGCGACCGTCGCCAGTGGCGGCAGCGATTTCACCCTGCCCACCAGCCGCACTTGGTTCACCTTCGACGGCTACGTCTCCGACTTCCCGTTCGATTTCGCCACCAACACCGTCGTGAGCACCGCACTGGCCATCCAGCGGTCGGGCCCCGGCGCCTGGACGCCCAAGAGCGGCAGCTAAGGAAAATCCATGAAGCTGAACGACCTGAAAGCCGCCGGCGCCTTTGTCGAAGCGGCGCCGGTGAAGAAGACCATCCAGTGGGACCGTGGGCGGCTCGATTCGAAGAAGAAACCCGTGATCGACGAGTTCACGGTGCTGGTGAAGCGTCAGTCCTTCGGCGTGATCGAGAAACTCTACGCGCCGGCCGAGGGTGAAGACGAAGCCGCCGTGGCCAAGAGGAGCCGCAATGCAAAGCTGATCAGCGAATGCGTGCTGCTGGGCGAGCAGGGCGACGAGCAAATTCCCTACGAGGACGCTCTGAACCTTGAGCCCAACCTGGCCTTCGCGCTGCTCAACGCGGTGCATGAGGTCAACGGCATCGGGAAAGCCTCCGCAAAAAACTGACCCCCGCCGATGAGATGTGGCACGAGCTTGTGCTGCACGGCATCGGCGGGCGCACGATCCTCGAAGCAAAGGCGCGGCTGACCTACGCAGAGGCTATGGACTGGTACGCCTACATCCGCCGGCGCGGCAGCCTGAACCTAGGAAACCGCCTGGAGCACGGCTTCGCCATGCTGGCCACGGTGCTGAGCCGTATCCATGGCGGCGAGGTGGAGATGGAGGCGTTCATGCCATACGAGGCGGCTCTGGCGCGTGAACAAGACGATTGGGCGACCATCTCCGTCGAGCGCGGCGCGGGAAATCTGGCATTGACGGGATATCTGCGCTCGCGGCATGATTCTCTTGCCGCTGCAAATTCAGTGGCCTGGGATTGGCCTCCCGGAAACAGTTGGCGGACACGACCGCCTTGAGCGGTTTTTTTGTGTCCACTGCATGGCATGCCCGTTATGGGTGGGCCGTGCGGGCACTCGCAAGAGTGGCCGGTGCCAACGACCGGTAGGCCAACCCGCACGGTTCCGCCCTCCATGTGGCCTTGAGGGGCGGAGTCTCACCTATCGTTGGAGACTCATCATGCAAGCAGCCCAAGTAATCCACTTCAGTTTCGAAAATCGTCCGGTCCGTACCATGCGGATCGCCGGCCAGCCATGGTTCGTCGCCGCCCGACGTCTGCGGATCGCTTGGAATTGCGAACGTATCTCTGGCTGTCAATGGTCGTGCAGACAGGGACACTGATGGGTTGGACGATGATGAGAGGGGTATTGCCACTGTCAACACCCCCTCCGGCGATCAGGAAATGCTAATCGTCAACGAGTCCGGCCTTTACTCTCTGATATTCAAGAGCAGGAAAAAGGAAGCCAAGCGTTTCAGGAAATGGGTCACCGCCGAAGTATTGCCGGCAATCCGCCAGCATGGTCGCTACGAAGACGAGCAGGGCAAGATGGAAACCCTCATCGGGCAGACCATTGGTACTGACGGCTTCCATGTGCTGAGCGCTGTTGTCGCAGGGAAGGTCCGATCGCTGCCCAGGGAATTTCAGCGCCGCGCCACCATGAAGATGTGGGCCCAGGTGCATGCGGCGTTCAACGTGCGTAGCGCTGAGGACATTCCGGCGGCGCAGCTGGACAGTGCCCGCAACTTCATCGCCGCCTATGCGCTGGAAGGCGAATGGATCGAAGCCAAGAAGTCTGCCGCCGTGATCGGCCTTAACGACTATGAGGCCCAGGCCGTGCATCTGCTGATCTGCCACTCGAAGCAGCTCGTCAAGATGGTGGACGAGATCTACCGCGCAGGGGGAGCGCTCCGTTCCGATTTACTGATCAGTGTGGCCAGCCATCTTTGGGAGATCCGAGCGTTCCTGGGCATGCTGGATAGACAGAAATCCGCTGAGTTGGCCAAGCTCCATGCGGCTCGGTGCGCTCCTGCCAGGAAGGCCACGGCTTAGCTTGTGAGCAGGTAAGGCGACCAAACCCAGAGCCCAGCCTTGTGCTGGGTTTTGGTGCTGATGTACCTTCAATCCAATAAAACAGGGATGGGAGGTATAAATGCGCGCGCTAATTATTGTTTTGTTTACAGTCCTGATGTCGGGATGTGCTCAAGATGCTCTGAAAAAACAAACTGCATCTGGATATCCAGAAGGAATTTTAGAAACTCCAATCTATCTGATGTTAGAAGCAAATTGGTCAGTGGCTGTATGGATAAGGGTCTCCAGATAGAAGATGGAGGCTCTGGGCAAATTGTATGCTCAAAGGAAATGGATGGGCTTCAAGGATCTTTGACGCAACTGGCCTTGGCAAACAGCTACAGCACCACTCCGCAGATGAAAGTGAAGTTTGTTTCTGCTCAGGTTGGAGCAGATGTTAGGGTAATTGCTTATCCATGGATTGAAAGCACTATGCCTCTCGGTCAAGTTAGAAAAGCTGAGGCAAAAAGCAATAATGATATAAACGCGATTCAAGGGTTTTTAAACTCCCTTGGAGCAAATTGATATTAAAGCTAGACATAACCCGCTTCGGCGGGTTTTTTTATTGGCTGGAGAAAACATGGCAACCCGCTCCCTTGGCAGTTTGACGCTCGATCTGATCGCAAAGACCGGCGGCTTCGAGCAGGGCATGGACCGTGCCGCGCGCTCCATGCAGCGGTTCGAGGCCGAGACCACCAAGCAGCAGAACGACCTGGAAAAGCTGCTGGGCAAGATTGACCCAGTGGTAGGGCGCCTTGGCGAGCTGGACAAGATGGAGCAGCAGTTGGCGGCCCATCGAAAAGCCAACCGCCTGCCGGCAGACGACTATGCCGAGTACCTGGGCAAGCTCAATGCCATGCGCGACGGGCTGACAAAGGCGACCGGCGCGAACGAAAAGTACGTCATGAGCGCTAGGGCTCAGGCCGCGGCTCTGCGTGGTGTACCGGCGCAATTCACCGACATCGTGGTCAGCCTGCAGGCCGGCCAACAGCCGTTGACCGTGCTTCTCCAGCAGGGCGGCCAGCTCAAGGACATGTTCGGCGGCATCGGCCCGGCGGCTCGCGCGCTGGGCGGCTATGTCGCCGGGATGATCAATCCCTTCACCTTGCTTGCCGCGGCAGCAGCTGCCCTGGCGGTGGCTTACTACGAGGGCTCCAAGGAGCAAGAGGCATTTCGCGTGTCCCTTGTGTCTACGGGCAACCTCGCTGGCAAGAACACTGGCCAGTTGGCGGACCTGGCCAAGGAAGTTAGCGGTGTGACCGGTACCACCGGCGCCGCCGCTGATGCCCTAGCGCAGCTGGTGGCCACGGGCTCGCTCACCAGCGACCAATTCAAGAACATGGCCGTCGCCGCGGTGGCCTGGGAGTCTGCCACCGGCAAAGCTGTCTCCGACACGGTCGCCGAGTTCAAGCGGCTGGCCGACGAGCCGACCAAGGCCTCGGCCGCTCTGAACGAGCAGTACAACTACCTCACCGCCGCGGTCTACGACCAGATCCGCGCGCTTGAGGAGCAGGGCAATAAGACCGCCGCCGCCAACCTGGCAGAATCGGCCTACGCCAGTGCCCTGCAGGAGCGCGCGAAGACCATCAAGGAGAACCTCGGCGGCCTGGAGTCGGCCTGGAAAAGCCTCACCACCGGCGCCAAGGCTGCCTGGGATGCGATGCTCAATATTGGGCGCGAGGACACCCTGGCGCAGCAGATCGAGAAGGTGCAGAAGCAGCTGGATGAGCTGCCGGCGCGCGGCTCGCTGACGGGCCGACAGGCAGCCCGCGAACAGGCCGCGCAGGATCAGCAGCGCGCCGCTCTTGAGCTACAGCTCACCTACCTGAAGCAAAACAGGGACACGAGAGCTGCTATCTCCGCTGCTGAAGGGTTGGCAGCGGAAAACGAACGGGCGGCCATCGCCGCCAGCACCTCCATGCACCAGAAGTATCTGGCGGGCTTGGATAAGGAGGCCCAGAAGAAGAACGCCATCGCCGAGCTGGATCGGGAGCGCGCCGCACGGCTGCGTGTCAGCGGCGCTGATGCGGCTGCCATCCAGCGCGAGTACAACGTAGCCCTGGCCGGCATCGAAGATAAATTCAAGGAGAAAAAGGCTCCGCGGGCCAAGGCCTATACCGACGACGAGGCGACACGCCTTCTGCTGACGCTGAAGCAGCAGGGTGCTGCCCTGGAGGAGCAGCTCAGCACCACCGGCAAGATCGGGCCCAAGCAGCGCGAGCTGCTGGAGTTCGAACAGCGGATCGCCGACCTCAAGGAAAAGAAGACTCTCACGGCGGATCAGCAGAGCCTGCTGGCCTCACAGGACAAGCTGCGCACTGAGTACCAAACCAATGCCGCCTTGGAGAAGCGCATCCAGCTCCAGCAAGAGGATGCGAAGATCGCGGCCTATCGGAACAGCCTGAGCAACCAGCTGCAGTCCGAGCAGGACGGGTACGCTCAGCAGCTGGCCGGTATGGGCTTGAGCGACAAAGAACAACAGCGCATCCGGGAGCGCCTGAGAGCTGAGCAGCAGTATCAGCGGCAACTGAGGGAGCTGACCAGTAAGGCCGAGTTGGGAGAGGGTAATGGCGGCATCGGCCAGCGCCAATACCAGCAGGAGCTGGCCGACCTTCAGGAATATCACCGAAAGTCCTTGGCTTCCTGGGAGGACTTCTACAAGCAGCAGAGTCAGTTCAACGCTGATTGGACTAACGGAGCGAAGAGCGCCTTCGCTGACTACGCTGAGAGCGCCGCGAACGTCGCTGCTCAGACGAAATCGCTGTTTAACGATGCGTTTAGCGGCGCCGAGGATGCTCTGACCAACTTCGTGAAGACCGGGAAACTGGACTTCAAGAGCCTCGCTGACTCGATCATCACCGACCTCATCCGCATCCAGGTCCGCCAGGCGCTGGTGGCTGGCATTTCCTCGTTCACCGGTAGCGCCACCGGCCAATCCTTCATGTCGCTGTTCAGCAAAACCCAGGCAATGGGCGGCGCCTGGGGCAACGGTGTGCAGATGTTCGCCAAAGGCGGTGCCTTCACCAATCAGGTGGTTTCGACGCCCACGGCCTTCGGAATGGCTGGCGGTCGAAGCGGCATCATAGGTGAGGCTGGTCCGGAGGCGGTCATGCCGCTGACAAGGACTTCGGACGGCTCGCTGGGCGTGAAGGCTCTGGCTGGTAGGGGCGTAGGTGGCGCTACCAATATGGCCGCGAACTTCAGTGCTCCCCAGCAGGTATTCCACATCAACGGCGACGTGAGCCCTGAAACGGTCCAGATGATCCAGAGCGCTAGCCAGCAGGCCTACGCCCAGGCAATGAGGGACATCCAGAAGGACATCACGAGGAACGGCCCCCTGACCCGGGGCATGCGCGCGGCCATCGCCGGCCGGTAACCAGCACTTTGATTTGGAGGCCCTATGGCCATAGAGTGGCCCGCCGATCTCGTTCCCAGCGAGATGACCTGGGGCATCGTCTACAACAACCGCGCCTTCACCTCGACGCTGTCCAACGCCCAGCAAGTGGTCGGCTACCCGGGTGACTATTGGCAATGCCAGCTCTCGTTTTCGGGCCTGACCCGTGACCGCCACCGGCTGCTTACGGCAATGCTCGGCCGGTTGCGCGGCATGACCGGCACCGTCCGGGTTCCTGCCTGGGATCGTCTGCGCACCGACGACATCGGCTCGCCGACGGTAGTCAGCGGCCCAGCTTTCGCCACCAGCATGCAGCTGCAGGGCATGACCGCCAGCAAGAGGGTCTTCAGCCAGGGCGACTACCTGACCGTCGCCGGCGAGATGTTCGAGGTGGTGCAGGACGCCACCAGCGACTCCTCCGGCAAGGCCACCGTCTACGTCAATAAGCCGATCCGCAAAACCCTGGCGGCGGGCACTGCGGCCGAGTACCGCAACCCCTACTCGGAGATGCGCCGGATGGACAACACCAACAGCTCTAGCGTGCAGCCCATGGTGGCCAGCCTGAGTCTGCAGTTCCGCGAGGCCTTCTGATGGCGACCAGCTTCCCCTTCAGCCAGGCGGTGGTGAACATCATCGCCAAGGGCAACTTCCTGGCGGTTTTCGCTGTGCAGCTCGATTTCGTCGACGGCATGGTCTACGCGCACACCGGGCTCGGTGACCTGGTGATCGACGGCATCACCTACAAGGGCGTCGGCCATTTCGGCCAGGTTGGCCAGTCGCAGGAGAGCGGGAACAGCAGCTCGCCGATGACCATCGACCTGACCCTGGATGGCCTGGACATGGAGATCCTCAGCTCGACGACGATCAAGGGCTGCCGCGGTCGGCCCGGCCGGCTGCTCTTCATCGTCATGGACCAGGCTGGCAACTACGCCGCCGATGTCCTCTTCTCCGGCCGGATGGATGCCGCCCAGATCAACTATGGCGGCAACTCCGAGGCCGGCAACTCCATCACCGTGAACCTGATCGACCGCATGGCCGAGTGGAGCCGCACCGGCACCGAACGCTGGACCGACGAGAGCCACCGCGCGCGTCATGACGGCGACCGCTTCTTCTTCGCCGTGGCCCAGCTGGCTAGCTGGCCGGTGTACTGGGGCGCCAGCAAGGACGCACCTTCCTTCACCTACGAGTAGCGCTATGCGACATCCCGACTGGGCTCTACAGCTGAGCAACACGATCAAGGCCGCCACCGAGCGGCCTTTTTCATGGGGCGAATTTGACTGCTGCATCTTCGCCGCCGACTGCGCCGTGGCTGTGTGCGGCGTAGATCCGGCCGAAGCCTACCGAGGCAAGTACAAGACCGAGACTGGCGCGAAGCGGGTCGTGGCCAAGGGGCATGGCAGCGTCGAGGCGATCCTCGATGCCTACTTCAACCGGGTGAACCCGGCCTTCGTGCAGCGCGGCGACCTAGCCACCTACCAGGGCGCGAACGGCCTGGGCGTGGCTGTGCGCTGGGCCAATGAGTACTGGACCCCCTGCGAGAGCGGGGTGGCCCGAATTGATTGCGAACCCTTGGCGGTGTGGAGAGTTGAGTAATGGCTAAGGGCACGAACAAGATCGCCTCGACGCTCATTGGTGCTGTCGTCGGCCTTTACCAAGGTGGACCCGGCGGTGCCATTGTGGGCGCTGCGGCGGGCTACTACGTCGCCGACCAGCAGGCCAAGGCCGCCAACGTCAAGGGCGCGCAGCAGCAGGAGCCCTCGGCGCAGACCGTCCGCAGCTCCAAGGCGGCGTGCCGCTACCTGCTCGGCCGGGTGAGCACCGGCGGCCTGCTGGCCTGGGCACAGGAGCAGAAGGGCGACCAGGGCGATGGCGAGTGGCTGCACCTGGTCTACGTGCTGGCAGAGGGTGCGATCGCCGGTGTCGACCAGATCCTGCTGGGCGAGGAGGACATCAGCGCCTTCGGTGATCAGGTCAGCTACGAGGTCGTGATCAACCCGACCCAGCCCAACGCTTTCCTCAAGGCCAACTGCCCAGACTGGAAAGACAGCCAGATCGGTCGCGGCCTGAGCTACGTGCGCCTGTCGCTGCGCTACAGCGCCGAGCGCTTCCCGTCGGGCATACCCGACGTGCGCTTCATCGTGCGCGGCCGGACCGACATCTACGACCCGCGCAACGGCAATACCGGCTACAGCGCCAACACTGCGCTGCACCTGCTCTGGTTCCTGCGCAACCGCTGCAACGTGCCGGATGACGAGATCATCTTCTCCACCTTCGCCGACGGCGCCAACGTCTGCGACGAATCGGTGAGCAATGCTGACGGCTCATCGAGCGCACGCTATCGCACCGCCTGTGTCATTGGCGCGGACGAGCAGCGCACCCAGGTACTGCAAAAGCTCGAGCAGGCGTGTGGCGGCCAACTGATCCGCGTGGGTGGCAAGTGGTCGCTGCAGGTAGGCGCCTATTACGGCCCTTACGACTTCACCATCACCGAGGACATGGTGATCGGTACCCTCAGCGGCTGCACCGAGGTCAGCAACGACTCGGCCATCAACGTCATTCGCGGCACCTTCGTCGATCCCGCACAGGCATGGGCCGACACTGACTACCCAGAGGTGCGCGTCGAGCAGTGGGTCACCGCGGACGGCGGCGAGGCGGCGGAATCACTGTCGTCCACCTATGTGACCGACCCCTACCAGATGCAGCGCCTGGCCAACATGGAGCTGCGTCGTCGCCGAGCCGGGGGCTCGCTGTCGATCCCGCTGAACTTCAACGGCTACAACTGCCGGCCCGGGCGGGTGGTGCGCGTCTACCTGCCCAGCCTGAACATCGATGGTGAGTTCATCGTCGATGACTGGTCCATGGCCGGGGCTACCGGCTGCAGTGTCGTCGTTTCTCAGTACGACGCCGAGATGTTCGGCGATGCAGTGGGCAAGCCCTACAACCCGCTCGGCTTCATCAGTCTGCCCACCGGTGGCATCGGATCGCCGACCAATCTGGTCTGGACGTCGGCAGAGCGCGCCGAGGTCAGCCAGGGCGTGCTGTCGTGGGCGCCGCCGTCCCAGGGCAGCGTCCAGGGGTACGTGGTCACGGTGCGCCAGGGCACCAAGGCCGTGCAGTCCAAGACCCTGGCCGCCGACTCGCTGCAGATCTCGTTCAACGATCTGCCGTCTGGTAACTACACCATGAGCGTGGCCGCCATCGGCCCGCTGGCGCGCTCCGGCGAGGTGTCGATCACCGTCAGCATCAACGGCCCGCCGATCCCGGAAGCGGTAGCCGTGTATGCGACCCTGGATCAGATCACCCTGGTACCGAGCAACCCGACCCACGGCCTGAACGGCGGCACCTACGAGTACTGGTTCAGCACCAGCAGCACGGCCTCGGCTGCCCAGGCGTCGTACCTGGGCCAGGGCCTGAGCTTCACCCACACCGGCCTGGCGTTCTACACCAACTACTTCTACTTCGTGCGCAGCCGCAACGCATACGGGCTGAGCGACTTCCTGAAGGTCAACGCCGCCACCAGCAACGACGTGTCAGCCTATCTCCAGGGCATGACCGGCAAGATCACCAAGACCCAGCTCGGGCAGGATCTGCTCGCGCCGATCAACGCCGCCGAAACTCTGGTGCCCCTGGTATGGAAAGCCGATGCCACCTACAAGAAGGGCCAGACAGTCGTCTACACCGACGGCCGCCTCTATGCCTGGAACAGCGATACCGACGGCAACGAGACGCCGCCCGGGGCGAACTGGCTGGACGCAGGTGCGGGCATTGCTCAGGCCGGCGCCGTGTCCGCGCAGGTCAATAAGAACACCCAGGGCATCAGCGACCTCGATGGCCGGGTGAAGGCGCAGGCCGAAAGCGTCAGTGGGCTGGTGGCCAGCATCACGCCCGACGGCGCTGGCGACACCGATTGGGGCGCCGGCAACGCCAACGTTTACGCCGGGACGATCACTGTCCAGTCCGTGGCGGCTGATGCCACGCAGGCTCAGGCGCAGCGCATCGATACCCTGAGCGCTACGGTAGGAACCTACGCTGCGTCTATCCAAACAACTCAGGCCGCCGTGGCGACGCTTGATGGCCGGGTATCTGCTGCCTACTCGGTGAAGACGGAGGTTACCGTCAATGGACAGCGCTACGCGGCCGGCATAGCGCTGGGTGTGGATGCGAATGGTGGGACGGTCACGAGCCAGTTTCTGGTGATGGCCACACGCTTCGCAGTACTCAACTCGGATGGTTCGACGACAACTACGCCGTTCCTGATTCAGAACGGCCAGACCATTATCAACGTGGCGATCATCGGCGACGGCACCATTACCAACGCCAAGATTGGAGACACCATCCAGTCCTCGGCGGTCGGCTCCAACGGCGCACCGCTATGGGTCTTGAGCAAGACGAGTGGTTTCACCATGAACAGCGCCGGTGGCGGCGGTCGGATGCAGCAGACGGCCGAGGCCATCAAGATTTGGGACCCCAATGGCGTCCTTCGCATACAACTTGGGAATCTGAGTGCATGAGTTACGGCCTTCAAATCCGCGATGCAGGTAGCGCCGTTTATTTCGATAGCGGCGCTAACTCCCTGCGGACTATGAGCTACGCAGAAATTACTGTTTCGGGCCCAGGGGCAACCTACGAGCTTGGAGCGGGATTCGATCCTTACACTGAGCTGGTGTTTGTGTGTGAGAAGTCTCCCTCAAGCAGTGGAACACCATTCTACAGCGTCAGCGGTACCAACTTAATATTCGATATTGGCACTGGTGACAGGGTATTAATCGTCCAGCGAGTTAGGTTCAAATGAGCTTCGGCGCGCTGTTCACCGGCGATCAGGGGCAGACGATCATCGATGACACCAACAGCCTGTGCCATGTCATGGCGGCTGGCATTATCGACTCGTCAGGTTCGGTCAACTATCCCGCACCAATCGCCACCAGCCAGCCGCCCCTTGTATGGATCAACCTGGACGGTGCGGGCTACCTGAGTTATTTCATGCACACCGGATCGGCCGGTAATTGGACAGGCTTCACCTTCCAGTGGAACACCTACGATCTGACGGAGATCTCGCGCTCTGGCCGGTACATCGCGACCGGAACATTTCCGCCCGCCCGGGCCGGCTGGGGGCTTCGCGTGCTCGATGCGAACAGCAGAGTGCTGGCCGACACGGGCTACAAATTCTTCCGCTTTTACGGCGGCACGCAGGCCTGGAGTTATGTGGGGGGAGGTCGAGCAGGTCAGAACTACTACTACCACTTCAACGCGAACTGGCCTTCGACCGGATACTACTTCCTGGCCAGCCATTTCATGCGCGGAATATACCGCACAGTTGTAAATGGCGTGACCACTTACAATAGTTGTTCGTTATCTATAGGGCATCGTTCAAATGATAGGTCTCAGGTTTTTGCATCTATGGAGACCATTTCTCAGGCGCCACCGAATTCTCTGCAATTTCCCCTTATCTATGGCGAATAGCGCTTTCTAATCAAGAGGTATGCGTATGGCTCAGAAAATGATCGATACCACCACGAACAATGGAAGTTATATAGGCGATGCTGCCAAAAATGCATTTGGCAAAGCGAACGATAACTTCACCGAGCTTTACGCGGCCAAGGACGCGGCTAGATCAATCGCCACAGGAGGTACAGGAGCTACGGACAAAGCCGGCGCAATTGCAAGCTTAGGAGTTCTTTCGGCTAATGGGTCTAACTCAAGTAGTGGTTTGGCTCTTTCCTCAACCGTTGTTCCGCCATTTCCCAACGCTAACGGCTCTAATACTGTTAGAGCTAGTTCTGTCACAATCAGTAATGGCGGCAACTCTGCTGCCAGTGCTTGCATGGCTTTTATTCGCGAAGGAAGTTACGGCGTTCTGGTCGGTCTGGATTCCGGGTATGGCAATAGCTTCTGCATCGGCGGCTGGTCAATGGGGAACGTCAGCTACAGGTTCTACCATGAAGGCAACACCACCCGCTCCAGCTCAGGCGTGTTGTCGGCAGCGTCCCCTATTGTACGTATCGTACAGGTGGAAAAGAGCGAGCGCCGCGACCTACTAGAAAGCAGCTTTGAGGCCGCCGGGGAGTATGGGGTCTGCAACTTCGAAGCGAGAGGCGTGCTTGTCGAGCGATTGGGTGTAGGCGTCTACCAGATCACCGGCAGCCTCGGCCTGGCCAGAGAGGGCTGGCGCATTCAAGACCCGTGCTCGCCTGACGGCGGCCGGACTCTGGGGATCACCCAGAGCCAGCAGGACGAGAAGGGCGTTGTGACGGTCAAGCTGTTCAAGCAGCGCTGGACCCTGGACGACGATGGAGAGCTGCACCTGAGCTTCGGCGCGCCTATGGACGTGCCGGCCAATAGCTGGATCGATGTCCGTCTGGAGATGCCAGTGCCGGAGATCATCGTGCCGGAGATGCCGCTCGAGGTCCTCGAAGCCACTCCGGAGCAGCCGCAGGTCGATACGAGCCAGGAGTCGGCTGCGTCTGAAATCCTCACGAGCTAGCGGAAACGCTCAGCCTGTCACCTGATGCCTGACTCATTCCTCGCAGTCGTTAGGACAACCAGCCCGCCGCCGTGCGGGCTTTTTTTCGCCTGGAGAAAACCATGGCCCTCGACACCACCCAGACCGGCGCCATCGCTCCGGCCTTCGCCCTGCTGCCCGCCAAGATGGCCGGCAAGCGCGCCACCGTCATGCTGCTGGCCATCGGCCTTCAGGAGTCCCGTCTCCAGTTCCGTCGCCAGATCGGCGGCCCGGCGCGGGGCCTATGGCAGTTCGAGCAGGGCGGGGGTGTGCGTGGCGTGCTAACCCATCCAGCCAGCCGGCCGTATGCCCTGGACGTATGCGCCGCCCGTGGCGTTGAGCCAACCGGCCCGGCGGTTTATGAGGCCCTGGAGCGCGACGACGTCTTGGCCGCGGCCTTTGCCCGGTTGCTGCTGTGGACCGATCCCAAGCCGCTTCCGGCCCTGGGTCAGGTAGAGGAAGCCTGGGACCTATACGCCCGCGTGTGGCGGCCGGGAAAACCGCACCCGCAGACCTGGGAGGTGATCTATGCCCAAGCTCTGGCGGCGGTGCAGTGATGGTCGTGATCGAGCAGTACAGGACGGCCGTGCTCGCGGTCGCCGCTGTCTTCTTGCTCGCCATAGGGATCGGCATCGGCTGGTCCCTGAACGGCTGGCGACTCTCCGGCCAAGTAGCCGAAGCCAAGACCGAGGTCGCGAACGAGCGCACCGCCCACCAGGCGGACCTGGCCGCCATCTCGAATGCCGCAACGCGCCAGGTCTCCCAGGCGCTGGCGCGGCAGCAGGCCGCCCAGCAGGCGCTAGCGGCCCTGGACCAGAAATCAACCGAGGAACTCAAGAATGCGAACGCCGAAAATGATCGTCTGCGGGCTAGCCTTGCTGCTGGTGGCCGGGTGCGGGTTGCGGGCTCCTGCCCAGCCGCTACCGGAGCAATGCCCGCCGCCAGCGCGGCCACCGGCCCCGCCCGCCTGGACGATGCAACCACCGTCGAACTCGCTTCAGCTGCTGGACGAAACGTTCTCGACATCCGGGCCGGAATCATCGCCGACCAGGCCGCGCTGAGGGCATTGCAGCAGTACGTGCGCGAGGTTTGCTTGAAACAATAGGGGATTGAGTGTCGGCAGAACGCCGGAGAGGGGCGATAGGGGCAATCAAAACCCCGGCTGGAAGCCGCATTCCATCGTTTGCATAAGCACAGAAAGCGGCGAAATTTGCTGGGCTTTAGTAGCCACTGTTGCGATGAAAATCAATGACTTAGGCCGGAATGGTCCCCTGCATGGGGTGCAAGGGGTCGAGTGTTCGAATCACTCCGTCCCGACCAAAAACATAGAAAATCCAACCACTTAGCGGTGGTTGGATTTTTTTATGCGCGTTGGTTTTTACGAACGTCCCAAATTTGCCCCACTTTTTGCCCCTCTTGTGTTCTGAGGTTCCGAAGGCCCTTTCAGGGAAGGCTCCGCACGCTATGTCTGCAAGCCTTGCTCCGTAATAGCGGCGAAGGAAGACATGATTGACTGTTGCGACCTTTCGAATGACGCTGGCAGTAATGCGAATTTATCGTGTCCATCTCCGTAGGATGAAGTGCCCCAATCGCGCGATGACGGTCAAATGCTCAGTGGAAATTCGTTGCTCTATGCCAGATCGCCATGGCTTAGGCTCTGTACGAAAAATCTGAACGAGTAAAGTTGTCGCCATGACAGGCTGGAGGGCCGCATGGCAAAGCGTTACGAACTCCCGGATGACGCGTGGGAGCTGATCGCAGATTTTGTTTCGCCCGAGCAGAAGAGGGGGCGGCCACGCAGTAATGACCGGCTGATGCTCAGTGGCATCTTCTGGATCCTGTGTTCAGGTGCCGCCTGGCGCGACCTACCCGAGCGGTTCGGCCCCTGGTCGACGGTGTATCAGCGATTTCGTGACTGGCGAGATGAAGGTACGTTCGATCAGGTTCTCGAGCGCTTACACGTTCGCCTGAATCAGAAAGGGCTGATTAACCTGGACACCTGGATGATTGACTCCACCGTCGTACGCGCAACCCGAGTCTCTTCTGGCGCCGGGAAAAGAGGCGGCCAGAAGAGCCGGTAGACCATGCGCTGGGGCGCAGCAGAGGTGGCCTGACCACCAAGATCCACATGATTTGCGACGCCAGCGGCGCCCCCCTACGCTTTATGTTGTCGCCGGGTCAGGCCAGCGACATCTCCCAGGCCCAGGCACTTCTGGATCAGGTGCGCCTCCCCGGCAAGCCAGGCCGCCCCCGCAAGCGCTGCCGCTGGTTGCTGGCAGACAAGGGCTACGATGCCGAACACTTGCGCCAGTACTGCGACCGTTACCGGATGAGGCCTGTGATTCCGCTGCGAACGATGAAACGCAAGCCCAAGCCAGGACTGCCAAGGCTGTTCGACCGTCCGAAATACCGGCAGCGCAACATCATCGAGCGGATGTTCGGCTGGCTGAAGGAGAGTCGCAGGATTGGCACTCGCTACGACAAGCTGGCAAAAAGTTTCGCTGCGATGGTCACGCTCGCTTGCACGCTGCGCTGTCTACGCCAGTATTTTTCGTACAGAGCCTAAGACCAGCAAGACGGTGGCCGCGCAGTTCCTGCGCAATCTGATCAACGCCGTGCCCTATATCCTGCATAGGTGCTGACTGACAACGGTATTCAATTTACGAACCGGGCGTGTGATCGGTACGCGCCTGATCACCTCTTTGGCCGGGTTTGCCTCGAGAACGGCATTGAACATCGGCTTACCAAGATCAAACATCCGTAGACCAATGGACAGGTCGAGCGGATGAACCGGACCCTCAAGGAAGCCACTGTCAAACGCTTCCACTACGACGATCACATGCAGTTGCAACAGCACTTGGCCCACTTCATTGATGCCTACAACTTCGGCCGTAGACTCAAGGCGTTGAAGGGGCTGACGCCGTACGAATTCATCTGCAAGCAGTGGGCAGCCGAGCCCCAGCGGTTCAGGATTGATCCGGTCCATCAAATGCCGGGACTGTACAGTCTACCGATCCCCCTGCAGGCAGGCGCAGCACCGACCGTACGAGAGACCAAAGGGAAGGGGCCGAACAGGCCGGCGGGTTGAAGCGGTGACTGCCGAGCAGGCAGAGGCCATTGGCCCGAACGTGGCGGTCGAGCGATTCACCTAGCTGGGCGCCAAGGGCTGCACCTCTTTGGCCGCCGGCCAGGGCCGCGCTGACGCCGCGTGCTACGACCGACAGTGGCGATGGCCGTACTGGCTTCCAGGGCGGGATACGATTTTGGGGGAGTGCCACGCAGGCACAACAAGACATCGGCCGGTTTCTGATGCAACGCTACAACTGAAAGCGGCCGCATCGATTCACTGGCGGGCTGCCGCCCGCCGGTGCCGCGAAAACTCCAAACCAGTGTCCGGGATCAGTCGAGCACTACAGACTGATCGCCGGAATTGGCAGTGCTACCCAACCCTATCCGTACTTGGCGCAGAAACCAACTCAACGCCGTGGACTGGTTACTGCGCGAATGCCAGTGCAGGGTCACTTCGAAAGCGGGTACATCGAAAGGGAGTTCCAGTGTCTTGAGCTGACCATGCAGCGGCATTTCGCAAAAGCTTTCGGCGATCTGGCTGGGAAGGATGACCAGCAGCTCGGTGCCCGGAATCAACCGGGGTAGTACCGAGAAATGAGGTAGGCGCAGTTTGATGCGACGCTCCACGCCCAGGCGTTGCAGCGCTTCCTCGGCCATGCCGTGCCCCGAGGTGCGGGTGACTTGAACATGGGGCTCGGCCAGGAACTGCTGCATGTTCATGGTCTCACCGATGCGCGGATGGGCCGCATCCAGCAGGCAGACGTAGCGCTCCTTCATCAGCACATGGGAGGCCATGCCTGTTTCGCTGAGCTTCCTGCTGCAGATCGCGGCGTCGATGTGGCCGTCATTCAACCAGGTCCCGACCTGGTCGATTTCGAGCGGTACTACCTCCAGTTCGATATTTGGCGCCAGGCTGCCCAGGTGTTCCATCAGCCGAGGCAACAGCGCCATTTCGCCAAGGTCGGACAGTGCCAGGCGAAACTGGCGCTGCGAATGCTCAGGCTCGAACTTACGGGCTTCGCCCACCACCGAATCGATGCAGCGGGAAGCCTCCTTGAAACCGCCATACAGCTGTGTGGCTAGCCGGGTCGGCTGCATGCCCAGGCGGTTGCGTACGAACAGAGCGTCATCGAACTGCTCCCTGAGCTTGGCCAGGGCATAACTGACGGATGGCTGGGTCACGAACAGCCGCTGCGCGGCGGTAGTCACGCTCTGGGTTTCATAAAGGGCGATGAAGGTGGTGATGAGGTTGAGATCGAGACTGCTCATGGTCACGCCTGTTCGTCGTGGAGAATCGAGATGGGACCCAACCCCATTGCCATGGGCCCGCCCGAAGGTTGTATAGAACGGCTAACCGTATAGATGTGTTTTATATAAAACAAGAAAAGCATTTATTTGATAGATTTTATTGGGGTTCTTAGAGTGGAAGTCTCATGACATCCCCGGAATTACGCCCCATGCCAACCATCCACTCTGCCGCCTATACACTGCTCCGGCGCCACGGTATGACCACCCTCTTCGGCAATCCAGGCTCCAACGAGCTGCCGTTTCTCAAATCCTTTCCCGAAGACTTTCAGTACGTGCTGGGGCTGCATGAGGGCGCAGTGGTGGGTATGGCCGACGGTTATGCGTTGGCCAGCGGCAAGCCGGCCTTCGTAAACCTGCACGCGGCAGCGGGCACTGGCAATGGCATGGGCGCCCTGACCAATTCCTGGTATTCCCATAGCCCCTTGGTGATCACTGCCGGCCAGCAGGTCCGACCGATGATCGGTGTCGAAGCCATGCTGGCCAATGTCGATGCCGTTCAATTGCCCAAGCCGCTGGTGAAGTGGAGCTACGAACCCGCCAACGCCCAGGACGTCCCCCGTGCGCTCAGCCAGGCGATCCACTATGCCAATACCACGCCGAAAGCGCCGGTGTACCTCTCGATTCCCTACGATGATTGGGATGCGCCGTGCGCGCCGGGTGTCGAGCATCTGTTCGACCGCCACGTACAGGTCGCCGGTACCCCCGATGCCGACCAGTTGCAGGCATTGATCAAGCAGCTGGACCAGGCGCGAAATCCGGTACTGGTACTGGGACCGGAAGTCGACGCCACCCTCAGCAACGCTGCAGCTGTAGCCTTGGCCGACAAACTCCACCTGCCGGTATGGATCGCGCCGTCAGCATCGCGCTGCCCGTTCCCCACTCGTCATCCGAGTTTTCGTGGCGTGCTTCCAGCGGCGATCGCCGGGATCAGCAAGATACTCGAGGGCCATGACCTGATCGTGGTAGTCGGGGCTCCCGTATTCCGTTATCACCAATTCGCCCCGGGAGACTATTTGCCGGTCGGTGCGCGTCTCCTGCACATCACTTCCGACCCGCAGGAGGCAGCGCGTGCGCCTATGGGCGACGCCTTGATCGGCGACATCGCCGTGGCGTTGCAGGCATTGGCCGAGGGCGTGACGCCGAACTCCCGAAACTTCCCCGAGCCGCTGCCGACGCCCCAGCCAATGGCTGACGAGCCTCGGCATCTGCGCCCGGAAACGCTGTTCGATGTGCTCGACGCAGTGGCACCGGAAGACGCCATCTACGTCAAGGAGTCGACCTCCACCACCAGTGCTTTCTGGCAGCGCATGAACCTCCGTCACCCCGGCAGTTATTACTTTCCAGCCGCCGGTGGTCTGGGTTTTGGCTTGCCTGCCGCCGTGGGCGTCCAGCTGGCACAGCCACAGCGGCGAGTGATAGCGCTGATCGGCGATGGCTCCGCCAACTACGGTATTACCGCCCTCTGGACAGCTGCGCAGTACCGCGTGCCGGTGGTCTTCATCATCCTCAAGAACGGCACCTACGGCGCCTTGCGCTGGTTCGCTGGCGTGCTCAAGGCTGAAGACGCCCCCGGCCTGGACGTTCCAGGCCTGGATTTCTGTGCCATCGCGCAGGGCTACGGCGTCCGGGCCGTGCACACCGACACCCGTGCAAGCTTCGAGGCTGCATTGCGCGCCGCGTTGGATGCTGACGAACCGACGGTGATCGAGGTGCCGACCGTCACCATTACGCCTCACTGATCCGCAGGGGCCATCACGGCCCCTGTAACCCCCTGACATAACAACAAGAAGAGCTGAAGATGACTCAGAAACGTGCGCTGGACATTGCCGGGGCCGCGCCCCTTGGCAAACTTCATTACACCCTACTGTTCTGGTGTTCCTTCATCATGCTGTTCGATGGCTATGACCTGGTCATCTACGGGGCGGTGGTGCCCCGCCTGATGGAGGAGTGGTCCTTGACGCCCGTGGTCGCCGGCTGGATGGGGAGCGCTGCGTTGTTCGGCATGATGTTCGGTGCTGTCGCGGTTGGCCCTCAGGCTGACCGACTGGGACGACGCAAAGTGATCCTTGGCTCGATGGGCCTCGCCAGCCTCTGTGCCCTGGGTACGGCCTTCACGTGGGATGCACCGAGCTTCGCCCTGGCGCGTTTCATTACCGGAGTGGGGCTGGGCGGAGCGATTCCCAACATCGTCGCCTTGATGAATGACCTGGCACCGACCGCTCGACGCAACTCGCTGACCACCATCATGCTCAGCTTCTACTCGGTTGGCGCGATGATCTCCGCGTTGGTCGCCATGCTGATCATCCCCCGTTATGGCTGGGAAGCTACCTTCATCATCGGCGGTCTACCGCTGTTGTTCCTGCCTTGGTTGGCGCGGCAATTACCCGAGTCGCTGCACTTTTTGCTGGAAAAGGATCGCACTGCCGCCAGCCGGCTGCTCAGGCGCATCGATCCACGAGTGGACATCCACCAGGTCAATCTGGACGCACCGGTCAGGACTTCTTCTGCTGCGCCACTCTCGCGTCTTTTCACCGAAGGCCGTGGGGTCGGCACCCTGTTCCTATGGCTGGGCTTCGGTATGTGCCTGTTGATGGTTTACGGACTCAACACCTGGTTACCCAAGATCATGGTTGCCGGCGGCTTCGAGCTGGGTTCCAGCCTGATGTTCCTGGTGACCTTGAACATCGGCGCTACAGCGGGAGCCTTGGGTGGCGGCTGGCTGGCCGATCGCTGGGGCTGCAAACAGACGCTGATACTGTTCTTCCTGCTTGCCGTGGTGTCCTTGTGCACCTTGGGTATCAAACCCGGACCGTTGTTGTTGAACGTCATGTTGCTGATCGCCGGGGCCACCACCATCGGCACCTTGGCGGTGATCCATGCCTTCGCTGCTCAGCAGTACCCCAGCGAAATCCGCTCCACCGGCGTCAGCTGGTGCTCGGCCATCGGCCGCTTCGGTGGTGTCGCAGGCCCAACGCTAGGGGGGCTGATGTTGAGCATGAACCTACCGCTGCAACTCAATTTCATCCTCTGCGCAGTGCCTGGCGTGATCGCCATCATCGCGATCGCGATGATCCGCAAGGGGCGTGGCGCCCTACCTGCCAGGCAAAGGCGGGCATTGGATGCGCAGCCTTGAGAGGCCAGGATTTTAAGCAGCGTGTTTTCACCGACTCGAAGGAGCCGCGATGAAGATTGCGATTGCAGGGGCAGGGGCGATGGGAGGTCTGTTTGGCGCGCCTCGCGACCCAGCGCAACGAAATGTCTAAAGACCTTATCGACGATGCTCATCTCACTTCATAAAAAGAGGTAATTCATGACTCACCTTGCCAATCGATTCCCGGTCTTCGATCAACAGTTCATTGCCGGACAATGGCGTGATGGTCGCGATGGCAGTGTGCTGCAAGTGACCAATCCGTTCGACGGTAGTCAGTTGGCCCAGATTGTCCAGGCTGATCGTGACGACCTCGACGAGGCCTACCGCAAGGCCGCCGAAGCCCAGGTGAAGTGGGCCGCTACCGGGCCTGCCGAGCGGGCCGCGGTGATGCATCGGGTGGTGCAGCTGTTCGATGAGCACCGCGAAGCCATCATCGACTGGATCATCCGTGAATCCGGCAGTACCCGGATCAAGGCGCAGATCGAGTGGGGCGCGGCCCGCGGCATCACCCTGGAGTCGGCCTCCTTCCCGGCACGCGTCCATGGTCGGCTATTGCCATCCAACGTGCCCGGCAAGGAAAACCGTGTCTATCGCGAAGCCCTGGGCGTAGTGGGCGTGATCAGCCCCTGGAACTTCCCGTTGCACCTGTCGCAACGCTCCGTGGCGCCCGCCTTGGCGTTGGGTAATGCGGTGGTGATCAAGCCCGCGAGCGACACCCCGGTCACGGGGGGATTGCTGCTGGCCAGTCTCTACGAGGCGGCGGGCCTGCCTGCGGGGCTGCTCAGCGTGGTGGTCGGCGCAGGATCCAAGATCGGCGATGCCTTCGTCGAGCATGAAGTGCCGAAGTTCATCTCCTTCACCGGCTCGACGCCAATCGGTCTGAACATCGGCCGGCTGGCGTCGGGTGGCAAGCATCTCAAGCATGTCGCGCTCGAGTTGGGTGGCAACAGTCCCTTCGTGGTCTTGGCCGATGCCGATCTGGAGCAGGCTGTCAGCGCCGCGGTGATGGGCAAGTTCCTGCACCAGGGACAGATCTGCATGGCGATCAACCGGATCATCGTCGAGGACGGGATCTACGATGCCTTCGTCCAGCGCTACGCTGAAAAGGTCAAGGCGTTGAAGGTCGGCAACCCGCACGACGCTGATACGGTGATCGGTCCGATCATCAATGCCAAGCAGTTGCAGGGCTTGCTGCAAAAGGTCTCACGCGCCAAGGAAGAGGGTGCTCGCGCGGTGGTCGAAGGCGAGGTGCAGGGTCAGTTGCTGCCGCCCCATGTGTTCGCTGAGGTCACCCGGGACATGGAGATAGCCCGCGAAGAGATCTTTGGACCCCTGGTTGGTATTCAGCGTGCCCGCGATGAAGCCCACGCTCTGGAGTTGGCCAATGACAGCGAATTCGGTCTGTCCAGCGCGGTGTTCAGCGGCGATATCGAGCGGGCAGTACGCTTCGCGCGGCAGGTCAAGGCCGGTATGACCCATGTCAATGACATCCCGGTGAATGACGAAGCCCATGCGCCCTTCGGTGGCGAAAAGAACTCTGGACTTGGCCGCTTCAATGGTGACTGGGCCATCGAAGAGTTCACCAAGGACCATTGGATCAGCGTACAAGGCAGTCCGCGCCGCTATCCCTTCTGACGTAAGTCTCTGCAGCAGTTTCAAGCCCGTCCCTCATCAGGGCTGAAGGGAAACCCACCCCGTGGCATCAGGCGATGCCACGGGGCCCTTCGCAGAACGCCACGGCGTCTATGCTCAAGACGCTCGGATCACATGAGCCGACGACAACCCCGCAACCGATGCACAGCCCATATTGGCCAGAGTTCGACTCATCTCATCCTTGAAAATATTCAATACAGCGCTGGCCCCAGCTTCGCCAGCGGCAGCCAGTCCATAGAGCAGGGGGCGCCCCAGAAGCACGCCCTTCGCGCCGAGTGCCAGTGCTTTCACCACGTCGGATCCACGGCGGAACCCGCTGTCTATGAGCACCTTACCGGGATGAGCCTGGGCGATTTCTTGAAGCGTCGCCAAAGGCGAACAGCTTGAATCGAGTTGGCGCCCCCCGTGATTCGAGAGGATAAGCCCATCAGCACCCAGTTCGATGCAACGAGAGGCATCATCGGGGTGCAGAATGCCTTTGACCAAAAGACGATAGGGCCAGATCTGGCGCAGTCTTTTCAGCGAATCCCAAGCAAAACTCGCATCCATTTTCCGCGACAGAAGCGCCGCCTGAAGTTCCACGTCGTGGGCTTCCTGGCTGGCGAAATTGGCCATTTGTGGCATCCCCCCGGTCAGCAGGCGCCAAGACCAACGCGGATGCAGCATGCCATCGAGCATTATCTTGGGGGTGTACTTGAATGGCAGACCGAAGCCACTGCGCAGGTCGCGTTCTCTCTTACCGTTCACTGCAACGTCGGTCGTCAAAACCAGGGTTCGGTAGCCGGCCGCCAATGCCCGGGCGACAAGTTGTTCGGCCAGTGTCGGGTGCACCACGTACAGTTGGAACCAGAGGTCCCCGCCAACCTGGTCGGCTACCTCTTCGATGGACGCGTTGGCGGCAGTGGACAGAATGAAGGGGATACCTGCCTTCTTCGCCGCACGAGCGAGCTCGAGATCGCCCTTCGGCCAAAAAGCACCGTTGAGTCCCGTAGGAGCGACCATCAGAGGTAATGCCTGCCGTTCGCCGAACACCTCCGTAGCAAGATCCTGCTCAGCCACGTTTACCAGGCGTCGCGGAAGAAATTCCAGGCGGTCAAAAGCCTTCAGATTGCGTTGAAGACCTTTTTCATCATCAGCACCACCCTCCAGATAATCAAAAATCATCTTGGGTAAGCGTTTTTGTGCGAGTTTTCGATAGCCTTCGACGTTAAAAGCTGAGCTCATCTCATTCCTTTAGGCTGAATTCGCCAGAAAATAGACTTCAATCTAGACAGCAGCCCTGAATTCATCAAATCCATAGTTTCCGACTTTATATAGAGGTCATCTATGGCGTAGAGCGGGTCACCTGGATCACACCGCTCCGTCATTCGTGATGACAGAGCGCGGCCAGCAGATCGCATCTGAACGTGATCGTGTTTCTGAGCGCAAAAGCCCGCTGGGGATAATTCGGGCTTTCCCGTTTCAAATGCCGACGATATCGACGGGCGTCATCGTCAGAGGAGGATTCTTGCTGGGTGCGGTTTCCTTGAGCACTAGACCGAGCACGGCAGCGAGTAGTGACACTATGCCTACGATCATCATCGGCACGATCAAACCGAAGTGGTCAGCCAGGCTGCCAGCCACGATTGGCATCGCGACACCGCCGATGATTTCGCTGACGCCGGTTGGAACACCGACCGCGGCACCGGTCACGTGGTTTGGCACGGACTCCGCCGGAATGATGGCCAGAAAGAGTGGCGCAATACCAAAGCCGAAGACCCCGGCCAAAAACAGGATCGAGAACATCAGTAGCGAGCCCGCGTGGCTCATGGCGAACGTCAGCATCAAGGCGCCATAGATAGCGGCACAAACAACCAGAACCGGCTTTCGACCGAGACGGTCAGACAGCGCAGGGATTAAGATCATCCCTATAAAGCCACCAAATCCCCAACCGGATACGATGAGTCCGGTCTCCGCAAGTGACAACTTCACGACCTGGGTCAGGTATAGGGCTACAAAGGTAGAGAAGACGAACAGGCCCGTTTGGAACAGCGATCCAATGAGGGTGCATACCCAGATATTCTTGAACTTGAGCACCGAAGCCGTGCCTTTATGAGTGCTTTCGTCAACCACTGGTGCGCGTTTGGGCTCCTTCATTACCTTGGCGAGAAGCAGGGTCAGGAAGAGTCCCGGCACACCCAGGATGAAAAACACCCATTGCCATGACATGTAGTTGGTCATCTGGGTGGCGATGATAGGGCCTAGGCCGATACCCAACAGGGGAAAGAACGCCTGGTGTATGCCCAGGTTCATGCCTCTACGCTGTGGCGAAGAAATTTGCGCCAAGGTCGCGACGCTCGCGCTGAAGACACCTCCTTCACCCACTCCCAGTAGTCCACGCACCACGAGCATTCCCGTGAAACTTTTGACTGCACCGGTCATCCACGCCATTACCGAGAAGAAAACGCCCGAGCAAATCAAAACCTTCTTGCGACCGAAGCGGTCACTGGCACCGCCGAGTACCCAGGTGGAAATGGCCCAGGTCAAGGCCAATATGGAAGCAATGGCACCCGCTTGAGTGTTATTCAGGCCCAACTCCGGTATCAAGATTGGGAACAGATACACGATAACCAGTCGATCCAAACCCACTACGCCAAAAAGGATGGCCAGTAACCAGACCATCTTCCATTCATAAGAGGATGACGTGCTCATAAATAATCAATCTCCGTGTGATCGGGGTTAGGTCTGCACATCAATCCGAAACGACTTCAAAGATCTCGTTTGGAGCGGAGGGGGCATCGCTCTTGTGTCCATCGGCTTTGTCCGACACGGGACGGCGGCTCTGCCGATCGATAACAAGTCGTGCGATATCGCTCCTGGAATAGTGGCCTACTGGGTCGGCGGCGACCTTGGCCAGCGTGACGGCCGCTAGATCGATTTGCGCGTAGAGCAGGCCTTCCTCGTCTTTGGGCAAGGGCTCAGCGAGTTCTGAACCATCGGGGCCGTAGATCCTGGCGTAACCGCCGCCTGCCTTGAGTAAGGCTCGGGATTCTTCCGTGGTGCAGAGCAAATCGATCACATCGCTGGACACCATTCCGCAGGGGGCCAGGACAAAGCACTGGCCCTCGACCGCGTAAGTTCTGCTCACGGCATTGTTGACTTCGCCACTGATCGCCTGGGTGACATCGTTGTACAACGAGAAGCCTGGCCAGGCAGCGATATGAACTTCTTCGTGCTCGCTGAACATCGCGAACTTCGCCAGAGGCTGGATATGTTCCCAGCAACACAGCGCTCCCACCTTGCCGAGGGCGGTCGGGTGGACCTGGATGTCGCTGCCGTCGCCTTCACCAAAGACCATTCGCTCGGCCACGGTGGGTTTCAACTTGCGTCGGGTCCCCAGGGTTCTACCCTCGTCATCGATCAGCGCCTGCCCCATGTAGAGGCTGCCGCCGTCTTTCTCGGTGTAGCCGATGGAAACGAAGATCTTGTTGGCCTTGGCGCAGGCTTCGAGCCTTTTGAACTCATCGCTGCCCACCACCAGAGCCTCCTGGTGGTACTTGAGCATGAATTGCATGGCCCAGGCAGGCGTACCCAGCCAAAAGAACCAGGGGTAACCAGGCACGAAGTTCTCTGGAAAGGCGATCAGCCGGGCGCCATTGCGCGCGGCCTCTTCGATGAAGTCAATGCACTTGTCTAGAGTGGCGGCACGATTCATGAAGACCGGCGCGGCCTGAACTACGGCCACCTTGTAAGCGCGATCAATGGGATTCATAGGGTCTCGATCCGAAGGAGTGGGCGATGATCGAGATGGTTAGGCAAAGGGATGCCAGGTGCTGTGCTCAGCGTCTCGCCGATCTTGCTCCTGTTTCCCTTGCGGGCGGGCCCAAGGGTTTCCCGCTGGTGGCGATCTGCATGCGTTACCGAAGGTGGCGATGTAACACCCCTCGTTGGTTAGCGCTCCCCACGACGTTCTGTCCTGAGGCAAAAAGCCACGTTCATGCCCTCATCCGGCGCAGCAAGGTTCACGCAAAGGCCTGATTCACACTCATTTTTGCCCAGGCGTCCGGCATTCTTCGTCTGTATCTCCCGTAATGCGCGATCATGGAGCTTAAGGCACCGATCTTGCTTTTCAGCCGCAGCATTCCTGACGCTTTGGAGTGATGAAAGATGCTCAATACGCTCACCACGACCAGCGTACCCGTGTCGGATCGCCAGTCCTTCTGGCGCCAGGTGATGGCAGACCGCTTCATGGCCTTGGACTTCGAGTCCAGGGAGGCCACCCCATTCGCGGCGAGCCTTAATGTCTTGCGATTAGCGAATCTCGATCTGATGCGGTTGGAAGCGTCGGCGCACGCCGTGGCGAGAAGCAGCAAGCTGGTGCAGAAAGACGCGTCGGACTTCTTCATGCTCAGTTATCAGCGCCAGGGTGAGGGGGTGCTGGAGCAAGACGAAAAGGTAGCGATACAGCGGGCCGGGGATTTCGTGCTCTACGACAGCAGACGACCCTTCGCCATGTCCTACAGCGGCGACTTCTGCAAGCATGTGATCCGCATACCCCGGGCGAAGCTGCTGGCGCATATCTCCCAGCCCGAACGCCTGTGCGCCATCACGGTCAGCAAGGATTCAGAGGCGGGGCTCATGCTCGGTGCGATGCTCGACGCGCTGTTTTCCCGCTCGGCGTCATCCAGTCTCTCCGTCCAGGAGTCCTTGGCCAAGGCGCTCATCGAGGTGACCACTGGCGGGCTGCAGTCCCTAACCGAAACCGCGGGGATGGAGGCCAGCAAGCTGCAGGCGTTTCATCTGCACCGGATCAAAGGCTACATCTTGGATAATCTGCGTGACCCCGCTCTGAACGTAGAACGCATTTCCGCGGATCTCAAGCTCTCGATGAGTTCGATCTACCGGGTCTTCGAATCTGAAAGCATGACGCTATCGCAATGGATCTGGAGTCGGCGCCTGGAGAATTGTAAGCGCGACCTGCTGTGCAAACATCTCGGCCATAAAAACATTGGCGATATAGCGTTCGATTGGGGCTACAGCAGCTGTGCGCATTTCAGTCGCGTATTCAAAAAAGAAACTGGAATGACGCCCAAGGAATTTCGACTCAAGGCGGCGCACGCTTGCTGAAGACGTTCGTCTTGTGCCTATTGCGCGGCTGGCCCGCCAGATCAGGAGGTCAGCGTGCCTGACTTCAAGGTTGACCTGACCTGTACCGAACTCGACCTCTTCGCCCAGGTGGTCTGGCGGTTACGTTACGCCGGTGGGCGCGAGGATGAGGTCAGGCGGCAAATACTGCTGGACGTCACCCAACTCCTCAAATCGGATTACGGCGCGTCCTATGTCTATGACGATCAGAAAGAAGTCTCCACCCGCTGCGTTTCGCTGAATATCGACCAGGTCAAACTTGGCGAGTACCAGGCTCATCATCACGTCGCCGATTGCATCACCCGGAAGATGAGGGCGCTGCGGCAAGCGGCGTGTGTGGACGACGTGATTGATCGCAAGGCGCTGGAAGCCAGTGAGCATTACAACGAATTTCTCAAACCGTGCGGGATGCACTACGGGATCAATGTGTTTTTTTTCCAGGACGGCAGGGACATCGGCGACCTACGAATCTGGCGGAGTGCCGATCAACCTCCTTTTGGCGTCAGGGATGTCCTTTTGCTCAAGGCCCTGACTCCTTATTTCGAAGAGTCGCTGTCTCCGGCCCGGCAGACGCCGTCCCTGTTGACTCGACGTGAACAGGCGGTCGTGGAGCATGTCGCGGCCGGTTGCAGCGACAAGGAAATCGCCCGCTTGATGGGCATAGGTTTCACGACGGTGCGAACGCATCTGAAAAACGCCATGCACAAGACCGGCGCCAACAACAGGACCGATCTTGCGGTACGCGGTCGACCCCACTAGCGGCTCCTCAATTATGAGGATTTTGGCTGAATCCAGCGTGTGAATAAATGAGTTGTCGATGCCGCTCGAGCATCGGGCAGACCTCAGGAGTTCACCGTGATGAACAAGACTCCCTTCCTGGCCTTGGCGATTGCCTTGGCGAACTCGAGTGCCTTCGCGGCGCTACCGGCTACCCCTCTTTACCGCCTCAGTGCTGAGGAAACCGCCAAGATGATCTGCCGCGGCCAGGTCTCCAGCGAAGAGGTAGTCAGGTATTGGCTGGGCCGTGTGGATGCGCACCCCGAACTCAATGCCTTCATCTCCGTGGACCACCCGCGCGCGATCGCCGAAGCGAAGAAAGTGGACGCCCGACTCGCCAGCGGCGGCCAATGTCGTCCCCTGGAAGGCGTGCCGATCGCCATCAAGGACAACATCCAGGTGGTGGGTTTCGCCAACACCGCTGGCACCCCCGCCTTGCGGCAATTCATGCCCAAGGTGAATGCGCCGGTCGTCGACAAGCTTGAAGCGGCCGGTGCGATCATCGTCGGCAAGACCAACATGCACGAGTTGGCGTTCGGGGCTACTGGATATAACGTCGTCTACCACGCAGGGAACGTCGTTGGTGTTCGCAATGCCTTCGACCAGTCGCGCATCGCCGGCGGATCTTCCTCGGGCAGCGCCGCGGCCCTCGGCGCCCGGATGGTGCCGATCGCCATGGGTACCGATACCGGCGGATCGACACGCGAGCCCTGCGCCCTGAATGGCTGCCTTGGATTCCGTCCTACCGTGGGTCGCTACAGCGGTGCAGGCATCACTCCCATTTCGTCCACTCGGGATACCGCCGGGCCGATGGCGAACAGCCTGGGCGACATCGTGCTGATGGATTCCGTGCTCAGCGGCAAAACCCCACTGCCCGCCAAGCTGGCCAGGCAGATTCGCCTCGGATTGCCCGATTACTTCTGGGCCGATCTGGACAGCGACGTCGCCGGAAAAGCCAAGCAAGCCCTAGCCAAGCTCAAGGCCGCAGGGGTACAGCTGATACCCGTGCAGATGCCCGGAATGAAAAACCTCGTGGCAGCGGTGGCGACGCCCGTGGCGGTAGTCGAAGCGAAGAGGGCGCTCACAGCCTATTTGAAAGAGCAGGGTACCGGCGTCTCGTTCGAACAGCTGACGTCTGGGATTGCGAGCCCCGATGTCAAAGCCATCTTCGAGACCATGGTGGTGCCGGTAACCGTACCGGATGCAGCGGGAAGGATGGTGCCGGGACAGCCGCTCTACGAGCAGGCAATCAAGCAAGGCGTTCCCGCGTTGGCAGCGCTATATGAGCAGACCTTCAGGCAACACGAACTCGATGCCTTACTGTTTCCCGCCGTGCCGGAAGTCGCCATCAAGACCGGTCCAGAGGCGGGTACGCCTGACCACTTCCTTCGCATCATCAGGAACTCGGATCCCGGCAGTAACGTGAAGATGCCTGGCCTGAGCATCCCGGTCGGTCTTGGTGAGGAAACGAAACTTCCGGTGGGTATGGAGATAGATGCTCTGCCAGGCCAGGACGATGAACTGCTCGCCATAGGTCGCACCCTCGAGTCCATCTGGGGAGCAGGCCCCATTCCCGCAATCGCTCGTTAATCACCGCCGATCATCATCCACAAACGGTTTGGACAAACTATGAAAAAGAACAAGAGTTCAGGGCGTACGTATGCGCGTCGTTTTTGTGTGAATGCAGTACTGGCGGCTATTGGTATTGCCGCTGGGGGCTTCGCTGGGGCTGATGACAGCGCATTCAAGCCGCATATCGTCGTCACCAACCAAACGCTCAAGAACCTGGACATCGGCCCCCGGCCTTATAGTTTTGCAAATGCCGGGGCCATCTTCGTGGGGGCGGACCTGGATCTGGGCAAATTGCTGGATAACCATGCCGGCACCCTGAAGTTCGATTACACCTTCTTTCCCTGGATGCGCAATGCAGGGGTTCCCGCCCAGGCCCATTGGCAGGGCGCGGTTGGCAGTGGCTTGGCCGGCTCCGTCATGCACAACGATATCGATACGGGCTACCTGTCGCTCTTTGCCTACGAGCAAAAGCTTCTCGATGGACAGTTGCAGGTGACCGCCGGGCGTACCAACGCCAAGCGTTACTTCTATCTCTCCAACTGTGGCGCCATCGTTGCCTGCAACGACCCGCTGGTCGAGTACACAACTGGCATCCTTCCATTTCCCTACGGCAGCTGGGGCGGATATGCGAAGTATCAAGTGAACGACCGCTGGTACGTGCATGGAGGGGCTTTCGAGTCGAATCCCAACGACTATCTCGACAAGACCCATGGGTGGCACTGGAATCCGGATAATGCCAGCGGGGTCACCAGTCTTGCGGGTATCGGCTTTGAGCAGACCGTTGCCCAAAATCCCTATCCTTACCACTATGAACTCAACGGCTTCTTCAATAGCGCTGAGCAGGTGGACATTTCTGATGGCACGAAGCATCGCGGTAGCAGCGGCGTAATTTTCCGTTTCCGGCAGACCGTTGCACGCGATGAAGTCGCGGATGCTCAGTCGCTTGGCCAGGCCTGGCAGGTATTCGGCGCCTGGTCATTCAATGCTGACGACTCTCAACCCTTCCAGCACTTTGTGGAAGCCGGAGTAACCCGGGTGGGGCCGTTTGGTCGGCCACAGGATTCCATCAGTCTGAAGGCAAGTTATCTGCGGCTGTCGGAAAAGCAGTACGACTACCAGAACCAGCAGCGTCTTGCTGCCACAGGGCGGGATCAGCACCTGTCCAGAGGGGAATCACGCGTCGAGCTCAATATGCATTGGCAGGCGACGCGATATCTGGCGTTCGAACCAAGCGTCCAATACATTTTCAATCCGAGTAATTTCTATAATCCCGCTGCCGAGGTGAGTGGGAACGGCACGGTATTGGGTTTGCAGGTGGTCTACGATTTTGGCTCGCAAATCGGCTTGTGACATAGCGGCTATGAAAATAGCCATTTTTAACTGGTAACTATTTTGCGCAGGGCTCCGGGAATCGGGCCCTGCGCAAGATATTCAGTCTGTGTTCAGGTAAAGTCTATCGACGGGGTGGTAGGGTTTGCTCCATTTTATGGTCGTCATGATGAATTGGATATGCGGTTAAAATCTTTCCGGGATGCTGGGGGTGATGGCCGGTCATTGCGTCTATTCTGATCCTGCTAATTGTTGTGTCGCCTGTATTTTTTCAAGTCGTGCCGCTTAGGTTCGGACGTAAACAAGTGACTTTAAGGCTCGTTGAAGCTCTCGTCTTGCTCATTTTCAGTTGATAAAAGGTCTAACGCTGCAGGCGATTGAGCTTGTGCTCTGCCGGTTCTAGCCCTTTGGGCAAGGCTCAGCCGGTCTGAATAAAAATCGCCATTTCAATCCGCTCCCATGACCACCCGAGGCTTCATTTGTGAGTGGGTCGTCATTTCTCCATGCGCGTCCAACATGCTTTTCATCTCAAGAAATATGGACAAATTTCTCAGGAACTTGAGATAAGCAACTCGCTCTGGCCGCCTGCCAAACTTTCACGCGCCGACGCCTAGGCTCCGTCCCTAGGACCTTCCTGTCGGTGATGCGACAACACTCATATAGATAAGTGACGCAAATTGGAGCGAAGTCTGCTCCTGTTTAGCTCGCGAAGCGGAGCAGCGGATTTGAAGAAGCGTATAGCAGCCAGTGGTTTAGCTTTTTGGGGGGCGATCAGTGTTCCGGTAATGGCTGCCGAAGCCTTGGCCACGGACTCGCCTTGGCTGACAGGGGATTGGGCAGGTAAAAGGAATGAGCTGAGTGAACAAGGATTTATTTTTGGACTGTTCTACGTAAATGAGCTTGCAGCGAACGTGAAGGGAGGATACGACCAAAAGACGGCGCTAGTGACGAGCGACCAGACGACGGCTCTCTTCAACTACGATCTGAGCAAGAAAATGGGGGTGGATGGAGAGTTCAGCCTCGTTTTAACCAATCGCAACAACCATCAGTTGCTTTCTAACACTCGGCTGAACGACCCACGAACGGGAACACTCCCAAATCTGTCGCAAGAGGTGTGGGGGTTTGGCTCTGTCACGCGTCTAACCCGTCTCACCTATAAACAAAATTTCTTTGATAAGAAATTGACCGTCAGGGTTGGAAAAATGACTCCGACCGAGGAGTATTTCCCCTCGACCTGTGAATTCCAAAGTCTGGTCAACTGCGGCACGGTCCCTGGTATCAGCAATATTTGGTACGGATGGCCAATCAGTACCTGGGCTATCTCGACCACTTACCACATAGCTCCGGATTGGTACATAAAAGTTGGCGCCTATCAACAAAGTCCGCTGACCACCCGTAATGAGCGGCGGATGTCACTGAGTACCCGTGGCTCCGAGGGGCAGATTTATCCAATCTTGCTTGGCTGGCGTCCTCACTGGGGCGAGCGGAAATTGGCGGGCAATTATTTCATTGGTGCCTATTACAGTAATGTGGATGCCCCTGATGTGGCTGCCGGTGCCGCCGGAGGAATGGAGGCCTCCAATCCAGCTGCCGGCTTTAAAAGCCGTCATGGTAAATACGCCGCCTGGGCCTTTTTTGAGCAACAGCTGACAGGGCCTGGCGGCGACAGTAAGCAAGGGCTGCGCGTCTTCGTTAACGCCGAGATCAATGACAAGGCCACGTCTGTCCTGCACTACGGCTACGGCGCTGGTCTTTATTACAATGGTCTTTTCGCCAGTCGTCCGGATGACATGCTCGGTTTTGCCAGTACGGCAATCAAGATCAATAAGGACTGGACACGTAATAGGGATCTGGCGAACCAGTTGGCAGGCGTCGATAACTATGATGATCCTCGTTATCTGCCATTGGGTGACACGGAAGTTTCGACAGAATTGTTCTATCGCTATCAAGCGACCCCATGGCTCTATCTCCAGCCCAATATCCAGTATTACATCGCTCCGGGTGGTGTGGACAAGGTGCCAGATGCGACCGTGCTCGGCCTCCGATTCAATATCACTTTCTAAAGGACCTCGCCCATGAAAAATAACATCCCTCCTTACATCATCGCGGTATTGGCGTCCGCTATGGCGAGTACCCACGTCCTGGCAGCCTCTCAACCTTGGCTGGATTCGACTCAATCGCCGGATCAGCGGGCAATGCTCTTACAGCAAGATTTGACGCTGGAAGAACAAATCCGCCGAGTACACGGCGAAATGGCCATGCCAATCCTCGGATTCACCGTGCCGGAAGGCGCTATCGGGTCCGCAGGGTTTGTGCCAGCCGATCCAGCGCGGGGTATCCCGGCTCTGCAAATCACGGATGCGAGTCTGGGCGTCGCAAATCCTGCGAATGTGCGGCCCGGGGATGGCGGGACGCCTCTTCCTTCAGGACTTAGCAGTGCTGCTAGCTGGAACCCCGCAGTCGCTTACGATGGGGGCAGAATGATCGGCCAGGAGGCATGGAGCAAAGGATTCAATGTCATGCTTGCTGGCGGGGTAAACCTGGCACGAGATCCCCGCAATGGGAGGAATTTCGAATACTTCGGCGAGGATCCTCTGCTGGCTGGCACCATGGCCGGTGAGAGCATCAGAGGTATTCAAAGCCAACACGTGCTTTCGACGATCAAGCACTTCGCGATGAATGATCAGGAGACTGCACGCATGGGGATGAACGCTGTCATCGACGAACGCCCCCTGACGGAGAGTGATCTGCTCGCGTTCCAATTTGCGATTGAGCGCGGCCAGCCCGGTGCGGTGATGTGTGGCTACAACCGGGTCAATGGTAGTCACGCGTGTGACAACGCTGAGCTGCTTCAGCGGATCTTGAAGAATCGTTGGGGTTATCGCGGTTTTGTGATGTCCGATTGGGGTTCGGTGCACAGTGTCGAGGCTGCGATGCACGGCGTGGATATCGAGATGGGTACGCAACTGGACAAATGGCTGTTTGGAGATGTTTTCTTTGAACAGCCGCTGTTGGCCAAAGCTGAGCGGGAACAAGCCTACCGGACCCGTCTGGAGGATATGAGTCGGCGAGTCTTGCGATCCATGTTTGACGTAGGTCTCTTCGAGCATCCTCCCGTAAAAACGCCCATTGATTATGTGGCGAGCAAGGCGGTTGCGCAGCGGGCTGCAGAGGAAGGAATGGTACTGCTGCGCAATGAGAAACAGATATTGCCTCTCAAGGGGACGGGAACGAACCAAAGGATCTTGGTGGTGGGGGGCAATGCGGATAAAGGGGTTCTTTCCGGGGCGGGCTCATCGCAGGTTGTGGAGCCTGAGGGGCCTGGGTTGGCAATCCACAGCGGAGGCGAGGGGCAGTTCGCTTCCCTGCGCGAGATGGTCTGGCACCGAAGCTCGCCACTCAAGGCGCTGAAGGCGGAGCTACCTGACGCCGTCATCACCTTCAACGATGGGCGCAACCCTGGAGAGGCGGCTGCTCTGGCCAAGAACGCCGATGTGGTCATCGTGTTCGCGACGCAGTGGATGATGGAGAGTTACGACACCTTCGATCTGGAACTGCCCAGCGGTCAGAATGATTTGATCGACGCAGTGGCGTCCGCAAACGTGAAAACCGTCGTTGTCTTGGAAACTGGTGGCCCTGTCAGTATGCCGTGGCTCAAGAAGACCGGAGCGGTGGTGCAGGCCTGGTATCCCGGTGCTGGCGGTGGTGAGGCTATCGCTCGTACGCTGACCGGCAAAGTGAATCCCTCGGGTCGCCTTCCAATGACCTTTCCCGCTGATATCAAACAGCTGCCGCGCCCTGTGATACCTGGCTTCGGTGGCCCGGAAAACGCAAAGATCGACGTCGATTACAACGTCGAAGGCGCCGACGTGGGATACAAGTGGTTCGCGCGCAAGGCTATCAAGCCCTTGTTCCCATTCGGCTTCGGGCTTTCCTACACGAAATTCAAATATGACGGCTTGAACATCGAGAAAACCTCTCCGCTCACCGTTAGTTTCAAGGTGACCAATACGGGCCCTCTGACAGGGCAGGATGTTCCGCAGCTCTACCTGACTCGCATGCCTGGTCGGGCTCAGCAACGTTTGCTGGGGTGGGACAAGATCGAGCTCCGGGCAGGGGAGTCGCGATCCGTTACCCTGCAAGTGGATTCACGGCTGCTCGCTGATTTCGATGTCAGGGCACAACGCTGGTCGGTAGCACCAGGGGGCTATGCTGTAGCCCTCGGCCACAGCGCTACCGATCTCGTTGCTCGGCAACAGGTGGATCTATCCAGACAAGACTTCGCAGATCCAGTCGTAAGCCACTAGGTTCTGTACGAAAAATGCCTGCGCTCGGTGATGCTTCGTTGAAAAAGGCTTCGGAATGCTCATTTACCGCTCGTAAACTCCGCTTCCTCAGCCTTTTTCGCCTCGCCTGACCTTCGCTCGGCGAATTTTCGTACAGAGCCTAAGCTTCTGTTCTCCATGCCATGGTGCTTTTCCTCCCATGGCATGGAGAAGAGACTGTGGAAACACTTCTTTTAAATGTTTGATCAAGATAAAAGTAGCGGCGGCGTGCCGTACCTTTGATACCTTCTACATCCTGCTCGAATTGTTATCGAGTCACAACCGTTTAAGTAGTGCTTCTCTGCGTAGCCTATTCGCTAATTTCAGGCTTTTTCGACGTGAGCCTTCAGGCGATGCAGCACGTATCCCCAGTGGGTATTACAGAGCGGAAGATGCGAATCGCTTTCGTCCCATTCGCCGTGCGTCAGTTCGACAAGCGTGTGTCCATCGTCGAGATCGGCAAGCTGGAAGATCAACGTCCTGCCTGCAGAGTGACTAGGACCCTCCACTTCGGTCTGCACGAGACGGGTATTCAGTTCTAATGCCTCAGTCCGAAAAGCGAAGTGCAAACCGGGCTTGGGCCTTAGGGTCAGCACCTCTCCGGGCGTAATCGCACCTGCGACGTCTCCGAGGTGCCACGCCGCCATTTCATCTAGATCGGTGAGAGCGTGGTAGAGCGTTGCTCGGGGTGCGGCGACTTTGATTGCATGTTGTAGCCTAATCATTGAGTTGTCTCCTGGGTAGGGAAATTGCGCCCACTGAGAGCACATACCTCGCATTCATGGTAGTCAGCCCCAAGACCACTGTTCAATTATTAAATTGTTTGATATCGATAAGCGGAACGTTATGAAAAGGCTGAGCCGTCGGATAATGCCTGCCAGTTAGGCCTCAATTGCAGTCCGCATAGCACTTCTGGCTATCCTGAAGACCATAAAAAACGCCGCGTTTTTACGGAACGCGGCGTTTTTTCTTGAAGGCCAAGCATTGGGGCATAGGTATCCAGGCATGGCGCATTGTTGCGGCCGCTGAACCCTTTGCTCATTCGGCGACCTGTTCAGTCCAGCATCTTTTTCAAGGCTTTCACGAGCAGTTTTTGCTCTTCCTTATCAAGCTTGCTCAAGAATACTTCATCCGTTGCCGCGGCCATATGTTGCGCATCACTCAACGCAGCCTGGCCATCCTTAGTAAGGAAAACGTACCAGCGTCTCCGATCAAGTTCGTCCCGGGTTCTCGCAACCCAGCCTCGATTTTCCAATCGCTTAAGTAACTCAGTGAGGGTGGCCTTAGTTGCGACCGCTGGCTCCAGCAGAGCGGATTGTTCGAGCCCTGGGCTTTCCGAGATCGCTCTAAGCACGGCGTACTGAGGTTTTGTCATCTCAGGCAGTCGATAGTTCCATGTCGCGGTGTGTTCTTGCATGACACGTCGTATCAGGTGGAATGCCTCTGAGCGAACTACGTTTCCCATGAATCATGAAACTCCTTCAAAAGGGGGTTGCGCTGACTAGCGGATGGAGAGTAACGTAAAAAAACAAATTCGTACACGAACTAGTTTGGTGGCTTATGAGGCTGATCGTTGCTATCACCGGCGCAACAGGGGCTCCGCTTGCGGTGTCACTGCTTGAAGCCTTGAATGAAGTCGGCGGGGTGGAGGTGCATCTCATCATGTCCAAGTGGGCTAGGGTCACCATCCAAACCGAGACTGGGCGTAGTGCTACAGACCTCGCCCAGTTGGTTGCTCATGTGCACTCGGCTTCCGATCAAGGAGCCAGTATCTCCTCAGGCTCTTTCCTGACGGACGGCATGGTAATCATTCCTTGCAGCATGAAAACGTTAGCCGGTATTCGAGTGGGGTTTGCGGATGGGCTCATCAGCAGGGCCGCCGATGTGATCTTAAAGGAGCAGCGAAAGCTTGTTCTTGTACCGCGTGAAACGCCGCTCAATTCCATCCATCTTGAAAACATGCTTGCGCTATCGCGGATGGGGGTAAGTATCGTTCCTCCCATGCCCGCTTACTACAATCATCCCCAGACTATTGATGATGTGACCGACCACATTGTCGCGCGGGTGCTTGATCAATTTGGGCTGCGCTCCAAGCGTGCGAGGCGCTGGGAAGGGTTGGCTACTTGAACCATTTTTTCAATTTTTGATAAGCGAGGTATAACCATGGCTTACGATAATCTGCGTGATTTTCTCCAGGCACTGGATTCCAATGGGCAGTTGCTGCGCATCACTGACACTGTCAAAGCGGAACCCGATCTCGCTGCGGCTGCAAACGCTGCGGGTCGGATAGGAGAAAATGCTCCAGCGCTTTTTTTCAATAATATTGAAGGTTTTACTGATGCTCAGGTAGTGCTCAATACCATTGGCTCCTGGGCCAATCATGCGATTGCGCTAGGCATGGAGCCCAATACTTCAACTCGAGATCAGATCGCCGAGTTCATCCGGCGCTGGGAAACCTTTCCAGTAGCTCCTGAGCGTAGAGCCGATCCGGCTTGGGCCCAAAACACCGTAGACGAAGAGGACATCAATCTCTTCGATATACTGCCACTGTTTCGTCTTAATGACGGCGATGGTGGATTCTATCTCGACAAGGCGTGTGTCGTTTCCCGTGATCCGACTGATCCTGACAGTTTTGCAAAGCAAAACGTTGGTATCTACCGCATGGAGGTCAAGGGCAAGCGAAAGCTTGGGCTGCAGCCCGTACCGATGCACGATATTGCCTTGCATCTACATAAGGCGGAAGAGCGTGGTCAAGACCTTCCCATAGCTATTACGCTTGGCAATGATCCGATCATTACGTTGATGGGCGCTACCCCGCTCAAGTATGACCAGTCTGAGTATGAGATGGCGGGCGCATTGCGCGGATCCGGCTATCCAATTTCTACGGCGCCGTTGACGGGCTTCGACGTTCCTTGGGGGTCGGAAGTCATCCTTGAGGGTGTCATTGAGGGCCGCAAACGAGAGATTGAAGGACCATTCGGTGAATTTACCGGACACTATTCCGGTGGGCGGAATATGACAGTGGTAAGGATTGATAAGGTCTCCTACCGCAGTCAGCCAATTTTTGAGTCGCTTTATTTGGGTATGCCCTGGACTGAGATTGACTACCTAATGGGCCCGGCTACATGCGTCCCTCTGTACCAACAGCTGAAGGCTGAATTCCCGGAAGTCCAAGCCGTCAATGCCATGTATACGCATGGTCTTTTGGCCATTATCTCGACGAAGAAACGATACGGTGGCTTCGCTCGTGCTGTAGGGCTCCGAGCAATGACTACACCACACGGCTTGGGTTACGTAAAGATAGTCATCATGGTCGACGAGGATGTGGATCCGTTCAATCTGCCGCAAGTCATGTGGGCGCTGTCCTCAAAGGTAAACCCTTCCGGGGATTTGGTGCAGCTGCCCAATATGTCCGTCTTGGAGTTAGACCCCGGTTCTTCCCCGGCAGGTATTACTGATAAGTTGATTATTGATGCGACCACTCCCGTTGCGCCTGATCTTCGTGGCCACTACAGCCAGCCTGTACGAGACCTGCCGGAGACAAAAGAGTGGATCGAAAAATTGTCCGGCCTGTTGAGCAATCGTTAATATTATGTAATTTGGAGAGCGAAAATGGTATGTCCACGCTGTGAAGACGCGAATGTTGAAGTAATGGCCGAGTCGCCACGTGCTGGTGTGTGGGTTGTCTATCAATGCCAGCGATGTCTTTATACTTGGCGCTCCACGGAACCGCTTCGCAGGACTTCGCGTGAGCATTATCCGGAAGAGTTCCGCATGACCCAGGCTGACATTGATGGCGCGCCAGAGGTGCCGACGATTCCTCCTTTGCTTGCAAGTACGTCCGTCAACTAATGATCTTCAGTGAAATAGCGCTTTTGCTGGCCTGTTATCACTGTTGCTGTAGGCTGCCGTAAGTGCTGAGAAGATAGTTGGAGGGTCTTCTCATTACTTACGGCAGTTCTGTACGAAGCATCACCGATGCGCAGGCATTGTTCGTACAGGAGCTGGGTAGGTTTACTCTCGATGCAGTAGGACTTCTACGATGGCCGAAGAAACGTAGGGGATCTTCTCCATTGTCAGGCCCGCTACACACATTCGGCCATTATCGACGAGGTAAATACCGAACTCTTGTCGCAGCCGACCTATCTGTGCCTTGTTGAGGCCAGTGTAGGAAAACAGGCCTCGATGACGGCGTAGTTGCTCACCCAGTGGCAGGCCAGCGTCACTGAGCAGCGTTGCTAGCAGCTCGCGCATCGAAGAGGTGCGCAGGCGCATTTCTTCTAGCTCAGTACGCCAAAGAGTAGAGAGTTCACTGCCCAGTACGAGGTCTACCAACTGAGCGCCATGGTTTGGCGGACTCGAGTAGTTTCGTCTCACGGTGGCTTTCAACTGCCCGAGTACCTTGGTTGCTACTTGGGGCGAGTGACAGACCACGGACAAGGTTCCTACCCGTTCCCCGTATAGCGAAAAATTTTTGGAGAAGGAATAGCTGACGAGAAAGGTCAGGCCCGCACGCTCCATTTCTCTAATAGCAAAGGCATCCTGATCCAGGCCTTCGCCGAAACCTTGGTATGCACAATCGACGAAGGGGATAAGTTCCCGTTCGACTAGAACCTCGATGACTTTTAGCCATTGGGCGTTGGTCAGGTCCAACCCGGTAGGGTTGTGGCAGCAGGGATGGAGCAGAACAATGCTCCGAGAGGGGAGGGTACTGAGTTCTTTCAGCATGCCCTCGAAAGCAAGCTCGGCAGAAGACGAGCAATAATACGGATATTTTTTGACCGCTAAGCCTGCGCCTTCGAAGATGGCGATATGGTTATCCCAGGTCGGATCGCTTACCCAAACACTGGAGCCCGGAAACCATTGGCGCAAAAAGTCTGCGCCAATCTTGAGGGCACCGGATCCGCCAAGGGTTTGGAGGGTGGCGATGCGTCCCTCTGCTAGCGCAGGGCTTTCACTGCCAAACTGTAGACGTTGCGCGTTCAAGCGATAACCTTCATGACCTTCCATCGGGAGGTACATCGAAGGCGCGAGTGATCGTTTGCGCAGGTGCTGCTCAGCGGCAACTACTGACTGCAGGACCGATAGCTTTCCTTGCGCATCCGTATAGATCCCCACACTCAGGTTTACTTTCTCAGGTCTGCCATCACTTTGATACGCCCCTATCAGGGACAGGATCGGATCGCCTGGATAATCAGCTAGATGTTCGAACATGGCTATTCATAACCTGGTCAATGAGTTTTCAACCCCGCCGCCGTCAGCACCAGTCGCAGCACCCAGGCCACCACGCCCAGGGCCACCAGGCTGCACGCCCAGATACCGGCCATCCAGGCCAGCCGCTGCCAGAGCGGCTTGCTGTCGGCGGGATTCGGTTCGCGCGAGCGGCCGGCCATCAGTGGTAGCCCTCACCCGCGCGTACCTTGCCGCGGAATACGTAGTAGCCCCAGAAGGTGTACATCAGGGTGATCGGGATGATGAACAGAGTGCCGATGAGCAGGAACAGCTGGCTCTGCGGCGGTGACGAGGCCTCCCAGATGGAAACGCCCGGCGGGATGATGTTCGGCCACAGGCTGATGCCCAGGCCGCTATAGCCAAGGAAGATCAGCGCCAGCGTCAGCAGGAAGGGCGCATGGTGCGAGTCTTCGCGCAGGATGGCGCGCAGCAGGGCCAGGGTCACCACGCCCACCAGGATGGGCACCGGCAGGAACCAGAACAAATTGGGCAGGCTGAACCAGCGATGGGAGATGGCTACATGGGTCAGCGGGGTCCAGATGCTCACCACCACGGTGAAGGCCAGCAGCAGGAACAGCAGCGGCTTGGTCAGGCGGCGCATGGTGGCCTGCAGCGGACCCTCGGTCTTCATGATCAGCCAGGTGCTGCCCAGCAGCGCATAGGCGGCGATCACGCCCAGGCCGCAGAACACCGAGAAAGGCGTCAGCCAGTCCAGCGGGCCGCCGACGTACTGGCGATTCTCCACCGGGAAGCCCTCGATGAAGGCGCCCAAGGCCACACCCTGGCAGAAGCTGGCCAGCAGCGAGCCGAAGATGAAGGACTTGTCCCACAGGGCTTCCTTGCCTTCATGGACCTTGAAGCGGAACTCGAAGGCCACGCCGCGGAAGATCAGGCCGATCAGCATGAAGATCAGCGGCAGGTAGAGCGCCGGCAGGATCACCGAGTAGGCCAGCGGGAAGGCGCCGTACAGCCCCGCCCCGCCGAGCACCAGCCAGGTCTCGTTGCCGTCCCAGATGGGCGCCACGGTGTTCATCATGACGTCGCGGTCCTCCTTGCCCTTGACGAAGGGGAAGAGGATGCCGATGCCCAGGTCGAAGCCGTCCATGACCACGTACATCATGAGGCCGAAGATGATGATGATCGCCCAGATCAGCGGGAGGTCGATGCCAGGGATGCCGTTCATGCGCGGTCTCCGGTCAGCTGGTCTTTGGGATTGTCTTCTTCCAGGCCGTCATCGGCGCCGGACAACGGACGCTTGGGGTGCCGATCGGTACCCGGACCACCGGAGGTGGGCAGATCGCCTTCGCCGGTATGCGGCCCCTTGCCGATCAGGCGCAGGGCATAGAGGGTGCCGATGCCGAACACGGCGAAATAGACCACCACGAAGGCCACCAGGGTGATGCTCAGCTGGGTGACGCTGTGATTCGACACCCCGTCCTTGGTCCGTAACAAGCCGTAGACGATCCACGGCTGACGGCCCACCTCGGTGGTGAACCAGCCGGCCAGCAGGGCGATGAGACCGACCGGCCCCATGCACATCACCAGGCGCAGGAAACCGCGGGTCTCGAACAGTTTGCCGCGCCAGCGCAGCCAGGCGCTCCACAGACCGGCGGCGATCATCAGCAGGCCCAGGGCGACCATGATGCGGAACGACCAGAACACCACGTAGGCCGGCGGCCGGTCTTCCTTGGGGAAGTCCTTGAGGGCCGGGATCGGCTCGGTGAAGCTGTGCTTGAGGATCAGGCTACCGAGCACCGGGATCTCGACCTTGTAGAGCGTCTTCTCCTGTTCCATGTCCGGCCAGCCGAACAGGATCAGCGGGGTCGCCTCGCCGGGCGGATTCTCCCAGTGTCCCTCCATCGCGGCGATCTTGGCCGGCTGGTGCTCCAGGGTATTGAGGCCATGGGCATCGCCGACGAAGGCCTGGATCGGCGCCACCAGCAGGGCCATCCACATGGCCATGGAGAACATCTTGCGCACCGCCGGGTTGTCGTTACCGCGCAGCAGGTGCCAGGCCGCCGAGGCCCCGACCAGGAAGGCCACCGACAGGTAGGCGGCGATGGTCATGTGCGCCCAGCGGAAGGGGAAGGACGGATTGAAGATCACCGCCAGCCAGTCCATCGGGACGATGCGGCCATCGACGATCTCGTAGCCGGCGGGCGTGTGCATCCAGCTGTTGGAGGCCAGGATCCAGAAGGTCGACATCAGGGTGCCGATGGCCACCATCACCGTCGAAAAGAAGTGCAGGCCGCGGCCGACGCGATTCCAGCCGAACAGCATGACGCCGAGGAAACCGGCTTCGATGAAGAAGGCGGTGAGCACCTCGTAGGTCAGCAACGGCCCGGTCACGGCGCCGGCATAGTCGGCGAAGCCGCTCCAGTTGGTGCCGAATTCATAGGCCATCACCAGACCGGACACCACGCCCATGCCGAAGAAGATCGCGAAGATCTTCAGCCAGAAGTGATACAGATCCTTGTAGACGTGATTGTCGGTCTTCAGCCAGAGGCCTTCGAGCACGGCGAGAAAACTCGCGGAGCCGATGGACAACGCCGGGAAGATGATGTGGAAGGACACGGTGAAGGCAAACTGAATCCGCGCGAGATCCAGGGCTTCGAGGCCAAACATAGTGAATACCTTCTGTTAATCACTAGATAAGTTTGAACGCTAATTTAAAATTATGCGTATAGTGATGAAGGTTAGCACGCTCCTTGATGGACCACTCATGGCAGATGATCCGTAAAAAACCATATCAGAGGTTTGGGTCTCCTTAGGCACTCGGCATGGTTTTGTTAGGCATGGTTGCTAAAGTTTATTATTTTTCCTGTCTGGGTTTTGAAAAGGTCAAATGAGTGAACTCACCAGGCTGCCTAGCGTTTGCATGGCTTTTTCACGTTCGTTAGTCCAGGGGTAACCATAGTTGAGGCGTATGCAATTCTTGAAGTGACGTGACGCCGAAAAGATAGGCCCCGGTGCCAGGCTTATTCCTTCTGCCAGCGCGCGGTGAAATAGTGCCAAGGAGTCGACTTGCTCAGGCAATTCAAACCAGAGCAGGAATCCTCCCGCGGGTCGGGTAACCCGACTCTGAGCAGGGAAGTAACGGGACGCTGCAGCAAGCATTTCCCCCTGGCGGACTTCCAACGTATGCCGCAATTTACGCAGGTGCCGATCGTAGCCGCCATGCTGCAGGTAATCGGCAATGGCCATTTGCGCGGGTATGGAGGGTGATATGGTCGTCATGAGTCGCAGTTGCTCAACGCGATTCGCATAGCGTCCCGCGGCAGCCCAGCCGATCCGATAACCAGGCGCTAACGTCTTCGAGAATGAACAGCAGTGCATGACCAGCCCTTTGCTGTCGAAGTGCTTGACCGGACGAGGTGGTTGTGTGCCGAAATACAACTCCGCATAGACATCGTCTTCGATCAGAGGTATTTCATGGTGGGCAAGCAACTCGTAGAGTTCTTGTTTGTCGTGCTCATCCATGGAAGCGCCTACGGGGTTCTGTAAGTGGGTCATGAACCAACAGGCTTTAATCGGCAAAGTTTGCAGACTTTCGGCTAAAACAATGAGGTCAATGCCTTTGCGCGGATGCACGGGTATTTCCACTGCTTTGAGTTTGAGTCGTTCCAAGGCCTGTAGCGTGCCATAGAAAGCCGGAGCCTCAACCGCCACCATGTCGCCAGGGGCCGTGACGGCTTGCAAGCACAGATTCAAGGCTTCCATCGCGCCGCCGGTCACGACAACTTCGCCAGGCTGGACGGTGATGCCGTTGAAGACATAGCGTTGAGAAATCTGTCGAAGCAGATCTGGGTGGCCGCCCGTCATGTCGCAGATGAGGGACTTGCCTGATATGCCACGTAGGGCGTGGGACATCGAGCGGCTCAGCCTTGCCAGGGGGAAAAGATCCGGGTCAGGAAAGGCTGAGCCAAAAGGTATGGTGTTGGGGTCGCGTAGTGAGTTCAGGACGGAGAACGCCAATTGGCTGACATTGACCTCTGTCGTGCGCGCCTTGAACACGCCGACATCAGGTTCGGCCAGTAACTGGTTCGCCTGCTGTCGCACATAGTAGCCGGAGCGTTCGCGGGCCTGTATCAGGCCTCGGTCTTCCAGCAGGTAGTAGGCCTGGAAGACGGTGGAAGGGCTGACGCCGAAACTACGACTTGCATGGCGTACCGACGGCACCTTTTCCCCAGGGGAAAGGATGCCGTTGCGAATGGACTGCGCAATCTCTTCAGCCAGTTGTTCGTACCGCTTCATCTTCAGGCGTACCTCTTCTGCGTTCGGCTGCTGGCTGGCCATGGCCTGGATGGCTCTCTGGTACGGCTCATGCCTCATCTGATCTGGTTTTTTAGCATAAATCTGAGGCTGTACTAGGCTTTTGTAAAATTTTAACGTCGCGCTCTATAGCCGGCTGCCCGGCCCAGCAGATGGGGTTCCTCGATGTATCAGTACGACGACTATGATCGCGCGCTAGTCCTTGAGCGCGTTGACCAATTCCGAGACCAAATACAGCGAAGAGTGACGGGTGAGCTGTCGGAGGAAGAGTTCTTGCCATTGCGCTTGCAGAATGGTCTTTATCTCCAGAAGCATGCGTACATGTTGCGAGTAGCTATTCCATACGGCACGTTGAGCGCGGCGCAGATGCGCGTGCTGGCGCAAATTGCCAAGGAATACGATCGTGGTTATGGGCACTTCACAACGCGCCAGAATATCCAGTTCAACTGGATAGATTTGGCGCAGGTCCCGGATATTCTGGAGCGATTGGCAGCCGTAGATATGCATGCCATTCAAACGTCGGGGAATTGCGTTCGCAATGTGACTACCGAAGCGTTCGCGGGTGTTGCTGCTGACGAATTGCTGGACCCGCGGCCCTTTGCCGAGATATTGAGGCAGTGGTCCACGATCAATCCGGAATTTCTCTTCCTGCCACGAAAATTCAAGATAGCTATTTGCTCTGCTGAAGAAGATCGTGCGGCCATCATGGTTCACGATATTGGTCTGTATTTATATAAAGGCGCCGAGGGACGCCCTGTGCTTCGCGTTATCGTGGGCGGCGGGCTGGGCAGAACTCCGATCCTTGGCCAGTGCATTCGTGACAGTCTGCCGTGGGAACATCTGCTGTCGTATGTGGAAGCGATATTGCGGGTATACAACCGTTATGGTCGTCGCGATAATAAATACAAGGCGCGTATCAAAATATTAGTGAAGTCACTCGGGATCGATGCCTTTGCCGCGGAGGTGGAGCGCGAGTGGGAGCAAATCAAGGACAGCCCGGCCAAGCTCACCGTGGCGGAGTACGAGCGGGTAGCTCGTACCTTCACTCCGCCTCTCTATGACGTCTTGGCTGACAGCGACTTAGACTTCGGTACCTGTCTGAGCCAGGACGCTGGTTTCGCTCGCTGGGTCAAACACAATGTAAGGGCGCACAAGGTCGCTGGATATCGCGCCGTACTGCTGTCGACCAAGCCGGGGATACAGGCGCCGCCCGGTGATGTCACTGCCGAGCAGATGGAAGCGGTCGCTGACTGGTCCGAGCGCTTTGGCTTCGGCGAGATACGCATTTCGCACGAGCAAAACATCGTTTTGCCCGATGTCCGCCTTCGAGATCTCCATGCGTTATGGCGTCTCGCCAGCGTCGCAGGTCTCGGTGTATCGAATGGTGGTCTGCTGACCGATATCATCGCCTGTCCCGGAGGGGATTTCTGCTCTTTGGCAAACGCCAAATCCATCCCTATCGCTCACAGTATCCAAGCCAAATTCGATGACTTGGATTATCTACATGATCTCGGTGATATCAGCCTCAATATTTCAGGGTGCATGAACGCTTGCGGCCACCACCATATTGGCAATATCGGAATATTGGGTGTCGATAAGAACGGAAGTGAGTGGTATCAGATCACTATTGGCGGCTCACAGGGTAAGGACAGTCGGTTGGGTAAGGTCATAGGGCCGTCATTTTCGGCAGATGAGGTGGCAGCGGTGGTTGAGCAATTGATCGACACCTTTGTACGAAATCGCATATTCGGCGAGTCGTTTCTGGAAACCGTCGAGCGTATTGGCCTGGAGCCGTTCAAGAAAGCCGTCTATGAAAATGCCGAGGCTGATGTGTGAAAAATGTTATCAGGTTGGTTGATGGCGTTCCTGAGTTAGTGCAGGACGACCCCTGGGTCGTCATCAAGGATGACCAGGAGCTATCAGCGGATGAGCGCGCTATAGTGCCCGCCAATAGCTGGGTGGCTAGGCAGCCCGCGGCAGTCTTGGCGGGTGATGAGATAAGTTCGGACGGCGTGCTTTTTAGTGCGGAAGATGAATTTGCTGATTGGCAGGATCGACTAAATGTTGTTCCGTTGATTGCCATCGAATTTTCTTCTTTTCGCGATGGGCGAGGTTATAGTCAGGCTTACCTGCTGAGAAGTCGTTACCATTTCGAGGGTGAGCTGCGCGCCATCGGTGATGTTCTGCGTGATCAACTAAGTTATATGCGCCAGTGCGGCTTCAACAGCTTTGCAGTGCGCCAGGATAAATCCGCCGTAGATGCCTTGAAAGGGCTCGCGGGCGTCAGTGTGCTGTACGGTCGTTCCGTTGTCGAGCCGAGGCCTCTGTATCGGCGTCGCTGAAAGTAGGGGTACCTGTTTCTGTTGGAAAATCCCTGACGACTCGTTCGACGCTGCTCATTTCCTAACAACGAGGAGTAGTCCATGACTCACCTTGCCAATCGATTCCCGGTCTTCGATCAACAGTTCATTGCCGGACAATGGCGTGATGGTCGCGATGGCAGTGTGCTGCAAGTGACCAATCCGTTCGACGGTAGCCCGTTGGCGCAAATCGTCCAGGCTGATCGCGACGACCTCGACGAGGCCTATCGCAAGGCCGCCGAAGCCCAGGTGAAGTGGGCCGCTACCGGGCCTGCCGAACGGGCCGCGGTGATGCATCGGGTGGTGCAGCTGTTCGATGAGCACCGCGAAGCCATCATCGACTGGATCATCCGTGAATCCGGCAGTACCCGGATCAAGGCGCAGATCGAGTGGGGCGCGGCCCGCGGCATCACCCTGGAGTCGGCCTCCTTCCCGGCACGCGTCCATGGTCGGCTATTGCCATCCAACGTGCCCGGCAAGGAAAACCGCGTCTATCGCGAGGCCCTGGGCGTAGTGGGTGTGATCAGTCCCTGGAACTTCCCGTTGCACCTGTCGCAACGCTCCGTGGCGCCCGCCTTGGCGCTGGGTAATGCGGTGGTGATCAAGCCCGCGAGCGACACCCCGGTCACGGGGGGATTGCTACTGGCTAGTCTCTACGAGGCGGCGGGCCTACCTGCGGGACTGCTCAGCGTGGTGGTCGGCGCAGGATCCAAGATCGGCGATGCCTTCGTCGAGCATGAAGTGCCGAAGTTCATCTCCTTCACCGGCTCGACGCCAATCGGTCTGAACATCGGCCGGCTGGCGTCGGGTGGCAAGCATCTCAAGCATGTGGCGCTCGAGTTGGGTGGCAACAGTCCCTTCGTGGTCTTGGCCGATGCCGATCTGGAGCAGGCTGTCAGCGCCGCGGTGATGGGCAAGTTCCTGCACCAGGGACAGATCTGCATGGCGATCAACCGGATCATCGTCGAGGACGGGATCTACGATGCCTTCGTCCAGCGCTACGCTGAAAAGGTCAGGGCGCTGAAGGTCGGCAACCCGCACGACGCTGATACGGTGATCGGTCCGATCATCAATGCCAATCAGCTGCAGGGCTTGCTGCAAAAGGTCTCACGCGCCAAGGAAGAGGGTGCTCGCGCGGTGGTCGAAGGCGAGGTGCAGGGTCAGTTGCTGCCGCCCCATGTGTTCGCTGAGGTCACCCAGGACATGGAGATAGCCCGCGAAGAGATCTTTGGACCCCTGGTTGGTATTCAGCGTGCCCGCGACGAAGCCCACGCCCTGGAGTTGGCCAATGACAGCGAATTCGGTCTGTCCAGCGCGGTGTTCAGTGGCGATATCGAGCGGGCCGTGCGCTTCGCGCGGCAGGTCAAGGCCGGCATGACCCATGTCAACGACATCCCGGTGAATGACGAAGCCCATGCGCCCTTCGGTGGCGAAAAGAACTCCGGACTTGGTCGCTTCAATGGTGACTGGGCCATCGAAGAGTTCACCAAGGACCATTGGATCAGCGTACAAGCCAGTCCGCGCCGCTATCCCTTCTGATAGGTTCTGGGAGCAACACCATGCTCAACGGTAAAGTGCTGGTCATCACCGGGGTCTCCTCCGGCATCGGTGAAGAAACCGCGCGTCTTGCCCAGGCGCAGGGCGCCTCTGTCATCGGCGTGGACATCAACCGACCCAAGATCGACATCGACCGCTTCATCCAGGCCGACTTGGCGTCCCAGGCCTCGATTGACCGCCTGCTGGGGCAACTCCCCCACGGCATCGATGGCTTGGCCAATATCGCTGGGTTACCGCCAACCCACGAGGCGGAGCAAGTGCTCAAGGTCAATCTGGTTGGCCTCAAGTACCTGACGATGGGGTTACTGCCGCTATTGGCCGACAACGCCTCAATCGTCAATCTCGCCTCGCTAGCCGGTATCGGCTGGCCGCAGTCAATCGCTGCGATCAAGGCTAGCGAGCAACTGAGCTTTGCCGGTACTGGCGCGTTTTGCGCTCAGCATGAAATCGTTGGCGCGCGCAGCTATTTCTTTGCCAAGGAGGCACTGATCGCCTGGACGTTGCAGAACCGTTGGACCTGGCGCGAGCGAGGCATTCGGATGAACGCCGTCAGTCCCGGGCCGGTGGATACGCCGATTCTCAAGGATTTCATTGAGACCTTGGGCGCCCGCGCTGAAGAAGATATGAAGACCATGGATCGACCGGGGCATGCCAACGACATCGCCCCGGTCGTCGCCTTCCTGCTGAGCGACGGGTCGCGTTGGATGCGGGGTACCAATGTGGCGGTCGATGGCGGTATGCACTCGCACATTCTGGCCAGTGGCAACGGCCTTTGAGCAAGCAGCGTACACCAGCAAGCCATGGCGTTTCATCGATCAGCCCAGCGCTCAGCTCGAGGCCGTGACGGCCAGTCGCCTCTGCCTTCGCAAATGGCGCGCCGCTGCGGCGAACGCTCACTCATTGAGGGCTGCAGGCGCGTCTGAAGCACGGCTCCGGCGTCAGAGAAGGTCGGTATCGATCTGCAGCCGTTTGAGTCTCGAAGCCAGCGTCGTGGGTTTCATGCCGAGCAGTTGGGCGGCGCCATCCTTGCCGAAGAGCTTGCCCTGGCAGGCGCGCAGGGCCGCCTGGGTGTTCTCCCGCTCCAGCTCGCGCAGTTGCGCATCGGTCAGAATGGTGGCGCTTGGCGCGAGAGCGACGCGCCGGGGGGCGGTTCCGCTGCCTTCATCGGGCAGATCGATACTGAGCTGGTGGTCCTGCGCGGTGATCAGGGCCCGCTCGATGACGTTCTGCAGTTCGCGAATGTTCCCTGGCCACGCATAGCGCTGCAGTCGCGCCAGATCCGCTGCCCGCAGGCGTCGGCCGGGCCGATTGAGACGCTTCCCTATGTCGCTGATGAAGTGTAGCGCCAAGGGGGCGATATCCTCCGGCCGCTCCCGCAGTGCTGGCGAGTGGATGGGGAAGACGTTGAGACGGAAATACAGGTCTTCACGAAAGCGCTTGGCCTGTACCTCTTCACGGAGATTGCGATTGGTCGCTGCGACGATGCGTACGTCCACCCGGCGTGTGCGCTCCTCTCCCACGCGCTCGAACTGGCCCTCCTGCAGTACCCGCAACAACTTGCTCTGCAGGTCCAGGGGGATCTCGCCGATCTCGTCGAGAAACAGGGTTCCGCCGTCGGCCAGTTCGAAGCGCCCGACCCGATCACGCACGGCGCCCGTGAAGGCGCCACGGATATGGCCGAAGAATTCGCTTTCGAACAGCTCGGCTGGGATCGCGGCGCAATTGACCCTGATCAACGGCTGGGCGCAGCGCCGGCTGGCCTGGTGGATGGCCCGCGCGATCAGCTCTTTGCCAGTCCCGGATTCGCCATGGATCAGGACACTGGCATCGGTGGGGGCCACCACGTCGATTTGCTTGATGATCTTCAGGATCGGCTCGCTTTGCCCGACGATCTCGCGGTAGCTGTGCTCGATGTGAATTTCTTCCTGCAGGTAGGCATTCTGTTCTTCGAGTCGCTGCTTGAGCTGCTGTAGCTCTTCCAAGGCACTGGTCAGCTGCGTCTCCATGCTGCGTCGTTCGGTGATGTCGCGGAACACCACCACGGCACCCACCAGCTTGCTATCCGAGATGACGGGCGTACTGGTGAATTCCACTGGAAAGCAACTACCGTCCCGGCGCCAGAACACCTCCTGGCGGCCTTCGTGTACGACGCCATCGTGTACGGCGCGATAGATCGGGCACTCTTCGACCGGATAGTGCGAGCCGTCAGCATGGCTGTGGTGATGAATCAGATGGATGTTCTTGCCGATCATGTCCTCCGGTTCCCAGCCGAGCATCCGCGCACCCGCCGGATTGACGAAGGTGGCCAGGCCCTCGCAGTTGATACTGTAGATACCATCGCCGACGGCGCTGAGCAGGAGCTGGTTGTCGCGCTCGGTTTCCTTGAACAGGTTGAGGATGTTGCGCCATTCGATCAGCCCCCGCGCATGGTCCGGGCGGTGTCCGCCTGATCCAGCTGAAAGCGTTGGCGCCGCTGTTCGCGCAGTACCAGGATGAGTTGCTGCCGCCCCTTCAGATACAGGCTGGTAGCGGTGATCTCCAATTGCAGACGTTCGCCGCTCTTGCAGTTACAGGTCAGGTCATCGGTCCAGCCGCGGCCCTTTTCGATCACGGCCTGACTGAACACGATGAGATCCGCCAACTGATGGCCGAACAACTTGCTGACCGGTAGCGTCAGCAAGTCCTGGCGTGGATAGCCCAGCAGCTGACAGGTCGCGATGTTCAGGTCACCGAAGCGATCCGCATAGGGATCGAGCAGGGCGATGGCATCCGCGCAGTGCTCGAACACCATGTGGCGGGAGGAATATGCGAGGTCGGCCCAATCGGAGAGGTGGTCGGTCTCGATCATCTACGGAATCTCGTGATGGCTAGTACGAATTATCGTAGTTCTACGCCTTTGCGTAGCCTCGGAAAAGGTGCAGAAAGCCGATAAAAAGACCGTGTCAGATGGATAAATCCAGAAAAATCAAATGCTTGTATAACGGCGAAAAAAGCTTCTTCCACTTGGCATGTCCTTCGCTATTGCTTGGGCAGACCGATTCGCCACTCCGGCAATCGCCTCGTGACCCTAGTGGAGAGAAACAGCATGCCAACCGTGGACATTGCCCAGTACCAAGATGGTGACTTCCTGGTCAACTACGAAGAGAAGGTCTTCGAAGACGTCAAGGCCGAGCCGGGTGAGAAGGCTCTGTTGACCTTCCACACCATCGCCTTCGAAGGCTCCATCGGCCTGGTCAATCTGCTGCAGGCCAAGCGCCTGCTGCGCAAGGGCTTCGAAACCAAGATCCTGCTCTATGGACCGGGCGTGCAGCTTGGCGTGCAACGGGGTTTCCCGACCCTGGGTGCCGAAGCCTTCCCCGGCCATCTGGCCGTCAACAACCAGATCAAGGCCTTCATGAGCGAAGGCGGCGAGGTCTATGCCTGCCGCTTCGCTCTGCAAGCGCTGTATGGCCAGACCGAAAAGGCCCTGATCGAAGGTATCCGCCCGATCAATCCCTTGGACGTGATGGATCTGCGCCTGCTGATGCGCCGTGAAGGGGCGTTGATCATCGACACCTGGACCGCCTGAGGCGGCTGCGGACTCCTCGCGGCGACCATGGTTGGTCGTCGCGAGTATTTCTCTTCGATCAGCAGGATCTCAGCATGACCGTTATCCGCGCCGCCGCCGTCCAGTTCAGTCCCCAGCTCTACTCGCGCCAGGGCACCGTCGACAAGATCTGCCAGCAGCTCCTGGAGCTCGGCCGCGACGGGGTGCAATTCGTGGTTTTTCCGGAAACCGTGGTGCCTTACTACCCGTATTTCTCCTTCGTGCAGTCGCCCTTCACCATGGGCAAGCAGCATCTGCAATTGCTGCGGGAGTCGGTGACGATTCCCAGCGAGGCGACCCAGCAGTTGGCTGAAGCCTGCCGCGAAGCTCAGATCGTCGCCTGTATCGGGGTCAATGAGCGCGATGGCGGCACTATCTACAACGCGCAATTGCTGTTCGATGCCGATGGCAGCCTGATCCAGCACCGGCGCAAGATCACACCCACCTATCATGAGCGCATGGTCTGGGGCCAGGGCGACGGCTCGGGGCTGCGTGCTACCGACAGCGCTGTGGGGCGCATCGGGGCCCTGGCCTGCTGGGAACACTACAACCCGCTGGCCCGCTATGCCCTGATGGCCGATGGCGAGCAGATCCATGCCGCCATGTTCCCCGGTTCTCTGGTCGGCCCGATCTTCGCCGAACAGATGGAGGCCACCCTTCGTCATCATGCGCTGGAAAGCGGTTGCTTCGTCGTCAATGCCACCGCCTGGCTGGATGCCGAACAACAGGCGCGGATCATGGCCGATACCGGCTGCCCGCTCGAGCCGATTTCCGGAGGTTGCTTCACTGCCATCGTCAGTCCCGAAGGCAAGGTCCTGGCGCAAAAGACCGAAGGTGAAGGGGTGATCGTCGCCGACCTTGATTTCGCGCTGATCGACAAACGCAAGCGCATGATGGATTCGGTGGGCCACTACAGCCGCCCCGAACTGCTCAGCCTCTTGATCGATCGGCGTCCGGCTCCCCATCTCCAGGAGCGTAGCGGGGTGGTTAGCCATGAATAGCCAGGTGATGGCTACCGATCTGCTGGCCGAGCTGCAATGCCATGGTGTGCGCTGGCAAGGTGCCGACGGCCTCGCGCGCAAGGGCGGCGCCGGTCCTTCCGACCACAAGGCACTCAGCCTGGGCGAGCACACGGCGATGGTGCCGATGCTCAACACCGCCTCGCTGGATTCTCCCTATAGCGCCATGCCGGACGACAGCGGCGCGCAAGCGCTGATCTTTCGTGAAGGCCGCGAGATCGGGCGGGTCGAGTTGCCCCGGGTTCCGCGCTTCTATGGCCTGAGCACCGACGACGGCATTCCCTACTGGAAAATCGCCACCCTGCACAGCAAAGACGTGCTGGCCACCACGCTGTTGCAGCATTGCATCCGGATGAACGATGCGGCCAGTGCCTGCCAGTTCTGCGCCATCAATCAATCCCTCGCCGCCGGCAAGACCATCGCCCGCAAGCGTCCCGCACAATTGGCAGCCGTGGCCAAGGCCGCGGTGGAGCTGGATGGCGTCAAGCATCTGGTGATGACCACCGGCACCCCGCAGACCCCGGATCGCGGTGCGTCGATCCTCTGCGAGTCCGCCGCCGCCGTGAGCGCGGCGGTCGAGTTGCCGATTCAGGCGCAATGCGAGCCGCCCGACGATGACCGCTGGTTCACCCGGCTGAAGGACAGCGGCGTGGACTCGCTGGGCATGCACCTCGAGGCGGTCACCGACAGTGTTCGGCAGCGCATCATGCCCGGCAAGGCCGAGGTGCCCTTGTCGCGCTACTTCAGCGCCTTCGAGGCGGCGGTCAAGGTATTCGGTCACGGCCAGGTCAGCACCTACATCCTGGCGGGCCTGGGCGACAGCGAGGAGGCCATTGCCGCCATGAGCGAACGCCTGGCCGCCCTGGGCGTTTACCCCTTCGTGGTGCCCTTCGTGCCCATCGATGGCACGCCGCTGGCCGCACATCCCAAGCCCGACAGCGCCTTCATGCAACGCCTCTATCCGCGTGTGGGTGCCAGCTTGCGCCGTCATGGCCTGCACTCCGACAAGATCAAAGCCGGTTGCGCCAAGTGCGGCGCCTGTTCGGCACTCAAGCGCCACGAGTGAGAGGAGACGTCCATGGCTGAACACGCCTTTGCCCTGACCGACGATAGCTTCAGCGACTTCCTGGCTGGCGACCTGTTGGTCAAGCCGGCCTCCGAGAGCTGGGAACGTGCCGGCTACTACGCCCTGCGGCGTGCGGTGTTCTCGGACGAGCAGCGCTTGCTGGAGCATGATCGGGATGCCCGGGACTTCGGCGCCATCCCCATCGTCGCCGTGACCCATCACTGTGGCATGCCCGAGCAGATCGTCGGCGCCGTGCGCATCTACCAGGAGTCGCCCGGTGTCTGGTACGGCGGGCGCCTGTGTGTGGAGCAGGCCTACCGGCGCCACAGCATGATCGGCAAGGCGCTGGTCAACGAGGCCGTGTCCCGCGCTCGCGACCTGGGTTGCCAGACCTTCCTGGCCACGGTCCAGCAGGCGAATGAAAGCTACTTCCACAAGTTGCACTGGGATACCCGCGGAACCCTGGAACTCCTGGGTCATCCCCATGTGCTGATGGAAGCCCGCCTGGACTGCTACCCCATCCTGCCGCGCCAGGTGGCGCTGATACCACGGCGGAGTCAACGCCATGAGTCTTGACCTGTCCGCGCTCCTCGACACCCTCAGGCACAGCGATGCCATGCGCGCCAAGCAGGCGATCCAGCGCCCGGCCCAGTCCCTGGCACCGGCCCCGGCGGACAAAGACGGCGAGGCTCGCTACGCGCTGCCCGGGGACGACACCGCGGCGTTGCGCTGCGGTGACCAGTATTTGCTGTTGGCCATCGAGGGCATGCTGCCGCAGTTCGTCGCCCAGGCCCCCTGGTTCGCCGGGTGGTCGGCGGTGATGGCCAACGTCAGCGACATCACCGCCATGGGCGGCCGCGCCGCCGCCGTAGTCAACGCCTACTGGCATCACGACACAGCCGCCGCCGATCAGCTCCTCGCCGGTATTCGCGCCGCCTGCCAGGCCTATGGCGTGCACCTGGTCGGCGGCCATACCAGCCAGGGGCCCGAGCATCCGACCGCCCTGGCGGTGGCCATCACCGGCTGGGCACGTTGCCTGTTATCGACGCTGCATGTGCGCCCCGGCCAATGCCTGGCCATGGTGGCTGACCTCGACGGCCGGTGGCATGGCGACGCCCCCTACTGGAAGGCGTTCGAAGACGTCGCACCGAGTCGCCTGAGGGCCAAGCTCGAGGTCATTCCCCAGTTGGCGGAGGCCGGGCTGCTGCAAGCCGCCAAGGACATCAGCAATGCCGGCTTGTTGGGCACGCTGTTGATGCTGCTCGAACCCACGGGGAGTGGCGCCCAGCTAGATCTGACCCAGGTTCCGCGTCCCGCCGAGGCCCCGTTGGAGCGATGGTTGCGCGCCTTCCCGAGCTACGGCTTCCTGCTGACCCTCGACGATCGGGATTTGGCCGCTGTCACGACCGCCTTCGCCCGCGAGGGCCTGCAGTGCGCAGCCATCGGCCGGATCGATGCCAGCGCGCGGCTCAGCGTCGAGCTGGACGGGCAGCGGGCCGAATTCTGGAATCTGCACGACCATTCGTTTACCGGCTTCAGCCAAGCCGAGGAGTTTTGATATGCCCGCCGTGATCATCCATCTGCGCTGGCCCGATGGCCAGGAAAGTACCGCCTATTCCCCCTCGACCAGCATTGGCCGGCACCTGGAAAGCGGGCGGCGTTATCCACTGACCGAATTTCTCCAGCGCGCCGAAAGCGGTCTGTACGCGGCTTCCGAACGGGTCAAGGAGGTCAAGGGGTTTTACTGCAGCTCGGCCATGGACAGCCTGAGTGAATTGCGCAGGCAGGCACGGGCCTATGACGGCGATCTGCAGGTCGAGGTACTGGAGCTCCGCCAACAGGGCCGGGCAACTGTTAATCCAGCCACCTTCGGCGAGATCTGAAACGAGGAGTTCCGCATGACCCATTACAGCGCAATCGTCGTCGGCGGTGGCCAAGCCGGGCTGTCGGCCAGCTACTACCTTCAGCAACACGATATCGACCATCTGGTGCTGGAAAAGCATTCCCTGACCCATACCTGGCGCAATCAGCGCTGGGATAACTTCTGCCTGGTGACCCCCAACTGGCAGTGCGCTTTGCCGGGTCATCCCTATAGCGGCCCCGATCCCCATGGTTTCATGAAAAAAAATGAAATCATCGCCTACCTGGATGCCTTCATCGCCAAGGTTCAGGCACCGGTACGCGAGGGCGTTGCGGTCCAGCGCCTGGCGAAACGACCCGAGGGTGGCTATCGGCTCGACACCAGTGCCGGAGAGTTCAGCGCCGATCAGGTGATCGTGGCCAGCGGCGGCTATCACACGCCGATCATCCCTCGGCTGGCCGAACGTCTGCCGGCGCACATCGTCCAGCTCCATTCCGAGCAGTACCGCAATGCCGAGAGCCTGCCACCGGGCGGCGTGCTGGTGGTCGGCTCCGGGCAGTCGGGCGCGCAGATTGCCGAGGACCTGCATCTCGCCGGACGCCAGGTATTTCTCGCCGTCGGCGATGCGCCGCGCTGCGCCCGCTTCTACCGCGGCAAGGATGTCGTCGATTGGTTGGCCGAAATGGGCTACTACGAGATCGGTGTCGACGATCATCCGCTACGCGAGGGCGTGCGCGACAACACCAATCACTACGTTACCGGACGCGATGGTGGTCGTGATATCGACCTGCGACGTTTCGCCCTGGAGGGTATGCAACTCTTCGGGCGCCTGACCGACCTTAAGGGTGAAGTCCTGACCTTCGCCGCCGATCTGGACGCCAAACTCGATGCGGCGGATGCCGTGTACAACCGGATCAACGCCAGTATCGACCAGTACATCGCCCAAAACGGGATCGAAGCGCCGGCAGGCAATGCCTATGAGCCGCTATGGCGGCCCGAGAACTCACCGACGACCCTGGATCTGAGCCGCGCCGGCATCACCAGCATCGTCTGGTGCATTGGCTTCCAGCCCGATTTCAGTTGGGTCGATGTCCCGGTCTTCAATGGTCGCAGCTATCCCGGCCATCGTCGCGGTGTTACCGAGCAACCCGGTCTGTACTTTCTGGGTTTGCCCTGGCTGCACACCTGGGGCTCCGGCCGCTTCAGCGGCGTGGCGCGCGATGCTGAGTATCTGGTAGCGGAACTGAGTCGACGGCGCGAACTGATGCAGGAATCCTGAAGTCGCTTATATAGTCTTGGATAACCCTATAACGCTTAGTGAATTTGCACCATATGAAAAATATGTAGCAGGGCTGCGGCTATATTTAGTAATGCCGCTTAGGCTTAGATGTAGCGTCAGAAGTGTAAGGTTGCTTTTTAAGTAAAAGTCTGAGTTGTGCTGATGTCAGAATAAAAAATAAATAATAGAGGCAGCAGAGGAGGAGCCGTTTGTAGGTTCCTTCTCTGCTGCTGATTTTTGAAGGTTCTGCTGCGAGGCTTTTAGGGGCGAATTTCCATTGTCTACATAGTCATTATGTCATTCGTAACCTATTTCTGCTGTGAGCGACAAGCCTGCGCTGATTGAAAAGCCTCTCGTAGAAAAGATTCTGGTGGTGTGGATAAACGATTAATCCCTCGCAGTTCTGCTGGGCTGTATTTGGCTTCAAGTTTCTCGAATGTGCAGATACATACGGCCTTGCTCGAGCCCCCATTCATGCAGCCGGCAATAAACTCACCGCGAATTTTGGAGTTCTCATCCGAGCACGCGGTGATCAGCAGCAGAGAGGCGAGGAGTGCCAGGTACTTTTTCATATCCAACCCCTCTTAGCGCAATACCAGTGCACAGCCCACCATCACGCCGGCCACCAGGCCAATCAGTTGCGGCCCTACTCGCCAGAAGATCTTGATCCACAGCAGGCTGAGCAGTCCGCCGTTGGTATAGACGGCATCGGGATGCGCGAACTTGCGGATTGCGTCGCCAACCACCGCGCCGATCCAGCCCAGTACGGTGCCCACCACGACCGCGAAGCATTTGGCCAGTAAGCCAGCGCCTAAGACCATGGCGGAGGTATTGAACGTCACGGACAGGATGCCGAGCGCCAGCGCCGCGACTCCCCATCCAATCAGTCCTGGATTGAAGGGTGGAAGGCTGTCTTCAGAAGGGGAGGGGTGAGGTTGGTTGGAGCCATTCATGAGGTATTCCTTTTAGGGCTAGTGATTCGGGATGAACGCCGTGCAGCTACCAAGTCACGCGGCATTGGTTGGTCTTGCTATCGAACGGCTTCAGCACCTGTTTTAGGTTCTTGGTCGGCAGCTTCACGGTTTTGCCTCCTGCACTGATCTGCAGGTTGTTGGCGTTACGCAGTGCTTTCCAGAAAGCCGGGAAGTTCTGGCTGCAGACGTTGCAGTCGATGAAGAACGGATTGCTGTAGCGCTCGCCATCGACGATCACATCGAAGCTCGGACCTTGTTCAGAGGCGTAGGCCTTGCCGTTGATGGTGGCGTAGGCCCTCACCGGGGTTTCACCGTCATCCGGGCAGGAGATGTTCAGTTCGTTGCCATTGCCGTCGTCGACCAGGTGTTCGGCAACGCCCTGGGCGTAACCGGCTGACCATTCATAGGTGCCTGCAAAGGCATGGCTGCAGGCCAGTCCGCACAGCAGGGGAAGCCAGAGGGTTTTCTTGCTCATCAGGAACATCCTTTTAGGGAGGGAAAGGGAAAGCAGAGAAGGGAGAAGAAGTTGTTAGGCAACCTATTAGGTTGTGTTTCAACTTGTGACGCACTTCATGTCAACGAGTGGATACCCAACCATCCGGGTGGACGGTTGGAGCCTTGGCATGAGCGGTATCGATCAGAAGAATTTGGCGGAGTCGGTTGGGCGGGCGATCGCGCGTCACCGGATCCGGGTGGGGCTGACGCAGGAGGAAGTTGCGGAGCGCCTAGGCATTGGTAACGAGGCCGTCTCCCGGATCGAGCGGGGCGTGGTCATTCCCAACATCGCCCGGCTCTACGACTTCGCGTCCATCTTTCACTGTGAGGCGGCAGAGCTACTCAGCGAGGCCAGCCCGCGCAGCGATGATCAGGCGCGCCAGATCAGCCGCCTACTGGACGCCCTGACCGAGGCGGACCGGCAACTGGTGCTAGGTCTGGTGCAGGGGTTGGGTGAGCGCCTGCGCCAGGGATGACGGTTGCCCACCGACGATCAGGTCGCTGTCTCTCGTCCGGTAGACGTCGGTGGCTCGTCATACTTGGCGCCACAGCGTAGACACAGGCACTGATACTCCATGAATTGATGGCGATGAACGTCCTTGATGAAGGCATGGGTATCAGGCCAGCTCGTGTGGACGGCTGATAGCCCCTGGAGCATGCGATTGAACGCCTGTTCCAGCGGACCGCGCTGTCCCTGTTGAGTGGGAGCCCCCGGCTCAGTCGGTGGCTGAATACCCCTTAGAAAGGCGTCCAAGCTGCCGATGAGGCTGGCTATCACCTGTGCGGCCTCCTTGGACAGCACGACCGATGAGTTACAGATCAAGCAAGGTGTGGGCATGGCTAAAGCTCCTGTCAGAAGAGAGGGGCAGAACGGCTATCAGGAATGAGAAAGGGCAGGCCAAGGGGCCTGCTTCTATGCCGTCGTGGATGGGGTGCTGAACGCGGTACCGGAACGGCGAAGCAGTTCTCCGAAGAGCGCCAAGGCCAGAGCGATGGCTAAGGCCAGCGGCCAGAAGCGCAGTATCAGTACCAAAAGGCCGACGGCGAGCAGGCTGCTGGCCAGTAGCCCAGCGAACACGAATAGCGAGGCGAGAAAACGCAGAAGCGGCATGGTGAAGTCTCCTTTCAGGTGGCGATTGGCCAAGCAACCAGGACGCGAGCGCTTGCCTTGGCGGTCGAGCCAATAGTCGTCATGAGGGAAGGGGAAGAGACGTGCTGATAAAGCGCGGGGAGCGCCAGGTGTCAGCGGGGTAGGCTGTGAGGCGGGCGGAGCAGATCGAAGGCTAGACCAGGCCCAGTTCCGCCATCGAAACGCAGCCCTCGTGTCCCACGATAATGTGGTCCAGGGTGCGGGTACCCACCAGGTTCAGCAGCTCCTTGAGCGTCTGGGTGAGACGACGATCCGCCTGGCTTGGCTCCGGATCTCCCGAAGGATGGTTATGTACCAGGATCACCGCCGCCGCGTTGTGGCGCAGCACGGTTTTCACCACTTCGCGCGGATAGACACTCGCCGCATCCAGGGTGCCTTGGAACAGTTCTTCGTAGCAGATCACACGGTGCTTACTGTCGAGCAGCAGAAGAGCGAAGACCTCCCGCTCCTGCTGGATGAGCAGCGTCTGCAGATGGGCAATGACCTGCTGGGGCTCCGTCAAACTGCTGCCCTTGCTCAATCGCTGGGCCACGAGCTGTCGGGCGATACCGAGAATGTCGGCTTCGGTTACCGGAGAGTCAATGAGATAGCTGCCAGCGATTTCGCCAGCCTTGAGTTTGCTCGCAATCATGAGAGGTCCCGCGACAAAGATTAGGTTTCAAAAAAGGGGGGCTGAGGCGGAGAGGGCGGGGCTGCCGACTTCAACTGATGAAGAACTGTCGTTCTCTTGGCAGGTGTTTGGCGTAGCGCTCGAGCAGCTCTGGCTGGTCCTGCAGTAGGCGCTCGACATCGAGCACCGTACGGTCCTGGCCCCGTTGCCATCGAATGGAGCCGTGCGGGAAATCCCCGTAGGTGGCGTCGCCCAAGGCCTGCTGGCGAAAGTCACACCGTGCGCCTGAGTCCTGCGGATACAGCCGCGTGAGTGCCTTACCTGCAGAGAAAGAGCCATCGGCTGGCGGCGGACGATCCGTGTCCAGGTAGTGCCAGAATTGCCGCTCTCCTTCGATCAGTTGCGCGATGCTGGCTTCATCGCGCTCGATACGGTGGATCTGCCACTGCTGACCACCCAGCAGTACGGCAACGTCGGCCACGTGTTTGCCTGTCACTGCCAGTAGGTGCATGACCTGCAGACGCATGGCTACCGGGACACCTTCCTACCAGCGGTGGACTTCGCCGGCGCCCACGGCCCTGCACACGAGCAAGTGGACGTCTTCGTCATCCAGCACTTCGCGTTCAACGCGGGCAACCATCCAGGGTAGATCGGACGAGACATGGGATACCTCCCGGCTGAAGCGCCGAACCTTGCGGCCGGTGCTCCTGCTGTAGCGCCAGGCGATGATGGGATCGAGCACGCTTTGCCAGAATGCGGACGTGCTGTCGTCCTGGGGATGCTTGGCTTACTACCACAGTGGTTTTTCTACCGCTATAGCTTATCTGACCGCCATTCGGGTCAATGCGACCTAGATCTGCGCCAGATATGGCTGAGTCACAGCTTGAGCGTCTCTCGAAAATGCTGCTCCAAGTGGCAATTTCTATCCTGTTCAGCTGCGCTTGAGCCCGTCTGTCCCATTTCTTTGCTCCACTTGTCGGGTTTTTTGAGCCGATTACGGAGGTGGGATTAAAGCTGTTCCGCAATTTATGTTACTTGCTTCATATGGTTTTAAAGGCGGCCGCTACCAAATTGGGGCCCGCTCTGCGTCAAGATTTTGTAGGGATAAGGATGCGTGTAGACGCACCACAAGTGCTAGGAGGGCACAATGAGCATAGTTGCTCAAGAAAGAGCAGGGATGAGCTCGTGTAAGCGCTTGCCGTTGTGTTTGCGCATTTCAGTACAACAAAAAATTTCAAAGACGGGCTATCCAAGGAGACTAGGCAGCGACACACATCGCTTGATCGTGATTTCGTGGCTCAACGCCTTTTTCGCCGCCTATTGCCTGGGAAATATCTCACCCGCATACGCCTTCAACTGCCTGATTGAGCCGAACCAGACGGTTGAACTGAGCACTCCTATCACCGGCCTTTTGGCCCAGGTTCTTGTCAGTCGCGCTGATAGGATCACTGAAGGACAGGTCCTGGCTCGTTTAGAGTCTGGCGCAGAAACAGCGGCGACGGAGTTGGCGCGTTTCAAATCTGAGCAGGTCGGTCCCACGCAGCTTGCCAAAAGCAAGATCGAATTTGCGCAACGCAAGTTCGGTCGCCTGAACGCCATGGCACAGGAAAACTTGACGCCTGCTCAGCAGCGTGATGATGCTGAGGCAGAGCTGCGTCTGGCCGAGGCGGAGCTGAAAGTCGCATCCGAGAACCGCCAGCTTGCCAAGCTGGAACATCAGCAACAGCGCAGTCTTCTTGCGCTAAGAACTATTCGCAGCCCTTTTAACGGCGTCGTCGTAGAGCAACTGGCCTTTGTCGGCGATGTTGTAGCGCCGGGGTCTGGAGCACGCGGAATTCTGCGTGTCGCTCAATTGGACCCGCTACGTGTACAGGTAGTTATGCCTAAGACCACCTTTGGGCAGATCTACACCGGTATGAAGGTCGAAGTCACTCCCGAGCTTTCTTCCAAGCAGCGCTATGTCGCTCAGGTGCGCTCGGTAGACCGTCTGCTGAATGCGGCCAGCGGCACCTTTGTCGTCTTTCTGGAACTGCCCAATCGGAATCTTGAAATACCGGCGGGTGTGATCTGTACGGCGCGTTTTCCCATTCCTCTAGGGGATGGTAGCGCGCTACCTCCATAACGGAAGCCTCTTTGATTCCAAGAGCAATAGTTCTTTCAGAGCCTGTTGCTTTCATTTTTTAGCGCCCTTTCACCCTGATGTTATCTCCGGGAGCCTTGATTATGAGCAAGTCTGCAGATCGTCAATCTATTGGTCAGCGTTTCTCCTTGCCGCCCTTGGCGTCGATTCTTGGGAATGTTCTTTCGAACTACCCTAGATTGCCTCAGAACGTCTTGATGGATCACTTGCGCGATGCCCACGAGGAACGCGCGCAGGGGGCCGGTGTTCGGTTCGAAAGCTTGGAGCCGCGGGTCTTGCTATCGGGAGACGTCAATCCGACGGCAATGATGATTGAGGGAGAGATCATCGTTCAGGGGGAAAAAACTCAGTACGAATTTACAGTTGAGGAATCACATCGAGTCGTCTTCGACAGTTTGACCAATCGCAACGATCTGAACTGGACACTGGAGGGCCCCACTGGCCAGGTCACGAGCCGAAGCTTCAGTGGAACGGATGCAGGAGTCTCTAGTTCGCCAGTGTTCGAGTTGGCTCCTGGTACCTACCGGATTACTGTCGATGGGCAGAGTGATGCGGTAGGTGCATATGCTTTGCGTGTCATCGATGCGGAGGACGCAGCAGAGCTGAAGCTGGGCACGGAAATAAAAGGAACTCTCGATAGCGGTAACAAGTCTGCCGTCTATCGTTTCACAGCGACTGCCGGAGACCAGCTTTATTTTCAGTCCAGCTCGGCCTCTGGGGGCGGTGCGCGTTGGCATCTAATTGATCCCTATGGTCGGACAGAAGGTTATCGTTATCCCGACTACCTTTCTTCGGACCGAGACACCTTCGACCTGAAGTACAGCGGCGAATACCTCTTCGTCCTTGAAGGGCTGGTAAGCAATACGGAGCCAGCCGACTACGGATTCATCCTGCACAAGGTGCCGAACAGCACAACGGGTCTGGTATTGGACTCCGTGATGACTGCGCATATAGACCAGATCGGACAAGTAGCGAAATTTAACTTCGAGTTGTCCGAAGATACCCCAGTCCTCTTTGACAGCCTTACGAGTGCGAGTTTCCGCTGGTCGCTGACCGGCCCGGAAGGCGACAGGGTCTCGAGCGTGAGTAGCTCGGCTACGGCTACCAGTTATGCAAACGGCCTGGGTTGGTTGCGGTTGCGAGCGGGCACCTATTCTTTGGCTCTAGATCCGTCCTCCTTGCGGGCGACGGGCGAGTTTCCTTTTCGGTTGCTGACCGGAGCATCGGCTCAATCGCTCACGCTAGGTAGCGAAGTCACCGGGACGCTAGATGTCGCCAAGGGGACAACGATTTACAAGCTGTCGCTGAATGCCGGCGAGCGTGTGTTCGTAGATGGGCGCTCCCTGACCGGCGGGTCATTGTCCTGGCGGCTCGTTAATCCGTTCGGGGTGCAGATTTCATCCAGTGCACTGATGACCGCGAGTATCCCTTTGACCGTTGACGCCACCGGCGACTATTGGCTGGTGATGGACGGGGCGGATGGTAACGCGGCCGATGCTGCGGTCAGTTATCGCTTTTCCGTCAACAGCGCCCCGGATGTCCTTTCCTCCTTGGCGCTTGGTGAAGCGGTTTCTGGCAGTGTCGAGACCGCTGGTCAATCCACGGTCTATGCGTTCAAATTGTCGGCAGACACTCAGCTAGCGTTCGATTCACGTACCAAGCGCTCTGATCTGGTGTGGTCCCTTATCGGGCCGCGGGGTGAGGAAGTCTCCCGGCGCCGCTTCGATCAGAGCGACGCATCCTCAGCCTTGAGTCTGCTGAATCTGCCAGCTGGCAGCTATCGGCTGGTAGTAGCCGGCGCCGGGAGCGCAACCGGGAATTACTCCTTCCGTTTGCTAGACCTGGCGGGCGAGCCCACCATCAGTCTGGACACCGAGATCGTTGGAACTATCTCCCCAGGTAATGGCGCACAGGGCTATCGCTTCGAGGCGCTGGCCGGAGATCGGCTGGCTTTCCAAGCCAATGGCGTCAGTGGTGGCAACGCCACCTGGAGATTGATCGACCGCTTCGGTCGTGATGTGGCCGGCTCCAGTAGCCTCGCCACGAATCGCGAAGCCGTTACGCTGAAAACAGCTGGCACCTACACGCTGTTAATCGAAGGGCTGGTGGGCAATGCATCACCCATAGACTACAAGATACAGCTCAATACTGCAGGCAATGAGCAGCAACCCGTCTTGCCGGAGGGGCAGGAGCTGATTCTGGGAGCTGTAGTAGCCGGTACCTTGCCGTCCTGGGATGCGACTCAGACCTATCGTTTCAGCTTGGCCGCTGACACCTTGCTGGTCCTGGACACCCAGAATCAATCCGGCAGCAGCGCCCTTTGGTCACTGGTGGGCCCACGGGGAAGCGAGGTGAACAAGCGGACGCTATACAGCAGCGATGCAGGTTATGGCTACCCGGTGTTCAGTCTGCCCGCTGGCGATTACGCCCTGACCATCCAGGGCGCCTTGTATTCGGGATGGTTGAGCAACAGTGGCTCCTATGCGTTTAGGCTGCTCAATACCGCAGCGCTACCCACCCTCGAACTCGGCCAGCAGATAACGGTGGCGCGCTCACCGAGCAACGCCACTATAGGCTACCGCTTTGACGCCAAGGCCGATACGACGCTCGTTCTTAATTGGAACGATGGCTATTCCAACTCCCTTTGGACCTTGGTCGATCCATATGGCCGCAGGGTCGGGTCGTTTACGAGCGACAGCGTTGGCACTTCTTTCGTGCTTCCGGCGAGCGGGCCCTACACGTTGCTAAACGAAGGGTATTACTACTGGTCAGGCACCAGCAACGTCACCTTCACGTTGGGTCAGCAGCAGCGAACGGTCGATTCGTTGGTCATGAATGACCAATTTAGCGGCGCGCTCGCTGATCGCTACAGTGTGGCTGAATATGCCTTTACCCTAAATTCGCCCGCAACCGTTGTGATGGACGCCCTCAACAGTGGGCAGGACAACGCTGGAAAGGTGCAGTGGATGCTCAGGGGCCCCCTGGGTAGCGTAGTAGGTTGGAGTTCTCTTACCGACTATGCCAATAGCTACGCCCTTGCCCCAGGCCAATACACCTTGCTACTGCGCAATACCCAAGATACTTCTGCCAGCTATCGCTTCCGCATGCTCGATCGCGGGGCTGCCGTCGATCTAAGCCTCGGCACTCCGATCAGCGACACGATACCTGCTGGCGAATCCCGACTGTATCGGTTCAATGCCAGTGCCGGAGAGCGCTATTACTTCGCTGGCCTGAACTATTATTACGCCACCAATGAAGCCGCCCAGTGGTCGCTGATCGATCCCTTCGGGCGTGTCCTGCGAAGCGGTTGGACCTATTACGACAATTCGGATGTCGTGCTGGATGCCAGTGGCGAATACCTGCTGGCAGTCTATCCGGTGACAACGTACAACTCCCCGGCGACACAGCCACGCACGGTCAAGTTCAAGCTACAGCCTTACACGACCTCCACGGCGGTGTTGGCACTGAATCAGGACATCAGTGGGGAAGTCGCCATACCTGGCGAAACGGTGAAATACAGCTTCACCTTGACCGCCCCGATGCGGGTCTTGGTTGAGGTCGGGGGGGGCGGGAATTTCAACTGGAGCCTGAGCGGCCCCCGCGGTAGCGAAGTGAGCAATCGCAGCTTCGACTGGGTACCACGCTTCCTGGATTTGCCCGCAGGAAACTATGACCTTGCTGTGTCTGCAAGCTATTTGCGAACGGGAAACTTCAGTCTGCGCGTGACGGATGCGGCCTCCTTGCCGGCCCTCGCTGTGAACACTGAAACCGAGTTGACGTTATCCGCGGCCCGCAATAGGCATGTCTATAGGGTTGATGTGGCGAGCCCCATGGAGTTGCTGTGGGACGATATCGGCGACGCTAACCCCTGGGCCGCGTGGACGCTTTACGATGCCTCCGGTAAGACGAAGGCGGGGAGCTATACGTATGGCGACTCCAGCCCCTTTTCACTGGCAGCTGGAACCTATTACCTGGCATTGAAAGGCAATGGTGCAGATACCCAGCGCTATCGCATGGCCCTGCGTGAGCCCTCAATCAAAACACAAGCCCTTAAACTGTCCAGCTTGGTAAGCGATGCGTTGGATCGACCTGCGCAGGAAAACCACTACACCTTCGACGTTGCTACGCCGACCACGGTCTTGTTCGAAGGGCTGAGTAAGGATAGTGACCTGGGTTGGGAACTGCTTGGGCCGAACGACTTCGTGCGTAACGGTGATTTCCGGATGGATCGTGCGGCCCTGCAGCTGGCGACGACGGGAGTCTATACGCTGCGTGTCTATTCACGCAGCCACGCAGCGAGCGAGTTGCAGTTTCGCCTGATCGATCTGGGTGCCCTGGCCACCGAGCGTCTCGATGGGCCCCAGTCCGTGGCCTTTGGTGAAGAACGGCGCACTCGGATTTATGCCTTCGAAGCAGCTTCTGGTGCCTATCTCGCGTACCAGCCTGGCACCCTGGATGATGGGATGGACTTGCAAGTGGCTCTGCTGGATGCCAATGGGAATACCCTGGGATGGCGGAATGGCCGCTCCGTTTATAACTGGACCGTTGGCACGGCAGGGCGTTACTACCTGATGATACAGGCGGACCTGCCTATACCTGCGGCCAACGACCTGAACTTCACGGCGCAGCTGGCGTATAACCAGGAGCACTCGCTGGTGCTCGGCGAGGACAACGAAGGGAGCTTGGCAGCGGCCCAGGTTACCGATACTTGGACATTCTCGTTGGCGAACAGGCAGAGCCTGGCGCTCAGCGGTCTGACCGATCGCTTCAACTGGTCGCTCCTTGATGCTCAGGGCAAGGCCCTCGGTTACTCGGGTAGCCAGGGGCTGCCAGCCATTCTCGACCTGGCGGCTGGCACCTACCGGCTGGTTATCAAGGGCAATACGGGTTTGAGTGAGATTCCTGGCCCCTATGCATTGCGTTTGATCGATGCAGCCGAGAGTAGCCATTTGGTCGATGCTACAACTACCACCGGTTCCCTGGCCAAGTCCAGCAGCCTAGGGTTGTATCGCCTTAAGGCCCAGGCCGGAGAACGATGGAATGTAAACGCGCAGAGCGAGGGCGTCCGGATCATGGTCCTCGCCCCGGATGGCCGGATCGTGGGTGCTTCGGACAACGCCATCTCTTTCAGCGCTGCTGCCGAGGCGAACGAGTATTGGGTGCTGGTCTATCGCGGCGGCTCCTCGCAGGAAAATGTCGACTACAAGCTAACGGCAACCTTGGCACGCGAGACCAGGAACGACGACGGTACGCTGAGCTACCAGTTCGATGCCTATCGTGATGGCCTGTTGTGGCTGGATATGTTGAATGCCCGCAGGGGGAACTGGTATGTCAAGGACCTGCAAGGCAACCAGCGCGCCAGCGGCACACTGTCCGACTCGAACGGCACTTTGGTTGCTGTTCGTGCAAATGAGTCCTATACCTTAGTCTTTGTGCCCGAGGAAGAGCTCGCACCGGACGACGTTGTAAACTTCCAATTGCTCGAACTGGCTGAGGCCGCCTCGCCGATCATCACGGGTCAAGCAGTTGAGGGTAGCCTGGAGCCCGGCTCCGGCTCCCACGTCTATCGGTTCAGCACCCTGACAAGTGAAAGTTTCAAGCTCATTTCTCACTCAGCCAGTGCCGAAAACCTAAGCTGGTCGCTTTACCGGCACGATGGATCATGGATGGCATCCGGCGACTTTGCCGCCGATGTGAGTCCCGTCACCCTATCTTGGCAAGGCACTTACTATCTGGTGATCGATGGGCCCGCAGATGCCGCGTCTACGATCTCCTACAGCTTCACCGCCAGCCTCAATGAGGTAGCCCTCAATAAGGTCTACAACGGCACTGCGACTACCTATCCGCCGACTAGCTACCACTTGCGCCTTGATCAGCCGGGCGTGCTTGCCTTCGATACGCTCAGGACCAGCGATAGCGCAGCCTACAACTCTGCCTACTGGACATTGACCGGTGCCAATGGCCAAGTCTTCTACCAGTCGCTCTATCAGGGTGGTCGCGACCCCATTACTCTGCTGCAGCCCGGCGACTATACCTTGCATGTTTCCACTAGTTGGTCCTTGCAGCCTTACAGGTTCCAGATTCTCACGGCGGACGCCGCCGAGACGCTGACGGTGGGAGTCAGCAATGGCACCCTGAATCCCGGAAGCGCTACCAAGCTGTATCGTTTCGATGGAACCGCGGGCGACACCTATTATCTCCGCAGCCAGCAAGGGATTTCAGGTTACTGGCGCCTGATCGATCCGCAAGGCAAGACGGTGATGGATCGGTATGGTTCGCTGGATCAGGTGGAGCTGAATCTCACCCAGACTGGCACCTATGTAATGGCCATCGAGGGTTCCAGCTACAACACGACGGCGCAAAGCTATGCCTTTTCGATGACCCGGGCTGTCGATCGGGGCGACATAGCGCTCAACACCAGCCAGGGCGATACCCTGGACGGGGGCGCTGTGGCTCGCTATGCACTCCACCTCGATCAGGCCGCAACTCTGGTATTCGATAACCTCACAACCAGCGGCGACGTGCGTTGGCGTCTGCAACGTGCTGACGGTGTGGTCTTCGACCAGGCGATGCTGAATTACTACGACCCCAGCCAGCGTCTGGCTGCGGGCGATTACGTGCTTACCCTGCGTAACCCCTCAGCCAGCGCCGGGTCCTACCAGTTCCGTGTCCTGGATGCGGATGCTGCGGTGAGCATCGTGCCTGGCGCTCCGGTCAGCACGGTCCTTACTCCGTCCAATGGAGCGCAGCTGTACAAGTTCGAGGCGAAGGCAGGTGAGCGCTATTACTTCGACGCGCTCACGACGCGCTCGGATCCTGTGGACACTACCATCTACTATCACGGTGTACCGCGGTGGACATTACTCGATCCACTGGGGCAGCAGGTTTTCTCGCGTAGCACCATGGGCTGGAGCAATTACGAGTCGTTCTGGGATTCGAGCGTTGGCAGGTGGCGCTATCGCGACCTGTTCAACGGTTACGACCAGGAGCCACAAGCCCTGCGTATGAGCGGCACCTATACGCTGCTGTTGGAGGGGGACAATACCGAAAGTCGGCCACAAGCCAATGTCTCGTTCAATGTGGTCAAGGTGCCTGAGAAGGCGCCGGTCGTTCTCGACAGCCTAGCGGTCCGGGCGGCTCCCGACCTGACCGTGACCAGCCTCAGCCTGGATCCCGCGGACAGCCTGGTGACCGGACAGCCGGTCCAAGTACGCTGGATCGTCGAAAATCAGGGTGTCCGGCCAACGACCTCCAATTGGAACGATCGGATACTGGTGCGCAACCTCGATACCGGTGTCCTGATCGCCAACATCACCGTGCCCTACGACGCTAGCCAGTCCGGCAGCATTGGCGTGGGTGAAAGCCGTACCCGCAGCGCGCTGGTACAGCTGCCCGCAGGCGTAATAGCTGCGGGGCGACTCGCCTTCTACGTGATCACCGATGCGGACAACGTTATCCAGGAAGGCACGGCCTCCGGATCAGGCGAGTCCAACAATGCCCTGACCAAGGAGGCGAAGGTGACGTTGGCTCCCTACGCCGATCTCGTAGTGGAAAACCTGGCGTTGACGCCAAATGGCAACTACCAACCGGGCCAAACCGTGGAGGTGACCTGGACTACCGCCAACCGGGGAACCAAGGCGGTTGAAGAGGAGTGGCGCGAGTGGGTCGAGGTTCGCAACCTGTCCACCAACGAACTCGTGGCCACGCTCAGCGTGCGCAATGATCCATCCGCCGGCGCGCTAGCCATCGATGCCCTGCGGGAGCGCCGTGTTCAGTTCACCTGGCCAGCCGGCCGCTCTGCGTCCGGCCAGTTCTCCATCCGTGTGCGGGTAGACAGCGCCTCCGAGGTAGTCGAAGCCAATGCCGCGGGCACTGGGGAGGCCAATAACGTCGCCGAGCTGCGCCGCAGCGCAGGCCCCGACCTGCAGGTACGCAACCTACGGATCGATGAAGGCACTATCCAGGCCGGCGGCCTGGTGACCATGCGTTGGGAGGACTGGAACCTCGGCAGCAGCGCCACCGGTAGTTCGTTCGATGATCGCATTGTGGTGCGTAACATCGCGGGCAACATCATCCTGCTGGATACCAGCCTGAACTACGATCCACTGCAGATCGTCGACGGCCAGATGCTCGGTGCGATCCAGCCCGGGGAATCACGCGAGCGCAGCTTCACCTTCCGTTTGCCCAGTGGTTTGAAGGGGGCAGGGGACATCAGCATCACGGTAACGGCTGACCAGAATTCGGCCGGCTTTGGCGTGCTGTTCGAAACCAACCTCAGCAACGATGCTGAAACCAACAATAGCGCCGATGCCGACATCGTCTCCGCTGTCGTGCCTTATGCCGATTTGCAAATCGACGAAGTCAGCGTCCCGGCGACAGGCGTAGGCGGCGAGCCAGTCAAGGTCAGCTGGACCGTCTCCAACCGTGGCCAGGCAGCTACCACGGTGGATTGGAGCGACCAGATCGTCCTGAGCAGCGACGCGATCATAGGCAACGCTGATGATGTGGTAATCGGTACCGTCCGCCACAGCGGTGGTCTCGCCCAGGAAAGCTCCTATTCCCAGACGGCGACCATCCGTGTCCCCATGCGTCCAGAAGGCCGCTATTACCTGGGTGTGCGTACCGATACCGGCAGCGAAGTACTCGAGCCCGATACCCGGTCGGATAACGTCAGCCAGGCCAGGGCCATCAATCTGGCCGCGGCATACGCCGACCTGCGGGTCGTTTCGCTGAGTGCGCCGGAATACGCCCAGAGTGGCGAAAGCTTTCTGGTGACCTGGGAGGTCAAGAACGAGGGGAATGCCACGACTGACCTGTCATTGTGGAACGACCGCATCGTCTTGTCGCTCGATCCGCTGCTAGGCGGCGAGGACGACGTCGTCCTCGCCGGGTCCGTTACTCATGCCGGCCTGCTGGCCGTCGGTCAATCCTACGTAGGGCGTGCCACGCTGACATTGCCGCGTGACTTGAGTGGGACCTACTACGTATTGGTCGACACCAACACCAATCGCACGGTGACCGAGCTCGGCCGAACCGGAAACAACACCCTGGCGAGCTCGGCCAAGCTCCAGGTGGGTCTGGCGCCCGTACCTGACTTGACCGTATCGGCCGTGACCGGCCCGCTCAGCCTGCGCCCGGGAGACCAGGCCACCGTCAGCTACACCCTTGCCAACCAGGGTGGCCAAGCGACTGGCGGCGCCTGGCGCGATCGCCTCTACATCGACCGTGGCGCCCAAGGTCTCTATGAGGTTGCCAGCGTGCTCCAAGGCACTCCTCTAGGTGCTGGTGCGAGCCGTACGCATAGTGTCAGCTTCATCCTGCCGTCCGGCCTCCCAGTGGGCGAGTTCCGCTGGGTTGTGCGCACCGACGCGGACAACACCCTCTATGAGCGGGATAGCGAAAACAATAACCAGGCTGTAGCGGAAGCGCCGGTGCAGATAGCCCGACTCGACCTCGCGGTCACTGAGCTACAGGGGCCGAGCCTGGTCGTATCCGGGACCAAGGTCCACGTGCAATGGACCGTGGAGAACCAGGGTAACCAGGCAACCGGCACCTGGGTGGATAGCGTCTATCTGGTCCGGCAAGGCGTTCAGCTCAAGGTGGCAGAGGTAGCACGCGTTAGTGGTCTGGCCGCTGGTGGCAGCTACCAGGCCAGCGCCGACTTCGATATCCCGCTGGACTTCCACGGGGAGTACGAACTTCTGGTGGTCAACGACACCAACCGTGTGCTTGACGACGCTGAGCGTGCGGACAACCGGCGAGCTATGCAGCTCATCGCAGAGTTAGCACCCTATGCCGACTTGACCGTTACCGCCGTGAACGCCCCAGAGCGGGTCATTGCCGATCCGGCAACTCTTACGGTCGATTGGACGGTAACCAACCAGGGGACCGGCGCGGGAAAGACCGATCACTGGGTGGACCGCCTCATCCTGTCCCAAGATGAGACCCTGGGTAACGCCGACGATAAGGTGCTCGGTGAATTCCTGCATGAGGGGGCGCTGGCCGTTGGCGAGTCCTACAGCCGCAGTGAAAGCATCCTGTTGGCGCCGGGTACGTCGGCCCGATACAAGCTCTTCGTCGTCTCCGATGCCAGGGCTGAGGTCTTCGAAAACTATTCCGAAGCCAACAACGTAGCGCGCCTCGGCCACGCCGTGGACATCATGCCGATCCCCTACGCCGACCTGCAGGTCGCCTCGGTTACGGCCGCTGGTGAGGCCGCCAGCGGCCGCTCGTTGCGCGTGAGCTGGGAAGTGGTGAACAACGGTATCGGTATCACCGATACCGCCGACTGGTCAGACAGCGTCTGGCTCAGTCGCAACCGCGATGGTAGTGGGGTGGTTGCTACCTTCGGATTGGCGCGTCATACCGGCCAACTGGCCGTTGGCGACCGTTACAGCCGCAGTATCGACGTCACCTTGCCGCAAGGCATCGAAGGCGACTACTACCTGAACGTACGCACGGGTGGTCCGTTCGAGTTCATCTACGGTGCCAACAATACGGGCAGCTCGGTCGCGGTGCCTGTCACCCTGTCCCAGTCCCCCGATCTGGTGGTAGAGAGCATCGGCTTGCCTACGTCCGCCTTGGAAGGAGCTCTGGTCGATGTCACCTGGACGGTGCAGAACCGGGGTGAGGCTGGCGCAAGCGGCCTATGGGTCGATACCGTCTTGCTGGTGCCGATCGACGGCAGCAACGCCGTCTCCCTGGGCAGTTTCACCTATGATCGAGGCCTGGAGCCGGGGCTTCGCTATACTCGTAGCGAACAGGTGCGCCTACCTGCCAAAATCGAGGGGCTGTACCGGATCAAGGTCGTCACCAATGCCAATCTGGGAGGCAGCGGTAGCCAGATCTACGAGCATGGCGTCGCTCGCGACAACAATGCCCTGGTGTCCGCCGAATCTACCTCCGTCAGCATGCTCGCCCGGCCCGACCTGCGCGTAAGCAGCGTCAGCGTGCCCGAGCACGTGACGGCCGGAACCGCCACGGGTATCCGCTATACCATCAGCAACATGGGGGCCGTGGCCACCAGCGGACGCTGGATGGACAAGGTCTACCTGTCGCTCGACGCCAAGCTGAGCGCTGATGATCGGCTGGTAGGTCAGTTCCAGAATGATGCCGCGCTGGCTCCGTCAGAGTCCTATGGCAACGAAACGGCCATGGTCGACATCCCCATCCGCTACCGTGGCGATGTTTACCTGATCGTCGTGGCGGACGGCAACAATGCCGTCGACGAGTATCCCAACGAGGCCAATAACGTCCAGGCCGCGCGGTTCTACGTTGATCCCATGCCGTTCGGGGATCTCGTGACCGGTAATGTCGTGGCGCCCGATCAGGCGGTGCATGGCGGCAACATCGAAGTTCGCTATACGGTCACCAACCGAGGTAGTGCCACTACCCGTGGCGAAGCGGCCAGTCTCAATACCTGGACCGACACCGTCTGGCTAGCCCGCGATGCGCGTCGCCCGGGTGCCAACAAGGGCGACATCCTGCTCGGCTCCTTCACCCATGTCGGCAACCTGGCGACAGGAGAGGACTACCTGGGTACGGCGCAGGTCAAGATTCCAGAGAACGTTCGTTCGGGCGAATACTTCATCACCGTATGGAGCGACACCTATGATGTCATCCTCGAGGATACTCTAGCCTCGAACATCAACCCGGACGATGCCACCCAGCTCGACAACAACAACTACAAGGCCCGGTCGATCAGCATTCTGGGCATCACGCCGCCGGATCTAACCGTCACCGAAGTCATCGCGCCCGAAACGTCCGATGCGGGAGGCAATTACACCTTCAGCTACACGGTGCAGAACCGTGGCGACGTATTCGATGGCAGTTGGACCGACTCCGTCTATCTCACCGATAACCCTGACTGGAGCGCCGCCCGCGAGGTCTGGCGCCTGGGCGACTATGTTCAGAACCGCAGCCTAGGCAACGGAGAGCGCTACAGCGTTACCCAGACCGTCCAGCTCGCTCCCTCGCTCCAGGGGCGTTATCTCATCGTTCGTACCGATGCGGCGGGTACGATTGCCGAGAACAATGAGAACAACAATGCCGGTAACGCCAACTCCCTCGTCGGGGTGAAGCCGGCGGACCTACGCGTCTCAGAAATCATCACCGAACCGAATGCCTTTTCCGGCGAGGAAACGATTGTCACCTGGAAGGTCACCAACGCAGGTGGTGCTGTCTGGGCCGGTACCCGAAATTGGATGGATGCCGTCTACCTGAGCAGCGACCCCGAATTTATTCCCGCGCGAGCCACCTTCCTGGGCTCGTTCGTTCATGCCAATGTGGATGGCTTGGCTGCAGGTGGCAGCTACAGCGTATCCGCCAAGGTGCGCCTGCCGGCAGGTACGGATGGAAACTACTACCTTTACGTCATCACTGACGACGCCGAAACGAAGGGTCGCTCAATGGGCGAGTTGTTGGGCGGTGGAGGGAACGATTCGGCGAGGCGCTACTATGCCGGGACGCAGGAGCGAACTGGCTCGGTATACGAAGGCCAGCGCAACGACAACAACATATCCCGCGGCGGGATCGATATCACCTACCGTGAGCCCGACCTCCAGATCGACAGCATTGTCTTGTCCGATCCGACTCCGCATTCGGGCCAGACGGTAACCGTCACCTGGACGGTCACCAACCGCGGTACACGTGAAACGCGCGCCGGCAACTGGTACGACGGCCTCTACCTGTCGCGCGACGGTTCGCTGGATTTCAGCGATTACCCGCTGGTGGATCGCGGCACCCAGGGCGAAATATTGCTCAAGGCAAAGGCGATCGGCCTGAGCGAGAAAACCCTCAAGCCTGGTGAGTCCTACACTGAATCAGCCACTTTCCAGCTACCGGAATCCATCAGTGGCGACTTCAAGCTGATCGTGCGCACCGATACGCCGGTGTTCAAGGATCCATGGAACTACGAGCCCAGCACCATCCGGGACGGACTGACCGGGCTCGCCCGTCTTGGCGATCCCTCCGGCAGCGTGGCGGAATTCCGCGACGAGGGTAACAACACGGCGGTTATCGACCTGCCCATCACACTGGCGACGCCTCCTGACCTGCAGGTAGCCGTGGTCGAGGCGCCGAGCAACGTATTGGCTGGCCAGAGCTTCAGGGTTGGCTACCAAGTGCTCAACAAAGGCGGCGATACGCCGAGCGATCAAGCGGGCTGGTACGACTTGATCTACCTGTCCAAGGATCGCTTCCTCGACGTCAACCAGGATCGTTACCTGGGCTACGTCGAGCACACCGGCGGCTTGGCCGCTGGGGCAGGGTACGGAGGCAGCCTGACCGTCACGGTGCCCACCAACCTGGAGGGGGCCTACTACGTCTTTGTCGTGACCGACCCGGCTCGCGCCTGGGGTGCGGGCGAGTTTGGCCGCGTGCGCGAATTCGGTCGGGACCAGAACAACGCTACCACCGCCGAGCAGCCCATCCTGATCGAAACGCCGCCACCGGCAGATCTGAAGGTCAGCAACGTGACGCTGCCTGCCAGCGCCAAGGTGGGCGACGAGATCCAGGTTGACTACGTCATTACCAACGACTCGATCAATGCCGCCTACGGACGCTGGACCGATGCGATCTACCTGTCCGCTGACAATGCCTGGGATGTAGGCGACATCCTGATCGGCAAGCACGATCACATCGGCGACCTGGCGGGCGGATCCAGCTACACCGGCTCGCTCTCGGCCAAACTACCGCCGCTCAAGGAAGGCCATTGGCGCATCATCGTCCGGCCGGATCTCTATAACGAAGTGTTCGAAGGCAAGATCGAATACACCGCGACGGGGCTCAGCCTACCGCCGGGCGAGGCCAACAACCGGATGGCGTCCGGCGCCACCCTGCAAGTAGCGGTGCCGGAGCTGGCCATTGCCAGCCCTGTGGAAACCACCCTGAACCCCGGCGAGGCGCGTCTCTATAAGGTCAGTGTCGCCGCGGGTGAAACCTTGCAGGTTAGCCTCGATGCGGCTGCCCTCAAGAGCAGCAACGAACTCTATATCCGTTATGGCGACGTTCCAACGGGCGCGCTCTTCGATGCCGCCTATGACAACCCCGTCGCCGCAGATCAACAGGCGATCATTGGTAGTACCCGAGGTGGCGATTACTACATCCTCGTGCGCGCCCGCGACGGTGCGGCGAACGCGCCCGTCACCCTTCGCGCGGATCTGCTGCCTCTGTCGATCAATCGGATAACGCCCGACCAGGGCGGAACCGGTGACGAGAACCACCGCTGGGTCACGCTCGATATCTATGGTGCCCACTTCAAGGCGGGGGCCTTGGTCAAGCTGGCCCGGCCCGGTATCTATGAGGTCGAGCCACAGCGTTGGCAGGTGATCGATGCGACCCACATCCGGGCCATCTTCGACCTGCGCGATGCCCCGCATGGGCTCTACGACGTGAGCGTTATCAATCCCGACGGCCAGCGCGTCACCGAAGCACAGCGTTACCTCGTCGAACGCGGTATCGAAGCCGACGTCACCATCGGCATCGGTGGTTCTCGTAGCCTGGAGCCGGGGGAGGGCAGAACCTACAGCGTCTCGCTGCAAAGCCTTACCAACGTCGACACGCCCTATGTACGCTTCGATGTCGGCGTCCCCGAGATGGGTTACAGCGCTGATGTGCTGGGCGGCCTCAACCTGCCCTATGTGGTGTTCGGCAGCAATGTGGCCGGGCAGCCGACAGGACGCACGCTCGATGCCGCTGGCAATACCCAGCAGTATGGCACCACGCCCACCGATGGAAGCTCTCGTTCGGACATCGCCTGGGCGCAGTTGGATGGCACGCAGAACACCGCCGGTTTCAACCTGGCGCCTGGCTATGCGTTCGACGTTCCGGCTGGCGGTTTCGTCGGCATGAGCTTCAATGTCCTGACCTATCCCGGGCTAGCCGAGTGGCTTGCCTATGACTTTGAAGGGCTGCGCGACAAGCTCTATGCCGTTCGGCCGGATTGGAAAGCGCAAGGATTGCTTGATGGCGGTGTCCAGGATCTGAACAAGATCGCCGAAGGATTGGCTGCCAAGTTCCTCTCTCGGGAACCGGAAGAGCACATCACCAAGCTCGAAGCCCTGGCCATGCCGTTCCGCTTCAATGTAGTCGGCGCCGCCACCCCTATCACCCGGGACGAATTCATCACCGACCAGCGCGCTCATGCTCGCAAGCTGCGCGACGCCATTCTAGGTGACGATACGGCACCCACGGCGCTCGCCGCACTGGCGGCTGATGAGGCGCAGTGGATCAATGGCTGGCTCGGTGCATTGGAAGCTGCAGGGCTGCTGCGTCCCTTGGACGAGGCTCCACCGATCCGCGACAACCCCCTGGTACTCAGCCTCAATGCCACCCTGGCTACCGGCATCCTGCTCAGTCGCGGTGGTGACAGCTACCGCACCCAGGCGGATATCCTCGGCTTCTTCGCCAAGGTTCAGCAGTGGTATGGCGACACCGCCGCCTACGCGGGCGACAGGGCAGCAACCAAGGCACCGGTCGAATACGTGGAGGTGCGTGAGGATCAGGAAGGCAGCATGGTCGAAATCCCCGTGCCTAGCCTGGCCGATGCCTCCGCGTTCGACCAAGGCGCCAGTCATGACACCCATTTCATCAACTTCAACGTCTTCGCGGGCAACCGTAGTGAATTGGAGTACCTGCGTCACATCGGCGTGCTCGATGAGAAATTCAATCCGGTGGCGGGGCAGGCGCTGAACCTCTCGCAGTATCTGCAGCAGGTGGCTGGGCAGAGTGGCTCCACGGCTGCCACGGTGAGCGTGCGCGGCCCACAACCCGTGGTCGGCGATGACGGCAACCGCTACCTGCCGGGCGATACGGCGCTGCCATATACCGTCTCCTTCAACAACCCCACCGAAACCGCAGCCGGCCAATTGCGGATTGTCAGTCAGCTCGATCCCAACCTTGACCCTCGCTCTTTGCGTCTGGGTGACCTCAAGATCGGCGACATCAATGTGCACCTGCCCAGCGACCGAGCCAACTTCCAGGGCGACTTCGACTTCACGGCCACCAAGGGCTTCATCCTGCGCGTGAGCGCGGGCGTGGATGCTTCCACCGGCATCGCCACCTGGCTGCTGCAAGCCATCGATCCGGATACGGGCGAAGTCATGCAGGACGCCACCCGCGGCTTGCTCGTCGCCAGCGCGGGTGCCAGCCAGATCCAAGCCGAGCAGCAAACCCGTGGGTTCATCAGCTACACCATCCGTTCAGCTGATACGGCCACTTCTGGCGCGGAGATTTCCGCCTCGGCGCGCATCCTGATCGATGCCGCTCCGCCGATCGACAGCGAGGTCGTATCGGCACGGCTCGACGTTCACGCGCCTCAGACAGTGCTCACGGTCACCGCCCTGGGTAACGATACCCAGGGCGCACCGACGTTCGACGTGCGCTGGGCGGCGATCGACAAAGCCAGTGGCATCCAGTCCGTGACCCTCTACGTTGCGGAGAACGGTGGTGACTTCAAGATCTGGCTGCGCCAGGTCGGCCCGGATACCAAGCAGGCCGTGTTCACTGGCGTGACCGGCAAGCACTATGAATTCCTCGCCGTGGCTACCGACAGGGCGGGCAACCGCGAGGCTGCTTCGGTGGCCAATGCGGTACTGCCGGACGATGGTGCTCGCCAGGCGGTGCTAGGCAGTCTCGGCGTGCTCGAAACCCTCGACCAGACCCGAGAAACGCCGCTCGCCCCGCAGGATCGCGACTATCCACGCAATGCCCTGTTCGAGCAGGCTACCGGACAGTTGCCAGGGCAGGTTGCTACGCAACAGACCAGTGAACTGCGCACCGTACTGGCGCCGTTCAGCCTGCGTGGCTTTGCCGATGGCTATGCGGCCAGTGAGGCCGATATCGGTGCCCAAGCGTTGGTCGAGCTGCCGGATCACACCTTCCTGGCTAGCGCCGGCGCGCTACGCAACGAGGTCTATCATTACGACGCCAAGGGCGGACGCAGCACCTCGCCGCTGTTTACGCTCGACAGTCCCATTCTCGACATGGCGGTGGATGCCCAGGGCCAGCTCTGGATCATGACCGGGGCCGAACTGCTGCAAGTGGATGCCGGCAGCGGCGCTGTTCTCCAACGACTCAAGGGACCGGGCGGTGATCCGCTCACCCAGGCCCTGGCCATTCAGGCGCAGACGGGTGAAATCTACGTCTCATCGGGCAATGGCATCGAGATCTTCAATCCTGCCGAGGCCGATACTGCCAAGGCTTGGAAACACTTCAGCAACCAGCGTGTCGGCGACCTGGCTTTCGGACCCGATGGCCGCTTGTGGGGCGTGACTTGGAGCGGTGGCGAGGTGGGTAATACGGCGTTGGGTGCGACTACCGACATCGTCAGCTTCCCGATGAGTGGCCGCACGGTGGGGCGTGCGGAGCTGGAGTACCGCCTGACCGGTTTGATCGACAGCCTCGCGTTCGGTGCGGCCGGCACCGAGCTGGAGGGCGTGCTCATTGCCTCCAGCAACGGCAAGCAACGCCCGGTAGCCGAGGGTGACCAGGTTCCGCACCAATCCGCCGTCTGGATGATCGAACTCGACAGCCGACGCGTCCTGCAACTGGCCACCGGAGGCACTCGCGGCGAAGCCGTGGTCGCCACGGCGGATGGCCGTATCCTGGTTGCCCAGACTGGCCGCATCGACGAAATCGCGCCTCGCCGCGCACCCGTGGTACAGGCGGTTACCGTGCCCGATGGCGCCCTGGTCGCACTACCCATGAACCGTATCGGCGTGGTCTTCGACCAAGCCATGTGGACCGGGGCGGCCGGCGACGCTGGCAGCGTGCTCAACCCGGCCAACTACAACCTGACCGTGCTCGGTGCCAACGGTGGAGCCGTGTTGCGCCCGCAATCCGTCACCTGGGATGCCACCACCCGGACGGCCTGGCTAGACATGGCGATGCTCGAGGCGGGCGCCTACCAGCTCGAGATCGGCCGCAATCTCGCCAGCGACACCGAAGTGCCGCTCGGGCAGGTCTATGTCAGCCACTTCACCGCGCTCAACGACATGAGCAGCCAACTGCGGCTGGAGTTCAGCCATACCCGTGCCGATCGCGGTACGGGCACGGTGAGCTACGACATTTCCATCACCAACATCGGTAGCGATGACCTCCAGGGGCCGCTGATGCTGCTGCTCGATCCGGGCCGCTATTTCGAGGGCGTCATCGCCGAGGGTGCGGTTGCCAGCGCTGACCAATCCGGGTTGTGGTTGCTCGACCTCAGCGCCACCCTGCAAGCGCAGGGCGGCAAGCTCGCCGTTGGCGCAACCCTGGCTGACCAGACCGTCAGCATCGTGCCGGCCAGTGTATTCGCACCGCGCGCTGGCCTGGCCGACCTCGTCAAGGCCAATCTCGGCCACGGTGTCTACGCTGTCCCTCAAGGCAACCTGCCACCGCACCTAGTCGTGGTTGGTGTCGACGATCCGGACATCGACGCAGCCACCCTGTTGCCAGGCGCCACGCTCGGCACACCCTGGACGGCCGAAATCGAAGCCGCCGATGCCGATGGCACCCGTTTCCATTGGCAACTGGTACAGGCACCAGCCGGCGTCACCCTGACACCGGCGACCGATGTGGTCGCTGCGGCGCAAGGCTACCGCCAGCGTGCCACGCTGGCCTGGACACCCACCGCCAATGCCGCCGCCAGTACGGAGATCGTCGTGCGCGTGCAGGACAGCCGGGGTGGTGTCGCCTTCAAGCGCTTCCAGCTCGCGGTGGCGGGGGGCAACCACCTGCCCACCCTGGCCAACCTGGGTGAAATGATCCTGCGCGAAGGCGAAACCCTGCGCCTGCCCGTCACGGCGGCCGACGCCGATGGCGATGCCCTTACCCTGACCGTGCGCAATCTTCCCGCGGGCGCCGTCTTCGACGCCGGCAGCGGCATGCTCACCTGGACGCCGGGCTACGACCAGGCCGGCGTCTACGAGAACATCACCCTCATCGCCAGCGACGGCAAGGTGCAGGTCAGTCGTAGCTTCACCGTCACGGTGGAACAGGGCCATCCAAGGCCTGTGCTGCTCGCCGTCGCCCCGCAGACACTGCGCGAGGGCGAGCGCTACAGCCTGCAGTTGGCCGGCAGCGTGCCGGGTGGCCTCAGCCAAGCCGACGGCAGCACCGTGACACTGAAGTACGTGGCCCCCTGGCTGCCCGGCGGTGCCTCCCTCAACCCCGACACCGGCTGGCTCGAATGGATACCGGGCTATGCCCAGCACGGCAGTTTCACCGTGCCCGTCCATCTCATCGCCACCTGGACGACGCTGGACGGCGAGGTGACCACCACCTCGACCACCCGTGAGGTCGTTTTCAATATCGCCAACGCCAACGGCGCGCCGGTGTTCGCGCCGGCTGAGACCTGGCGTGTCCTCGAAGGCCAACCTCTGCGCATCAGCGCCTTCGCCTTCGACCCCGACAATCCGGGCTTCGAGCCCAAGGTCCGCCTACGCGATGGCGCTCCGGCCATCGGGCCGGAAACCAGCGCGCCGACCGTCACCTACCAAGTCGCCGGCCTGCCGGAGGGGGCGAGCTTCGATGCCGAAACGCTGGAAATCGTCTGGACACCCGGCTATCTGCAGGCCGGTAGTTACAGCATCACCGTGACCGCCACCGACGATGGCGATGGCACCGGCGTGCCCGCGATCAGCCAATGGGTGTTGCCTATCGAGGTCAGCAACGCCAACCGCGCGCCGCAGATCGGTGACATTGCCAATGCCTTCGTGGACAAAGGCGGCGTCATCGAAATTCCGCTCAGCGTCGACGACATCGACGGCAACCCGGTCGAACTCCATTTCACTGGACTGCCGCACTTCGCCAGCTTCACCCGCAACCCATCCGACAGCGTCGGCAAGGTTACCGGCGTGCTACGTTTCGCACCGGGCGAGGGCGACCGTGGCGACTACACCATCACGGTTTCCGCCAGTGACAACGGCGATGGCGATGCTAACCAGATCCTGACCCAGACCAGGAATTTCGTCCTCACGGTCCGCAGCATCAGCGAGGCTCCGGTCATCGCCGCGCCCAGGCAGGTCGTCGCCATCGTTGGCCAGCCACTCTCGGTCGCCTTGCTGGCCGCCGATCTTGACCAGGATGCCTTGACCTGGGCCGCCCAAGGCCTGCCGCTCGGGGCCGCGCTCACCCCAGCCGAGCAGTATGGTCATGCCACGCTGAGTTGGACGCCAACCGTGGATGACATCGGCAGTCGTGACATCGTCCTGACGGTTACCGACCTGGGCCTGCCACCCCAGGATGCCGGCTATACCAATCCGGCCAATCCGGTGCCCAATGTCAGCCGCCACACGCTACGCATCGTTGTGCGCGAAGCCAACCAGGCGCCAGCGTTGCTCGGCTTGGAGGTCAATGGCCAGCAAATGGCCGACAGCGGTGCCACCGATGCCGCCACTCCAGTGCGCATCGAAGCGACCGAAGGCGTACCCCTTGGCGTCACGCTCTATGGTCATGATGCCGATGGCGACCGCCTCGATTGGCGCGCCCTCGACCTTCCGCGTGGCTTGGTCCTCACGCCTGCGGCCAACGGCAACAAGGCCACGCTCGCCTGGACGCCGGACTTCTTTGCCGCGCAAGACGGCAACACTGGCACTCCGGGCTTGTGGCGCTTCACCGTGGGCGCCAGCGATGGCACGGCGCATTTTACCCGGGTGCTGGAAATCCGGGTCGCCAACGTCAACCAGACCCCGCGCATCCTACCGCTGCCGCTACAGCTCGCCCGTGAGGGAGAAACCATCGGCTTTACGGTGCGTGCAGTCGACGCTGACCTCGATGCCCTGCAACTTTCCCTGCTCCACGACGAAAACACGCCGGCCGGTATCTCCTTCAATGCGGCCACCGGCTACTTCGAGTGGACGCCGGACCAGAACACCGTCGACAACTCGAAGGCCAGCGACAAGGCGTTCACCTTCACCTTCCGCGCCACCGACGGCAGCGCCAGCCATGAGCAGACGGTGCAACTGCGGGTCTTCGACGTGAACCGTGCGCCGACGCTCGTGGTGACCAACCACGCGGTAGCGATCGGCGATACCCTCAGCATTCCGGTGACCACCAGCGGAACCGGCAATGGCATTGCCGTCACCGACCCCGATGGCGTGGCGCAAACGCAAGCCCTCGTCGTCGGCTTCGCTGGCTTGCCCGAAGGGGCGGCCTACGATGCCCAGAGTCGGCGCCTGACCTGGACGCCCGGCCCTGGCCAGATCGGCGATCACACGGTCACTGCCACGGTGTCCGATGGCCGCAGCCAGCGCAGTGAAACCTTTGTCCTGCGCGTAGTGGCCGATAATGCAACCAACGCGCCGACCATCACCGTCACCACCACGCCAACTGCGCCCGCCGTGCCAGGCCAGAGCATCGTCGCCACGGTGCGCGCCGAGGCCTGGAGCGGCATCGCCAACCTGGTCGCCGAGCGGCTGAATGCCGAGAGCGGCGCCTGGGAAGCGGTGGCACTGGACGCCGCGGGCCGCTTGCGGCTGACGGCCACTCAGCCCGGCCTCATTGACCTGCGGGTCATCGCCACCGACCGGGACGGCTTTGCCAGCACCCAGACGCACAGCATTCGCGTCAAGGACCCGGCCGACACCACAGCACCGCAACTGGGCTGGGGCGGGGTACTCACGGGTGCCGGTGCGAACGGCCAGCCACGCGTACTCACCAACCTGACGGCACTTACCGCCACCCTCGCCGAGACCCAACTCATGGGCTGGCGCCTGCAGCTCGCACCAGCCGGCAGCGATACCTGGCAAACCCTGGCCGAGGCGAGCAGCCGCGCCACCGCAGTGAACCAGGCCCTGTCCCTGACCACGCTGGACCCACGTCTATTGCAGAACGGTGTCTACCAACTGCGCCTCAGCGCCTGGGACCTGGCCGGCCGGACCAGCGAAATCAGCGCCGCTATCATCGTGGATAGCGCGGCCAAGACCTTCGCCAGCCAGCTGGTCGCCGACGCGACCGTCACCCTGGGCGGGCACACCCTGGCGCTCGCTCGTGAGTGGAGCGGGGCGCTGCAAACCGCCACCCGCGACGGCGACTTCGGCAACTGGCGCCTGCCGTTGCTGGATACCCAGCTCACCAGTGACCAGCCGGCCACGCTGCCATCCGGTGCCACCGCGCCATGGCGCGAGGGCGCCCGTCTCTGGCTCAGCGTGCCGGCTAGCCTGGCCGACGTCCAGGCTGGCATAGCGCACCTGGCCTTTACGCTGGGCACCACACAAGAACGCCTGGGCAAAACACCGGACGCCCCCCAGGTCTGGCATCCGACCTTCAGCAATGATCAAGGCTGGCAATTGCAGGCCCATGGGCAGGCGGGAGCCATACGTCCCGATAGCCTCGTCCGCCTTGGCGACAACCTATACGACCAGGCCACCGGCCTGCCGTGGGTACCCGCCAGCTTTACCCTGATCGCGCCGGACGGCACCCGCTACACCCTGGATGCTCAGGGCCGTGTGGAGCGCCTGACCTTCACCGACGGCCAGGCGTGGCTCGTATCGGATGCCGGCATCGCGGCCGAGGGTGGTGATTCGGGCCAACGTCTCGACATCCAGCGCGACTCGGCTGGGCGCATCGCCCGCATCCTCCTGCCGGATGGCGGCGAGGGTCGTACCGCTGTCGCCTACCGGTACGACGGTGAAGGGCGGCTCAACCTGGTCCGCCATCTCAGCGACGCCGGTCTGGGCACGCCCATCGCCTACGGCAGCACGGGTGAGCCTGTTAGTGGACCTTTGACCGCCAACCTAGGCGCCATCGTGAACTGGGGTACGGCCAACACCAACCAGTGGAGTGGCACCCTGGGCGAAGGCTTGGGCGCCACCCTGGCCTTCACCGTGCGCGAAAGCGAAATCGCCTCCACCGTCCACCTACCGGGCGGGCAGGGCGAGGTCATCCTGGCGCTGGAAAGCGCGCTTCCTGACAATGCGGCAATCGAAGTCAGCGGCGCCCAGATCATCGGCACCGCCACCGTGAACGGCAAAGTCACCCGCTTGCTGCGCGTGACCGAGGCCGGTGTCAAACTCATCCGCGTCAGCGGCACAGGCGAGGCTCAGCTGCGCCTGAGCCTGGCTGGCGACCTCAACCGCGACGGCCGGGTCGATGGCGCCGACAGCGTCCTCTGGGACCAACTGCGCCAAGACGACAATGCCGCGGGTGACCTGACCGGCGATGGCCTGGTCAATACCGCTGACCGCCAGGTGCTCTATGCCAACAGCGGCTTCGCCGCCAACCATGCACCGGTCGCGCAGGCGCAACCCGCCGCGCTCAAGACCCACACCGACCTCGCTTTGCGAGCGGCCCTCGCCAGCATCGCCGAGGACCTGGAAGGCGACACCGTCTTCTGGCGCGTACTGGGCAGTACCCATGGCACAGCCAGCCTCGATGCAGACGGCATGACGCTGCGCTTCACCCCCGAAGCCGGCTACAGCGGCGCAGCCGTCATCCGCTTGCAGGCCGACGATGGCTTCGCAGCGGGCGCGCCAATCGAGCTTAAAGTGAACGTCAGTGGCGCCAAGCTGCTGCAGATCAACATCGAGCGGCTGGCTTCTCTATATCAGGGCACCGCGCGACAACTAGAGGTCACCGGTGACTTCGAAGATGAGCGAGGTGTTACGCTCACGACGGGCTATCTCGATTATGTGTCCACGGATGGCAACGTGGTCGAGGTGCTCGCGGACGGCATTCTGCGTGGCAAGTCCGAAGGCACGGCGACCGTTAAGGTCAGCGCCCACGGCCTGGAAGCCGTGAACGCCATCACCGTCAACAGGGAGGGCGTGAACCATATGGTTGACGCCTATGACAACGAGCTGGATCTGTTCCCGCCGTTCTTCAATCTCGCCGCCGAGGTGGGCCGGCGCCAGATCGACGTGCATGCCTTTGCTCGCAACGGGATGGGGGTGGACCTCCATACGGCGGCCGGCACCCAGTATTACGTCAGCGACCCCGCCGTCGTGGAAGTGACCGCCGATGGCCTGGTCATCGCCAAAGCGCCGGGGCAGGCCGTCATCACGGTCGTCCATGAAGGCAAGCAAGGGCTCATGCGGGTCAACGTGACGCCCTTGCGTACCGGTGCCGTGGAAGTCCTCGCCAGCGAAGGCATCTCCCTGTCGGATCAGGTCGGCAACATCCTGAGCATCGCGCCCGGCAGCCTATCCGCCGACACCACCGCTTCCATCCAGAGCATCGCGCTGGACAGCCTGGCGACGCCGTTGCCGATGCCGGGCGTGCTACAGACGCTGGCCGCGGTCGAGATCGATCTACGTGGCGCCATGGCCAGCGTGCCCATGCAGTTGGCACTGGAGATCGATAACCCAATCGATGCGACCACAGGGCTTCCCACCCGCTACGAGGTGGGTACCGAGGTCTACTTCCTGCGCGAAGGCACCATCACGCTGGCCGATGGCTCCATCAAACCCACCTGGTGGATCGTGGACAATGGCGTGATCGGCAGCGATGGCAAGGCCTACACCGCCAGTCCGCCCTATGAAGGCATGACCGTCGGCGGCAAGATGATCGTCGCCGTGGGGTCTAAAGGTATTGATTTCAATGAAAAAACCGGTGCCCTACGCCTGCAGGCAAGAGGCGTAGACTTCAACGCCTTCTTCTCCGAAATTGGTCATATCGCCATGATGACCATGCCCCTGGGGGCACCTCTTGGTGCTCTGGGTATTCTGGCGTCGGCACCGCAGTTCCTGACCTCCATCTCCTACAGCCTGGCCGGCACCTATCAGGCGAATATCCCAACGGATGCCTTGAACGATGCAAACCAGACGGTGGAATTCCCGACGCCTCCGAGTTTCAGCGCGAACGACGTTACCCCACGCATCAGTTCGGCCATCTACGATCCGCAAACTCGGGAACTCGTCCTTACCGGCGCTAACCTTTACCCCGCCCAAGGCGGTGGCGGCTTCGACTTCCGTCTCTGGCTGCAACCGCTCGGTAATCAGCTCACCGAGCCGACGCGGTCGGTGGATCGTGGCCTGACCTGGCAATCGTTCCATGTCACCCCGTCGGGCAACCAGATCCGTTTCACGGTTCCGGAGCACCTCGCACTGTCTCAGCATCTGATCCATATCGAACGCACGACGCGCGTACCCAATGCGCAAGGCATCGAGGGGACCGGACCGAAGGTCGAAAGCCTACCGGTCCGCGTCTGGAGCGACCCGAGCCGCGATACCTTCATTACCGGTGCCAATAGCATCAGCGTATTCCGTGGCACCGGTGCTGCCACCCAGACCAATAGTGCGCCGATCGCCCTGCAGTACCAGATTACCCGTGATGAGCGCGGCCAGCCGCTAGATATCGCCCGTTCGGCGTCCGACAACGTCGCCTTCAGTACTGACGGCGCCTTGGTTTTCGTCGCTGGGGGAGACATCACCAACGGCAGCACTGTGAAAATCTACGTGGTAGATACCTTTACCCGCGATATCGCCTTCACGCTCGAGCTGAACAATAACGTGCGTGGACGAATCAGCCAGATGGTAAGCAACGACGGTTGGCTCTACGTAGCCCTGGCGTCGAACCGCTATGGTTCAGGTGGTCTGGTCCGGATCAACATCGACCCGACCAGCGCCAGTTTCCTCAAGCAGCAACAGAGCATCAATCCGACCGGGCTGTCAGCGGCGGGCTATCGCGGCATTGCGATAAACGCCTCTTCCTACCTGGGTGCTACCACCGAGTCCGGTGGGGTCCGCATCTTCGACCTCAACCAGATTCCAGCGAGCGACACCTCCTTCGCTAGGGCCGATTTTGGCGCCGTGGTCGACATCAACCTCAATGATGTCCGTACTACTGGCAACAATGTGCGCAGGGGAGGCATTGTAACGTTCATCGCCGCGGGCGATTCCCCGGGCGAGTTCCTGGCGTCCGATCCGCGCTCTTACTCCAAGGGCTTGGTGAAGATCATCGTCAAGACCGATGTGTTCGGTCGCATTGGTGATACGGCGGAAAACGTCGAAGTGATCTCGATGACGGGGGCGACTGAATTTACTGCTGCCTACAAGAAGTTCCGCCAGAACATCCTGACCAGTGCCGACATCGTGGTGGTCAACTACCAAGGGGAGGAGTATGCGCTGGTAGGCGACGACAACTGGTATTTCACCGACTCGGTAATGACCGAGCCCGGCGAGCTGCCGCGCTATCAGATCGGGGGCAAGATCGGTGTGATCAAGAATCCCTTCGGCGAAGGCGGCCAGCCGGCGGAATACCTGGGGGCCACCTCACCGATACCAGGCAGTGCTATCCAACGCCTTGGCCTGGCCGCAGATGGAACCCTGTATGCCTCTGTGTGGAACCATACGCCGAACTACGACATCTTCGCGCCCAGCAGCCACTCGCTGTTCACCTGGAACGCCGCAGCCTTGGTGCAGGCAGCCATCCAAGCCAACACGCCGGCCCATAAGGCCCAGGTCCAGGCAGCTGGGCGCCTGGTCGGTAGCTTGCCCATCGATCGTAATATCCCCGTGCGTGGCGCCGGAGGCGACGGCTTTGGATCTCAGATTCCCGAAGTCACGGCCTCGCGTTACGACCAGATCGCTACGGGCCAGAACTTCAACTGGATGTGGGGGCTGTCGTCGTTCGTGCCGCGTGGCGCCTCTATCGAGCTCACCGATACCAGGGTGCCGGTGCCGCAGCTGGAAATGGTGGTGGCCGAACCACCTTTGATTCAGCTCAAAAGCACCTGGAGCAATCCAGAAGACGGCATGGTGGTGACGCTGCTCAAGAAGGGGTTCGATACCCTGTTCACCGGCGGCTACCTCGAGCGCTACGAGGCGCGCCTGCAGAAGTACAACAGCGGTGAGATCAGCTACAACGAGTTCACCCGCAGCAATTTCACCGATGTCATGGCGACCGCCTACGCCAGCAAGATCCAATTCAGCTCAGGCGGTGTCGCGGTGCAGGCCTCCAGTGCGGCCAAGGGATGGTTGACCAAGTTCCTGGGTGGGGCCGTTGGCGCCGCTTCGGCGGGCATGGCGGCAGAAACCTTGATCCAATCCGGCCTGAACAACATCTACGCGATCACCAATGGCAAGGATGGACAAAAGGATATCGATATGGAGAAGGTGCTGTTGACCGGCGTCGTCGCCGGCGGCATCGGCGGAACACTGTCCGTGGCGCCTGAAGTCGCCTCCAGCTTCTTCAGCAAACTCGGCGAATTCATCGGCCTGGGGCTGAAGAAGAACAAGGCGATCGAAGGTGCAGCGACGCTCGATAACGCGCTATCGATCCAGTTACTGACGCCGCAAGGCAAAACCACCTCGGCGGCCATCACCGACCCCGGCGTCATCCGCATCGGCAGCAAGACGGAGGTCCGCATCGGTAATGACGTGGTCTTCACCACCCCGGCCGAAAAATCCATGAGCCTTTCCCAGGCGGCCGAGTGGTACCGCGAGCAGGCGGCGGCCATCGCCAAGGTCCTCGCCCGCTCCGATCTGCCGGCGGACCTGAAGATGCTGCAAGCCTACAAGCTACGGGAAGCTCAGCAGCAGGGGGCCATGAATGCCTTGATCGATCCGAGTATCGCAGCGGAGTTCGCCAATCGCTTCCGGCTCGAACCGTTGCAGAAAATGGTCCAGGACGCGATCAACGACTTGAAGCTATCGGGCAAAGCACTGTTCGAGGCCATTGCCGCCAAGCTATCCAAGGTCGATGAGGATATTCGCTACCCGTCGCAGGCGGGCGGATGTTTCATCAAGGGGACACGCGTCCATACAAAAGAGGGGCTCAAGCCGATCGAGGAGATCAAGGTCGGCGACTGGGTGCTCTCCAGTCCTGAGGATGGTAGTGGCAGCCCTGAGTACAAGCGGGTAGTCAGGACTTTCGAGCATGATCCTCAACCTGTTTTCAATATCAGCATTCATCCTGAGGGATGGAAACCTTCGGATCGCTTCTATTTCATCGCGGCAACCGGAAACCATCCGTTCTGGGTAGAGGGTGTTGGCTGGACACGAGCCGATGCGCTCCAGCGTCAACAGTGGCTGCGCCTAAGCGACGGCGGTCGGGCTTTCGTCGGTGGGGTACAGCCGGTATACCGAACGGATAAGGAGGGTATTGGCTGGATTACGGAGACAGCTAGCATTAGGGGCCGTGGCGAAGCTTTCGATTACGCCAATTACTCAATTATCGAAGAGTCTGAACAGAAGAAGTACGCCTATCTGCCTGAGGAAATATTTACAGCCAATGATCCCTGTCTGCGAGTAAATGTATATAACATTGAGGTTGAGGATTTTCACACCTATTACGTCGGTGCCAAAGGGTTTTGGGTTCACAACGAGAATTGCGAGGGGGTGCGACTTGCTAATAGTGAAGGCGTCGCCCCAATCTTCGAAACTCCTCGCTACGAGAGCGGTGCCACGCTGGATGGCATCATTAAGAGCATTCTTGAAAAGGGCGAGATTCCTAATGGATTCGTTGTCGTGCGATCACCGAGCAGCGGTATGCGTCCCCAGTACCAGGAGGTGGTGGATAACATCACAATCGATATTCCGAAGAAATATTTACAGCCGTGGCTACAGTTTGAAGATGAGGTAATTGGGCGGATCGTCGATGCTGAGGGGTTTAGGCAGGAGTACGCTGTTCTCTTCCAGAAAACCTCTGACATGACGGCGGGGCAGAAAAACTACCTACGCGTGGAAGGCCGTGAGGTAGTAGGCGATACCAATATTTTCGTCGACCGCAAACTGACAATGGGTAAGTTCTTCGAAACTGATAATAAAGGTGTTCAAGCCGGAATATACATTGATAGAGATGCTCATAGTGAGGCTCAGTCGGCATTGGAGCTGCTTTGGCGTGTGACATTGGCGCTTGAGCACAACCCGAACACAAAATGGCGCTTCGAAATGCCTGCGCTCAAATCCAGTCTGGGCGGGGAGGATGACGCATTGCCGCGTGCAGCTGGCCGCCAAGTTGAGGCGCTCTTTGAGGCCATTCGGCTAGGTAAAGTGGATTTCACTACCTTTCAGAGAGTCATTGACCCAAATACTGGCGATGTGGTTGTCGAGATTTCTAAAAGGGCAGAACTTGCGGGGCGAATCGAGCGGATCAAGGCAATGTTGACCGGGGATGATCCACGGATCGAGTTGCGTTTCGTCGAACAACTTAGACCAGAGAACCAGAACGTCAACTACGAAGGCAGCGGTATCGGCGTCAGTCCGCTTCAATTGGCGGATATCGAGCGGGTATACGCTCAGGCCCGGCAGTACTGGCTCGATGCGGGGGCAGCGCCATCGCTTCTGGAAGGGGTGGAGCTCGCCATTACCGATCTGGCCGATGGCTTGGCGGGCTTTACCCAGGGTAAGAAAATCGCCCTGGACGTCACGGGCGCCGGCTGGGGCTGGTTCGTGGACACCAGCGCGGGTGATAACGGCGAGTATGTGGCCACTACCCAGGATCAGGTATTCAGGGCGCCCGAAGGTAGCCCTGCGGCTGGCAAGATCGATCTGCTCACCGTGCTGATCCACGAGCTGGGCCACGTCGTTGGCTTGCCTTCCGTGGTGAGCGATGCCGGCGTGATGGGGCAATACCTTTCCCCGGGCATGCGCAGGCTGCCCAGCGCCTTTGACGTTGCCGCCCTGCGGGACACCCAATCCTTCGTCCAGCAAGGCATGAGCTACGTTACCATAGGCGCCGCCGATGATACGGGCGCCGTACCTGCGCGTGCCTATAACCAGGCGGCGCAGCAGACCGACCTGGACGGCCTCTCGGCCTTCGATGCCTCGGCCTGGACCCTAGCCGGCGCTGCCAGCTCAGAGGGGAATGTCATCCAGCTGCGCGAAACCACTCAAGCGCAATCCAGTGCGCGGCAACGTTTCGTCGTCGGTGCCAACGACCGCTTCCTGTCCTTCACGGTCGCTTCTGCACTGTTACAGGATGGGGGACCGCAGGACGCCTTCGAAGTCGCACTCATCGACGCCACTACCGGCCTATCGTTGCTGAAAGGCTCCGGCCTTACCCGCTCCGACGCCTTCCTCAACCTCCAGGCCGACGGCAGCGAGTACAGGGCCTCGGGTATCACCACCATCCGTAATGCCGACGGCAGCCGGAGGGTGTTGGTGGACCTGTCCGGCATCGCCGCAGGCACCGTGGTGAACCTCTCCTACGACCTGATCGGCTTCGGGCGCGGTGCGGCCGCTACCAGCAGCCAGGTCACGGTGCGGGATCTGCGCCTGGGTATGCCCCAAGAGGCCCGCGACGATGTTGTGGCCACCGCTGAAGACACCCCGTTGGACATCGACGTGATCGCTAACGACCTCGGTGCCGACCAGGTGGGCGTGCAGCCAGTGGTCGTTACCGGCCCCGCCCATGGCACCCTAGAGCTAACGATCGAAGGTCGCCTGCGCTATGTGCCGGCCGCCAACTGGTCAGGCGAGGACAGCTTCACCTACCGGCTCAGCGATGGCCGGCTGGAATCCAACTTGGCCACCGTGACGCTCACCGTTACCCCGGTGAACGACGCGCCGGTAGCGACCGATGCCCGCTTCACCCTGGAGGAGGACAGCACCTTTGCCCTCGACCTGCTGGCCCTGGCCAGCGATATCGAAGGCGATGCCCTCAGTGTCGAAATCCTATCCGGGCCGCAGCACGGCCAGTTGTCGCTGAACGCCGATGGCAGCTTCACCTACACGCCAGACGCTAACTGGAACGGCACTGATGGCTTCACCTACCGGGTAACCGATGGCCCGCTGGCCTCCGCGCCAGCGAGCATCACCCTGAGCGTGACGCCGGTGAACGACGCGCCGGTAACCGGTGATGCCCGCTTCACCCTGGAGGAGGACGGCGCTCTTGCCCTCGACCTGCTGGCCTTGGCCAGCGATATCGAAGGCGATGCCCTCAGCGTCGAAATCCTGTCCGGCCCGCAGCATGGCCAGTTGGCGCTGAACGCCGATGGCAGCTTCATCTACACGCCAGATGCCAACTGGAACGGCACCGATGGCTTCACGTATCGGGTAACCGATGGCTCGCTGGCTTCCGCGCCGGCTAGCGTCGCCCTGAACGTGACGCCGGTAAACGATGCGCCTGTGACCGGTGATGCCCGTTTTACCCTGGAGGAGGACGGCGTCCTTGCCCTCGACCTGCTGGCCCTGGCGAGCGATATCGAAGGTGATGCCCTCACCGTCGAAATCCTGTCTGGTCCTCAGCATGGGCAGTTGTCGCTGAACGCCGATGGCGGTTTCACCTACACCCCGGACGCCAACTGGAACGGAACCGATGGCTTCACGTATCGGGTAACCGATGGTTCGCTGGCTTCTACCCCGGCCAGCGTCACCCTGAACGTGACGCCGGTGAACGACGCTCCGGTAACCACTGATGCCCGCTTCACCTTGGAGGAGGACGGCACCCTTGCCCTCGACTTGCTGGCCCTGGCCAGCGATCTCGAAGGCGATGCCCTTACCGTCGAAATCCTGTCCGGGCCGCAGCATGGCCAGTTGGCGTTGAACGCCAATGGCCGCTTCACCTACACCCCGAACGCTAACTGGAACGGCACCGATGGCTTCACGTATCGGGTAACCGATGGTTCGCTGGCTTCCGCGCCGGCCAGCGTCACCCTGAACGTGACGCCGGTAAACGATGCGCCTGTGACCGGTGACGCTCGCTTCACCCTGGAGGAGGACAGCACCCTTGCCCTCGACCTGCTGGCCCTGGCCAGCGACATCGAAGGCGATGCCCTCACCGTCGAAATCCTGTCCGGCCCGCAGCATGGGCAGTTGTCGCTGAACGCCGACGGCGGTTTCACCTACACCCCGGACGCCAACTGGAACGGTACCGATGGCTTCACGTATCGGGTAACCGATGGCTCGCTGGCTTCCGCACCGGCCAGCGTCACCCTGAACGTGATGCCGGTGAACGACGCGCCTCAGGTGACGGACTTCGAGGTGACCCTGGATGAGGACGCCACCGTAACCCTGGACCTGTTGCAGGGCGCCCGGGACGTGGAGGGCGACGTACTCGGCATCCGGGTGCTCAGCGGGCCGCGACACGGCCGCTTGGAGCTGGGCGCGGATGGCAGCTTCCTCTACATCCCCGAGGCGAATTTCCATGGCGAAGACCGCTTCACCTACCGCGCCAACGATGGCCAGGCAGACTCCGCAACGGCCGAGGTACGTATAGTAGTAGTACCGGTGAACGACGCCCCGGTGGTCAGCCCCTTGGCCGCGACCTTGCTGGAGGATGGCCGGCTCGTGCTCGACCTGCTGGCGCAGGCCCGGGATGTGGATGGCGACTCGCTCACGGTCAGCGCTCTACAACCGAGCCATGGCCAACTGACCCGCAATGCGGACGGCACCTGGACGTACACGCCGGCGGCCGACTACCACGGCGAAGATGCCTTCACCTTCCAGGTTAGCGACGGTCAAGCCAGTGTGGCGGGCGTGGTACGCCTGACGATCACCGCGGTCAACGATGCGCCGGTGGCGCTCGACGACTACGCCACCCTGAACGAAGACGCCAGCATCACCCTCTGGCCCATGAGCAACGACCGCGACGTAGAGGGCGACCGCCTGCAGCTGCAACTGCTGGAGGGGCCAGCCCATGGCCGATTGGTGCGCAATGCTGACGGCAGCCTGACCTACACCCCGGTGGCTGACTGGAGTGGCGAGGATCGCTTCACCTACCGGCTGAGCGATGGCCAGGCCGAGTCCGGCGTGGCCACGGTGCGGCTGGTGGTGACCCCGTTAGCCGATGCACCGAGCCTGGTGCTGAGCGATCCGCAACGGCAGACCCGCGAGGTGTTCCGTACTGGCTGGGAATCGGTGGCCAATCGCAGCGTCACCTCCACCCTGGTCAAGGCCCGTGAACTGGAAGGCTGGACGTTGATCACCCACCCGGATTCAAGCTGGGGTGGCAACAACGGCTTCGAGATCTGGAGCAACGGTGACTGGATGATGGATGCCCGGTACAGGCTGCGCCCGGTCAATGCGATGGCGGGTAATGGTCAAAATTGGCTGGAGTTGAACGATTCCGCCGCGGTGATGCACCAGACCCTTGGTATCGAGCGCAGTGTGCAGACGGTTGCGGGCGCCCGCTATACCCTGAGCCTGGATCTGGCCGGCCGTATGGGTTACGGCGCTGACTACACCCGTATCGGTATCTATGTCGACGGCGTACGCGTCGGTGGAGATGCCAGCACCAGTGGTTGGCAAGGGCTGGACTGGCAAGCGCGCAGCGTCCAGTTCACCGGCACGGGTGGCATGCAGACCATCCGCATCGTCTCTGAGGCCGAACGCTCCAGCGTCAATGGCCGCGGCATGATGGTCGATGACATCGTGCTCACCGAAACCCTGCCAGCCAACGTCGGGCAAGAAAATTCGCTTATCCGACTGTCCGTCATCGGCGCCTCGCTCCAGGACACTGACGGCTCCGAGTCCCTGGCGCTGAGGATCGAGGCTGTGCCGGTGGGTGCTGTGCTCACCGATGGCATACGCAGCTTTACCTCGAAAGCGGGTGCCAGCACGGTCGATATTACCGGCTGGCAACTGGACCAGCTTGGCATCCGGCCGCCCCAGGACTTCACCGGCAGCTTCATGCTCAAGGTGGTGGCCGCGACGACCGAGCGGAGCAACCAGGCCCAGGCCGTCACCATGGCTGACATCGAGGTGAAGGTCATCTCTTTCAACACCGCCCCGATAGCGCAGGATGCAAGCTTCACGCTGCTGCGCAACGGCTGGGTACGGATCGATTTCACGGCACTGGTGCGCGACGCAGAGGGCGATGCGCTGCAATTGACGCTGGGCAAGCCTGCACATGGCACCCTGTTCCGCGATAACGATGGCAGCTATCTCTACCGTCCGCACGCCGGCTACAGCGGAACCGACAGCTTTACCTATGCCGTCTCGGATGGTCGGAAAACCACTCGCGCGAGCATTGGCCTTACTGTCATGCCCAGTAGCTGCATGCTGTCGGGAGCAACCCTCCGCTTGCAGTCGTCGCTGTCCTGCCAGCCTGCCGCATCGCAGTCCGACCGTTACCTCATCCTGAGGCAGTCGAGCGGCGAACGGCCACGGATCGACTGGGACACCACGCCATCTGGGCTGCAAGCCTGCGACCTGTCAACCACCTGGCTGCCGCCGCTGAGTCGGCAGGATGACGAGTGCAACCTGGGCGATATCACCGGCTTGGTATTTCCCATCGGGCGGCAGGGGCGCTGAGGCATGGCACAACGACTGATCGTCCCGGTAAAGGCGCCATACGGCGCCCTTGCCGCCAAGCTGTCCCAGGTCGATGAGGACATCAGCCACCCAGTGCAGGCGGGTGGCTGCTTCATCAAAGGGACGCGCGTTCATACCAAGGACGGGCTCAAGCCGATCGAGGAGATCAAGGTCGGCGACTGGGTGCTCTCCAGTCCTGAGGATGGCAGCGGCAGCCCTGAGTACAAGCGGGTGGTCAGAACCTTTAAGCATGAGCGACAGACTATTGTCCGCGTCACTATCCACCCTGAGGGGTGGGAGCCATCGGACAGCTTTTATGCCATCGTGGCGACCGGAAACCACCCATTTTGGGTGGAAGGCGTCGGTTGGACACGGGCTGATGCGCTCAAACCCCAGCAATGGTTGCGCCAAGAGGATGGCGGTCTGGCTTATGTGGGCGGCGTGAGCCAAGTATACCGTGTAGGGAAGGAGGGTATTGGCTGGATCCAGGATACAAATAGCTTGAAAGGTCGAGGCAGAGTCTTCGATTACGCTAATTACGCAGTCATTGGTGAGTCCGAACAGAAGAAATACACCTATCTGCCTGATGAAATACTGGCGAGCGATGATCCCTACCTGCGTGTGGCTGTATACAATTTGGAAGTTGGGGATTTCCATACCTATTACGTCGGTGCCAAGGGATTCTGGGTGCACAACACGAATTGTGAGAGAGTGCGGCTTGCCAATAGCAAAAGTTTTGGGCATCCAGTCGGTGCCGCTTTGCGGCAAAGAAGCAAGGAAGAAGCGCAGCATGATACCGAGAAGAAAAGAGCCTGCTTCGTCGCCGGTACCTTGGTTCATACCAAGGAGGGACTCAGGCCTATCGAACAGATCGAGGTAGGTGATTATGTCTTGTCCAAGCCGGAGAGTGGCGAGGGAGAGGTCGCCTACAAACGTGTCGTGCGTACAGTGAAACGGGAGAATTGCGAAACGTGGTTTGTTTCTTGGTTTGACGAGAACTTGCACGAAGAGGCCGCGGCCAAGCGTATTACGCAGCAACAGTATCTGGACGCTCACGGCAACAGCTTTGTGATTACTACCCCTGACCACCCATTCTGGGTAGTGGAGTCCGATGAGGACAAGTTGTTTCATGCCAGCAACCGCATACTTGATGCTTACGAGGATCGGCCTTGGCCTCGCAGAGAGTGGGTTCGAGCAGACTTGCTGGCGCCAGGTATGAAGCTGATGTTGCATGACGGTCGTATTGTAGAGGTATGGGCGTCTATTCCTGCTTATCAAGCAGGTAAAGCAAACCAAGTATGGACTCCCTATGGAGAACTAGAAGGTGGGACTGCCGGGATACTTATTAATCTTGATGGTCGTGTTCTGCCAGAGGTTCCGCTGGCGGGACGTAGAGTTATGGGGGATGAGTTTTGGAAATACGTTAATCTGAATCCTAATGAAGCCTGCTATGAAGGCGACCCGCCAGGAACAGTTAAAAGCTCTTGGTTTCACACTACGGTCCATAATATGGAGGTCGAGGACTACCATACCTATTTTGTGGATGCCTTAGGAGTGTGGGTGCACAATACCAATTGTTATGATGTGAGCCTCTAAAGAGCAGTAGGGTTTTACAGCGTGAGGGGTAGGGGCGCCTCAAGAGCCGTAATGCGAACTACAAGCATGAGGCATCAAGGAGGGGCATTTAGCCCGGGCAAAAAGAGCACGGCGACTTTTTCTGCAGGGAGGGGCTATGCAAATAGGTTTCGTCGCGGGAACTTTAGTCCACACCAAGGATAGGCTCAGACCCGTTGAGCAGATCGCAGTAGGCGACTATGTCTTGTCCAAGTCGGAGAGTGGCGAGGGAGAGGTCGCCTACAAACGTGTTGTCCGTACAGTGAAGCGGGAGAATTGCGAGACTTGGCTTGTTTCTTGGTACGACATGAGCCTGCACGAAGAGGCCGCGGCCAAGCGAACCACCCAGCAACAGTATCTGGACGCCCACGATAACAGCTTTGTGATTACCACACCTGACCACCCATTCTGGGTGGTGGAGTCCGATCAGGATGAATTGTTTCATGCCGACAGCCGTATCCTTGATGCTTACGAGAATCGGCCTTGGCCTTGCAGGGAGTGGGTCCGAGCAGATTTGCTGGCGCCAGGTATGAAACTGATGTTGCATGATGGCTGTATTGTAAAGGTATCTCAGTCTATTCCGGCTTATCAAACAGACAAAACGAATCAAATATGGAATCCCTATGGGACCTTGGAGCCTGGGACTACCGGAGTTTTTATTAGCCTTGAGAACAATCGCGTTCTGCCCGAGGTTCCGATAGAGGGGGATCGTGCTATGGAGGATGAGTTTTGGACGCACGTGAACCTGAATCCTAATAATGCCTGTTATGAGGGCGATCCGCCAGGAACACTGAGAAGCTCTTGGTACCATGCTACGGTTTATAATGTGGAAGTCGAGGACTACCATACCTATTTTGTGGATACCCTGGGTGTGTGGGTGCGCCATGTTGATTTTATAGCGAGCCCTGAAGGTTAACAGGTATTTGTGGTGCGGCTGGTGAACATAATTGCTATGTAAGTTTGCTGTCGCCTGCGCAGCACAAGTGGAGATCTTGTCAGGGACGTGGTTTTTTGCGGCGCAAGCCCTCTCTCTTCGGCCCAACACCAACGTCAGAATCCACCCTTCTGCAAATAGCTGAGTAATCAGAGGAGCGCGCTTGTACCAAGGCGGAATCTCGGAACTGTTGACTAGATTAGAGTCCGCATAGGGCGCTTTTACCTGTGTGAATTTTACCGCCCGTGGAGAGTTGGTATGGCCTTTGGGCGGTGCAAGAGACCGCACAGCCCCGATTTCAGCCCCTACAGCGCCTAGCGGCTGAAATCCTCGGCATCCCGCAGTAGCTTCGAACCGTTGCGTCACGTGATCAGCAGGGCAAAGCCTACGCCTTGGCGCTGCATCTATACCGAATGGAGATCGGTGTGTATTCATCACTGAAAAAGCTAGTGGTCGATCGAGCATGGGAAGGCTGGAGACCGCATCATCTGCTTTTGGGTCGGGGCCCTGCCATTTGCCTTGGGTTCGCTAGCCGGTCCTGGCTCGAACCGCTGCAGAAAAGGGTCCAGGACGCGATCAACGACTTGAGGCTATCAAGCAAGGCCTTGCTCGAAGCCATTGCCGACAAGCTGCCCAAGGTCGACGGGGATATTCGTTACCCGTCGCCGGTCAGCGGGTGCTTCATCAAAGGCACGCGCGTTTATACGAAGGACGGTAAGAAGCCGATTGAGGAAATCCAGGTAGGGGACTGGGTACTTTCCAGTCCCGAGGACGGTTCCGGGCAGCCGGAATACAAGCGCGTGGTCAGAACCTTTGCGCATGATCCTCAGCCTATTTTCAATATAGGCATTCATCCAGAAGGCTGGGTTTTCCCCGATCCCTCCTATTTCGTTGTGGCGACAGGAAACCACCCCTTCTGGGTGGAGGGTATTGGCTGGACACGAGCTGATGAACTCAAACCTATGCAGTGGTTACGCCAGGGTGATGGCTGTCGTGCCTTTGTAGGGGCCATAAGTCGGATATACCGCACGGGGCAAGAGGGCATTGGCTGGGTTTCGAGTACGCTGGGCCCGGATGGGCATGGCTCGGTATTCGATTACGCCAATTACGCTGCTGTCGATGAGTCAGTGGAGGAGAAATTCCTCTATCTTCCCACCGAGGTGCTAGCAAGTGACGATCCCTACCTACGAGTGCCTGTTTTCAACCTAGAGGTTGAAGACTTCCATACCTATTACGTAGGCGGGAAGCACGGCTTCTGGGTTCGCAGTGCGACTGACCGAGGCCAAGAGACAACGGAAGGTAGCCTGCCTGAGGGCGAGCAACGGGTAATCACTTCCCCGCTAGCGGATTCGCCCGTTAGCCAGTCGCGGATAGGCACGTCCAGTGGGAGGGGTGGCTGGCAGCGAAAGATGCGGTGGTCGTGGCTCATCGTGCTGCTGGGCGCCGTGAGTGTCCAGGCGCAGCCCCTTTCCTTGAGGGATTTGCTGGAGCGTGCCCGTACCAGCGAGCCGACGTTCCTGGGGACCAAGGCTGCGGTTTTGGCCGCGCAGGCCCGTGAGAAGCAGGCCTTCGGCGCTCTGTTGCCCCAGCTCAGTATGAGTGCCGGCACCCATGCCAATTCACGTAACTACCAGACTCGCGACGATACTACGCCCAGGGCCAGTGACGAATACAACAACCACTCGACGCAACTGAGCCTGACACAGCCGCTCTGGCGTCCTGCCGACCTGGTGGGGGTGGAGCAGGCGAAGATCATGGTGGCTCAGGCCGAGTATCAACTGACCGCCGCGGAACAGGAATTGGCGGCTCGGCTGGTGGAGGCCTGGTTCGATCTGCTGGCCGCCCGGGATGCGAAAGCCTTCGCCGACCAGCAGGTAGCCGCGCTCGAGCAGCAATGGCGGGTGTCGGTTCGCGCTGAAGAGTTGGGCGGCGGCAGCCATCCCCAGACCGAGGAGGCCTTGGCCAAGCTCGAGCAGGCGCGGGCGGACGGTGTCGTCGCCGAGGCGGAGATCGAGCTCAAGCGCGCCGCCCTGGAGCAGTGGGTCGGGCCGCTACAGGACCTCGACTTGCCGCACCTGATCGGCTCCGTGGAGCTGCTCGACCCGGCGACGCAGACATTGGATGCCTGGTTGCGCGAGGTGCAAGCGGGTAATCCAACCGTATTGGCCGCGCAGCGGGCCTATGAAGCTGCCGGAGCCGAGGTGCTCAAGCAGCGTGCCGGGCATTCCCCTACCCTGGACCTGGTGGCCAGCTATGGCAAGAACAGCCAGGCGGTGGGTGGCTTTCCCGGGCAGGCCGGCTATGACATCACTCAAGGCAGTATCGGGGTGCAACTGAACGTACCGCTTTTTTCGGGCGGCGCTCAATCGGCCAAGGTGGCCGAGGCCTTGGCCCAGGAAGAGCGAGCCAGCCAGGAGCTCGAAGCAGCCCGACGCTCCGCCATACTGGCGGCCAAGCGCGCCTGGTTCACCTGGCGCGGTGCGGTGGCCCGCGCGGCGGCGGGTGCCCAGAGCATTCGCGCGGCCCGTGTGGAATTAGCCCGCGCCGGCCGGGGCAATGAGCGGGGCTTGCAGACCCGTCTGGAGATCCTGCAGGCCGAGCAGCAACTGCGTGCCGGCCAGCGCGATTTCTCCAAGGGACGCTACGATCAGATCGTCTCGGTCATCCGTCTCAAGGCGGCGGCGGGTACCTTGCTGCTGACCGATGTCACCAGGATCGACAGGCTGTTGGTGCCGTTGCGCGAGGCGGCCGACCCCAGGCTCCCCGTTCGCCTGGCCGGCGTGGAGGATCGACGATGAGCACGGTCATCGATTCCGCCGCCGTCGCGCCGGGCACGTCGGCCCGGGATGCCGCTGCCGAGTGGGAGGCCTTTGCCTCCTCGCGGACGGGCGAGGCCAGATGTCGTGCCTGGCTGGCGCTGCTCTGCGGTCGTTTGCCCGCTATCCGAGCGGGTGCCATCTTGCTCGAGAATCCGGCGGACCACAGCTATGGCCCCGTGGCCGTGTGGCCGAAGGCGGGGCCCGAGTTGGGCCGCCTGGGCGCGGTGGTCGAATCGACGTTGCAGCTGCACCAAAGTGTGGTGAAGGCGGGGCCGGATGGCACCGTGCATCTCGGTTATCCGCTGCGGATCGATGATCGCGTCGTCGGGGTGGTGACGTTGGAGTCAACGATCTCCGAGCGCGAGGCGCCCGAGGTACTGCGGGAGGTTCACTGGGGCGCCGCCTGGTTGGTGGACATGCTGGCAGGACGGGAGCGAGTCGAAGCCACCCAGGCTCGCGATCGCTTGGGTTCCGTGCTGGAAGTGGTGGCGGCATCCCTGCGTCATGGCCAGAAACTCCAGCAGGCGATGTTCGAACTCGCCAACGCCTTGCGGCTGCACCTGGACTGCACCCGCGCGGCCATCGGCCTGACGGACCAGGCGACGGTCCGCCTCATTGCCCTGTCGGATGCCGCCTCTTTCGACAAGCACACGTCCCTGGTCAAGAGCTACCAGAAGGCCATGGACGAAGCCTACGACGCCCACCGCATCCTGCAGTCGCCAGTGCCCGAGGAGGGAGCTGAGGGCCAGACACCACTGCATGATGCGCTACGCGCACTGTCGGGTGCCGAAGCGGTCTTGTCCTATCCATTGGTGGTGGGTGCTCGCTGCCTCGGCGTCATTACCCTGGAGCGGGAGAGCAAGGCCTTCACCACGCAGGACCAGGTCTGGCTGGATGCCTTCGGCGCGCTGGCGGCGCCTATCATCGAGCAGAAGCGCTCGGCCGAGCGAGGTGTGCTACGCCGCCTGAACGATGATGTGCGCGGTGTTTTCGAGAAGCTGTTCGGGCCGCGCCACCTGACCTGGAAGGTGGCTACGGCGGCTGTGCTGTGTGCGGTGGCGCTGCTGGTACTGGTACCCATCGACTATCGGGTGTCGGCCAAGACCGTGGTGGAAGGCGAAGTGCAGCGGGTAGTGGCGGCGCCGTTCGATGGCTTCATCAACAGTGCCTATGTGCGTGCGGGCGATACCGTGAAGCGCGATCAACTCCTCGCATTGCTGGACGAGCGTGACCTGCGCATCGAAGAGGCACGTTGGGCGAGCGAGCGCGATCAGTACGAGAACCGCCTGCGTGAAGCCACTGCCAAGCATGACCTGACGGCCATGGAGGTGGTGGGGGCGCAACTGCGCCAGGCGTCGGCCCAACTCAGGCTGATCACGGAGAAGATCGCCCGCGCGCGCCTGACCGCGGCCTTCGACGGCATCGTGGTATCCGGCGATCTGAGCCAGCAGATCGGTGCGCCGGTGGAGGCGGGCAAGACGTTGTTCGAGATCGCCCCGCTGCACAGTTACCGGGTCATCCTCCAGGTGGACGAACGTGAAATCCGCCATGTGCAGGTAGGGCAGTCCGGTCGACTGGTGATGACCGGCATCGCCGGCGAACCCATGCCATTCCAAGTGGCGAAGGTAACGCCAGTGGCAACCGCGCAGGACGGGCGAAATTTCTTCCGGGTCGAGGCGAATCTGGCCGAGGCGTCGCTGCGACTAAGGCCCGGCATGGAGGGCGTTGGGAAGATCGAGGTTGGCAGTCGCTCGCTGTGGTGGGCGCTGACCCATGGCTTCAGCGATTGGCTCACCCTGTGGTTGTGGACCTGGATGCCATAGGTGAATCATGACGCGTAGTCTGTTCAGTTCCTCTTGGCACAGCGTTGCCGATCTGCGACCACGCCTGGCGGCTCAGGCGCGGATCGAGCGTCATCTGTATCGCAACCAGGTCTGGTATGTGGTGCAGGACCAGAGTGGTGGTCGCTATCACCGGTTGTCACCTGCGGCCTACGCCCTGGTTCGAGGCATGGACGGTTCGCGCACGGTCCAGGCGTTGTGGGAACAAGCCAATGCCGCCGGTACAGGTGATGACTGCACGCAGAACGAGATCGTGGACCTGCTGGTGCAACTGCATGGCGCCGACCTGCTACAGGGCGATACCAGCCCGGACTCCTGGGCGCTGCTCGAGCGCTACAAGCAGAAGCGCCGGATGACCTGGAAGCAGTACCTGCTCAACCCGATGAGCTTGAAGCTGCCCCTGGTGGATCCGCACGAGTTCCTGGACAGCTGGGCGCCACGTCTGGCTTGGTGCTTCGGGCGCCTGGGGCTTGCACTGTGGCTGGCGGTGGTACTACCTGCCTTGGTGCTGGCCGGGCAGCACTGGAGCGAGCTGACCCATAATCTGTCGGAGCAGGTGCTGTCGTCGAGCAACCTGCTGGTGATGGTGCTGGTCTTCCCGATCGTGAAGCTGCTGCACGAGCTTGGCCATGCGTTCGCGGTGCGGGTATGGGGTGGCACGGTGCGCGAAGCGGGCGTGATGCTGCTGGTCTTCGCACCGGTACCCTATGTCAACGCCTCGGCGTCGGCGGCATTTCCCTCCAAATGGCGGCGAGCCGTGGTAGCGGCCGCCGGCATGCTGGTGGAGGTGTTCATCGCTGCCTTGGCGCTGTATGCCTGGTTGCTGGTCGAGCCAGGCGTGGCGCGCGCCGTAGCCTACAACGTGATGGTGGTGGCGGGTGTCTCGACCCTGGTGGTCAACGGCAATCCACTGCTGCGCTATGACGCCTATTACATACTCTGCGATCTCATCGAGATCCCCAATCTAGCTCAGCGTGGTCAGAAGTACCTGACGTACCTGTGGGATCGCTACGTGTTCGGCGCCCATGACGTGCAGGCGCCGCAAGAGACGGCCAGTGAGAAGCGCTGGCTGTTCTGCTATACACCGCTGGCCTGGTGCTACCGGGTGTTCGTCACGCTGTCGATCATCCTTTTCGTATCTGGAGAGTTCTTCATCTTTGGCACCTTGATCGCCCTGTGGGGGCTGGTGACCTTGATCGGAGTACCACTTTGGAAGGCCTGGCGGCATGTGACCCGTAGCCCGGGGTTGCAACGTCGCAGGGCTCAGGCCGTGCGTTTGAGCCTGGCTTTGATAGCCGGGGTCGCGGCGCTGGCCTTTATCGTGCCGATGCCGCTATACACCCGTGCAGAGGGCGTGGTGTGGTTGCCTGATCAGTCCATCGTGCGGGCCGGCGGTGATGGGTTCTTCGTGAGTTGGTATGTTCAGCCGGGCTCTCGAGTGAGCAAGGGCGACCTCTTGTTCGAGCAGGAGGACCGCTCGCTCGCGACCGAAATCGAGGTGGCGCGTGCCAAGGTGGACGAGGCCCAGGCGCGTTTCCTAGGGGAGGCGTTCACCGATCCGGTCAAGGCGCGCGTGAGCGAGCGCCAGTTGCAGCAGGAGCAGGCGATACTGGCCAAGCTCGAGGAGCGGGCAGGGCGCCTGCTGGGCCGAGCACAGACCGACGGGGTTCTGGCTGCCGCGCAAGCGCAAGACTTACCGGCACGTTATCTGAAGAAGGGCGAGGTGATTGGTCATGTTCTCGCCAAGGACGCCTTGGTCGCCCGTACGGTGGTATCGCAGGACGACATCCATCTGGTTCGCGCCTATTTTCAGGGCGCCGAACTGCGCCTGGCCGACAGCATCCGGCATGCCGCGTCGGTGGCGCTGATCCGCCCACCTGCGGGTGGGGTCGATGAATTGCCGACGCCCGCGCTGGGCTTGTCGGGGGGCGGAAGGATTCCAACGCTGCCCAGTGATCCAAACGGCGTTAAGACAGTAGAGCGTGTTTTCATGGTGGATCTTGCTCTGCCCGCGGATCTTCCTCCGGCAGCGTTCGGCGAGCGCGTCTATGCCCGCTTCGACCATGGCTGGGAGCCATTGGCCTGGCAGGGGCTACGTCGCCTCCGGCAACTGTTCCTGGGGCGATTCGGTGTCTGACGCCCGTGCCTTGCTGATCGGCCGTGGCATCGAGGTCGCCGACGGTGCGTACCTTGAGCGTGCCGAGCGGCCGGTGCACGCGGTGGAGGAGTGGCTGCGTGCCCGCATGACGTTGTTCGGCGGTTCGGTTCGTCAGGCGCGCCGCTTCGTGCGGAAGGTAAATGCCCTGGAGGCGCAGGTACAGACGCAGGACGACGATGGCCTGCGCGCCAAGATGCGAGAGGTTGCCGCTCGCCTGCAGATACAAGGGCTGCAAGAGGAGTGGGTGGCGCAGTCTTTCGCCCTGGTGCGCGAGGCGTCACGCCGCATCCTGGGCATGCGTCATCACGATGTGCAATTGATGGGCTCCTGGGTGTTGCTGCAGGGGCGGATTGCCGAAATGGCGACCGGTGAGGGCAAGACGCTGGCCGCCACCCTAGCGGTTTGCACCGCTGCGGCTGCCGGCGCCGCCGTGCATGTGGTGACGGTCAACGACTACCTCGCTGAGCGGGATGCCGAAGACAATGCACCGCTTTATGCCTTCTTCGGTCTGAGCCTGGGCGTGGTGAAGCAGGATATGCCCGTCGACGAGCGTCGCCAGCAGTACGCCTGCGATGTGGTCTATGTGTCGAACAAGGAGCTGACCTTCGACTATCTCAAGGATCGCATCGCCCTGGGCGATATTTCCGCTGCCCAGCTCAAGCTGCGCCGTTTGCGCGGGGGCGTGACCGCTTCGGATTCACTGCTCAGAGGGTTGCACTTGGCGATAGTGGATGAAGCGGATAGCGTCCTGATCGACGAGGCGCGTACGCCCCTGATCATTTCCGAGACCTTGCCGGACGATCTGGATGAGGCTGTCTACCACGAAGCGCTCGAACTCGCCGGACGTCTGGATAAGGACCTCCACTATATTCACGGACGCGATCGTGATATCTGGCTCACGCCCGCCGGGGAAGCTGAAACGGCACGACTGGTGGCAGGGAAGGAGGGTGTCTGGCGGTCGTCCCTTTGGCAGAAGGAGCTGTTAGGAAAGGCGTTGTCCGCCCTGCATCTGTTCCATCGCGACCAGCACTACATCCTTGCCGAGGACAAGGTGCAAATCGTCGACGAATCCACGGGCCGGGTGATGCCCGACCGCACCTGGGAGCGCGGACTCCACCAGATGATCGAGGCCAAGGAAGGCTGCGAGATATCTGGGCAGCGACGCACCTTGTCGCAGATCACCTACCAGCGTTTCTTCAGCCGTTATCTGCTGCTAGGGGGAATGACCGGTACGGCCAGGGAGGTGGAGCCGGAGTTGAAGCGGGTTTACGACCTCTCGGTCACCCGAATTCCAACGCATAAGGCACCTCGGCGGAGGCGTTTGCAGGACCGCGTATTCCATACTTCGGAAGAACGCTGGGCGGCCGTAGCGGACAGGGCGCGGGAAGTGGCGGAGCAGGGGCGAGCAGTACTTATCGGCACGCGCTCGGTGGAAGCCTCGGAACATCTGGGCAAGCTATTCGATGAGCAGGGCACGGCGCATAGGGTGCTCAATGCGCGCCAGGACGACAACGAAGCAGAGGCGGTGGCGCAAGCAGGTCAGCCAGGGCGGATTACGGTGGCTACCAACATGGCCGGCCGTGGCACCGACATCAAATTGGCAGCGGCGGTTGAGCACGCTGGTGGCCTGCATGTGATTCTCACCGAGTTCCACGAAAGCGCCCGGGTAGACCGGCAGTTGTTTGGGCGTTCTGCGCGACAGGGCAACCCCGGCTCCGTGGAAGCCATCGTGAGCCTGGAGGACGAGTTGTTCCAGCGCTTCGTCCCGAGTTGGTTACGTGCCCTCCTGGGCGTCCGGCTGAACGCCGGCGTCCAGCCGAACAGTGGCTTTTTCCGCTCTGTAGTGACATTCGCGCAATCCAGCGCGGAGGCTCGTGATCGGCGTATCCGCTCGGACACTCTCCGACGCGACCGACAATGGCTACGGGCATTGGGCTTTGTTGGTAAGCATAAGAAATAATCAGAGGTGTCATTGCCCCCGCGTCAGGCGACCTCGTACTTGGCTGGGCTTTATGCCTTTTGTACGACACCTATACCTATCAAGGCTTTGGACGGATATTTCCTGGATGAACGTCACTGGCTTCGAGTCGCCCAGCTCAGAGAGTTCCGGTCGTAACGCTGGCTTATCAAGATGTTCAAGTCGGCGTGTTCCTCTGGCTCAATGGAGCGATGTGGCGTTCTGGCCCTGGGGTACCAATCCCTTCCGACGATTGACAGCCTGCTACTCACTGACCACCATCCCTAGCCAGCGGCAAGTTAGTGATGGGCAACCATCCCAAGCGCCATACGCCCTTCCTCGACCGCAACAGTGAGTGCCGGTCAGCCTTGAATCAGGACGATGAACGACTACGCGTTGAAGCTCGCCAGCTACTGGCGCAACTCCCTGGCTGATGCCGAGAATGGCAATGGCGCCCTGGATACCAAGCAAGCCGACAAGCTCTTCAAGCTCCCGAATGAACAAGTATCGAGTGGGTGCCTTCCGGTCGAGCTCAGCGAAGCCCTGTTCACTGGCGAGGCGGTCGAGGTCTCCACGGTAGCGGTTACCTTGCGTCCGCTGGTGTACCACGCCAGGTTGGAGCACGGTAAGCCGCGCAAGGGAATGCCGGCCGTGGTCACACCTCTGGTCTGCGGCATGCTGCTTGCCCGGGATGGGCGCCTATACCCAACCTCGCAGGTGCTGGTACCCCGCGACATTCTCGAGCCGCTGGATCAGGACAATTTCACCATCGGCAGCCAGGCTGATCTGGACGCCTTCCTGTCCATAGAGACGGTCCCCTGTTTTGCTCCACCTGATGAAAGCGAGACGGTGAGCGAAGAGGAGTATCACAGGCAATGGCGTGCCTACCTGCAATTCTGCTGGAAGATGCTGTGCACGGTCAGCAAGGGCTGGGAACCTGAGCAAGACAGCCTGATGCGTGCCAGTCATGGTTTGTTGTTCAAGGAAGACAAACCGGATGGCTTCAGCCAGAACATCGTGCGTCTCTACGATTACCTGCGTCATGAAAAACCCGAGGCACCGCTGTTCGAGCGGTTCGCCCAGCCTGAACCCAGCCCAGACGAACCTTGTCTGCCGCCTCACAGCGGCTTTGCCCTGCGCCTCGCTCATGCGGGCGATCGATACGCCCTCGCACCGGCCCAGCGTGATGCCCTGGCTCATCTGCTGATAGGCGAGACGGGTGAGGTACTTGCGGTAAATGGTCCGCCGGGCACGGGCAAGACCACCTTGGTGTTGTCCGTAGTGGCCTCGCTCTGGGCTCAGGCGGCGCTGGCAGGAGGCGACCCACCGGTGATCGTCGCCAGCTCCACCAACAACCAGGCGGTCACCAACATCATTGCCGCGTTCGGCAAGGACTTCGCGCAGGGGAGTGGCCCCTTGGCTGGACGCTGGTTGCCAGACCTGTACAGCTTCGGTGCCTACTTCCCCAAGGCCTCGGCCGAAAAGGAGCTATCGAGCAGCTATCAGACCCAGAGCTTTCTCACTGGATTGGAGTCGCAAGACTATCTGGACCGTGCCCAGGCTGCTTATCTGGCCAAAGCCGTCGAGGCCTTTCCCGAGGAGCCATCCCCCAGCGTGCTCGGCACCGTCGAGCGACTACGACAGCAGATCCAGCATCGACAACGACAACTGGCTGACATCGAACAGGCATGGTCCGTTTTGGTCGCTGCCCGTGAGAGCGTCGCGCTGCAGCTAGGGGCAGATCCCCTGGCGGCCCTAGCGGAGCGTCAACGCGTTTGCGAGGAGCAGGGACGCCTGCTGGCCAGCGCACAGCAGCAGCTGAAGGCTTTCCGCCATTACCTGGCCCATGAGTCGCTGTTCTACAGCCTGTTCGGTTGGATCGGGGCAGTGGCGGCCAAGCGCCTACGCTTGGCCAAGCTGCACCTTGGCGACGCCGGCCCGGTGTTGCAAAGCGCTTCGAGCGTTAGCGAGATAGAAAAACACCTGGAGGCTGCCGAAGCTAGCGCTCGTGAAGCCTTCGAGGCGCGAGAAGTGCAGGTGCGACTTGGCGTGCAGTTGCTGGAGGCCGAGCAGAGGGCGTTGGTGGGCTGGCAGGGAGTGATCGCGGTACTGGCCACGCCGGGCGACAAACCCGCTGCACAGGTTACCCTTGCCGAGTGTGATGCTCAGGCCGATACCACCCTGCGCTTCGAGATATTCCTGCTGGCTACCCACTATTGGGAGGGCCGCTGGCTGATGGAGGTTGCCGAAACGCTGCCTACCCTTCTCAAGAACCGCAGCAAGAACGGCGCCAAGACCATAGCTGGCAATTGGCGGCGCTGGATGAAGTTGACGCCCTGCGTGGTCGCTACCTTCTTCCGGTTGCCCAAGGAGCTGCTTTGCAGCCGCTACGAGGAAGGTAGCTTCGTCGAGGACTACCTAACCGACTTCATCGACCTGCTGATCGTCGACGAGGCTGGCCAGGTGCTGCCGGAAGTGGCCGCGCCGTCGTTCGCTCTTGCCAGGCAGGCGCTAGTGATCGGCGACACTCAGCAGATTGAGCCCATCTGGTCGATCCCCGCCAAGGTCGATATTGGCAATCTGGCTAACGTGGGGCTGGTTGCACGTGACCGGGTAAAACAGGACTACGCCGCCTTCAGCAAGGGTGGGCGCAGTTCAGCGAGCGGCAGCGTAATGGCCATTGCCCAGTCCGCAAGTCGCTACCATTATGACCCGGACTTGGCCCGCGGCATGTATCTGTACGAGCACCGGCGCTGCTATGACTCGATCATCGCCTTCTGCAACGCCCTTTGCTACAAGGGCAAACTGCAACCCTGTCGTGGGCAGAAGCCGGAAGGTGGATTGCCTGGGCTAGGCTATCTGCACGTCGATGGGCGGTGCCGGCAGAGCGGTAACGGCAGCCGGGAGAACCTGCTCGAAGCCCAAACCATCGCGGCTTGGATCCAGGCCCACGAAGCTGAATTGAGGGCGCGCTACGACGACCGACCGCTATCCGAGATCCTGGGGGTGATCACGCCCTTCGGCGCTCAGTCCGCGGCCATCGTACAGGCCTGTGCGGCGTTGGGTATCCGCGCCGGCAAGGGCGCCGGTGAGATCACCGTGGGGACGGTGCATTCGTTCCAGGGTGCGGAGCGTCCAGTAGTGATCTTCTCTGCGGTGTACTCCAAGCACGATGATGGCGCCTTTATCGATCGTCGGGACAGCATGCTCAACGTGGCGGTTTCCCGGGCCAAGGATAGTTTTCTGTTGTTCGGCGACATGGATCTGATTGGCCAGGTACCGGCCAGCAAACCGCGTGGCTTGCTGGCGCGCTTCCTGCTGGAAGATCCGGCGAGCGAGCTGCAGTTCACCTATCAAGCCAGGCAGGACTTGGCTGCCGGGCTCAGCCATCTGCACGAATGGGCGGACCACGATGCCTTTCTCAAGCAAACGCTGCGGACGGCGCGCCAGCAAGTCCAAATAGTCACGCCCTGGGTGCGTCTGCATTGCCTGCGGAGCACCGGCGCCTTGGCGCAAATGGGCGAAACGGTGCAGCGGGGCGTGCAGGTCGAGGTCTATACGGACCTGCTCCTGAATACTGAACCGTCCTTTTCGATGCCTGAAGGAAAGCCGGAAAAGGTGGCGCAGTTCAAGGCGGCCCTAGCCGAGATGGCGGCACAGGACATCCAGGTATGGGTCGTGAGGAAGGTGCACAGCAAGCTGTTGATGGCCGACCAAGAGTTGTTGTGCGTCGGCTCGTTCAACTGGCTAAGCGCTCAGCGCGAGGGTGATTTCGTGCGCCACGAAACTTCCATGGTCTACCGAGGCGCTGCTGTGCAGGATGAGATCGAGGTGAACCGTAGCAGCCTCGCGGCGCGGGTAACGACCTTTACCCCTTAGGAGACCTTGGCTTGCTGTGAGAGCAGGTGCGTGCTAACAGGTACAAGATGTCGTGGCGACGTTGTCACTATCGCCACGACATCTAGAGCGGGTTCATGCCTGATAGCCAAGCACCCTTGCTAAGGGGGCTTGGCTGTGTGGATAGGGTGTGTCTGCTCTGGCTATCCTGTATGGAGCAGGGCCTAGGTTATCCCAGCTGTCGCGTCAGCATACGCTTTCCACACGCACCAATCCCTGCTGCCTGAACGACATCAAAACCTCACCCGCCGTCGCATCGGTAATCAACGTCCAGTCCGTCTTTAGGGGCGTCCAGTGTTGCTGGCGATCGCGCCCCAGCTTGGTCGAGTCGGCGAGGACGAAGACCTCGGCGGCCTGCTGGATCATCAGCTCTTTTAGATAGGCCTGCTCAGGGCTGGCTTCGCAGAGGCCGCGGCCGGCGACCACGCCGTCGGCGCTGAGGAAGACTTTGTCGGCTGACAGGCGCTCCAGCATGGTGAAGGCGGCTGGGCCGAAGGTGGACATGCTGCCGGGACGCAGGTCGCCGCCGAGGAGGGTGACGTGGCCTTCCGGCAGGTCACGCAGCAGGGGGGCCGCCAGCAGATTGTTGGTGATGACATGCAGGCCGCGTCTTTCGCTGAGCAGCTTGGCCAGGGCCGCGGTGGTGGTGCCGCCGTCCAGCAACAGGGTGTCGTGATCCCTGATATGGGCGAGGGCGGCGCGGGCGAGGAGGGCTTTCTCCGGCCCGGACTGGCTGCTGCGTTGCTCCAGCGAGGGCTCGGGTTCACGGGTGCCGATATGGGTCGCGCCGCCGTAGGTGCGCAGGATCTGGCCTTCCTCGGCCAGCGCCGTGAGGTCGCGGCGGACCGTGGCTTCCGACACTTCTAGATGCCGGCAGAGGGTTTCGACGTTGGTGTGACCGGCCAGGACCAGTTCGAGGATGGCTTGGCGACGTTTGGCGACCTTCATGAGCGTTCCAGCGAGAGAGACGGCGCTACTGTAGCGCAGTAGCGCCTCATCTTTCTCACAGCGAGGTGCCGCCGCAGACCGTCAGCGTCTGGCCGGTGAGGGCGCCGGCATCCGGGCCGAGCAGGAAGGCGGTCAGGCCCGCGACCTCTGCGGGCTGTACGTAGCGGCCCAGTGGGGGCAAGCGGGGCGGGGTGCCAGCACGACCCGGATCACGCAGCATGGGCGTCTCGGTCGCCCCAGGCGCCACCAGGTTGACGGTGATGCCGCGCGCCGCCAGCTCCAGCGCCCAGGAGCGCACCAGGCCGACCAGGGCCGCCTTGGTGGCGGCGTACTGACTGCGTCCGGCCGCGCCCTGCATGGTGCGGCTGCCGATCAGGACGATGCGCCCGCCCGTGGCGAGGCGCTCGATCAGGCGATCCACCAGGCGGCTGGCCACGGCCACGTGCAGGTGCCACATGGCGGCGCCATCGGCCGGGTCCAGGGCGCCCAGGGGCGCGGTGCGCATGAAGCCGGCGGCATGGACGATGGCGTCGAGCGGGCCGATGTCAGTCAGTACGGTATCCAGGGCCTGATCGTCGGCGAGGTCGACGCCGATCCAGGTGAGCGCCGGGTGCGACTGCTCTGGCGGGCGCCGGCTGAGGCCGCTCACCCGCCAGCCCTCGGCGAGCAGGCGCTGGGTGATGGCCGCGCCGATGCCGGAACTGACGCCAGTGACCAGGGCATGAGGTTGGGCCGTCATTGCCGTCTCCTTCAACGCAGCGCGGCCAGTGGCAGCCGGACGTGTTTGATGCGCTGGCGGAAGTAGGTGAAGGCCAGGTGCACATCCCCATCGGCCGCCTGCACCAGGCTCGGATAGGAGTACTCGCGATTGAGCTTCTCGGTGGAGTTGTTGGTCAGGCAGTAGCCATCACCGGCCTCGACGTCGAGGCGCCGCCAGCTCTGTCCCTCGTCGGTGGAGACGGCCAGACTCATGGGGCCGCGTGGCACGCCCCACACGGCGCTGCGCTCACCGTCCCGGGCTACTGGGTCTAGGCGGCTGTCGCCATCGTCGATCTCGTCATAGAGCGAAGCGCGGCGCTCGCTGTATTCGGCGGCGCTGGTGGGGTTATAGGCCACCACCAGCTCGCCGCTGGCGAGGCGAATGAACTGGATGGAGGAATTGTTGTTCGGCAGGGTCGTCGGGGTGGGTACGCTCCAGCTGCGACCGCCGTCCCAGGAGCAACTGGTATGGATGAAGTCGGCCCAGCGACTGCGGAACAGGGCCAGCAGGCTGCCGTCGCCCAGCAGCTGGATGTTCATGTGCACGCAGCCGGTACTCTCGGGTACGGCGTGCTCGGTCCAGCTACGGCCCTGGTCACTGGAGATCAGTACGGCGCTGGTGTCATGGCTGCCGACCCATTTCTCGCCGGGGCGGGCGATGCAATGGAAGATCGGCAGCAGCCAGTCGCCGTTGGCCAGCACCACCGGCGGCTGGCGGACAAAGGTTCCGGGGGTGTCGATCAGGGTCTCGATCGGGCTCCAGCTGTAGCCACCGTCGGGGGACAGGCGGCGGCGGACGATGGCGGTGTCCTGGTTGCCGGCTATCTGTGCCGTCCAAAGTAGCCACAGGGGGCCGCCCGGGGCCTGGAACAGAATGGGATTCTGCTCGGAGCGGTTTGGGTCGTCCGACAGTTGCACCGGGTTGCTCCAGGTGCCGGTCGCTGGATCGCGACGGCTCAGGAGCACCGAGATGTCGGCCTTGCCCTCCTGGGTGCCGGCGAACCAGGTGCAGAGCAAGGTGCCGTCGGGCTGGGCTAGCAGGTTGGCGGCATGATTCTGCGGATACGGCGTGGGCAGGAAGGCGTCTTGGCGACCGGCGATGGCGATTTCAGTGGTGGACATGGGGGACCTCGGCAGAAGCGGCTTTGGCGGCGGGCTGGGGAAAGAGACGTTCGATGACTACCACGATGGCAGGCGTCGCCAGGGCAACGTACATGTTGTCGATGCCATAGGGATTGCCCAGCAGATACCAGGCGCTGGTGGTGATGGTCGAGGCTAGCAGGCCCAGGGTCGCGCCGCGGTTGGTAGCGAACAGCGGCAGGTAGATGGCGATCATGGCGATCACCGCGATGGACAGACGCAGCGCCCGCGTGAAGAACGACAGGTTGAGAATCTCGGGTACGAAGAAGACGAAGAACAGCGGGACGAAGCCGATCACCAGGGAGATCACCCGAGTGGCCTTGAATTCACGCTCAGGCGTGGGTTTGCGCAGCGGCACGTAGAAGTCGCGCACCACCAGCGAGGCGATGGCCAGGGCCACGGTACTGACGCTGACGAAGATGGAGGCCACCAGGGAAATGGTCACCACCCCGGCCAGCACCGGGTGCATCGACTGCAGGAAGACCGGCAGGGCGTAGAGGCTGCTCATCTCCGGATGCAGGTACTTGGAGGCGACGCCGATGAAGCCCAGCGCCAGGGAGATGGGGATGCACAGCAGCGAGGCATGGAAGGTGGAGCGCTGGGCGGCGCGGGCGTCCTTGGTGGAGGAGATCGCCTGGATGATGAACTGGGTGGAGAAGATGGCGCCGACGGTACCGATGATCCAGGCGAAGATCTTGCTGCCGCCGATGGCGCCGTCCCAGGTGAAGTAATGCTCCGGCATGTGCTGCATGACTGGGGTGAAGCCGCCGGTCATGTGCAGCGCCACGCCCAGCACGATGAGCACGCCGATGTACTTGACCGAGGTGTGCAGGATGCTGACGTAGGCCACGCTCTTCAGCCCGCCGAAGGCGTAGTAGAGGGTGCTGACGATGGCGGTGATGAAGGCGGCGGTGGGCAGGTTGATCTTGAGCACCGTGGCGATGGCCGCCGCGCCGCTGACGTAGTTGCCCACGTTCACCAGCAGCAGGGCGTAGATCATGATGATCGACACCATCAGCTTGGTGGACAGGCCGTATTTCTGGGCGATGAAGCCGGAGATGGTGAATTCACCGGAGGCATAGAGCTTGCGCGCCATCAGCAGGCCGAACAGCGGAAAGCCGATGGCCGCGGCGATCACCGACCAGGAGGCAGCGAAGCCGCTTTCGAAGGCTGCCTGGGCGGTGCCCACGGTGGACTTGGCGCCGATGAATTCCGACATCATCAGGATGCCTACCACGAAGGCCGGCATGCTGCGCGCGGCCACCATGAATTCGCCGCTGGTGCGGCTGCGCAGGCGGATGCTGAGCCAGGTGGTGAAGAGGATGTAGAGCACCACCATCCCGACGATGATGGCGGTGCTTTGCACGTCGAAGGTTTGCATGCGAGTGATTCCTGTTGTTGTTGTTGGATAGCACTGGCGTTACGGGAAAAGCAGTCGTTCCTCAGGCGATGGCGGCCTGGCTGGCGCGACGCCGGCTGGCGAGCTCGGTGGCCTGGCGCAGGGCTTCGATGAGGCTGCGTTCGTCGGCGATGCCCTTGCCGGCGATGTCGAAGGCGGTGCCGTGGTCGACCGAGGTGCGGATCACCGGCAGGCCGACGGTGACGTTGACCCCGGCTTCCAGACCCATGACCTTGACCGGGCCGTGGCCCTGGTCGTGGTACATGGCCACCACGCAATCGAAGTCGCCACGACCGGCGCGGAAGAACAGGGTGTCGGCGGGCAGCGGGCCTTCCACGCGCCAGCCGCGGGCGCGTAGTTCGTCGATGGCTGGCTGGATCTTGGTCTCTTCCTCGCCGTAGCCGAACAGGCCGTTCTCCCCGGCATGGGGATTGATGCCGCAGACGGCGATCAGCGGGTCCTGGATACCGGCGCGTTGCAGGGTGACGTGGGCGCGTTCGATGGTGCGACGCACCAGGCCCGGTTCGATGCGGGCGATGGCATCGATGATGCCGATGTGGGTGGTGACGTGGATGACCTTGAGGATAGGCGTCATCAGCATCATCGACACCTCCTCGGTGCCGGTGAGGTGCGCCAGCAATTCGGTGTGGCCGGGGAAGATATGGCCGCCGGCGTGCAGGGCTTCCTTGTTCAGCGGCGCGGTGCAGATGGCATCGAGTTCGCCGGCCGAGGTGAGCTGCACGGTGCGTTCGATGTAGCGATAGGCGGCGTCACCGGCCAGGGCCGACAGCTTGCCGTAGGGCAGGTCGGCGGGGATCAGGCCGAGGTCGATGCAGTCCACGACGCCCGGCTGAAAGCGCGCCTGGTCAGGCCGCTCGATGGCATTGATCTGCAGGCGACCGCCGACGATGCGATTGGCGTCTTCCAGGCGGCCGGCGTCGCCGATGACCAGCGGACGGCAACCCTCGTACACCGAGGCGTGGGCCAGGGACTTCATGATGATTTCGGGACCGACGCCGCTGGCGTCGCCCATGGTGATGCCGATGACGGGACGTTCAGACATGGTGGGCTTCCTTGTGCAGGGAGGCCGGGGCGGCCTGTGCGGGTAGGCTGGCGCGCAGTTGGCGCCAGGCGTCGAGGAGGGTGTCCGGTTGGCCGAAGCCGCCGGCCTTGGTGACGACGCTCAGAGAGCGGTCGCGCCAGAGGGTGCTGGCCAGGGCCACGCCTGGGGCGAGGGCGCCGTGCAGGTCCAGGGAGGTGATGCCGGCCCTGGCGAGCAGGGCGCGGGCGGTCTCGCCGCCGGTGGCCATGAGGGCGGCGGCTTCTTGCAGAGCCGGTTGCAGCAGCTCGGCCAGCGCCTGGCTGAGGGCCATGGCCTGGCTGGGATTGCGGGCCTGCTGGTCGAGGCTGACCAGAACGTCTTCGCCGCTGGCCAGGCGCTGGGCCAGGGTCGCGGCCAGGGTCGTGCGTTCGGTCGCCCACTGGGGCCCCAGCAGCCAGGCGGGTGCCAAGCGTTGCCAGTGTTGCTGGCTACCGGCGACCAGGTACTCGGCCTGGGCCTGGGAATGGCGCGACATGCTGCCGACCACCGTCAGCACCGGACCGTCGCCGCTCGGGCGAGAGGCGGGTGTGCCGGTCAGGCCCAGGGCTCCGGGCAAGGCTTCGGCCAGACCCGCCGAGCCGACCCAGAACAGCTGCTGCACCAGGGGCGCGGAAGCCCGCGCCAGGGCTGCCAGATCGGACTGGCGTTCGGCATCACAGACCAGGGCTGGCAGACCACTGTCCAGGGCTCGGCGCAGGGCGGCGGCCAGGGCTACCGGTTGGCGCAGGGTGGTGAGGTCCAGCCGGGCACAGCTGATGCCCTGGGCGGTGAGTTGCGCCACCAGATCGGCACTGCCGGTCAGCTCCTCGTTGCGCCAGACGTCGGTCTGGTCGACCGGCACATCGTCCAGGTACTGGACGCCGCCGCGAGTGGTGCGGCCCAGTGCCGGATAGGCCGGGGCCACCAGGGCCAGGCCGCGCGGGGCGAGGGCGGCCACCTCGGCCGCGACATTGCCGCGCAGGGTGGAGTCGATCTTCTTGTAGAGCGCCGCACCTGCCAGCGCCGGATGCCCGAGCAATCCTGCGTGACGCCCGGCAGCAGCACGCGCGTCCAGCCGGCGGCTGTCCAGATCCAGCGCCGTCACCGGGGCCCGGGTATCCAGGGCTTCGGCGTCGAGCAGTACCCGAGTCGCCTGGGTCGCGGCGAAACCCAGGGCGCAATCGGCGGCGCCGCTGAGGTCGTCGGCCAGGATCAGCAGGCGGGTCATGGCAGCAGACGCCGGTACAGCGCCTGGATGTCGTCCAGGCTCAGCGGCTTGGGATTGTTGACCATCAGCCGGGTGACCTTGGAGGCCGCCACCGCCATGTCCGCCAGGTGTTCCTCGCGGACGCCGAAGGCGGCCAGGTCCTGGGGGATCTCCAGGGTGGCGGTCCAGGCGGCGATCTGTTCGATCAATTTGCGCGCCGCGGTCTCGTCGCTGTCTTCCGCGTGGGCCAGACCGCAGACCACGGCGGCGCGCTTGAGGCGCGGCGCGCAGCTGTCCAGGTTGAAGGCCATGACGTGGGGCAGCAGCATGGCGTTGGCCACCCCGTGGGTGACATGGAACTTGCCGCCCAGGGGATAGGCCAGGGCATGCACGGCGGCAGTACCGGCCGCGGTCAGGGCCACGCCGCCGTAGGTGGAGCCGAGCAGCATGTCGCTACGGGCACGCACCGAGTCCGGCTGCTGGTAGGCCTCGACGATGCTGCCGGCGATCAGGCGCATGGATTCCAGGGCGAAGGTGTCGCTGACCGGGTTGGCCTTGTTGGAGATGAAGGACTCCAGCGAATGGGTGAAGGCATCCATCCCGGTGGCCGCGGTGATGGCCTTGGGCAGGCTCAGGGTCAGCAGCGGATCGAGCAGCACCAGGGTGGGCAGCAGGTGGCGGCTCACCACGCCCACTTTCAGCTCTTCGTCGGGCAGGGTGACGATGGCGTTGGGCGTAACCTCCGAGCCGGTGCCCGCGGTGGTCGGCACCAGCACCGTGGGCAGCCCGGCGCGCGCCACCTGGTCGATGCCGAGCATGGACTTGAGCGACTGCTCATTGGTGAGCATGACCGCGAACAGCTTGGCGGCATCCAGCACCGAGCCGCCGCCGATGGCGAGCAGGACGTCGGGCTGGCGTGGCGCGACCTGCTCGCGGAACACCTGCTCGATGTTCTCCAGGGTGGGTTCGATCTCGACGTTGTCGATCACCGCCACCTCGATATCACGGGCGGCCAGCTGCGCCTTGACCCGCTCGGTCACGCCCAGGCCGCGCATGGCGTGCTGGGTGACCAGCACCACGCGGCGCAGCGGGACGTCGAGCAGGGCGAGCTTGTCGCCGAGCTGATCGAGGGCGCCGGCGCCATGGACCAGGTGTTTGACGGTCTGGAAATGATAGATGGACATGGGCGCTCCTGATCAGTCGCGATAAACGGCCAACAGGCCTTCGAGCTTGTGTACGGTGGCTTCGTCCAGCGCTGCCACCGGGGCGCGGCAGGGGCCGACCGGGACGTTGAGCAGGTCGGCGGCCTTCTTCAGCACCGAGGGCATGGTCCCCAGGGCGAAGGCATCGCGCAGCGGTCGCAACTTTTCCTGGGCGGCGCGGGCGGTGGCGTGGTCGCCGGCCTGGAAGGCGTTCCAGATGGTCATGACCACCTGGGGCACGGCATTGGCAGTGGCGGCCACGGCGCCATCGCCGCCGGCCAGCAGGTTCCAGTAGATGAGGGAGTCGGTGCCGGCGAAGACGGCGAAGTCGTCGCTGCGGTACTGCAGCATCTGCACCAGGGCGTCGAAGTTACCGGCGCTGTCCTTGATGCCCTTGATCTGCGGATGCTGGCTCAGGGTGGCCACGGCGCCGATGCCGATGGACATGCCGGTCTTGGCCGGGATGTTGTAGAGCATCAGCGGCAGGGTGGAGGCATCGCCGATGGCCTCGTAGTGAGCGATCAGCTCTTTCTGGCTCACGGCATTGAAGTAGGGCGTGATGACCGAGAGGGCGTCGACGCCACGATCCGCCATCTTTTTGTTCAGTTCGATCACTTCGTGAGTGGCGAAGGCGCCGGTACCGGCCACGACGGGGACGCGGCCGCCAGCGGTGTCCACGGTGATTTCAGCGATACGCAGCTTTTCGGCTTCGGATAGGGCGAAGAATTCGCCATTGGTGCCGAGCACGAACAGGCCGTGGACGCCCGCGCTAATGAGGTTTTCGATCAAACCGCGCAAGGCCTTTTCATCGACGCGCTGCTGGGCGTCGAACGGTGTAACGAGGGCGGGAACGATGCCGCGGAATCTCATGATCATGCCTACCTTTGTGATTGTTATGATCACAATAAAGCATGTTTTGATCTAATCGATCAATAGTGATTTGATCGATTCTCTCAGGGGAAGTGAACGCCCGGTCATGGCAGAGCAGCGTTCGGACGTATGAGCGACCTGGGGTAAAGGTTCTCCAGGTGGCGGTCATCCTGTTGATCAAACTGACAAAATTGTCACGCGCCGGTACCCATTCCTGACCGATAGATCAGGATAATTTGGCGGGGTCATCTTCTGGACCTCGAATCATGTCGCGCTTTCTTTCCTGTCTAACCGCTGCCTTGGTGGGTACCGCAGTGCTCGGCCAGGCACAGGCGGCCTTGCCGCAGCACCCCGATCTCGATCTGGCTACCGCCCAGCGGCTGGCACAGGCCGCACCCTGCAGCGCGGCCCTCGCGGTGCTCGACCGCAGCGGCCAGCCGATCCTCCTGCAGCGCGATACCCGCGTCGGGCCGCATAACGCCGAGGCGGCGCGGCGCAAGGCTTTCACCGCGCTGTCCACCCGCACGTCGTCGCAGGCGCTGGCCGAACGTGCGCGGCAAAACCCCGATGCGGCCAACCTCGTCACGCTGCCCGAGTTGCTGCTGCTGGGCGGCGGTATCCCGCTCTATGAAGGCGACCAACTGGTTGGTGCCCTGGGCATCGCCGGGGCCGGCGGTGGCGGGGCCGATGAGCGCTGTGCGCTGGCCGCGGCTCGACACCTCGCTTTGCAATCCCATCCCTAAAGGAGAATCCCATGAAGACTTGCGTGCTCTTGGCCGCCTTGGCGCTACCGGGCCTGGCCGTCGCCGCGCCCAATCCCCTCAGTGTCCATGTGTTGAATCTGGAAACCGGCGTGCCCTCGGCGGGGGGTCACGTGACCCTGGAGCGCCAGGTAGGCGAGAGCTGGCAGCCGCTGGCGGAAGAGGTCACCAACGCGCAGGGGCGAGTGCCGGCGCTGTTTCCCGAGGACCAGACCTTTGCGAAGGGCGAATATCGGGTGGTCTTCAAGACCGGGGACTACTACCGCCAGCAGGGGCGTAGCGCCTTCTTCCCGGAGATTCCGGTGGTGTTCGAGGTGACCCAGCCGGCGCAGCACTACCATATTCCGCTGCTGCTCAGCCCCTACGGATTCAGCACCTACCGGGGCTCCTAGCGGGATGGCGAGGCGGTCTGCCGAAAAGCGGATAGCGCCCGCCGCCTCTTCACGTATCTCAGGTCCCCGAGAGCAGCGCGCTGCAGATTGCGCGGCAAGACCAGGGGGCCTGTTCTTCCTTGGGTTGAAGTGGGGCACCGGTCTCGGTGGCGCTGCAACCTCTAGGGCAGTCGGGATCGTTCTATCTCATGAATAAGCTGATTAATTTCTGTGGAGGAGTCTGTCGAGACAGCGGCATTAAGTGAGTCCTAATCGACAATGTGTAGCGTTGGTCGCCCAAATCATTATCGTGCCCCGTTATTTTTTCGGCCGGCGCCATCGATCATGTATGACCAATGACATTCACCGTCGCTTTATCGGGAGCTGGTGGGTATGCCGTCCGATCGGTCTTCGCTTGGCTTTTCCAGCTGTTTTGCTTACGCGATCTCAGGCAGGTCGCAGTCGTGAGTCAGGGCTTCGCGTCACTCCGCAACAGTCAACACGGTCCGGTACTTCTGCTCGCCTCCGGGCCTTCGGCGGCAGAGCTCTGCCTGGACGCCTGGCGCGATGTGCCGATCATCACCATGAACGGCGCCATCGCCAAGCTGGGCGGGAGTGGGATCCGTCCGCTCTTCTATGTGTGCAGCGACCTGAGCTTTGCCGAGCAGCAACCCGACCTCTACGAACTCGGACTCGAGCAGGCGCAACGGCTGGCGTTGTGGCCGACGGCGATCGAAAGGCTGTCGGCGACCAGGCAGGGCAAGGCCCATGCACTGCGGCGAGCGCCCAGTACCCGGCTGGAACATTACCTCGGGCTCGAGCGTGATCAGGCCGAACGCACCCTCACCTTGCTCAGTCGGCGTGCGCGCGACATAGGTTTCAGTCGCGATATGGATTACGGCATCTTCGATGTCCGTACCGTCGCCTACATTGCCTTGCAACTGGCCTACCACCTGGGTTCCACGGAGCTTTATCTGGCAGGCGTGGATCTCAACGCCCAAGCACCGCGGTTCTATGAGGACGGTAACCGTCCAGCATCGCCCTGCGGCCTCGACGAGCATCTGTACCACCGCATCCTGCCCGGCCTGACGATCATGCAGGCGGTGCTCGCTGCCGAAGGGCGCCAGGTGTTCAATCTCTCGCGCACCAGCCGCGTTCCTGCCGAGCTCATCCCGCGGGCCGACCTTGCCGCCGTCGAGGCGGCCTGGCTGGGTCAGCGGACCCGCCAGGCCAGCTGATCTCAGCTGTCGAGGACGGGCCCAGGGTAATAGCTGTCGCTCAGGGGGGCGAAACAGTGGCCCTTCGCGATCAAATGGCCTTTGCTCCTCACCGCCAGCCCAGGGTGAGCCAGGCGACCAGGACGTAGCGGGTGGCCTTGGCCAGGGTCACGACCAGCAGAAAGCGCCACAGCGGTTCCCGCATCACCCCGGCTACCAGGGTCAGGGGGTCGCCGATGATCGGTGTCCAACTGAGCAGCAGCGACCACCAGCCATAACGGTGGTAGGCCGCCTGGATGCGCGTCAGGCGCTCTGGCGATACCGGGAACCAGCGACGCTGGCGGAAGCGTTCGAGGTGCAGGCCCAGCCACCAATTCAGCATCGAGCCGGCGACGTTGCCGAGGGTGGCAGCCAGCAGCAGGAGTGCTGTCTCGTAGCGCTCGGTCAGCAGCAGCCCGGCCAGCGCGGCTTCCGATTGCAGGGGGAGCAGGGTGGCGGCGCCGAAGGCCAGGGCGCTCAGGCCCAGGTAGACGCTCAGGGCTTCCAGGATGGGATCTCCATGATGGTAAGGCTCAGGCCTGTTGGGCCGTGATCAGGCGTCCAGCCAGGGTAGTGCAGAAAGGCCGAAGGCGCGAAGACGGGCGCCGGGAAAGATCGAGGGCAGTACTGCGGGAAGCGTCCTGGTGGTCTGGAGCGCTTCCCGCAGCCTGATCGGCTACAGCCTGGCGGTTCGGTCGATCAAAGCACGAATTCGGCGACGACCTGGTACAAGCCCACGGCCAGCCGCGAGACTTCGTTGCTGGCGGTTGCCGTCTGGTGGCTGCCGGCCGCCGTCTGGTGCGAGAGATCCTTGATGCTGGTCAGGTTGCGATCGATTTCCCGGGCGACCTGAGCCTGTTCTTCCGCAGCCGTGGCGATCAGGGCATTACGCTCGTTGATGGTCGCCATGGCTTCGGCGATCTCCGTCAGGGCGCTGCTGGCGTTCTGGGCCACCTGGATCGACTGGCCCGCCATCTGGCGACTGTTCTGGATGGCTTGAGTCGCCTGCACCGAGTCGCTCTGCATGGCGCTGATCATCTGTTCGATTTCGCGCGTTGATTGCTGGGTGCGATGGGCGAGCGCGCGCACCTCGTCGGCGACCACGGCGAAACCGCGGCCTTGCTCGCCCGCTCGCGCCGCCTCGATGGCGGCGTTGAGGGCGAGGAGGTTGGTCTGCTCGGCGATGGAGCGGATCACCTCGACCACGGAGCTGACTTCCTGGGCGCGGGACGACAAGGCCTGGACTTGTTCGCTGGTATCGCCCACGTTCTGGCTCAGGTCGCGGATGGCGGTCAGGGTGGAACTGACGTGGTCCAGCCCAACATGGGTGAGGCCTTGGGTGCGCTGCGAGGCTTCGGCGGTCTGCTCGGCATTGCGTGCCACCTCGTCGACGGCGGCGCTCATCTCATTGACGGCCGTGGCCGCCTGGTTGACCTCGTCGTTCTGGCGGACCAGGCCACGATTGCCCTCATCGATCACCGCCGTCATCTCTTCCGCTGCGGCGGCCAATTGGGTCGAGCTCTCGGAGAGATGGGTGATGGTGGTCTTCAGGTTGCCCTGCATTTGCGCCAGGGCGGTCAACAGGCCGGCGGCTTCGTCCTGACCCACGACGGTGATGCGTTCGGAAAGGTCCTTGCCGGCGATACGCTGGGCGATGCGCAAGGCTTCGCCGATGGGGCCGGTGATGCTGCGAATGAGCAGGAACGCCAGGATGCAGGTGGCTAGCAAGGTGGCGGCGATCAGCCCGATGACCAGCCTCAAGCCCGTCGCATAGATTTCACTGGCTTCCGTTCCGGCCTGTTCGGCGCCCCTGTCGTTGAACTCGATGAGCCCCTGCAGCTGCTGCTGCATGCTGTCGGTGACTGGGCGGATGTTGCCATTGATCAGGGCCAGCGCGGCGGCATTGTCGCCGCTGCGGAACAGGGCTTCGAATTTTTCCAGTAGCTGTTGATAGCTGTCGGAGGTAGTACGGACTTGCTCGTACAGTCCGCGCTCCTCTGGGCTGGAAACCAGCGGCGCGTATTGCGAGATCGCATCGGCTAGGGCTTTGCGGTAGTTGGGGAAGTCGTCCAGGACCTTCTGGCGCAGTTGTGCATCGCTGGTGGTCGTGCCCCTCAGGCTTTCCAGTCGGAGTCGCAGCATGCTGGAACTGATCAGGCCGGCCTGGCGCACGCTTTCCATCCAGTCGTCTTCCACGACTTTCTCGGAGTCTCTGAGCTTGCCCATCTGCACGACGGCGGCAATGCCTAGTGCGAATACTATTGTTACGATAATCGAGAAGATGAAAACAGCCCTTGGCGTCAATCCCATTCGGCGGAGCAGCATGATGAACATCCTTTCTTGTACTGGGTGTTCTCAGGTTATTGGCGGCTCTTTCAGGCTCTGCAATACATTTTCTATATGGAAGACATGACTTTTCATGTGGATTTATCGGTCCGGTTATGTCCTTTGAATCTTCCCGTTGCCATTTGGTAATACCGCGGCCTCTCCTCTATACCGTCTGACTGTTTAGCAAGGAGATGGGCGGCACGAGTCTCCGGTGCAAGCGGTTTTAGGCGGGGTGCGGGTACTACCATTGTTGCCTGGGGCCCAGGTTAATGGAGATCGCACCCTCAGTGACCCGAGGAGGGCGTCACACCGTCCATCGCCAAAACATCAGACGAATGGCCGCGCCCGCGTCAATCCAAGCGGGCGATCCAGTCCGCTACGGCATCACCGCTGCCCATATCCGGCTGCACCAGGCCATCGATCATGAAGGTGGGCGAGACATGGATGCCGTTCTGGCGGGCGTACTTGCAGTGCCATTTGATGGCGTGCTGCAGGTCGGGATTGGCGAAGGCTTCGGCCAGGGCCAGACCGCTGTAGCCTTCCAGGCGGGCGATGATGTCGTTGGGTGTGGCGTCGCGGTTGGGGCCGGTGGCGTGATCCTGGAATTCGAACTCTTCGCGGTGGGCGGCGACGGCGGCCAGTACTGCCTTGGCGCTCTCCTTGCCGCCTGCGAGGGTTTCCGCGGCCAGGACGCAACGCACCACCACGCCCGAGAACAGGTGCCAGGGCTGGGCTTGCAGGCGGATCTTCAGGGTGAGCCGGTCAGGGCCGGCCTGGGCCAGCAGGTCGTCGAGCTTGTTGAAGGCCCTGACCGAGAAGGGGCAGGTGGGTTCGAGAAAGACTTCGAAGGTGCGCGGGCCATGGCCCCAGCTGAGGGTGTCGGTGTACATCGGGGACTCCTGTGACGTTGGGCGAAGCAACCGGGATGAGACCGCACGCCGTCCCTGGCGTTGTGCCGGTGCGGGAGGCGTCAGAGCCTGTTCATAATCTTGCGAGCTAGAGCCAAACAAGGCCTAGGCGGCCCCACGAAAACGCCTGAGGAAGCGGATCGGACCCGCGCTCGGGTTTACGAGTGGTAAAAGAGCATTCCGATGGGGCCGCCTAGGCGGGGCTGGCCACCCAGGGCGTTTTCAACGCAGTTTGGCCGACGCGCAGCAGATTTTGAACAGGCTCTCAGGGAATCAGGCGCCGCCGCCGCATGTCTTCCAGGTGCTCCAGTAGCACCTCGTCCGACCTCAGGATCATCCGCTGGAAGCCGGCCTGCCGCGCCTTGGTCACGTCGAAGATGGCGTCCTTCACGACGTGGAAGATGAAGTCGCCGAAGGCACCGGGCGCGATCCTCCGGGGATCGGCTTCGATCAGGTTCTCGCGCTGGGCCAAGGCCTGCCAGGTCGGCTTGAGCGCAGTCAGCCGCTGGTCCAGGGAGATCGGCTGGGGCTCGCCCACTTCCAGGCCGAACCAGTCGGCCAGCTTGGGCCAGACATGGCTCCAGCGGAAGACGTCGCCATTGGTAAGATTGAAGGCGCCGTCGCGTTCCTCTTCGGCGGCCCAGACCGCGGCCTCGCCCAGCAGCGGCGCGGCGGTGACATTGACCAGGGCGCCGCGATAGGCCTGCTCCGGGCCGGGGAACTGCATGGCGGTACCGGTCTCCTGGCAGAGGGCGCCATAGAGGCCGATGAGATTGCCCAGGTTCATCGCCGAACCCAGGGAATGGCCGATGACGATGTCGGGCCGCAGGGCGGTCCAGCGGATGCCATCCCCTTCCAGACTGCGGACGAAATCTTCGTGGCGGAAATAGAGATTGGGCGGGAAATGGCGGCTGTCGTCTTCCCGCGCCGGCGTCTTGTAGACGCCGAGATGAGCGCCGTAGATCTTGCCGCCCTGGACGAAGGTGATGCGCGCCAGGGGTGCACCCGCGCTGCGTACCGCGGCCACCAGGTTTTCCAGCATGGCGGCGTTTTCATCGGCCTCCACGCCCGGGTCCGGATTGGGCCTTAGGGCACTGTAGAAGAGATGGGTCACTCCCGCGAATCTGTCCTTGGCAGCGGCCAGGCTGCCGACATCCAGTAGGTCGGCGGTCACGTGGGGGAAGCGGCTCGGCGCGTCCTGCGAGCGGCCCACGGTGATGATGGACCAGCCGCCCTGGGCGAAGGCTTCCAGCACGGCCTGGCCGATGATGCCGCTGGCGCCGGCGATGAGTAGCTGTCTTGTAGTCATGGGGTCTCCCGGTGAAGTCTGTCGAGGGCGATGAAGGGGAGACCCCCGCTGCCCTCGATTTGTCCCCGTGTCGGGCTGGACGGTCGGGGTATCCACGTCCCGTCGCGGCGTGCTTTCGCGCTCGTCCTGCGCGGACTACCTTGGGCTCATGTCCATCCTCGCGAGGCGGTCCGTCATGGCGACATCTCCGGCGTCCTTCCCAGCTTTCCCGGCGCTGCTCGACGAGGCGCTGGCCGCCCTGGCGCTGCCGGCTGCGGCGGCACGGCAACTGCGGGTATCCAATGCCGACAGCCTGGCGTCGTGTTTCCCCGTCAGCGATCTGGCCACGGCCTCGATGGGCGCGGCCGGCCTGGCGCTGACGGACCTGCTGGGCGCGACCGGACCGGCCGCCGAGGTGCGGGTTGATCGGCATCTGGCCGCGGCCTGGTTCAGCCGTTCGCTCAAGCCCCAGGGCTGGACGTTGCCGGACGCCTGGGACCCGGTCGCTGGCGACTATCGCACCCGCGACGGCTGGATTCGCCTGCACACCAATGCCGCCCACCATCGAGCGGCGGCGCTCGGCGTCCTGGGCTGCCCGGAGACCCGCGCCGCCGTGGCCGAGGCGGTCGCCACCTGGTCGGCTACGGAGTTGGAGACGGCGGTGGTCGCGGCTGGCGGTTGCGCGGCGGAATTGCGCAGCCTGGCGGCCTGGCAGGCCCACGCGCAGGGTCGCGCGGTAGCGGCCGAGCCGCTGCTGGCCCTCGATTGGCAGGAGTGTCCGCCACCCACGGCCTGGAAACCCGCGCCCCAGCGGCCCCTGGCCGGCATCCGCGTGCTCGACCTGACCCGCATCCTCGCCGGACCCATCGCCACTCGGTTGCTGGCCGGGCTGGGCGCGGAGGTGCTGCGTATCGATCCGCCCGGCTGGGACGAGCCGGCCCAGGCCCCGGAGGTGACCCTGGGCAAGAGGTGCGCCCGTCTCGACCTGGGCCGGCCCTCCGATCGCCTGACGTTCGAGCGCCTGCTCGGCGCAGCCGATGTGCTGGTGCACGGCTATCGCCCGGAGGCTCTGGAGGGCCTTGGTTATGGCGAAGCCCAGCGCCGCGCCCTGAATCCGGGGCTGGTCGACGTCACCCTGAGCGCCTATGGCTGGAGCGGCCCCTGGGCCGGCCGCCGCGGCTTCGACAGCCTGGTGCAGATGTCCTCTGGCATCGCCGCGGCCGGCCGCGATTGGCGCCAGGTCGAGCAGCCGGTGCCGCTACCGGTCCAGGCTCTCGACCACGCCACCGGCTACCTGATGGCGGCCGCGGTCATCCGTGGCCTGGCCGCTCGCCTACGTGAAGGCGTCACGCTAAGCGCGCGTCTGTCCCTGGCCCGCACCGCCTGCCTGCTGACCGCACATCCCGCCATCGCCACCGAGCCGCTGTTCGCCGGGGTGCAGGAGGCCGACTACGGTCCCGAGCCGGAGCCTACCGCCTGGGGTCCGGCGCTGCGCCTGCGCCCGGCACTGGAAATCGGCGACCTGCGCCTGCACTGGGAACGGCCGGCTACCCGGCTGGGGTCGGCAATGGCGGCTTGGGGCGGGTACGAACAGTCGTGATGTCGAGCGACCTGCTTGGCACTAGGCAACCGGCCTGAGCGGTCTCATCGCGATGTCTTTTTAATCTCGGTGAGCCCGCATGCTCTCGGTCGAAGGAAAGGGTGGTTTGTCTGCTCGATCAGACTTTGCTGGTGGATGCAGCGGGCCTATCCACTGGCCGGACCGCACGGCGGTACAGCAAGGTCGCGCTGAGTGCCAGGGTTGCACAAAAGACGCCGGCGATACTGATGCCGCTCCAGCCGAATCTTCCGGCTACCGCCGTGCCTAGCGCCGAACCCACGGCCCCACCGAGGAAGTAGCAGGTCATGAAGACGGTATTCAGCCGGCCACGGGCTTGCGGTAGCAAGGCATACAGGCGGGTTTGATTCGCCACCAGATTGGCGCGGCTGCCTAGATCCAGAACTATTATGCCGAGGATCAGCAAACCGAGGTTCAGTGCTGCACCGGCAATCAGGGCGAAGGCCAGGATGATCAGGGCTGCCGCCAGGGTCAGGATCCAGCGTCCGCCCAAGCGGTCGGTAAGGCGTCCGAGAGTGGGCGAGGCCAGCATGCCGGCTGCACCGACCAGTCCGAACAGCCCTGCCGCCTCGCTGCCATAATCATAGGGTGGCTTGGCCAGCAGCAGCGCCAGAGAGCCCCAGAGGACATTGAAGGCAGCGAAGAGCAGAAAGCCGGCCAGACAGGCTTCGCGTAATACCGGCTGTCGTACCAGTAGCTCGCCCAAGGAGGCCAGCAGCTTGGGATAGGACAGGCCGCTGGCAGGCGGAGTCCTTGGTAGGCACAGCCAAATGAGGCCGATCAGCACCGCATCGATCAGGGCGGCCACTTCGAACATGGCACGCCAACCCACATGAGCGCCTAGGTAGCCGCTCGCCGTGCGAGCCAGCAAGGTTCCGGCGAATAGACCGCTCATGAGCCGGCCCACGGTGTGCCCCCGTTGGTTGGGGTCGACCAGCCCCGATACGGCGGGGATGATGATCTGCGCACTGATAGCCGTCATGCCGACGAGAGCGCAGGCGACCAGTAGCTGTGCCGCTGTCGTTGCCATTGCGCACAGGGCCAAGCCGAGCATATTCACCAGCAGCAAGGCAGTAATCAGTCGGCGTCGGTCGAGCCGGTCGCCCAGCGGTCCCAGCAGGACCAGCCCCACCGCATAGCCAACCTGGATCAGCATGGCGATGGCACCTTGGAAGCTGGCATCTGCGTGAAAGGCCAGTGCCATCTGTGGCAAGAGCGGTTGGCTGTAGTAGAGGTTGGCAACGGCGAAGCCGCACGCTGCCGATAGCGCCAGTACGCGACGCCCGGACAAGGGTGCGTTGGCCTGAAAGAGTGTGGACATCAGCAAGCTCCAGTACGGCGGCGCCAGCGGCGCCCTGACGCGGAGGATGCTAGAGGCGCTATCCAAGGGGCAGAACGTCTCGATCGAGCGCAAGCGTTTTGCGTAATATGCAAAACATGCTGAAACTTCCTTCTCTTGAGCACCTGCCGGTCTTCGTTGCCGTTGCGCGTGCCGGCAGTTTTTCCGCCGTGGCGGCCAAGCAAGGCGTGGCGCCTTCTTCGGTCGTGCGGCAGGTCGACGCCCTCGAAGCGGCCTTGGGGGTAAGGCTGTTCGTGCGCTCCACCCGTGGCCTGGCCCTGACCGACGCCGGGGAGCTGCTGTTGACCCGGGCTCCCGCTTTGCTCGATGAGTGGGTGGATGTGCGGGCGGAGGTCGCAGCCCTGGGCGACGAGCCAGGTGGCTTACTGCGGGTCGCCTGCCTGCCCACCTTCGGGCGTCATCACCTTTTGCCGTTGTTGCCGGACTTGCTCGACCGCTATCCAGCGCTGCGCATCGAGCTTGACTTCACCGAGCGGCTGGCCGATCCGGTGCGCGAACGTCTCGACGCGGTGATTCGTATCGGTCCGCTAAAGGATAGTCGCCTCTATGCCCAAAGCCTGGGCACGCAGCGCTGGTCGATCTGCGCCAGCCAAGCCTATCTGGAGCGGCACGGGCATCCGGCAAGTCTCGCCGAGGTGGCGGGTCATCGGCTGTTGGATAAGCGCCACGATCCCGAGGGGCTCGGCTGGCGCGGGCTGAGTGCCAACGGTCTGCTTCCGGCAGAGGCGAGCGACAGGGTCTTTGCCTGCGACGATTTCGAGGCGCTGCTGCTGGCCGCCATCGCCGGCCTGGGGCTGGCCTATTTACCTACCTGGGTGACCTTACGCGCGGTCGCTGCCGGGCAACTCGTTCCGGTATTCCATGACCCCGGCAAGCGCTCGGACGACATTCACCTGTTACGCGCCTTGCCGCGACCTCCCGCGAAGCTTGTGGTGTTTACCCAGGCCTTGTTGAGCGCCTTGGCTCCAGAGTTTTCACCTTCGCAGCGATAGCCCTCGAAGCCCAAGGCGTCAGGCCCAGGGGAGCGGTGGGCGTTATCCTGCTTGAGCACCTCCCCGAGCCGCGCGAGGCGATATGACCGTTTGGCACAGGCGCACTCGCCTCAAGGCTCCAAACAATACCCCACGCCATAGATCGAACGGATCAGCTCGCAGTCCGGGTCGAGGCGGTGCAGTTTGCGGCGGACGTTGCGCACGTGGCTGTCGACGGTGCGGTCGGTGACGATGCGGTAGTCGGCGTGCAGGTGGTTGAGCAACTGGTCGCGGGAGAGCACCTTGCCGGGGTGCTTGGCCAGGGTCGCCAGCAGGCGGAATTCCACCGGGGTCAGCTCCAGCGGCTGGCCGTTGTAGCTGGCCTGGTAGGCCTCGGCGTCCAGTTGCAGGCCGCTGGGCGCGGGAAGGCTACCCGCAGCGCTGCGGCGCAACACGGCCTTGACCCGGGCCACCACCTCGCGCGGGCTGAAGGGCTTGCAGATGTAGTCGTCGGCGCCCAGTTCCAGGCCGAGCAGGCGGTCGATCTCGTCGACGCGGGCGGTGACCATGATGATCGGCAGAGCGCTGAAGGTGCGTACCGCGCGGCACACCTCCAGCCCATCCAGGCCGGGCAGCATGAGGTCGAGCAGCATCAGGTCGGGCGGCGTGGCGCGGATCGTCGCCAGGGCTTCCTGGCCGTCGGCGCGCCAGTCGCAGGCGAAGCCGGCGGCTTTGAGGTAGTCGCCGAGCAGGGCGGCGAGCTTGGGTTCGTCTTCCACCAGCAGGATGGTCTGGCTCATACCGGGCTCCGGGCGTCGAGGGCGGGCAGCTGGAGTTCCAGCCAGAGACCGCCCAGGGGGGAGGCGTGCGCCTGCAGGTGCCCACCGTGGACCTCGGCGATGCCGCGGCAGATGGCCAGGCCCAGACCGGCGCCACCGCTGCGACGGCTGCGCGAGCCCTCGACGCGGTAGAAGCGTTCGAATAGCCGCTCGCGATCGGCGGCGGGCACGCCAGGCGCGGAGTCCTGCAGGTCGACCTGCAGCAGCGGGCCGACCTGGCGCGCGGCGAGGTGAACCTGGCCGGGGGCCTCGGTGTATCTCAGGCTGTTTTCCAACAGGTTGTAGAACAGCTGGCCAAGGCGCGCCTCGTCGCCACGGATCATCAGGGGCACGTCCGGCAATTCCAGTTGCAGGTCCAGGCCGGCCTGGCGATAGCGGGCGCGCCAGGCGTCGGCGGTCAGCGCCAGCAGCGTCGCCAGGTCCACTGCCTCGTGGCGATAGGTGGGGCCGCCGACTTCGGCCAGGGACAGTTCGAAGAGGTCGTCCACCAGTTTGTTCAGCGAGCCGACCTCGGTCTGCAGCGACTTCAGACCGCCGATATCCAACGGCCGGATGCCGTCCTCCATCGCCTCCAGTTCGCCCTTGAGCACCGCCAGGGGCGTGCGCAATTCGTGGGAGATATCCGCCATGAACACCCGGCGCTGGCGTTCATTGTCCGCCAGCACGCTGGCCATGCGGTTGAAGTCCTGGGCCAGCTGGCCGGCCTCGTCGGCGGAATGGATGGGCAACTGGATACCGTAGTCGCCGGCCGCCAGGCGGTGGGTGGCGGCCGCCACGGTGCGGATCGGCCGCAGTAGGGTGCGGGCGATCCACCAGGCCAGGGCGGCGGCCAGCAACAGGCAGACGAAGGCGATCACCAGGCTGGAGCGGATCTGGCTTTGCTGGAAGCGGCGGTCGCCGTCGCTGATCACCGCCTCGAAGGGGGTCAGCGCCAGCCAGCCGACCACCCGGCCCTGCCAATGGATGGCGCGCAGCAGGGGCTGGGGCGGCAACTGGCGAAAGCCGATCAGGTAGCGATGCTCCGCGTCCAGCAGTGAGAAGCGCATAAAGGCGCCGGTCAGATCCGAGACCGGTGGGGCAGGCATATAGGTCTGGTTCGGCGGCAATTCCGGACGCAGCAGTTGAATCCAGGCCTCGGGTGGATGCTGATTGAGCAGGAAGTTCCAGTTGCCATGCTCGGCATAGGCGTGCTCGAAGCGCGGCACCAGGGTGTCCAGCCGCTGTTCGGCCTGGCCGTTGAGATAGCCGAGGAAATCCCGCGAGAAACTCAAGTAAGAGGCCCCGGCCATGCCCAGCACGGCGAAGGCGCAGAGCGCCAGGGCAGCCAGAAAGACCTTGGCGGACAGGGACAGGCGAAGCAGGCCCATGCGGATCTCGGCAACGGAAGGTAGGGGCACGCTAGCAGCTCCGCGGCTGACTGTCAGGGGGCGGCGGCCAGGCGCGTGGCCTGCCAGTCGCCACCCAGGGCCATCTGCAACTGGACACTGGTCACCAGTTGGCTGGATTCCAGCTGCAGCAGGCTCTGCTCCTGGCTGAGCTGGGTGGCCTGGGTGGTGGCCACGTCCAGGTAGTCGATCATGCCGGCCTCGTACTGGTCGCGGGTCACGCTGGCCGAGTCGCGAGCGGCGGCCACGGCGCGGCGCTGGGCGGCGATCTCGGGGTCGAGGGTGTGCAGAGCCACCAGGTAATCCTCCACTTCGCCGAGGGCGGTGAGCACCGTCTGCCGGTAGCTGGCGACCTTGGCGTCGTAGGCGGCGCGGGCCTGGTCGACGCCGGCGCGGGTGGCACCGAAGTCGAACAGGGTGCCGGAAAGGGTCGGGCCCAGGGACCAGAAGCGACTGGGCGTCTTGAACAGCTCGCCGAGCAGGCTGCTCTGGTAACCGCCGCTGGCGCTCAGGGTCAGGTCCGGGTAGTAGGCGGCGGTGGCCACGCCGATGGCGGCGTTGGCGGCGGCCACCTGCCGTTCCGCCTGGGCGATGTCGGGGCGGCGCTCCAGCAATTCGGTGGGCAGGCCCGCGGGAATTGTGGGCAGCCGGGCCTGCCAGTGGGGATCGGCGGCCAGGCTGAAGTCCTCCGGCGGCTTGCCCAGCAGCAGGGCGATGGCATGTTCCAGCTGGGCGCGCTGGGTGGTCAGGGCCAGCCGGTCGGCTTCGGCGCTGTCCAGTTGGGTGCGCGCCTGGGCGAGGTCGGCGCGGGAGGCGATCTGTTCGTCATAGCGGTTCTGGATCACCGCCAGGTAGCGCCGGTAGTCGGCCAGGGTCTGGTCGTAGAGCGCCAGGCGCCGATCCAGCACGCGCAGCTGGAAGTAGTCTTGGGCCAGCTCCGCCTGGGCGCTGAGGGTGGCATTGGCCAGCTCCGCGGCGCTGGCCTGGGCGCTGGCGCGGTCTTCTTCCAGGGTGCGGCGCAGCTTGCCCCAGAGGTCCAGGTCCCAGCTCAGGCCGAGGCTCAGGCTCTCGGCGTTCCTGACCGTGGCGCCGCCCGCCGTGGAACTGCTGGAGCCGCTGGAACTGCTGCCGTTCTCGCTGCGGGTCGCCTTGGCGTCCAGGGTGGCGCTGGGCAGGGTCTCGGCGCGGCTCTGGCGGACCAGGGCGCGGGCCTGGCGATAGAGCGCCTGGTATTGGGCGACGTTCTGGTTGGAGACCGCCACCTGGCCCAGCAGGGCCGCGAGTTGGGGATCCTCGTAGGCTTGCCACCAGGCGCCCTTGGCCTGGTCGTCGTGCGGACTGGCGGCCTTCCAGCCGGCCGCCTCCTTGAATTGCGTCGAGAGCGGAGCGCTAGGCCTTTGGTAGTCGGGGCCGACGGTGCAGCCGGCGAGCAGGGCCAACAGGAGCAGCGGGGGTAGGGCGCGTAGGGCGGGCATGGTCGTCACCTTCAGGCCGCGGAGCGGCGCAGATGCGTGCGCCAGAGGCGGCGACTGGCGCGGCTCAGGCGGTCGAGACAGAGGAACACCACCGGGGTGGTGAAGAGTGTCAGCACCTGGCTCAGCGCCAGGCCACCGGCGATGGCCAGGCCTAGGGGGCGGCGTAGTTCGTCGTCGCCGCCGCTGCCCAGGGCCAGCGGCAGGGCACCGAAGAAGGCCGCCAGGGTGGTCATCAGGATCGGCCGGAATCTCAGCCGGCAGGCCTCGCGGATGGCGGCCTCGGGCGTCAGGCCCCGGTCGCGCTCGGCCACCAGGGCGAAGTCCACCAGCATGATGGCGTTCTTCTTGACGATGCCGATCAGCAGCAGGATGCCGATCAGGGCGATGAGGGTCAGCTGGGTACCGGTGGCCAGCAGCAGCAACAGGGCGCCCACCCCGGCCGAGGGCAGGGTGGAGAGGATGGTCAGCGGATGGATGTAGCTCTCGTAGAGCATGCCCAGCACGATATAGATGGCCGCCAGGGCCGCCGCCACCAGCCAGGGAATCTGGGTGACCAGGGTGGCGAAGGCCTTGGCGGTGCCCTGGAAGCCGGACTGGATTTCCCGTGGCAGGCCGACCTGGATCAGCGCGCTCTGGATCGCCTGTTGCGCCTGTTCCAGGGAGACCCCGTCGGCCAGGTTGAAGGCCAGGGTGCTGGTGGCCATCTGGCCCTGGTGCGCCACCGCCAGGGGCGCGTTGCCGCCGGCGAAGCGGGCGAAGGCGGCCAGCGGGACCTGGGCGCCGCTGGCGGTCACCACATAGAGCTGGTGCAAGACCTGCGGGTCCTGGGTATAGGCCGGTGCCAGCCCCAGCACCACGTGGTACTGGTTGAGGGTGCGATAGAGGGTGGCCACTTGGCGCTGGCTGAAGGCGTTGTCCAGGAAGGTGTCGAGCTCCTTGACGGTCACCCCCAGGCGGCTGGCCGCGGCGCGATCGATCTCCAGGCGCACCTCCTGGCCGCCGTTCTGGGCATCGGAATCCACCCCGGTGAGTTCCGGCAGGGTCTTGAAGATGGCCTCGACCTTGGGCGTCCAGTTGCGCAATTCGTCGAGGTCGTCGGCTTGCAGGCTGAACTGGTAGGTGGCGTTGGCGCTGCGGCCACCCACCTGCAGATCCTGGGCCGGCATGAGGAACAGCTGGATGCCGGCGTAGCGGCTGCCGAGTTGGCTCAGGCGGTTGGCGATCTGCTGGGCGCTGTCCTTACGCTCGCTGTAGTCCTTGAGGCGGATGAAGAACTGCGCCGAGTTGCGCGAGCCGAACATGCCGCCGCCGGTGGAGGCCATCACCGCCGCCACGTCCGGATCGCGGCGCAGCTGGGCGGCGATTTCCCGCACGAAGGGTGCCAGGGCCTGGTAGGAGATGTTCTGGTCGGCGCGGATGGCGCCCATCAGCACGCCGGTGTCCTGGTCCGGGAAGAAGCCCTTGGGCACCACCACATAGAGATAGACGTTGAGCACCACGGTCAGCGCCAGGCTCGCCAGGGTCAGCAGTGGATGCCGCAAGACCCAGTCCAGGCCGCGCAGGTAGCCGGCTTGCAGGCGCGCCAGGGTCGTTTCGATCAGGCGATAGGCCGGCGGCACCGGCGCGTCGGGCGTCCGCTCGCGCAGCAGCCGGGCGCAGAGCATGGGCGTGAGCGACAGCGACAGCAGCATGGAGATGACCAGGGCCACGCTGAGGGTCACGGCGAATTCGCGGAACAGCCGGCCGACGATGCCGCCCATGAGCAGCAGCGGGATGAACACGGCGATCAGTGAGAGGGTCATGGACAGCACGGTGAAGGCCACCTCTCGCCCACCGATCAGCGCCGCGCGCAGCGGCCCGCGGCCCAGCTCGCGATGGCGGGTGACGTTCTCCAGCACCACGATGGCGTCGTCCACCACGAAGCCGGTGGCGATGATCAGCGCCATCAGCGACAGGTTGTCCAGGCTGTAGTCCAGCAGGTACATCACCGCGCAGGTGCCGATCAGCGACAGCGGCAGGACCAGCGCCGGCACCAGGGTGGCGCGCAGGTCGCGCAGGAAGACGAACACCACCCCGATCACCAGCAGCACCGCCACCAGCAGGGTCTCCTCGGTGGAGTGCAGCGAAGCCGTGATACTGGCCGAGCGATCGATCACCGGCACCAGGTCCACGTCGCCCGGCACCAGGGCCTGCAGGGCCGGCAACTGGGCCTTGATGGCGTCTAGGGTCTGCAGCATGTTGGCGCCGGCCTGGCGGGTCACGGCCAGGGTCACCGAGGGCTGGCCGTTCAGCGAGCCGCTGACGTAGACGTCCTCGACCGTGGCATAGACCCGCGCCACGTCGCTCAGGTGCACCGCGGCGCCCTGCTGGTAGCCGACGATCAACCGCCCATAGTCCGCCGCCTGCTCCAACTGGCCGTTGCTGTCGATGGACCAGGTCTGGCCCTCGGCGTGCAGCACGCCCTTGGCGCCATGGGTGGTGGCGTTGGCGATGGCGCTGCGCACGCTGTCCAGGGCGATGCCGGCATGGGCCAGTTGCTGGGGTTGCAGATCGATACGGATCGCCGGCAGCGAGCTGCCACGGATCGATACCTGGCCGACGCCCTGCACCTGGGCGATCTTCTGCTGCAGGATGCTCGACGCCAGATCGTAGAGTTCACCGGGGCTGCGCGTCTTGGAGGTCAGCGCCAGCATCAGGATCGGCGATTCGGTGGGGTTGGCCTTGCGGTAGGTGGGCAGGCTGGGCATGCCGCTGGGCAACAGGCTGCGCGCGGCGTTGATGCCAGCCTGGACGTCGCGGGCGGCGCCATCGATGTTGCGCGACAGGTCGAATTGCAGGATCAGGGTGGTGGCGCCCTGGCTGCTGCTGGAGGTCAGCTCGGTGATCCCGGCGATCTGGCCGAGGCTGCGCTCCAGCGGGGTGGCCACGGTGGCTGCCATGGTCTCGGGGCTGGCCCCGGGCAGGCTGGCATTGACCACGATAGTGGGGAAATCCACCTTGGGCAGCGGCGCCACCGGCAACTGGGCGTAACCGAGCAGGCCGAGCAGCAGCACCGCCAGGCTCAGCAACAGGGTGGCGACCGGCCGGAGCACGAACAGGCGCAGCGGATTCATCGCGCGGCGCTCCGCTGCAGCCGCCGGCCGAGCCGCTCGCCTAGGCTATCGAAGGCCAGGTAGATCACCGGGGTGGTGTAGAGCGTCAGCACCTGGCTGACCAGCAGTCCGCCGACGATCGCCAGCCCCAGCGGCCGGCGCAGCTCGGCGCCGGAACCGCCGGCGAACATCAGCGGCAGGGCGCCGAGCAGGGCGGCCATGGTAGTCATCAGGATGGGTCTCAGGCGTAGCAGGCAGGCGCGGTGGATGGCCTCCCGCGGTGCCAGGTGCAGCTGCTGGCGACCCTCCAGGGCGAAGTCCACCATCATGATGGCGTTCTTCTTGACGATACCGATCAGCAGGATCACCCCGATCAGGGCGATCAGGGTGAATTCGGTGCCGGTCAGCAAGAGCAGCAGCAGGGCGCCGATGGCCGCCGAGGGCAGGGTGGAGAGGATGGTCACCGGGTGGATGAAGCTCTCGTAGAGCACCCCGAGCACGATGTACATCACCACCACTGCGGCCAGGATCAGCCACAGGGTATTACCGGCCGCCTGCTGGAAGGCCTGGGCCGCGCCCTGGTATCTCAGGGTGACGCTGCTCGGCGCCTGGGCCTCTTGCATGGCATGGGCGATGGCCTGCTGCGCCTGTTCCAGGGAATAGCCGTCGGCCAGGTTGAAGGACAGTGTCACCGCCGGGAACTGCCCCAGGCGCGTCAGGGACAGGGCGCCGGGTAGCTGCTCGATGCGGGCGATATCGGTGAGGCGTACCAGGCCCTTGGCGGCGTTGCTGGTGCTGCTGGTCGTCGAGCCGCTGTTCGTTGTACTGGCGCTGGTGCTGGTGCTAGCGGTCGAGGTCGTCGCGGGCGTCAGGTAGATGTTGCCGAAGTCCGCCGGGGACTGCTGGAAGGTGCCCGGCACCTGCAAGACCACCCGGTACTGGTTGGCCTGGGTGAAGATGGTGGAGATCAGCCGTTGGCCGAAGGCGTTGTACAGCGCCGTGTCCACGTCGGCGGCGGTGATGCCGAAACGGGCGGCGGCGGTGCGGTCCAGTTCCACCTGGGCGGTGAGGCCCTGGTCTTCCAGGTCGTCGAGCACGTCGCGCAATTCCGGACGCGCCTGCAAAAGTGGCATCAGCCGTGGCAGCAGGGCGGCCAGTTGGGTGCCGTCGGCGTCGTCCAGGGTGAACTGGTACTGGCTGGGGGTGAGCTGGTCGTCCACCGTCAGGTCCTGGCTGGCCACCAGATTCAGGCGGATGCCGGCGACCCCCGCGGCGGCCTGCTCCAGGCGGCGGATGATCGCCGGGGCGCGCTCGTTGCGCTTGTCGAAGGGCTTGAGCTGGATCTGCAGGCGGCCCTGGTTGAGGGTGGCGTTGGTGCCGTCGACGCCGATGCTGGAGGTGACCGTGGCCACCGCCGGGTCGGCCAGTACCTGCTGCACCAGCGCCTGCTGGCGGCGCGCCATGGCGTCGAAGGAGACGTCCTGGGAGGCACGGGTGAAGCCGACGAGCAGGCCGGTGTCCTCGTTGGGAAAGAAGCCCTTGGGCACCAGGACATAGAGCAGGGCGGTCAGTCCGACCGTGGCCGTGGCCACCAGCAGGGTCAGCCGCGGATGGTCCAGCACCACGCCGAGGGTGCGGTCGTAGCCGGCCACCAGGCGCTCGAACTGCCGTTCTCCCCAGCGCGCGAAACGCCCCTGGCGCTCCAACGGCACATGGTGCAGCAGCCGGCTACAGAGCATCGGGGTGAGCGTCAGGGAGACGAACATGGAGACCAGGATGGCCACCGCCAAGGTGATGGCGAATTCGCGGAACAACCGGCCCACCACGTCGCCCATGAACAGCAGCGGGATCAGCACGGCGATCAGCGAGAAGGTCAGGGAGATGATGGTGAAGCCGATCTCCCGCGAACCGCGTAGCGCTGCCTGCAGCGGCGGCTCGCCGTCTTCCAGGTGGCGGGCGATGTTCTCCACCACCACGATGGCGTCGTCGATGACGAAGCCGGTGGCGATGGTCAGGGCCATCAGCGTCAGGTTGTTCAGCGAAAAGCCGGCCAGGTACATGACGCCGAAGGTGCCCACCAGCGACAGCGGTACCGCCAGGCTCGGGATCAGGGTGGCGGTGAGGTTGCGCAGGAACAGGAAGGTCACCAGCACCACCAGGGCGATGGACAGCACCAACTCGAACTGCACGTCTGAAAGCGAGGCGCGGATGGTCTGGGTGCGGTCGGCCAGCACCGTCAACTGCACGCTGTCCGGCAGGGCCGCCCGCAGCTTGGGTAGCTGCGCCTGGATGGCGTCGACCACGCCGATGACGTTGGCGCCCGGCTGGCGCTGGATGTTGATGACGATGGCCGGATGGCCGTTGGCGGTGGCCTGCAGGTAGGCGTTTTCCGGCGCCTCCGCGGTGGTGGCCACGTCCTTCAGGCGCAGGGCGGCGCCGTTCTCGTAGCTGAGCACCAGCTCGCCGTACTCGGCGGCGCTACGCAACTGGTCGTTGGCATCGATGGTGATGGAGTGGTTGGGGCCGTCGAAACCGCCCTTGGAGCCGTTGACGTTGGCCGCGTTGACCACCGTATAGACGTCTTCCAGGGTCAGGCCGTGGGCGGCCAGGGCCTTGGGATTGACGTCGATGCGCACCGCTGGCTGCTGGCCACCGGCCAGGGTCACCAGGCCGACCCCGGAGATCTGCGACAGCTTCAGCGCCAGGCGGGTGTTGACCAGATCCTGCACCTGGGTCAGCGGCAGGCTGTCCGAGGTGGCGGCCAGGGTCAGCAGCGGGGCGTCAGCCGGATTGACCTTCTTGTAGGTGGGCGGATTGGGCAGGTCGTTCGGCAGGAAACTGTTGGCGGCGTTGATCGCGGCCTGCACCTCCTGCTCGGCGACGTCCAGCGACAGGCTGAGATCGAACTTCAGGGTGATGACCGAGGCGCCGGCCGAGCTGGTCGAGTACAGCTGCGCCAGACCGGCCATCTGCCCCAGCTGGCGCTCCAGCGGCGCGGTCACCGCGGTGGCCAGCACCTTGGCGCTGGCCCCGGGATAGAGGGTGTTGACCTGGATGATGGGATAGTCCACCTCCGGCAGCGCCGAGATGGGCAGCAGGCGATAGCCCAGGATGCCGGCGAACAGCACCGCCACCATCAGCAGCACCGTGGCCACCGGCCGCTGGATGAACAGCCGCGACGGATTCATCGGCTGGCATCCGCCGCCGGCGTGGCTGCCACCCGGACCTGGGCGCCGTCGCGCAGATGGTCGATACCGCGGGTGACCACCCGCTCATCTCCCTTGAGTCCCTGGGTGACGGCCACCCGGTCGCCCAGCGCCGGGCCGGTGGTTATGCCGCGTCGCTCCACCTTGTCATCGGCCCCGACCACATAGACGAAGCTGCCGTCGCTGCCCAGTTGCACGGCGGCGGCGGGCACCACCACGGCGTCCTTGAGGGTGCCGGTCTGCAGGCGCACGTTGACGAACTGATTGGGATAGAGCTTCTCGTCCGGATTGGCGAACACCGCCTTGAGCTTGATGCTGCCGGTGCTGGTGTCGATCTCGTTGCTGAGGTACTTCAGCGTGCCCTCGGCCAGGATGGTGTTGTCCAGTTGGCCGAGCGCGGTGACCGGCAGCGCCTGGCCCTGGCGCACCCGGGGCAGCAGACTGGCCAGATTCGCCTGGGGCAGGCTGAAGGTCACCGCGATGGGATCGGTCTGGGTGATGCTGACGATGCCGGTGGTGTCGCCGGCAGCCAGGTAGTTGCCCGGGTCCACCAGGCGCAAGCCGACATAGCCGTCCAGCGGCGCCGTGATGCGGGCGTATTGCAGATTCAGCTGGGCGGCGGCGATCTGCGCCTGGTCGGCCTGCACCGCGCCCTGGTACTGGCCCACGGTGGCTACCTGGGTATCCAGCTCCTGCTTGGCCAGGGAGTCCTTGGCGAACAGCCTACGGTAGCGTTCCAGGGTCAACTGGGCGCTCTTGAGCTGCGCCTGGTTCTGCGCCAGGTCGCCGCGGTACTGATCGAGTGTGGCCTGGTAGGGGCGCGGATCGATCTGCGCCAACAGCTGGCCCTTCTTCACCCGCTGGCCTTCGGTGAAGAACACCTGCTCCAGCTGGCCGGCCACCCGGGTGGTCACCGTCACGCTGGCGTTGGCCACCACGGTCCCCAGGGCGGTGAGGATGACCGGCACGTCGGCATGCCCGGCCTGGCCCACCGCCACGGTGATCGGCTGCCCCTGTCCCGCCGCGCCACCCCAACCCCGACCGCCATGGCCACCATGCGCGGCCCTACCGGCGTCGGTCGAACGCTCATGCAGCAGCAGCCCCAGCGCCAGGGCGGCACCGGCCAAGACAACAACGACGAGAATGCGGGATTTCCTGCTCATGCCTGCCAGACCTGAATGAGATGTCGGTCAGACTGCGGAGCAAATGTGCAGAAAATATGGAAAGGGCGCTCAGCTGCGTGGGGCGCTGCAACCCCGGTCCGTGTAGGTTGCGGTTGAGCGCAGCGAAGCCCAACGGCCCCGCTGCTTTCTAGAAGGCGTCAATCCAGATCCGCCGCCGAAGGCCGCTCGGCCAGTTGCTCGCCCGGCTCGCCCCAGGTGCGATTGACCCGCCGCCCGCGCTGCACCGCCGGCCGTGCGGCGATGGCCTTGGCCCAGCGCTGGACGTGCGCGTAGTCCTGCACGGAAAGGAATTCCGCGGCGTTGTAGAGCTGCCCCAGCACCAGGTTGCCGTACCAGCTCCAGATGGCGATATCGGCGATGCCGTATTCCTCGCCCGCCACGTAGGTCCGCTCCGCCAACAGCCGGTCGAGCACATCGAGTTGGCGCTTGGTTTCCATGGCGTAGCGATTGATGGGGTATTCGAGCTTTTCCGGCGCATAGGCATAGAAATGCCCGAAGCCGCCGCCGACGAAGGGCGCCGAGCCCATCTGCCAGAACAGCCAATTCAGCGTCTCGGTGCGGCCGGCGTGATCCTTGGGGATGAAGGCGCCGAAGCTGTCGGCGAGATAGAGCAGGATGGCGCCGGACTCGAACACCCGCAGCGGCTCGGCACCGCGGCGATCCACCAGGGCGGGGATCTTGGAGTTCGGGTTGATCTCGACGAAGCCGCTGGAGAATTGCTCGCCTTCGCCGATGCGGATCAGCCAGGCATCGTACTCGGCGTCTTTATGCCCCAGCGCCAGCAATTCCTCCAGCAGGATGGTCACCTTCATCCCGTTGGGCGTGCCTAGGGAATAGAGCTGGAAGGGATGTTCGCCCACCGGCAGGTCCTTGTCGTGGGTCGCACCGGCGATGGGCCGATTGATGCTGGCGAAGTTGCCACCCGACGTGACGGGGGTCCAGACGCGGGGGGGAGTGTAGGAATCGCTCATGGTGGCTCTGTCCTCGGTCGGTGAAGATCGGTAGTTCGATCATAACCGAACATTGTGTGCCTAGGGCTTGGTTCAAGCGTTCTGTTCGGTCAGCCGCTGCGCAGTCAGGCTCCGATACTGGCGTGGCGTCATGCCCTTGAGCTGATGGAAGCGCCGATTGAAGTTGGAGATATTGTTGAAGCCGGCCTCGAAGCAGATGTCGGTCACCGGCATGCGACTGTGGGACAGCATCTCGCAGGCCTTGCTGATGCGCAGGCTGTTGACGAATTCGACGAAGGTCCGGCCGGTTGCCTGGCGGAAGAAGCGCGAGAAGTAGGTAGTGGTCATCCCCAGGTGCTCGGCCACTTCCTCCTGGGTGAGATCGCGCTGGTAGTGATCGAAGATGAAATTCACCGTGCGGTTGGTGCGATCCACCGCCTGCTCACTGGCGGTACCCGGCTCCACGGCGCCGGAGAGCAACTGGTAGCGCTCCGAGGTGGCCAGGGCCTCCATGAGCACCAGGAAATGGCCAAGACGGGTGGCACCCCCGCTGTCGGCGATCTGCTGCAGCAGCACCTCGGCCCGGGCGATCAGCTCGGGGTCCTGGAATTCGATCCCGTAGCGCGCCCGCTCCAGCAAGGGCGCCAGGCCATTGAGTTCGGGGAAGACGGCGGTGGCGTTGTCCACCGTTTCGTCGGTGAAATTGACCAGCATGTCACGCTTGGTCACCACCTCACCCTCGGCGATGCGGCTGATCCAGTTGTGCGGCAGGTTCGGGCCGGTGAGGAACAGACTGCCGGGGTAGAAGTTGCCGATGTAGTCGCCAATGAAGGCGGTACCCGAGCTGGCTACCAGCAGGTGCAACTCGTACTCCTTGTGGAAGTGCCAGCGCACCAGCGGGCAGGGAAAGCCATGCTCCCGGTAGATCACCGAATGCCCGCTCAGGTCCTCCATCAACTCGTAGGAGGGATTGCTCTTGCGCAAGGACTGACTCATGGGTCGACCCGCCGTTCTTGTTGGTCTCGATGCTGGTCCTGTTCGACGTCCAGTGCAACCCAGGGTTCAAGGATTCAGCCGGCGCGCAGGATCACCGCCGCCCTCAGCTTGCCGCGGCCGAAGCGACTCATCTTGTCGAACTCGGCGTGGGACACCGGGATGTGCTGGCAATCCAGCTCGCGACGATGCTGGCTGTGGTCCACATCGGGATCGTGCAGGTAGACGAAATCCTCGTCGCAGTCGGTGACCAGTACCCAGTGCGGACCCTTGGCCTTGGTCAGGCGGAAGGAGCTGATCAGCACCAGCGGGAAGGCCCCTTCGGCGACCCAGGCCGCCACGTCCAGCCGAGTGCGATAGAGGCGTTCGATGGGCGACTGCTTGACCTCGGCGCTGAAGTCTTCGTGCACCAGGCGCATCACCTCCTTCTTCTCCTCGCTGCGCACGCCGTCGAGAAACAGCGGACCGCGGGTATTGACCTGCAGGGTCACCTGGAAGCCGCGCCGGTGGGCGGCCAGGGCCAGGCCATGGGGCCCGCAACCGCCATGGCCGGCGGTCATGAAGATGGTGGTCGCCTCGCGCCACAGCCGCAGCTCTTCGCGGCGCTCCAGCGGTCGACCGGGCTGGAGTGCGGCCATGGCCATCAGCAGGCTGGCCGGGCCGCAGGTGAAATCGGTGGTCTGGCGGTAGAAGGGCACCGGACGGGCCTGGCCCTCGCGTGGCTGGCGGATACGCTTTTCGAAGCGCAGCGCCTGGCTGTGGTCCTCGTAATAGTCCTCCACCGTGGCGAAGGGCAGGTAGCCGTTGCGTTCGTAGAGGGCGATGGCGGCGGCATTGTCCGGTCGTACCTCCAGCCGCAAATAGGCGCAATCGCGCTCCACGGCCTCGGCTTCGGCGGCGTCCAGTAGGCGCTGGCCAAGGCGATGGCCGCGCGCGGCGGGGTCCACGGCGATGGAGTAGAGGCGGGCGAGGGAGGTGTTCTGGTGGAACAGCACCAGGGCATAGCCCGCTACGAGCTCCTCGCCTTCCGCCAGGATCAGGACGGCGTTCGCCCGGGTGAGCATCCAGTGGAAATTGCGCCGGGAAAGACGGTCATAGCTGAAGCAGCGGGCTTCCAGATCGACCAGCGCCGCCAGATCGTCCAGCCCGGCGGGCCTGAGCGTGAAACTCATCGCGAAGGATTCTCCTGGAACGGAGCGGGCAGCCTGCCACGGTTAAGCATTGGTTAATAGCGCCCGCGTTACAACCCTTGGAGTGGTCCGACAACATCCGGGTTTCCGTCGTGACCACATCCCGTATCGAGGAGGTCCAGTGAGCAAGCTGTATATCGTCGTGGAACGCAAGGAAGACTGGTCGTCCTACTATCCCAGCGAAGATGTCATCACCGCCCAGGAGTACCTGGAGCAATCCAACGAACAGGACAACGGCAAGCGGGTGCAGGTGATCAACCTCTGCCGCAGCCAGAAATACCTCGGCCACGGCTACTACTGCTCGCTCTTGGCCGAAGCCCGTGGGCACAAGGTCATTCCCTCGGTGCGCACCATCAGCGAGCTGGCGCGCAAGTCGCTCTACGGCCTGGCGCTGGAGGATCTCGACAAGCTGCTGACCAAGGCCCTGGCCGGCCATCCCTATGGCAGCGCCGACGGCTTCACCCTCACGCTCTATTTCGGCACCACCGGCATCGAGCCCCTGCAGGATCTGGCGCGCCAACTGTTCGAAGCCTTTCCCTGCCCGCTGCTGCTGGTGGAATTCCGCCGCGACCGTGCCGGCTGGCACATCGGCGGGCTGAAGCTGGGCAGCATCCACAAGCTGCACGAGACCCAGGAAGACCTCTTCGCCAATGCCCTCGACCGCTTCAGCCGGCGCGTCTGGCTCAAGCCCGGGCGGCGCGAGAAGTACCGCTTCGACCTGGCCATCCTGCACGACCCCAAGGAAGCCTTCCCGCCGTCCGATGCCAAGGCGCTGAAGAATTTCGTGCGCGTCGGCAAGCACCTGGGGCTGGACGTCGAACTGATCGAGAAGAAGGACTATGCGCGGCTGGGCGAATTCGACGCCTTGTTCATCCGCGAGACCACCGCCATCGACCACCACACCTATCGCTTCGCCAAGAAGGCCGAAAGCGAGGGCCTGGTGGTGATGGACGATCCGCGCTCCATCCTCAGATGCACCAACAAGGTCTACCTGGCCGACCTGCTGCGCGCCCACAAGCTGGACATGCCGGCCACCGAGATCCTCTACAAGGACAATCCCGCCCAGCTCGAAGGCCTCGGCGAGCGCCTGGGCTTTCCGCTGGTACTGAAGATCCCCGATGGCTCCTTTTCCCGTGGCGTCATCAAGGTCGAAGACCCGGATCAGCTGCGCAAGGCCAGCGCCGAGTTGTTCGAGCGCTCGGTGCTGCTACTGGCCCAGGAATTCTTCTACACCGAATACGACTGGCGCATCGGCGTGTTGAACCAGGAGCCGATCTTCGCCTGCCAGTACTTCATGTCCAAGGGCCACTGGCAGATCTACGACCACAGCGCCAGCGCCACCGAGGTGAGCGGCGATTTCCGCACCCTGGCCGTGCAAGACGCGCCCCATGCGGTGGTGGAACTGGCGGTACGCACCGCAAACCTGATCGGCGACGGCCTCTATGGCGTCGACCTCAAGCAGGCAGGCGACAAGCTGGCGGTGATCGAGGTGAACGACAACCCCAACATCGACTGCGGCGTGGAAGACCTGGTGCTCAAGGACGATCTCTACGCCCTAGTGCTGGAGGAATTCATCCGGCGGTTGGAATCACAGCGCGGCGGACAGCCCTGGTAACGCGCCAGGGTCGCGAGAAAGGTAGGTTGGGCTGAGACGGCTCTGTCGTCGAAGCCCAACCTGAGGAGTCAGCGTCGTACCGTTGGGCTTCGCTGTGCTCAGCCCAACCTACTGTGCCAGCCCTTGGCGTAGGTTGGGTTGAGACAACTCCACCGTCGAAGCCCAACAGGATGCGCTCAACCGTGGCACCGTTGGGCTTCGCATTCGCTCAACCCAACCTACACAGGTACATCAATACCCGAGGGCACTCAGGCCCCGTGGCACTTCTTGAATTTCTTCTCGCTGCCGCATGGGCAGGGATCGTTGCGACCCACTTCCTTCAACGGGTTGCGCACCGGCTCCTGGGCATGGCCATGGTTGCAGTGCGGGCCGTGGACGTGGTGCGCATGACCATGGTCGTGATCATGATCATGGTTGCAGTCGGGGCCGTGGACATGTTGGTTCATCTAAGGACTCCAGTGGGAAGATGGGCGCCGGGGACGAATTGTCCCTGGCTGGAAAAATGAATACTGCGCCCGAACAGCCAACCGGTCTTCAGTTGGCCGCGCAGACGATAGGTAACCGGCTGATCGCGCTTTTCCAGCATGCGGCCCACGTCTTTCACGTAGCGCCACAGATTGGTCTGCACCGGTACCGCGAAGCTGGCGTGGCCATTGGCTGGCACCGACGACCCCAGATTGGCGATCCCCTGGGCCAGCAGCAGATCGTTCAAATAGACCGTGTAGGCCATTTTGCGGATGGGCAGGGCCCGATCGTTGGGATTCTCTATCCGGAAGTTAAGCACGAAGTCCTGGCTCCACAGCCGCGCGCGGATCAACTCCACGCCGGTCAGCTCGACCTGAGGTTCTTCGTAACTATGCCTGCCAAAGGAACAGCCGCCGAGACCGGTCAGCAAAACGCTGAGTAGGGTAAGGATCAAGGCCTGGCGAAGCATGCGGCACTCCTGTTTCTGTGCAGTTCAATAAGCACCGATTGCTGCCCAGTTCGGGGCCGCAGCGGCACAGGCTAACAAAAAAACGCCGGGTCCTGGCGACTGTACGGGCTGGACCGCCCGCGTCCGGCGTTGCATCCTGCGCATCTTGCCGTGACCGAGGAGGTCGTCATGTCCGCCGCTCTCTATGAAATCGCCTTCCAGGGCGAGCTGATCGCTGGCGCTGACGCGCAACAGACCCGGCAGAATCTGATGCGTTTGTTTCAGGCAGATGAACAGCGCATCGCCGTGCTGTTTTCCGGTCGCCGCATGATCATCAAGAATCGCCTGGATGCCGCCACGGCGGAACGCTATCGCGCCACCCTGGCGCAGGCCGGGGCGGTGGTCGAGGTGGTGCCCATGGCCGAGACGGTCGCGCCGGCTCCGGCTGCCCCTGCCGCAGCTCCCGCCAGCGCGCCGGTCGTCCCACCGGCAACCGGGGCGCACACCACCTTATCCGTCGCTCCGCGCGATGTCGTGATGGCCGCCTTCGTCGATGTCCAGGCACCGGATTTCGGCCTGGCCCCCGTAGGCGCCGATCTCCAGGACCAGGCTGCGCCTGTGGCGCCGCCCCGGGTCGATCTTTCCCATCTGAGTCTCGCGCCGGTCGGCAGCGACCTGGGCCCGACCGAAGAGGCCCTACCCGTGGCGGTACCGGATACGGATCATCTGACGTTGGTCAGGGAATAGCGTCCGTTCGCCCTAGAGATAATCGGCACAGCACTTCTTGAATTTCGCGCCACTGCCACACAGGCAGGCATCGTTGCGGCGCGGCAGGGGGCGTACCGTGGGATCGAGAAAGAACCAGCGACCATCACGCTGGACGAAGCCTGAGCGCTCCTCATGGCGATGGGCACCGCGCCCATCCTCCCAGCGTGCCACGAAGCTGACCCGGGCGTGGGTAGGATCGTCAGGCGCAGGGCGGTGTTCCAGTACCTGCAGGCCCTGCCAGCGACTGCCCAGGCTCCAGGCGGTGAGGGCCTCCCGATCCAGCCGTGCCTGCTGCGCCGGTGCCGTGGTGCCTACCAGATAGTCGATCAGCCCCAGCACATAGGCGCTGTAGCGCGAACGCATCAGGCGCTCGGCATCGGGCGCCGGCTTACCGGCATGCAAGGGGCCGCAGCAGTCGCCGAGGGCGAGTTCCGAGCCACAGGGGCAGGGGGCCAAGGAATCCATCTCACCACCAGTACTTGCCGAAATTCTGCGGATTGGCCCAGAACTGAGAGGTGCCTGATGGGAGCCCAAGCGTAGCGGGCTTTCCAAGGGTTCTCAATGGGGCCTGGTGACGAGATGGTGACAAAGCTGGTGACACTTTGCGAGCCCTGGAGGAGATCAAAAAGATTTCCGTCTGGGGTCCTTATCGCGCGCTCATGAGGGGTCCCTATCGCGCCTGTGAGGGGCTCGCCGGGCCGCCACGGGGGTAACTTGAGGCCGTCCTTGTATTAGATGGTGTCTCGGAAATTTCTGTCATTTTTCCGAAGGACCCTTAAGGCGGCCTATGCTTCCACAGCCACAAGGCCATCTGGACAGCCAAGGACGCCCAATAGAGCGCCTGTAAGGTGTCCATGATGGTCTCCTGTGGGGGATGGGTTAGGTGGCCTTAGCGGGAGGCCTTGAGGCGTCTTGCAGTGGCCTGCCTGCGGGTTCTTTCCGCTACAGCGCCATTGATTTCACTGGCCTTATCCTGAAGCCATGCAAGACCTTTGGCAGTGACCCGGTAGCCGTCGTCATTGCCGTAGCTCATCGAACAAGACTTGAAGTAGCCCCAGTCGAACGCCTTTGATGCTGGCTTGATGACCTTGCGGTGCTCGGTGGGGTGGTCTCGGGAGACAAACCGTCCCGTGCTAACGAGGTATTGTTTCGCCAATTGGGGCTTGGTGATGTTGGCTAACTTACAGGCCTGCCCCCAAGTGATCCCCAGACCAGTCAGACGGGTGTCGATGAGGTCTGCCTTCGGTACGGCCTTTGCGAGCTTGGTGTCTGCATCAGCGGCTGCCAATAGGGCCATACGGGCGCTTAGGATTGAGTCATTGCGCATGGCAACGAAGGCGTGAACGACCATCAGATAGAAATCCGTCGAGACCCACATGGCGTAAGCGATGGTCCCGGCTTCAGTGGCAAGGGTTCCCACCTTGTCCATGATCCGCAAATTTCCGGAAGCTCGTAGCTCATCGGATACAGCATTACGCCATTCTGACGGCGACTTCGAGTCAGGCAGGTTAAGGCCCTTCTGGATCTCATTGAGGTTCCAAAGGCTCTCGGCGTTTGCCTTGAAGTTTTGCCCGTCAATGGTGATGGGCAGGGTGGTGGTAGCAATGTTCATGTGTCTATTCCTCTTGTTTGCTCCCTCAAGTTCGCACCCACAGTCCAGCGTAGAGACCCGACACGGGTTCTGGACGGTGGCATGAAGGAGCAAACAGGAAGACTCTACGGTTGATTCAGATAACGCCCTGCGACGGGCGATGATGGGGGATAGGGCCCCTGCCTGCTCCTTCCTATGGAGTCGGTCTTACAGGGCCCTTAACGGCTCATCAGCTCGCTTTGAGCTTGATGTTGGTGATCATGGGGAACGGTACGGTCTCGGTCTGGAGGCCATCCTTGGTCAAAGCAATCTTCACTTTGCCGTTCGCCACGATGTCCACCATTGCGAGGATCTCCAGGTCCCAGGACTGGAGGCGAGCGTTACGAGTAGCCATCACGCGCCACACGTCGCCGTTACGACCCTGGCGATAGCTCAGGGAGGTGAACATCTTGGGGATCATGAAGATCCCGTAGTCGGTCCCGGTGTACGGCTGCACGGAGGCACCGATCAAAGTCTCCAGGTCCTCCATGCCAGCACGTTGCGCGGCACGCTCCAGGGTCGGAACGAGAGACGCGGGGAGCAGGATCGCAAAGTCGGCCAGGGAGGTTCCGACCGTCTGGTTAACGTGGATCGTTAGGAGGTCGATAAGATCCTCGGCGACCGCTTGGGGCTTACCCGTAGGAGCGGCCTCGGTGAACGCCTCGGTGGACTTGGCGGTAGACAGGATGCTTGCCACTTTGCCCGCAGCGGTGTACTCGATGTCGCGGAGCATCTTTTCGGTGGTCTGAAGCATGGACCCCTCGGTCCAGCCTGCGATCAGGTTGTGATCCAGGATCGAGACGCGATGGCTGATCAAGAGGGCCTTATCGGTCTGCTCGGTGAAGACCAGTGAGCCGGCCAAGGCTTCGCCCTTTTTGACGACCTGGTTGTCCCAGTTTTTCCGAGGGTCGAACGACACGGTCCGATCTGCCAGGGTAATGATCTGCTGGCCGGTGGCCTCGGAGCCCGCTGGACGGAATTCGCAAGGGGTGCGTTCGGCTGCTGCCTCTCGCCACTCATCACTGTTCAGGTATTCGTCGAGGGCCTCTTGGAGAGCCTGGACGTAGGCGGACGCATCGGTAGCTGCTTGGTGCTCTGGGCGGACGCTGCCGACGTTGTACTGAATGGTGCCGCTGTCAGGGCTCAGGATGGCAGTGCTGTAGCTATCGGGGCGCTTGTATTCGTTGGGTTTCATGATTCTGTATCTCCTATTCCAAAGTGGGTTGTGTGCGGTTACCAGTTGCTCGAACGAGATGCCGCTCGGATCTGTTCGCCGTATTCACGGATTCGGCGTGCCTCTTCTTCGCGACGAGCTTTCTCGATGCTCATTTCTTTCTCAGTCCGAGTGTCGAAACGGGCCGCGTTACGCTCGGCGTCAGCCCTGCGCTGTACCTCCTGTTGGTGGCGCTGTGCCTCCTCCTGGAAGAAATGGCGCTCGGCCTGAGGAGCCGCCGTGGTCGACAGACCAGCAGTCCGGAAGACCCGGATGACCTGTGCCTGAGCGGCAAGGCTTGAGCATTGAGCGATGAGGGTCGCCAAGATGATTTTCTCGGCGTACTCACGGGTGACCTCTTGGCCGCACACGGTGGCCTTGGTGTCGGTGACGTTGGAAACGGTGATGTTCATAGGTTTGGATCTCCTGTAAGGGGACCCTTTGATCCGGACTCGTCGCCATAGAAGGCACACGACCAGAAGGCCAAGGAGAGGAAGCCGCGTGTGCTTCTCCGAGTCCGGGTCAAAAGGTTCTGGGGTTTCGATGTGGGCTGTGAGCTGGCGAGCAGCTAACGATGACGACAGACCAGCCATGGCGTGCTGAAAGGGCGTCGGGGTGGAGCGTGGGGATTACCGTGGCGACGGTAAGGTGGATCGACTACGTGAATCGGGCGCTGGACGTGGTGTCCTGGCCATAGTGAGGGTTTTTGCGTCAGCGATAGATCAGGACGCTACGGGGCGGGCCTTGAGGACTACTGGGACACCTTTGACCGCCTGGTAGATGTCCAGTAAGTCCATCTTCAAGGTCTCCTCCAAGGTGGTCAGCTTGACCATGCGGTAGGAACCGAGGCGCTCGCTGATGAATGCCTTGGCTTGCTCCGGGGACCGATTAGAGAAGACGCTGAGGTTCTTTAGGTCGAACAGGGCTGAGCGGGTAAGACCATCAGTCATTGCCGATTCGATGGAGAGTAAACGATCAGCCTGGACGGCAGGCAGACCAGATAGATTGAAGTGGTAGCGCATAGGGCCTCCTTAAGATGGTCTTGATTGATCTCCGTAGAGATTGGGGTTTGTTGTATTACAACCCCTCCTTAGCGAGCGACCACGAAGGAACCCTGTTACTGGTCCATCATGTGTCGCCCTCTTGGGTCTTCCCAAAAAGTTTTCTTTTTATATATCCGGCGTTATCTCTGAAATGCACGGAATAGAGCGGTTTCTCCGATCTCTGCGACCAGCTCTGCCCACAGCTCCGAATGGCACTCGACATAGGTAGCGATCCCATAGGCAGCATGGCGGGCAGCCTTGGCAACTCGCTGGGCCGTTCTCAGGCTCACCTCGCCAGTCTTGCAGGCCTCCGCTGTGATCTCCGAAAGGAACAGCGCATTGATTACCGCCCTGGTCCTGACATTGGTCTTGCCGTTTGTGGTTCCGGCACTGGTGCTGATCGACCCGCGAACGATGTCATCCACCCAGGGAGCAAAGTCGGGCACCGCGAAGAAAGGCATGAGCATTGCGACGGGATTCTGGAAGACCGTTTTTGGGCGGCCTCTTGGGAGGACTTCGGGAGCTGCTGGCAGGGGATGAAACTGGATATTCGCGAGGTTGGATTGAGCCGTGTCGTGCTCGGCGGTGAGGTCTTCAGCCCGACGCTCGGCTGCCCAGGCTTCGTACCTGGCACGCTCGTCCTTGTAGTAGATCATCTCCTTCCGAACGATGATCTCCCCAGTGACGGGGTCAAAATGGAGGATGTGCCCGGCTTCGTGGTCAACGTGGCGGTGCGGAAGATTGGCGGGAGTGGATGTCACAGTGGTAGTCCTCAAATGGCCGCTGCGAACGTGCAGCCATAGTGAGGGGTTTTACGACACCAGCTTTACAGGCGACGTGACGTGGGATCTGCGAAGGTTGACCCCGGCGATTCGCTGAGATTTCGCGTAGGAACGTCTGCCAGCTCACCGCGCACGGCCTTCAGTTCGTCCATGACGCTCTGCGCTATCGGGTTCGTCGAGTCTGCCGCGTTGTAAGAGCCGGTCTTGCGGATGGTTGGTAGGACTTCCTCTGTGACCCACTTACGGAAGGGCTCGGTCTGTGGTGCGTGGCTCCGTACAAGCATCTGGTACAGCTCAGGTTCCGTCATGATCGCCGTTGTGGTCCGAAGGCGCCGACCATGCTCGTCGTCGGGGACACTAATGGATGAATTTTCCACCAGTGGCGCCAGAGACAACCCGAGCCCTGTTCCAGACTTCGTTTTGCGGTGCTGGGATACCGACTTTGCTGCATCCTTGAGTCCCGCTGCCCTTGCTGCCTGGGTGGCAACAAACAGTAGGTCATGCTCAGGGTGCCCCACCAGAACATCCAGTTCGATGCCCATGAAGTTCTTCTTCTCGAATCGCATTGCGTTGGTCATTTCATTTCACCTCGGCCCAGTGGACCAAGAGGTGGCGGGTCCCAGTGGTTACCGGGTTCTGCTACTAAAGGCGCATTGTATAGAATCGCATCCCGTGGATGAATTGATTCTCTCGGTGAGAAGGAAGTTACCCATGGCAATGTATACAAGCGAGTCCGTTTTAAATCAGGTTGCGAGCAAAAACGCTTGGTGGACGACGACTTATAAGCCCAGCGATAAGGTGCCCACCTCTGGCATCTATCGGTGCATAAACTGTAAGCGCGAAGTAACCTGCAACGAAGGAGACGGCTTCCCACCTCAGAACCATGACCAGCATAGTCCGGGAAAGCCCATTCTCTGGAAGCTCAATGTCAGAACAAACACGACAGGTGATCTTGTTTTAGCACCTGGTTCGTAACGGCCTTACTGTCCAAAGGCCTTTTCCAGGGCCTCATGGAGCGTCCTCACGGGCAGCTTCTGGGTCCCTGCATACAGGTCGTAAGTGATGTTCCCTGAGCTGTGCCCTGTGATCGCCTGCGAGATGACCTCAGGCGTCGCAGCGGCCTTTAGGAGCCCCGACAGGGAATGCCTGAGAGAGTGGAACGACTGGTTACCACCTGATGCCAGACCCAGCGGCTCCCTTAGGGCATCGTTGAGTGGCTTGTTGAAGTAGTGTTTCTTTGCCTTGAAGAGCTTCCCAGGCTCCGTTTCGACCCACTCCAAGAAGGCCTTGAGGGAGAACCCTGTAGTGGCCTAATTCTCGTGGACACCTCGATAGGGGATGATCATCCCCCACGAGGATCTGACCGCCATGACATCACGTATCCGTAGACGCTTCGACACCGCCTTCAAACTGCAGGTGGTGCAGATGATCAGAGACCAAGGCCTGAGCGTGACGCAGGTCTGCCGTGACTTGGACCTGGTCGATAGTGCAGTACGCCGTTGGCTGGCCCAGTACGACGCCGAGCAGGCGGGGCAGCCTGGCCAGGGCAAGCCGTTGACTGCAGAGCAACAACGCATTCGGGAGTTGGAGCGGGAAAACCAGCGGCTACGCGAGGATGTCTCGATCCTAAAAAAAGCCTCGGCCTTCTTCGCCCGGGAACTGAAGTGATCCAGCAGATGATCGATCAGTGGCAGGAGAAGGTCGAAACGTCCCGACTGTGTCGGCTTGTGGGTGTGAGTCGCTCGGGCGTGTATGCTGCACGTCATCGCGGGCGAGTCTCACGGGCCTGCCCCCTTACTGCACCGTTGCAGGCTGCCTTCCAGGCGAGTGGTGGCAACTACGGTAGTCGCCGGCTGAGTGCGCGCCTGAAGGCCCAGGGCTTGCGTGTGGGGCGCCACCGAGTGCGACGCCTGATGAAGCAGCAGGGCCTGAAGGCGCACTGGAAGCGTCAGTTCGTCCATACCACCGATAGCCGACATGAGCTGCCGATAGCCGACAACCACCTGGCTCGACGCTTTAACCCGCACGCCCCCGACCAGGCGTGGGTAGCTGATATCACCTACATCCGCACCGAGCGCGGCTGGCTGTACCTGGCGGCCGTGCTGGATTTGTATTCACGCAAGATCGTGGGCTGGGCGATGGCTCCGCACATGCCCGCCGAGCTAGTCTGCACGGCACTGCAAATGGCCATCGCGCTACGCCAGCCCACACCTGGGCTGATCGTGCACACCGACCGCGGCAGCCAGTATGCCAGCCAAGCCCACCGCGACCTGCTGACTCGCCATGGCCTGGTCGCCAGCATGAGCCGCAAGGGAAACTGCTGGGATAACGCCGTCATGGAACGGTTCTTCCTGAACCTGAAGATGGAACGGGTCTGGCAACGCCGTTACGCCAATCCGGCCGAGGCCGCTGCCGACATCACTCATTACATCGTCGCCTTCTACAACACCCACCGGCTGCACTCCACCCTCGGCTATCGATCACCTGCCGACTACGAGAAGGCCACTACCTGAAATCCCCTATCCCGGTGTCCACCAAAACTTGACCACTACACCCATAGGCGCCATCTACAAGGGGAACCTGACGGACCGAGAAGTCATTCTTCAGGGTCTTCCCCTGCTCATCCTTGTTGATGTCGATAACCGTAACGCCGTCTACCTGCTTCACGTCCCCTTGGGTCAGTTGGTAAAGCTCACCTATGCGGGCTCCTGTGAGGACCCCAAGAGAGATCGCCCAGCGCTTCCAGTCGCTTGCAGGTAAGGCGTTCGCGTGAGCCATGATGGTAGCCACCTCCTCACGAGAGAACGGTCTCCGGTCGCTCTCAGCGCCTCTCTCGATCTTCAGGCCTTTGTCGTAGGAATGAGCGATCAGTCCATTGTTCTTAGCCCAGTCCATCACGGTCGAGAGTTGGGTCAGGAGCTTGTTGACGGTTAAAGGCTTACGGCCCTCCACCACGCGATCCTTGAGAGCCACCATATCGTCCCGCGTGTGGGTCCTGATGTTGAGGTCCCCGAGGAGGCCAGACAGAACTCTTAGGTTCGAGCCAATGGCATTGAGCGTGGATGCCTCTACGTTCCCTTGGCGTTCCTTGAGGAAGAGCGTTGAGAGTTCCTGAAAGGTGATCGTGGTAGGAGACACGTTTACAGATAGGGGCAGGGAAGGGGCCACTGGCGTGCTACAGCTGAGCTGCTCGACCAGACCCACAAGTTCATCCGGACGGCCACCTAAACGCTCCTGAGCGGCCCTCATGACCTTCTGGCCCATCCCTAAGGCCCTCTGCTGGGCCATCGTGAAGCCACCCAAGGAGGACGCCTCAGCGAGGTTCCTTGCGTGCTCCTCGTAGATGGACATATAGGCACTTCGTGAGTCCTCGGTCAGGCGCTGCGTGAGGAGGTTCTCAGCGATGTCCCATAGGCGCTCCTTTAGCTCCTCCCAGGTCGCTCCAGGCTTGTCGAGATGGAACGTAGCTAAGGTCTGGAGGATTTCCTTGGAGAACTGCATTGCGGTTGACCTATCGGTAGAGCGGAGGGAGACCGTGAAGCTACGGGCAGAGCAGCCGCGTGGACGGACCCTGAGGTAGTAGACCCCTGCACGTCGGTAGTGCCACACGGAGAGGTCTTGAGATGGCCTCTGGTGACAAGGCTGGTGACAGGGTGGTGACGTTTGGTCCTGCTCGGGGAGGGCAGTTGCCTGGTCCATTGTTCGGTAAGTCCCTGATAGTCATAGGATTACCACCAGTACTTCCCAAACATTTCCGGATTGGCCCAGAACTTGGCGTTGAGCCAGTCCGGGACCTGTTTGTAGTCGTGCAGATCATAGCTGAACAACGTCACTACCTGGCCGTCGCGGGAGAAGCGTTCGTTGGTCTGGAGGGCGAGGGCGTAGAAGTCCGTCGCCTGCCATTCGCTGGCGGCCAGATCCACCAGCACGGCCAGCCGGGACGTATTGAAGTTGCGCAGCCCGCCGAGCAATTCACGGCCCTGGCGCAAGGGGAGATGTTCCAGGCAGTCGGCGAGGATCACCAAATCGTAGCGTTCGCCGAGCAGACTGGCGTCTTCCAGCGGCACCGCGGCTTGCACCAGGCGACATTCGGGATGCGCCTCGGCGTAGGCACTTATCGCTGGCAGCGCTTCCCGTGCCAGGCATAGCAGACGAGACGGCTTATGGTGCTCCAAGAGGCTTGCCAGAGCCTGTTGCGGGGTGCGGGAGGAGAATAAATTTGCCATTTAAGGGAACCCTAATTAAATCTCTGTTGACTAAGCAACCAGCGTTGTCAAGACGTGTACGCCACCATTAGTCTGACAGCGTCATAAAGCCAAAGACGAGCACAACTCGCGGTACCTGGTCTATAGGAGACCCCTTCATGAGCAAGAGCATCGCAAGGACAGCTTTACCCCTCATCATGGCGAGCACTGTGCTGGCCGGCTGTGCGGGCGGCGTACAGAAATCCGATTGGCCGGTCTGCGCAGCGGTCGGCGCCCTGGTGGGCGGCGCTGCCGGTGCTACTCAGAACGGCAACGTCGCCGGCATGGCGGCCCTGGGCTTCGGCACCACTGCTGGCGCCTATTGCTGGGTGCATGGCAAGGGCAACGAACAGGTCGCCCGCGTCGCTCCCCCGCCGGCCCCGGCTCCTGCACCCGCTCCGGCCCCCGCTCCGGCGCCGCTGCCCAAGCAGGAAGTGATCACCGCGCGTGACCTGCACTTCGCCTTCGACTCCGCGAAGATCAACCCGCAAGACCAGGCTCAGCTCGACGGTATCGCCGGTCGTCTGCGCGGCGAAGCCGCCAGCACCCGCCTGTCCATCACCGGCTATACCGACAGCGTCGGTACCCCTGCCTACAACCAGCGGCTGTCCGAGCGCCGCGCTAAGTCGGTCAGCGAATACCTGATCAACGCCGGCATCCCTGCGGGCAGCATCGTTTCGGTGAAAGGCCTGGGTGAATCCAACCCGGTCGCCACCAACGAAACCGCTGAAGGTCGTGCCGAGAACCGCCGCGTCGAAATCCAGATCGACCGCGAGTGATCCAAAGGCGGCGGACTGCGGTCCGCCGCCTTTACTTTTTCCGGCAACTGGCGTTATGGTCCAATCCATCTCGTTCTCCTGCTGGATTTCATGAAAACCCTGTCCCTTACCGGCAAAGTTCTTCTCCTGCTCTTTTGGCTCGCCGCAGCCGCTGCCCTCGCTCTGCCTCTCGCTCGTCCCTTTCCTGAAATGCTCGCGCTGGTCGCCCTGGCCCTGCTGCTGTTGCACCTGGGTGAACTCTTCGCCAGCCGCCGTGCCCTGCGCCTGCGTCGCCATCCCTGGCTCGACCGGCTGGCCCTGCTGATCTTCGGTGCCTTTCATCGTTTGCCGCCCCAGTTGCCGGGTGCCTGATAGGGCTGCGACCTCAACGTTAGGCGCATCCTGACGACAGGCGCGTTATCATAGCCGCCCAGATCCTTTACTGTAGATGCATACAGCGCTCGTCCGTCGGACGGGGCGCTTCTTTGTCATCGCCCGGAACCAGGCATGCTCAGCACCGAACTCAAGACCCAGATCCAGGGCGCCTACACGCGTTTCCTCGAAGCCAAGTCGCTCAAGCCGCGCTATGGCCAACGGCTGATGATCGCGGAGACGGCCAAGGGCCTGGGCGCCATCGCCCAGGACGAGGAAGGCCATCGCGAGGGTGAACCGGCGGTGGTGGCGGTGGAGGCAGGTACCGGTACCGGCAAGACCGTGGCCTACGCCCTGGCCGCCATTCCCGCGGCCAAGGCGGCCGGCAAGCGCCTGGTGATCGCCACCGCCACCGTGGCGCTGCAAGAGCAGATCGTGCATAAGGACCTGCCGGACATCCTGCGCAACAGCGGCCTGTCCTTCAGCTTCGCCCTGGCCAAGGGGCGTGGTCGTTATATGTGCCTGTCCAAACTGGACATGCTGCTGCAGGAAGGCCAGGCGCAGAACGCCACTGCCCAGCTGTTCGCCGAGGATGGCTTCAAGATCGACATCGACGAGGCGTCCAACGAGCTGTTCGGCAAGATGATCGAGCGCCTGGCCGGCAATCGCTGGGATGGTGATCGCGACAGCTGGCCGGAGGCCATCGAGGACGTCCAGTGGTCGCGCATCACCACCGACCACAGCCAGTGCACCAATCGCCACTGCCCCAATTTCCAGCAGTGCGCCTTCTACCGGGCGCGCGAAGGCATGACCAAGGTCGATGTCATCGTCACCAACCATGACCTGGTGTTGGCCGACCTGGCCCTGGGTGGCGGTGCCATCCTGCCCGATCCGCGCGACACCCTCTATGTGTTCGACGAAGGCCACCACCTGCCGGACAAGGCCATCGGCCACTTCGCCCATTTCACTCGGCTGAGATCCACCGCCGAGTGGCTGGAGCAGATCGCCAAGAACCTCACCAAGCTGCTGGCCCAGCACCCGTTGCCGGGTGATCTCGGCCGGCTGGTGGAGCAGGTGCCGGAGCTGGCGCGGGAGATCAGGACCCAGCAGCAGTTCATGTTCAGTGCCTGCGAGGCGCTGGCCGACTTTCGCGCCGGCGAGGACATGGAAGGCCGCGAGCGGCCCCGTCATCGCTTCGTCGGCGGAGTGATCCCCGAAGACCTGCGCGAGATGGGCATCGAGCTGAAGAAGGGCTTCGCCAAGCTCACCGATCTGTTCACTCGCCTGACCGAGATGCTCAAGCAGGCCATGGATGGCGAGTCCAGCCTCGGCCTCGCCAGCTACCAGGCCGAGGAGTGGTATCCGCTGTTCGGCAGCCTGCTGGCCCGCGCCCAGGGCAACTGGGAGCTGTGGACGGCCTTCACCTGCGAAGACCCGGAAGACAGCCCGCCCATGGCGCGCTGGATGACCCTGGCCGAGAGCGGTTCGCTGTACGACATCGAGGTCAACGCCAGTCCCATCCTGGCGGCGGACATGCTGCGCCGGCATCTGTGGAACGTCGCCTACGGTGCCCTGGTGACCTCGGCGACCCTGACCGCCCTGGGTACCTTCGACCGCTTCCGCATGAGATCCGGCCTGCCGCGTTCGGCGGCCACGGCCATCGTGCCCAGCCCCTTCCGCCACGCGGAGGCGGGCGTGCTGCGGGTACCCGACCTCAAGGCCGATCCACGCAACGCCGCCGAGCACACCGCGGCCATCGTCCGCGAGCTGCCGGCCATGCTCGAAGGAGCGCGGGGCAGCCTGGTGCTGTTTTCCTCGCGGCGGCAGATGCAGGACGTCTTCGATGGCCTGGAACGCGACTGGCGCAAGCGGGTGCTGATCCAGGGCAATCTGTCCAAGCAGGAGACCCTCAACAAGCACAAGAACCGCGTCGACGACGGCGAGGCCAGCGTACTGTTCGGCCTGGCCAGCTTCGCCGAAGGCGTCGACCTGCCGGGCGCCTACTGCGAGCACGTGGTCATCGCCAAGATCCCCTTCGCCGTGCCGGACGACCCGGTGGAAGCCGCCCTGGCCGAGTGGATCGAGGCCCGCGGCGGCAATCCCTTCATGGAGATCGCCGTACCCGATGCCTCGCTGCGCTTGATCCAGGCCTGCGGCCGGCTGCTGCGCACCGAACAGGACAGCGGCACCATCTCGCTGCTCGACCGCCGCCTGGTCACCCAGCGCTATGGCAAGGCCATCCTCAATGCCCTGCCGCCGTTTCGGCGGGAGATTCAGTAAATTTCGGCCATGGCGGCCAGAGACCGTAGGTTGGGCTGAGACGGCTCTATCGTCGAAGCCCAACATTGCCAGCTCCGAGGCGAGCTTGGGCTTCGCTACGCTCAACCCAACCTACGGCGGCCCGTAGGAGCGGCCACATCGGCGAACCGCCATGGCCGCGATGCTCGACAAATTTTTGGAAGGACACCCCATGACCGTCCACGGCTATCACGACCTACGCTTCGAATCCGTCCGCGAGGCCTTCGCCGATTTGCTCGCCGCCGGCCAGACCCGGGGTGCGGCCCTGTGCGTGCAGGTGGCCGGGGAGACCGTGCTGGATCTCTGGGGTGGCATGGCCGACAAGGACGGCCAGACGCCCTGGCACACCGATACCCTGCTGAATCTGTTCTCCTGCACCAAGGCCTTCACCTCGGTGGCAGCGCTGCAACTGGTGGAGGAGGGCAAGCTGGCGCTCGAAGCTCCGGTGGCTGAGCGCTGGCCCGAGTTCGCCGCCGCCGGCAAGGCCGAGATCACCCTGCGGCAATTGCTCAGCCATCGCTCCGGCGTCTCGGCCCTGCGCGAGCGCCTGGCGGGCGATGCCCTCTATGACTGGGCACAGATGACCGCCGCCGTGGCCGCCGAGGCGCCCTGGTGGACGCCCGGCACCGCCCACGGCTATGCGCCCATCACCTTCGGCTGGCTGCTCGGCGAGCTGATCCGCCGCGCCGATGGTCGCGCACCTGGCGAAGCCATCGTGGCGCGCACCGCTGGCCGTCTCGGTCTGGATTTCCACATCGGCCTGCCGGCGAGCGAGGACGAGCGCGTGGCCCATATCGTCCGCGGCAAGGGCGTACTGGGCGATGCGGCGGCCCAGCGTTTGCTCAAGACCACCATGAGCGATCCTGCTGCCTTGCCGACCCTGGCCTTCGGCAATCCGTCCGGGGTGCTCACCAGCACCAACAAGGCCGAGTGGCGGCGCTTCCAGCAACCGGCGGCCAATGGCCACGGCCATGCGCGCAGCCTGGCCGGCTTCTATGCCGGGCTGCTGGCGGGCGATCTGCTGGAGTGGGAGACCCTGAGCGAGGCCCTGCGCGAGCACAGCCAGGGCGAGGATCGTACCCTGTTGACCCCGACCCGCTTCGGCCTGGGCTTCATGCTCGATCAGCCGGAGCAGGCCAATGCCACCTATGGCCTCGGCCCCCAGGCCTTCGGCCATCCAGGTGCGGGCGGCTCGACCGGCTTCGCTGACCCTGAGCGTGAGGTGGCCTTCGGCTTCGTCACCAACACCCTGGGACCCTATGTGCTGATGGACCCCCGCGCCCAGGCCCTGGCGCGGGCGGTAGGGGAGTGCCTGTAAGGCCGGGCACCCTGGCAGGCCGGCGGGGGTTTGTCTCGTCTCGCCTGGGTGTGCTTAGCTGTGGCGCATTCATGGATAAGGTAGGCCTGGCCGTACCGGTCGGCCTAGCCTCGAACAGGAGTACCCATGTCGTCGTCCCCGCCGTCGCGCGGCACCATAGCCACCGAGCTGGTGCGCGAGGCCCTGGCCGCTTTCGTCACCGTCGAACGCCCGGTGGAGGCGCTGTTGGTCGAGCTGGGCCTGGATCCGCGCTGCCTGGCCGAGTCGCGGGTGCCGGTAGCGCTCTATGGCCGGCTCTGGCGGCGCCTGGCATTGCGCTTCGATGACGAATTCTTCGGCATGGACCCCCGCCGGCTGCGCTCCGGCAGCTTCGCCTTTCTCTGTCGCCTATGCCTGACCCAAGCCCGCCTGGGCGATGCCCTGGAGCTGGCGCTGGGCTTCTTGAACCTTGGCTTCGAGCGGCTGGAGGCGCAACTGGTCCGCCAGCGCAGCCTGGCGTCGATCCTGCTGCGCGAGTCGGACGAGCGAGCACCCCGCGCCTTCACCTGTTTCACCTACTGGCTGATCGTGCACGGCGTCGCCTGCTGGCTGATCGGCCGGCGCATCCCCTTGCTGGCAGTGGAGCTGCAGTGCGCCGAGCCGGACTTCACCGACGACTACCGGGTGCTGTTTTCCGAAAACCTCAGATTCGGCCAGCCGCAGACCCGGCTGATCTTCGCCGCCGAGGTGCTGGATGCGCCGGTGCGGCGTAGCCAGGCGGACGTGGCGCGCTTTCTCGCCGGGGCGCCCAACAACATCCTGCAACGCTATCGCGATGCCGAGAGCCTGGCCGAGCGCCTCAAGGCCCGCCTGCGTGACCTGCCCGGCGACCAATGGCCGACCGGGGAGGACATGGCGCAGCAACTGCACCTGTCTTCGGCCACGCTACGCCGTCGGCTGGCGGAGCAGGGGCAGTCCTACCAGGCGCTCAAGGACAGCGTGCGCCGCGAGCGCGCCATCGCCTGGTTGGCCGACCGCCAGCTCAGCCTGGAGGACATCGCCGTGGCCCTGGGCTTCTCCGACGTCCGCGCCTTCTACAAAGGCTTTCGCAAATGGACCGGGACCAATCCCGGCCACTATCGCCAACTGATCCTGGCCGGTGCCGCACCGGCCTGACTGTCCAAACCGCTCAGCCCTGTTGCAGCTAAAGGTCATTGTCTGGCGCAAGGCGCGCGCTAGAGTCGAGCCTATTCCATAACAACAAGATCGAGGAAGGGATCATGCAGGACTATGCCGACGTCCATGCTCGGTTCGACTACGCCGCCAGCGTCGCGCAGCGCCTGAGTGGCTCGCTCGCCGCCGTCAACGCCTGTGTCGAATGCTGCGATCGCCATGCGCTGCCCGGGCGGATCGCGCTGTTCTGGGAAGGCCGCGATGGCCAGCGGGAGTCCTGGACCTTCATCGAACTGCAGCAGCGCGCCGCCCAGTTCGCTGGTTTTCTCGCCAGCCAGGGCATAGGCCCCGGGGATAGAGTCGCCGGTTTGTTGCCGCGCACCCCGGAGTTGCTGATCACCATTCTCGGCACCTGGCGGCTTGGCGCGGTGTACCAACCCTTGTTCACCGCCTTCGGGCCCAAGGCCATCGAGCACCGTCTGGCCGTCTCCCAGGCGCGGCTGGTGGTGACCGATGCCGGCAACCGCAGCAAGTTGGACGAGGTGCCGGGCTGCCCCGCGATCCTGACCGTGGGCCAGCGGCGCGGCCTGGGCATCGAGCGGGGCGATTTCAGCTTCTGGCACGAGCTGGAGCGCCAGCCGACCCTCTTCGACCCCGTGTTACGGACCGCGGAAGATCCCTTCCTGCTGATGTGTACCTCGGGCACCACCGGACCGGCCAAGCCGCTGGCCGTGCCGCTCAAGGCCATCGTGGCCTTCATGGGTTATATGCTCGAGGCCGTCGACCTGCGACCCACCGACGCCTTCTGGAACCTGGCCGATCCGGGTTGGGCCTACGGCCTCTATTACGCGGTCACCGGCCCCCTGGCGCTGGGCCATCCCACACTGTTCTACGACGGTCCCTTCTCCGCGGAGAGTACCTGTCGCCTGGTGCGCGAGCATGGCATCACCAACCTGGCCGGTTCGCCCACCGCCTACCGCCTGCTCATCGCTGGCGGCGAGGCGGTCAGCCAGGCCCTTCGCGGCCGGCTGCGGGTGGTGAGTAGCGCGGGTGAACCGCTCAACCCGGAGGTCATCCGCTGGTTCGACGAGCAGCTGCAGGCTCCCATTCACGATCATTACGGCCAGACCGAGCTGGGCATGGTGCTGTGCAACCACCACGCCCTGCGCCATCCGGTACAGCCGGGCGCGGCCGGCTTCGCCAGCCCGGGCCACCGGGTGGTGGTGCTGGACGAGACGACGCGGCAGGAGTTGCCGGTAGGGGTGCCCGGTATCCTGGCCCTGGATCTTGCGCAGTCGCCGTTGTGCTGGTTCGGTGGTTATCTCGGCAGCCCGACCAAGGCCTTCGTCGACCACTACTACCTGACTGGCGACACCTGCGAACTGAACACCGACGGCAGCATCAGCTTCGTCGGCCGCGCCGATGACGTCATCACCACCTCCGGCTATCGCGTCGGCCCCTTCGAATTGGAAAGTGCGCTGATCGAGCACCCGGCGGTGATCGAAGCCGCGGTGATCGGCAAGCCGGACCCGGAGCGCACCGAGATCATCAAGGCCTTCGTGGTGTTGCATCCCCGCTTTGAACCGAGTCCGGCGCTGGCCGAGGAACTGCGCCTGCACGTGCGCCGGCGCCAGGCCGCCCATGCCTATCCGCGCGAGATCGAATTCGTCGCCGAGCTGCCGAAGACCCCCAGCGGCAAGTTGCAGCGTTTCATCCTGCGCAACCAGGAAATCGCCAAGGCCCAGGCGGTTCGGCAGAGCGCCTAGCCACCCTATCCCTGCAAGGAGAACATCCATGCTGATCACCGAAGAACAACAGGGCATCGTCGATATGGCCCGTCGCTTCGCCCAGGAGCGCCTCCAGCCCCACGCCGCCGACTGGGACCGCAGCGGCGCCTTCCCCCGTGACGCGCTGCGTGAGATGGGCGAGTTGGGCTTCATGGGGATGCTGGTGCCGGATACCTGGGGCGGCTGCGACACCGGTTACGTCGCCTATTCCCTGGCCCTGGAAGAGATCGCTGCCGGCGACGGCGCCTGCTCCACCATCATGAGCGTGCACAATTCGGTCGGCTGCGTGCCCATCGATCGCTTCGGCAGTGATGAGCAGAAAGAGCGCTTCCTCACGCCCCTGGCCACTGGCGAGATGATCGGTGCCTTCGCCCTCACCGAGCCGCAGGCGGGTTCCGATGCCAGCGACCTGCGCACCCGGGCGCGGCGCGACGGTGAGCACTATGTCATCGACGGGGCCAAGCAATTCATCACTTCCGGGAGCCAGGCCGGGGTGGTGCTGGTGTTCGCGGTCACCGATCCGGCGGCGGGCAAGAAGGGCATCTCCGCCTTCCTGGTGCCTACCGACACCCCCGGCTACCAGGTGGTGCGCGTCGAGCACAAACTGGGTCTGCACGCCTCCGACACCTGCCAGATCCAGCTCGATGGGGTGCGTGTACCGGCGAGCTACCGGCTGGGCGCCGAAGGCGAGGGTTATCGCATCGCCCTGGCCAATCTGGAGGGCGGGCGTATCGGCATCGCCGCCCAGGCCGTCGGCATGGCCCGCGCCGCCTTCGACTATGCCAAGGGCTATGCTCGCGAGCGGCAGACCTTCGGCAAACCCATCGTCGAACACCAGGCGGTGGCCTTCCGCCTGGCCGACATGGCCACCGAGATCGCCGTGGCCCGGCAGATGGTGCTGCACGCAGCGGCCCTGCGCGATGCCGGGCGACCGGCACTGGTGGAGGCCTCCATGGCCAAGCTGTTCGCCTCGGAAATGGCCGAGCGGGTTTGCTCCGCGGCCTTGCAGACCCTGGGTGGCTACGGCTACCTGAACGATTATCCGCTGGAGCGGATCTATCGGGACGCCCGCATCTGCCAGATCTACGAAGGCACCAGCGACATCCAGCGCCTGGTCATCGCCCGGCATCTGGGTGACTAGGCAATGGTTGCCGTCGCGTCGCACGAAGCCATCGACGGCAGCGGCGAGCGCCTGCGTCAGGCCGCCCTGGAATTGTTCAGCCAGGATGGCTACCACGGCGTCAGCCTGCGCCGCCTGGCGAATGTCGTCGGCCTGCTGCCCGGCTCGCTCTACCATCATTTCGAAGGCAAGCAGGAGCTCTTGTTCGAGTTGATCGAGGACTACGAGCTGGAGGTGCTGGAACTGTTCAAGGCCGCGACTGGCAAGCGTCGATCCCGGCAGGCACCCCGAGCGCTGCTCGCAGACTATCTCCTGCTGGTCCAGGCGCAGCGGGCGTCCGCCCAGGTGGCCCATCACGAGTTTCGCCATTTGACTCCCCTGCAGCAGACCTGCATCCGGGGGATCAGGCACCAACAGGTCCAGGCCCTGAGCGCCGTGCTCCGTTGCGAGGGGCGTGAGCAAAGCGTTGCGCTGGAAGGCCTGGCGCAACTGTTGCTGGCCCTGCCCCCGGCGCAGGCCGACGATGCCGTGGCCAGTGGTGTCGCCGGGCTGATCGTGGAGCTGGTGCGTCCTTAGGCGATCCCGCCACCGTCAGGCTTTTGCTCCGCTCGCCGCCTTGGCCTGCGTCTGACCTTCGAGCATCTCGACCGCGGCACTCGTGGCGTCGCTGGCGCGGATCGCCAGTTTGCGTACCTCGTCGGCGACCACCGCGAAACCGCGTCCAGCGCTACCAGCCCTGGCCGCCTCGATGGCCGCGTTGAGGGCGAGCAGGTTGGTTTGATGGGTGATGCCCTGGATGGTACTGACGATGCGAGTCAGGCGTTGCAGGGTGGCCTGGGCCGCCGCGCTCTGCTGCTCGTACTCCTGGCGCAACCAGCGTTCCTCCTCCTGGCTCTGGATATCGATGATGGCGCCGACCGTGCGCAATGCGGTGCCGTCCGCACTGCGTTGGCTTTCGCCGCGTCCGCGGAACCAGCGATAGTCGCCGCCGCGCAAGCGGAGTCGATAGGCGACGTCGAAAGGCGTCTTGCCGCTGCGGTCGCCGACATGCTCGACGAAGGCCTGCACGGCACGGTCGCTGTCTTCCGGATGCAGATGGGAGAGCCAGCTGTGGAGAACGTCGGGAAATTCCTCCACTGATTCGTAGCCGAGCAAGCGCCGCATCTGCGGGGAGAACCAGATGACATTGGCAGGATTGGCCGGGTCGCCGTTCTTGATGTCGATATCCCACAGGGCATCCTGGATACAGTCGCGGGCGATATCGAAGCGGGTCTTGAGCAGGGCATGGGCCTGGTCGCGGCTGCGCTGCTCGTGAACGTCCTGCAGCGTGCCCAGGAGCAGCGGTGCCTCCCCCGGGGCGCCAGCGAGGCGTCGACCGTGCAAGGTGAAGCCTCGATAAGTGCCAGCGCCCTCTGCCAGGCGCAGTTCGAAGCTGAATGGGTTCGATCCCTGAGGGGTGAGCAGGGCGTTGCGGATCTCCGCGCGCTCGTCCGGATGGATCAGCTCCAGCCAGGCCTGCAACCGAGTTGGCAAGACGCCGAGACCGGGAATGTCTGCCGACCAGCGCAGCCTTGGTTCATCCTGCCCCTGGCCAGGGGCGGGTAGCCTGAGTTCCCAACAGGCCCCGTTGGCAGGAGCGACCAGCTGCCAACGTCGCTCGGCCAAGGTCAACTGCCGCTGCAAATCCTGGCGTTGAACATCCAGTTGCTCCGTCTGCAGCTGCAGTACCCTGACCTGTTGGACGAGGTCCAGCCGCTCGGCGAGTTGCTGGTCGATGGCGGTTTCCAGCCGTTTCAGCCTGGCGTCCGCCGTCGCCAGCGGGGTCGCTCTTGCACCACTCTCCAGAGCGTTGATGAGGCCGTCGAGCTGGCGATAGAAAGTGCGACTGAAAAGGTCCATCGGCAACTCCTTGTGACCCGCCGCGGCGCCAACCCTGGCGCCGGGTAGGCAGTCCTTCGTTCAAGCGGTTTGATAGAGGCGGCGTTCGAGCAAGGCATGGCCTTGCAGGTGAGTGGCGCGTTTGGCCAGGGCCAGTACCCCCAGGTCGACCAGGGGTTCGAGCAGGATGACACTCAGATAGGCACCCCCGAAGCTGGTGATGGCGACCAGGTTGCTGCTGCTGAAGCCTTGGCCATAGAGCGCCCAGAAGGCCACCCAGGCGACGATGCCGGCCTGGAAGGCGGTGGACAGCGCCAGCGCCTGGCGGTACGTGAGGGCTACGTAGGGCGTACCGGGGGCGATCAGGCGCTTGGCCAGCGCCGCCGTGGCGAACAGGGGCACCAGCAGGGTGGTGACGTTCATGCCGTACTGCGGCAGATCGAAGGGGGCGAAGAACAGGCCCTGTAGCAACAGGCCCAAGGCCAGGCCCAGGGCCGCGGGCGCGGCGCCGAAGAGCAGGAACAGTGTCGAACCGAGGATGAGATGGACCTCGGAGACGCCGACCGGGTAATGCGGCAGCACCTCGAAGAAGGCGAACACCAAGGCGGTGGTCGCCAGGCTGCGTGCCAGCAGCGACACCAGGCCACGTTCGCGTAGCGTCGCTCCCAGCAGTTTCAGGCCGTAGGCGCCGGCACCGGCGGCGGTCAGGTAGCTCAGGCCGATCTTGCCGGCATCCACGAGTCCAGGTTCGATATGCATGACGATCTCCAGGCCGCCATGGGGCGGCGCAAGGGTGGGGGGAGTGCTAGTGCGCCTGGCTGACGGCTACGGGCGCGCGGCGAGGCGGGTGGTGGTGGTGCCCGGTGGCCGGCGGACAGCTGGCGTGGCTCAGGGCCACCGCCTGGCCATGGGGCGTGTTGAGATAGGCCTGGCGCCATGCTTCGGTACGCTCGGCGATGGCCGCCGCCGTGGTCAGGCCCAGGCTTTCCACCAGGCGCTCCGTCGCCAGCAACCATTGCCGGTAGTAGGCGTCGTTGACGCTTTCGGTGGCGGTAGCCGGTGCTTCCTTTATTACGACGCTGAAGATCGCCACCCAGTCCTGCCAGGGAAAGAGCCCACCGCGGTGCAGATGAACCACTAGGGAAAAGGCCTGGGCCTGCCAGGGACTGTCGAAGGTCGGGCCCTCTCCACTGGGCGACAGGGGCTGTTCGAGTACAGGAGTCGTCATACCGCCTCCAGATAGCTGTCCCACAGATCGATGCAGATGGAATCGGAGCTGTCGTTGCCCCAGAGCTCCCGGGCGCTGAAGCGCACCGCGTAGACCTGCTGCGGTTGTTCGCCCAGCCCATGGGCGACGGTGTCCGGCGTGACGAACAGCCCTTGCACCCGTTCGATGGTGCCGAGCTTGCCGCGGGCATAGCGCGGCAGGCGGGTGTGGCCCTCAGGGTTGAGATTGCGGGTGCGCACCTGATCGCCAAGCTGGAAGCGTCCCGGCTCGCCATGGGTGGTGCGGGCCGAGGCCCCGCCCAGCACCACCGGCTGGACCAGCTCGGGCGTCAGCACCGTGACCGGCTGGGTCGGCGCTGTCGGCTTGGCCTGGCCTTGCAGCTCCTCGACGCTGATCACGCCCTTTTCCAGCAGGAGCGTCTCGAAGGCGTGCAGCCAGTGTTCGTAGTAGCTCGATTCCAGGTACTCGCTGGGCGCCATGCGTTCGATGGCGTGACGGAATTCGTCGACATTGAAATAGCCGCCGACGAACAGCGAAGGAAAGAGCGCGAACACCCGCCGCTCCCACTCTGCATGGAACACCGGCTCGCTGGCGGGTGGGGCGATGGGGCCGAGGCCGTGCATGCCGCCGAGATCGTGGATACCGTTCATGGGCGAAGCTCCTCTGCTAGGCGGCCGCGGGCGTCAGTGCCAGCCCGGTGCCGATCATGGAATCGCGGGTGACCAGGGCGGCCAGTTGCTCCTCGCTCCAGCCAGCGGTGCCGTCCGGGCGCTGCGGCAGCACCAGGTAGCGCAGTTCGGCGCTGCTGTCCCAGACGCGGATCTCCCGGTCCGCGGCGATGCTCAGCCCGAACTCGGCCAATACCCCGCGCGGGTCCATGACGATGCGCGAGCGATAGGGCGCGGACTTGTACCAGACGGGCGGCAACCCCAGGGTCGGCCAGGGGTAGCAGGAGCAGAGGGTACAAACGGTCACGTTGTGCACCGCCGGGGTGTTCTCCACCACCACCATGTCCTCGCCCTGGACGCCGGAAAAGCCCAGCTCGGCGATGGCGGCGGTGGCGTCCTCCAGCAAGCGACGGCGGTACTCGGGATCGGCCCAGGCCTTGGCCACCACCTGGGCGCCATTGCGCGGGCCGATCTGGTGCTCGTAGGTATCGATCAGGGCGTCCATGGCGACCGGATCGATCAGGCCCTTCTCGAGCAGTATCGATTCCAGCGCCTTGACGCGCAGGGCGACGTCTTCCGGCGGCTCGGTGTGATCGTGGTGGGCGTCAGTCATGGCGGGTCTCTCCAAGGTTGGGTGAGCTGCTTTCTTCGCGGGTTATCAGTTCTAATCAGTCAAGAAGCGTGGGCGGCAGGATCTACCGTCATCGAGTGACTGTCCTGGACGACTCCGGCCTCGAATTCACCGGCGTGGGTGAGCCGTGTCCAGGCATCGGGGCCCGCTTCTATCTCCGTGACCTCCAGCAGGCAGGCGTCCAGTTCCTCCTTGAGCCTTGCCCAGTCGATCGCCTGCCCGATGAAGACGATCTCCTGCCGGCAATCACCGGTCTGCTCGTTCCACTTCGCCAGAATGGCCTGCCGTCGGTAGTCATCCTGCGGCCACTCTGCGGCGGCGATGAACTGCCACCAGCGTCCGACGTAGCCCCATTCGAAGCGCCCACCGCTTTGCACGAGCATGCCGATGTCCCGGTAGCGGTGGGCGAGCCAGATATAACCCTTGCAGCGCAACAGTCGGCCGTTGCGCCAGGATTTCTCCAGCCAGGCGAGGAGGCGTCCGGGATGGAAGGGCGCGCGTTCGCAATAGACCCAGGAGGCGATGCCGTAGGTATCCGATTCCGCCGGATGTTGGTCGCCAGCCTCCAGCCGTCTGTTCCAACCTGGCGCGCGGACCAGACTCGGCAGATCGAAGCGACCTGTGTTCAGGATGGCCGCAAGGTCCACCTCACCCTGCGTCATGGGCAGGATCCGCGCAGTGGGATTCAACGCCGCCAACAGGGCCTGCAAGCGGGCAAAGCCGCTGTCGCCGATCTGATCATGGCGGCTGACCAGGATGACGTTGGCATACTCCACCTGTTCGATCAGCAGATCGGACAAGGGTCGTGGTGAGCCCTCTTCGGTTCCGCCGCTGAGCACCCTGTCCGTCGAGTCCAGGAGTGTTGCGAAACGGCTGCCATCGACCACCGTGACGAGGGTGTCGAGCCGGGCCAGCTCGCTCAGGCTGAACCCGGACTGATCGAGAAAGGCGAAGGTCTCGGCCACCGGCATGGGTTCGGAGATTCCCGTGGACTCGATCAGCAGATAGTCGAAGCGCTGTTGCCGGGCGAGGGCGCTGACCTGCTCCAGCAAGTCGGCGCGCAGCGTGCAGCAGATGCAGCCGTTGCTCATCTCGACCAGTTCGTCGCGACCACGCTGCAACTCGACGCCACGTTGCACTTCGTTGGCGTCGATGTTGATCTCGCTCATGTCGTTGACGATCACGGCCACCTTCATGCCTGCGCGATTGCGCAGGACATGATTGAGCAGCGTGGTCTTGCCTGCGCCCAGGAAGCCCGAGAGCACCGTCACCGGCAGGCGAGCCGAGGCGTTTGCTCGCCTCATGCGCTCGCTTCCGATGGCTCGGTCACCTTGTCCAGGTAGCTTTCGAACAGGTCGACCACCACCAGGCCGTCGTCGGCGGCATCGCCCCAAAGATCCTTCACCCGAAACTCTACGTGGTAGGTGGGCTGGTGAGCGGCGCTGGTATCGCCATGCCCGATGGCATCGGGGAAGGGCCAGGTTTCCGTGGTCCGATGCAGAATGACGCCCTGCTTGCCACGCACGTAGCCAGGCATGCGGATGTGGCCGGTGACGTGTTCGTCGCGCACCACGACCCGATCACCGACCTCGAAGGACGGTCGGCCGGTGATGGCCGGGCGACCCTTGGAGAGTGCCGGATTGGCCAGCTTGAAGGGTGAGCCCAGGGCCTCGTCGAGTTCGGCCTGGGTCAGCACGCCGGTTTCCACCAGCAGCGAGGCAGTGGCGATAACGTAGCGTTCGTAATAAAGGGTATTGGCATGCTGGCGAACGTCGATCCGCTCGACGGCGTGGCGCACCTCATCGACACTGAATTTCTTTAGTTGATCGACACCGACGAACATCAGGCCGTAGGCCAGGTGTTCCCAGTCGTACTTGAATACCGGCTTGTAGCTCAGGGTGTTGATGGTGTGCGGAATCTTGCCGAAACCCTGGAATCCGCCGAGATCGTGAAAACCGTTCATGAAATTGTCTCCAATAGCTGAATGATGCCGGGCTGTTCTCGAGACTGATCACGCTCTGTTGTGCGTCGGCATGGCCGCCAGGTAACCCTTCTGGAGCGCCAGCCTGTCTCGCTGCCCTGGCCGTTTCCTGGGGCTGCCCAGGCTTGGCGTGTCGCTCGCAGGCGAGAGCGTGCGTTGGGTTTCAGGGTTTGCCGGGCAGGGCGACGCCGATCAGCACGTCCTTGGTCACCAGGCCGCGCAGTTGCTCCTCGCTCAGGTGCTCGGTGCCAGCGGGGCGCATCGGCAGGACCAGGTAACGCGTTTCCGCCGTGGTGTCCCAGACCTTGACGGTCATGCCCGCTGGCAGCTCGGTACCCAGTTCGCGCAGCACGGTGCGGCCCTCGCGGACCAGCCGGGCACGGAATTCGAAGCTCTTGTACCACTCCGGCGGCAGCCCAAGGACTGGCCAGTTGGTGCAGGAACACAGGCTGCAGACGATTACGTTCTTGACCGTCGGGGTGTCTTCCAACGCGACGATGTACTCACCCTGGGGGCCGGTATAACCGAACTGGGCGCAGGCGGCCGTGCCATCGCGCAGCAGCAGATCCCGATACTCGGGGTCGACCCAGGCTTTGGCCACCACGTGGGCGCCGTTGGCCGGGTCGAATTGGTTCGACATAAGGTCGTTCATGCCTTCCAGATAGCCCTCGGGAATCAGGTTCTTGTCCTTCATGACCTTGAACAGCGCCCAGGCGCGCTCACCGGGTGTGGACGTTTGGTATGCAGAGGTACTCATCGGGTCACTCCTTCGATCTACACGGTTGGGAAAAACACTTTGGTTGTGGGGTGGGGCTGCACGCTCACAGGGTTCGCCAGTCCACGCTGGCCTCGAAGGCCGCGGCGGCCTGGTAGATCGTGCTTTCGGCGTAATGCCGGCCCACCAACATCGCCCCGACCGGCAGGCCATCCACGGTGCCGCACGGCAGCGACATGGCCGGATGACCGGTGATGTCGAGGGGAGCGGTGTTGCCGATCATCTCGAAGGCGCGGGCGACGTATTCGGCCAGCGGAGCATCCGCCGGCGGCAGCGGCTGGGCGACGATGGGCAGGGTGGGTAGCAGCAGCAGGTCGTAGCGCTCCAGGGCTTGGTCATAGCCGGCCCGGGCCCGACGGGCGATGTTCTGGGCCTTGGCGTAGAAGCGCCCGCGATAGCGCTCGAGACCGTACTGGCCGACGAACATGCACAGCTTGAGGGTGGGCGACAGCGCATCGGCCCGCTCGCGCCAGGCGCTGTGGGCATCCAGCAGGCCGACGTCATAGAGACCCTTCCAGTTAAAGCCCATGCCGTTGCCGTGCATCATCTGGGCGGTAAGGCCCTCGCAGCCGATGGGCTGCCAGAGCGCGCCGGCCAGCAGGTGCTCGGGTACCGAGACCTCCTCGACCCGGGCGCCTAGGCTTTCCAGCCGCGCGGCGGCCTCTCGCACCCGGTCCGCCACCCGCGGATCCAGGTTGGCCAGCCCGAAACCTTCGCTGAGCAACCCGATGCGCAGGCCTGCCACCCCGCGTTCCAGGGCCTGGGTATAGGGGGCCACCGGCGGCGCGTACTGGCGCGGATCGAAGCCATCGGCGCCGGCGATCACTTCCAGCATCAGGGCGTTGTCGGCCACGTTGGCGGTGATGGGGCCGAGGTGATCCACGGTCGCCTCGATGGGCATGGCCCCGGTGTAGGGCACCAGGCCGTGGGTGGGCTTCATGCCATAGGTGCCGCAGAAGGCCGAGGGGATACGGACGGAGCCGCCCTGGTCGCCACCGATGGCCATGTCCACCACCCCGGCGCCCACCAAGGCGGCGCTGCCGGACGAGGAGCCGCCGGCGCTGTAGCCATGCCGACGAGGGTTGTGCACTGGCGCCGGATCCGAGGTGTGGCTGCCGCCGGACAGGCAGAAGTGCTCGCAGGTAGCCTTGCCCAGGATGGTGGCGCCGGCCTCCAGCAGGCGGGTCACCACGGTGGCGTCGTAACTCGGTACGAAGCCTTCGAGGGTGGTGGAGCCGTTCATCATCGGCACCCCGGCCAGGGCGATGTTGTCCTTGAGCGCCACGGTGCGCCCGGCCAGTTTGCCGCTGCTGGCACCCTGGACTTCGGCCCGGTAGTACCAGGCGTTGAGCGGATTTTCCGCGGCAACGGGCCGGTGGCCGGCGCCGCGGGCGAAGCGTACCGGCGGGACTTCGTCGGGGAGATCGTCGATCAGGTCGTAGGCGTCGAAACTAGCCTGCATCAGCGCCAGGTAATCCTGCGCCTGGTCGGTGCTCAACTGCATGTGCAGACGCCCGGCAAGGGCCTGGAGTTGGGCGGGAGTGGGGCGGGTGATGGCCATGTGGGTGTCCTTTAGTTGCGCCGCTACCGTCCGGCGGCGGGCTTTCGAAGAGGTTTCGCAGGCTCCGGCGAGCGGAGCGGTGAGGGTCTGGCGCTAGCCTTTCTTGCCTGGCGCTGGCCAGGTGATGCCTACGCTCTGCATGCCCTTGGCTACGTCCATTTCGGGGTGGGCCAGGACCACGTCGCGATACGACGGGCTGCCGATGACCGCCGGCTTGAACTTGGTCAGGAAGGCGTTGACCTCTTCGCGGATGTCGGCCGGCACCTTGGCGTCTTCGTAGCAGGCGTCGAGGCATTCGAAGACCGCTTGCCAGTGGACTTCGGTCAGGCCCATGCCGCGGTGGGCGGTCACCATGTCCCGACCGCGGTACTTGGCCTGGCCGCCCCAGTGCTCGGACAGGAAGTCGACGAAGTTGATGTGTTCCTTCTGGAACGTCGACTCGGACATGTGACTCCAGATATGCCCGATGGCCGGATGTTCCATGCACTTGCGCAGGATCAGGCCGGCGAAGCTATAGATGGCGTCATAGCCGCCGAGGCGTTCGTAGAGTGAAGGCTGTAGTGCGCTGGTCATGGGTTCTCTCCTAAATCGATACGGTGGGTCGTCTTCTGGTCGCCGCCCGGATTTCCGTGGCTGCATTCACACTAGGGCAGATCGAGGCGGGCAGGCTTGGCTGGGAAGGACAGGCAGTTGTCCGAGAGGGACTGCAGGTGCCCGCGAGGACCCGCTCGCCTTGTCCTGCGCTCATCAAAAAACGTGGACGTAGCGCAAGTTCATCCGGAAGTCCTCGCGGAAGCCGTTGTCGACCGCCAGGTCGCGCCCCAGCTGGAGCTGCACCTGGTCGGTGGCGGTGAGAAAGGTCGTGGCGGTGACGCGGAAATTGGTGGTTTTCGTGCGGTCGTCCTGGGCGACCCCAGCGATCCGGTTTTCACCGCCCCAGTTATGGCCGACGCCGAGCCCGAAGTTGGTGCGCGCATCGAACTGATAGCGGCCCATGAGCTGGACGGCATAGGACGTGTCCTGCTCGCGCCGCACGCCTGAAGAGCCGTAGTCGTCGTTGTCGCCGTACCAGATGGCGTCCGCGACCAGATCCATCGCCCACTTGTCGTTGAAGTGCTTGACGTAGGCGGCCTGGAGATCGAGCTTCCAGCGGTTCTCGCCAAGGTTGAGCGCGTCGTCGCGGTCATAGCTGCCCGTGGGGGCGTAGAGATAGGGCGTGATGGCGAGGATGTCGCGCGCCGGGTTGAGCCGCCAACGCAGCGGCGCGGCGAAGATGAGGTCACCGGTGCCATTGGTACTGCCCAAGGTCGCGACATCGCCGCTGGCGTCGAGATGGCCGAAAGGCAACAGCACCTGCGGATCCAGGGTGACGGTATCGCTCAGTCCGAGAACATGGACCAGACGCAGGATGCCGATGTCCGAGGTCAGTCGGGCGTCGGACTGGACCTGGTGACCCTTGGCATAGAGGCGGTCGGTGGTCGCATGTTGGTAATAGAGCACGCCCAGATTGGTACCGGCTGGGAGCTGTTCGTAGTCGCCGGGTGCCACCTCGAGCGCTTGGGCTTGGTTGGCGAGCAGCAGCGCCAGAGGCGCATAGCGGAGCGTCTTCATGGTGGAAGGTCCTTTTCGGTGAGAGGGTTGGCGTCAGGATGGGCTTCAGGCCGATAGGGGACGCGCGTCGCGCAGCATTCCCGTGGCGGGGTGGCAGTTGATGTACTCGAACTGCTGGCTGTTGCCGTCCGCGACCGACACCTCGTGGTACAGCCGCAGCTTGGAGAGGCCACCGATCACCCGGAAGAAGGTGGTGAAGATGCGCAGGTGCGTCGGATGGGACTCTGCCCAGCGCTCCAGCTTGTCCAGCGAGTGCCAGTGGCCGATGTCGTAGGCGATGTCCAGCAGATTGCCGTCCAGATCGATGTTGCGGACGAATCTGTTGCTGTAGCAGCCGAGTGCCTGGCCTTCATCGCGCAGGAAATCCATGCCCGCCTGCAGCGGCGGCAGCAGCTCATTGAAGTAGATGTCGCGCTCTTCCTGGCCGGCCTCGACCCAATCCTGGCCAGAGCGGATCAGCGTCAGGTTGTCGTGGCCGCGGATCACCACCCGTCCGCCCTGCTGGGGATCGCCGGAGATCACCTGGAGCTCGGCGTCGGGCTGCATCCAACTGGTCTGGGAGACCGGAAAGCGATCCCGCGCCGAGCCCCAATAGCCGTGTTCCTGGATATCACCGCTGATGCCATCCATCAGGGCGCCGACCCCGGGCAGATCCTCCGTGAAGGCATACAGCGTCTCGAACTGCTCGGCTCGCGGCGCTATCACCTCGCGGAAATACCCCAGGTCTTCCTGCAGGCGGGCGTCGGCCGCCCACCAGTCGGCGACCTCAGGCGAACGCAGCCAGCGACAGTAGGCGGCGGGATCACGCCAATAACCCACCACGATGAAGTTGCCGTAGCCCTGGGCATCTTCGTGATAGGTGAGATCGTGATTGCCGGGCCCGTCGGCGGCCGCGAAGCTGGCCACCAGGGTACGGAGTGCCTGCAAGGCCGCAGCACGCCGTTCCTGGCGGAACTGCACGCCTAAGTAGGCCATGACGACTTGAGTCAGGTCCTCGCCTGCGCGGGCGACGAACATGGGGTAGGGCGGCTCGTACTCGTCATGCACGCGACGACTCAAGGTACGGGGGCATTGCAGGTGCTTGGCGATGGCGGATTCCATGGTGAACTCCTCGAAACGCGGCTGGATAGGCTGTTACCAGCGAACCCTGGTTCGGCTTCTCAGCCGCAGCACCAGGTGCTGCCAGGCCGTTACGATCAGTAGCGCCATGGCTTCTTCGGCCACCAGCTCGCCGGGATGAGCACTGGCCCATTCGGCGGTTGAAAGAGGGGGAGCAGTGCTGATCATCTCGATACCTGCGGGTCTAGGTTTCGCTGGTAGCCAAGGTAAGGCGCAGCCGTCTGGACCGGCTTGTTTCAGCCGGACAGGTGCTTGACTGGGAGGGACAGCAGGAGCGATCCGCCGCGGTTTGCACCAAAGCGGAACCGGCGGGCGTGGCCGCTGCCTGCCTTGGGTGCAGCGTCGGCAAGCGGCGGATGGGCGAGAGCTAGGTAGCGATAGCCACCTGGCGGCCTTCAGGCCGTGCGGGTGGCGTGCCGAGGCAATGGCGCTAAGCCGTCTAGGCCGGGGATGGCATGGTTGTTGCCGTCTTCGTTGCCCGATGGGGTCGGTCACAATGAGGATGAGCAGCATGAGCAGCACGCGCTACTCCACCCTGGTCGTTTCTGCGGAACGGCGCTTCGAGTACTGGAAAGAAGTGGTCTGCCGGCATTGCATTCCGGCATCCAGCCGGCATGAGTCCGGACTGGACTTCGACGCCCGACTCCAGGTAACGCCGCTGGGTTTGCTGGACGTCTGCACGCTGTCCGCGCCACTGCACCACTGGCGCCGTACTGCCAACCACCTGCGGACCGGGCCCGACGACGATCTCTGGCTCGGCTTCAGCCAAGGCGGTCATGGGCAATTGGAGCAGGGCGGACGGCAGGCGGTCTTGGCGCCGAATCGCCTGTTTCTCTACGACGCCGATCAGGCCTTCGATTTCAGCCTCGGCGGCGACAACCGCCTGGTGCGCATTCCGCGCTACCTGCTCAGTACCCGGTTACCGGGTGTGGAGCGGCTTACCGCCACGGTGCTCGACGAAGCCCGGCCTGGCATCGTGCCGCTGCGGGAAATGCTGCGTCAGGCCGCCGATGGCTCGCCGGCGCTGGAAGACGAAACCTACGCCCTGCGCTTCTCCCAGACCCTGCTCGACCTGCTGGTGCTGAGTCTCGAACTGCAGGGCTCGGAGCGGGCCGTGGCTGAGCGGGATCTCTATCCCCGGCTGATGAACCATGTCCTGAGACATCTTAGCGATCCGCAACTGAATCTGGAGAGCGTCGCCCAGGCGCACCACGTCTCGACTCGCACCGTGACCCGGGCCTTTGCCCGTCATCAGAAAACCCTGATGAGCGTGATTCTCCAGGAGCGGCTCCTGGCCAGCCGCCAGGCCATGGAGCAGGGCCGTTGCCGTAGCGTGTCCCAGGCAGCGCTGGATTTCGGCTTTTCCGATTTCTCGCATTATAGCCGCGCCTTTCGCAAAGCCTTTGGGGTCGCGCCCCACTCGCTGCTACAGCGGCACTGACGCACCCTCGCGCTCAGCCGCCTGCTTGCCCGGCCGGTAGGCCAGGTGATAACCCAGGCCGACGAACACCGCGCCGCCGACCAGATTGCCGAGGAACACCGCGCCGAGATTGGGCAGCAGCTGCGCCCACTCCAGTGTCCCGGCGAAGACGGCGGCCGGCAGGATGAACATGTTCGCCACCACGTGCTGGAAGCCGATGGCGACGAAGGCCATGATCGGGAACCACATCGCCAGGATCTTGCCGGTCACGTCCTTACCGGCGAAGGCCAGCCAGACGGCGAGGCATACCAGCCAGTTGCAGCCCACCCCGGAAATGAACGCCTGCATGAAGCTGGCGGCTGTCTTCGCCTGGGCGATGGCGGTGGTCTTGGCCAGGAAGGCGCCTTCGGTGAGCCCCAGCAGGTGTCCGAAGCAGTAGGCCACCGCCAGCGCGCCGAGCAGATTGGCCAGGGTCACCCAGAAGAAGTTGCGCAGGACCGCCAGCAGGCGGATGCGCCGGGCGAACCAGGCCATGGGCAGCAGCAACATATTGCCGGTGAGCAATTCGCCGCCGGCCAGCACGGTGAGAATCAGACCCAGCGGAAACACCATCGCCCCGAGCAGGGCGCTCAGCGAGCCCCAACTGCCGGGCAGGGTGCCTATGACATGGATGTCCAACAGGAAACCCAGGGCAATGAAGGCGCCGGCGAGAAAACCCAGCACCAGCAGATTACCAATGGACAGCCGACTCTTGGCGACGCCTGCCTGCACGGCGAGAAGCGCGATTTCCTTGGGAGTATTCAGAGACATGGTGACTCGGGGGAGGGGAACGACGCGCGGACTGTAAGAAGGTTGTAACAGCAGTCACAAGGTGGCGTTGGCTATAGAGGTCATAGGCTGATGCTATGACATACCTACCCCTGCCGCTGGTCGGCGCGCACGCAAATTTCGTGACTCCGCCGCTTTGCGCGGCGTAGGTTTGCGGCCACAATCTCGAAACTACTTTAAGTTCGCTTGCGCTGCGGCTCTGGCCGGGGCGCTGGATTCACTCGTCCTCCGGCTCGCCGATGGGAAACTTTGCATGAAGCTGATCAAATCCACCACCCTTATCCTCTGCATGGGCGTATCCGCCTGCAGTTCCTTCCAAGGTCATGGCGACCAGGCTGCTACGCCTGCCAAGCCCGCTAACGCCCAAGCCAGCAACGCTGCCAGCGGCAGCCACTGGTGGTGGCCCTTCGGCGGTAGCGAGAAGCCTGCCGAGCCGGTCAAGCCGGTAGCCAAGGCCGAACCCAAGGTCACGGCCAAGGCGCCAGCCGCCAAGCCCGAGCAGGCCGCGGCGGCCGACACCAAGGGTGGCCACTGGTGGTGGCCGTTCGGCGGCGATGACGTCAAGCCCGTCGCCCAGGCGGAAGCCCTTAAGCCGGTACCGGTCAAGGTCAGCAAGGCCTGGCTGGATGAGCACGAGCAGAAACTGCGCGTCGCCGTGGCTGGCAGCAACGTCAGGGTCGAGCGTCGTGACGACGCCCTGGTACTGGTGACCCCGGTGGACGGCTCCTTCAACCCGGATCGCGCCGAGCTGCTGCTGCCGGCGATGCTCGGCCCGCTGTCGCGCTCCGCCAAGTCGGTCAGCACCGACGACGACAGCGCCGTCATCGTGCTCGGCTTCAGCGACAGCACCGGCGCCGCGGCGCTCAACGACAAGATCAGCCTGCAGCGTGCGCAAGCCGTGGCAGCGATCTTCCGCCTCAGCGGCTACAGCGGCAATCGCCTGATCGTGCGTGGCCTGGCCGCTGCCCATCCGCGTGCCGACAACGCCACCGCGGCCGGTCGCGCTGCCAATCGTCGCGTCGAGGTGCTGATCCAACCGCGCGCTACCGTATTGGCCAGCCTGCAGTCCCTGGCCGCACGCTAGTTCGGCAAAGCTTGTCCTGAAGCAGGCGACCGGGGCGGGACTTGGTTAAGCTAGGTCGATAACGATCCAGCAGGAGACCCACCATGTCACCGTCCCTCGCCGATATGCGTCGCGACTACACCCGCGACGGCCTGACCGAAGCTCAGGCGCCCACCGATCCCTATGCACTCTTCGGCCAGTGGTTCGAAGAGGCGGTGCGCACCGAGCAACCTCCCGTCGAAGCCAATGCCTGTTGGCTCGCCACCGTCGATGCCGAGGGGCAGCCCCACTGTCGCGTGCTGCTGCTCAAGGGCGTCGATGCCCAGGGCTTCGTCTTCTATACCAACTACGACAGCGCCAAGGGCCAGCAAATGGCCGCCCAGCCGCGCGCGGCCATGACCTTCTTCTGGCCGGCGCTGGAGCGTCAGGTACGTATCGAAGGGACGGTGGAACAGGTGTCCGGCGAAGAGTCCGACGCCTACTATCGCGTACGTCCCCTGGGCAGTCGGCTGGGCGCCTGGGCCTCGCCCCAGAGCCAGCCCATCGCCGATCGCCATGAGCTGGAGCAGCGTCTAGCCGCCGTGCACGAGCGCTTCGCCGATGGTGAGCCGAGTCGTCCTCCGTTCTGGGGTGGCTATCGCCTCAAGCCCCGGCGCATCGAGTTCTGGCAAGGGCGCTCCAGTCGCCTGCATGATCGGCTGGACTACCAGTGGGTCGAGGGCGCTTGGCAGCGCCAGCGCCTGGCACCTTAAGGGATTCGCAAGGTAGCGTCTTTACAGTCGCCGGAAACCTCCCCAGGTACTCTGGGTCAAGGGTAATGGCGATCCGCATCCTAGGGCCTGCCCAGTGCGATCCAGTGTCTTTCAACTGCCTTCGGAGTAGCGCTATGAAAAGAATCTTCCAACTCGCCGCCTCGCTGACCGCCGTCGCTCTGTTGGCCGGTTGCGTCTCCAATCAGTCCGGCGATGTCTATTCGCGCGCTGAGGCCAGGCAGGTTCAAACGGTCCGCACCGGTACTATCACCGCCTTACGTCCGGTGACTATCGAAGGCACCCAGTCGCCCATTGGCGCTGGTGCAGGCGCCGTCGTCGGCGGGATCGGCGGCAGTGCCATCGGCGGCGGTCGTGGCAGCTTCGTCACCGCCATCATCGGTGCGGTGGCTGGCGGTCTGCTGGGCGCGGCGACCGAGGAAGGCTTCACCAAGGCCAACGGCGTGGAGATCACCGTGAAGGAAGACGATGGCAGCACCCGCGCCTACGTCCAGGCGGTGAGCAAGGGTGAGATGTTCCGCGTCGGCGAACGCGTGCGCATCCTGACCGTCGACGGCACCAGCCGCGTCGCGCCCAACTGATCTTCAGGGCGTATTCACCACACAGATACGTCCACACCCTTCCAGAACGGGCGGCCGAATCGCTAGACTGCGAATCGGACGCCCGTTTGCGTTTTCGTCCGTAAATAGTTGTCGCCTGGGCGCAATGCCGCCCTAATGGCTCGTCCTACAATCCCCTTCAGTGACCGCCGTGATCGGCAGGAGTACCCCGATGTCCGCTGCTCAACCCAATGTGCAACGCGCCGCCTTCGACGAGGTGATGGTTCCGACCTACGCCCCTGCCGCGTTCATCCCGGTGCGAGGAGAGGGCTCCCGCGTCTGGGACCAGGCCGACCGCGAATACGTCGACTTTGCCGGCGGCATCGCCGTCAGTGCCCTGGGGCATGGACATCCTGCGCTTATCAATGCCCTGACCGAGCAGGCCGGCAAGCTCTGGCACGTCTCCAACATCTACACCAACGAGCCCGCCCTGCGCCTGGCGCGCAAGTTGGTGGACCACACCTTCGCCGACCGGGTGTTCTTCGCCAACTCCGGTGCCGAGGCGAACGAGGCGGCCTGCAAGCTGGCCCGCCGCTATGGCCACGATGTGAGTGGCGGCAGCCGCTACGAGATCGTCGCTGCCACCAACAGCTTCCACGGCCGTACCCTGTTCACCGTCAGCGTGGGTGGTCAGCCCAAGTATTCCGATGGCTTCGGTCCCAAGATCGAAGGCATCCGCCATGTGCCCTACAACGACCTGGCGGCCCTCGAAGCCGTGGTGTCGGACAAGACCTGCGCGGTCATCCTCGAGCCCATCCAGGGCGAGGGTGGCGTGCTGCCGGCCGACCAGGCCTACCTCGAAGGCGCCCGTCGCCTGTGCGACACCCATGGCGCCCTGTTGATCTTCGACGAGGTACAGAGTGGCGTGGGCCGTAGCGGTCACCTCTACGCCTATCAGCACTACGGCGTGGTGCCGGACATCCTCACCACCGCCAAGAGCATCGGCGGCGGCTTCCCGCTGGCGGCCATGCTGACCACCGACAAACTCGCCAAGCATTTCAGCGCCGGCGTACACGGCAGCACCTATGGTGGCAACCCGCTGGGTTGCGCCGTCGGCGCCGCGCTGCTGGACATCGTCGCCGCGCCCGAGACCCTGGGCGGCGTCGCTGCCCGGCACCAACGCTTCGTCGCGGGCCTGGAGCGTCTCAACGCCCGCTACGGTCTGTTCGAGCAGGTCCGCGGCATGGGCCTGCTGATCGGCGCGGTACTCAACGACAGCTGGAAGGGTCGCGCCAAGGACATCGTCACCGCCGCCAACGAGGAGGGCCTGATGATCCTGCAAGCCGGTCCGGACGTGCTGCGTATCGCGCCGAGCCTGATCATTCCCGAGGCCGATATCGACGAAGGTCTGGTGCGCCTGGATCGCGCCCTGGCGCGCCTCACGCAAGGCTAATCTCCGGACGCGGGACGCGTACCGCTCGCATCCAGGGATGGATCCGTACACAAGGAGTTCTCATGCTGGTAATGCGCCCTGCGCGCGCGGCGGACCTACCTTTGGTCCAGCGGCTCGCCGCAGATAGCCCGGTCGGCGTCACCTCGCTGCCCGACAACCCCGAGCGCCTGCGCGACAAGATCCGCGCCTCGGAGTCGTCGCTGGCGGCCGAGGTGGGCTTCCACGGCGAGGAGAGCTATTTCTTCGTGCTCGAAGACACTGCCAGCGGCGAGCTGCTGGGGTGTTCGGCCATCGTCGCCTCGGCCGGTTTTTCCGAGCCCTTCTACAGCTTTCGCAACGAGACCTTCATCCACGCCTCGCGCGAGCTGAAGATCCATAACAAGGTGCATGTGCTGTCGCTCTGTCACGACCTGACCGGCAACAGCCTCCTGAGCAGCTTCTATGTCCAGCGACCGCTGCTGGATACCCCCCACGCCGAACTCAACTCCCGTGCCCGGCTGCTGTTCATGGCCGCCCATCCGGAGCGGTTCGCCGAGTCGGTGGTGGTGGAGATCGTCGGTCTGTCGGACGACGCCGGCGAATCGCCGTTCTGGAACGGGGTAGGGCGCAACTTCTTCGACCTGGACTACGCCGCGGCCGAGCGCCTGTCCGGGCAGAAGAGCCGCACCTTCCTCGCCGAATTGATGCCGACCTATCCGCTCTATGTCCCCCTGCTGCCGGACAACGCCCAGGAGGCCATGGGCCAGGTGCATCCGCGGGCCCAGATCACCTTCGACATCCTCAGTCGCGAAGGCTTCGAGACCGACAACTACATCGACATCTTCGATGGCGGCCCGACCCTGCACGCCCGTACTACCGCCATCCGTTCCATTGCCGAGAGTCGTCTGGCGCCAGTCAGCGAAGGCGAGCCGGCCGCTGACGATGCGCCATGGTTCCTCATCGCCAACGACGGCCTGGAGAACTTCCGGGCGCTGGCCACGCCGCTGCGCTGGGCACCCGGCGAGACCCTTGCCCTTTCCGCCGAGCAGATCGCCGCCCTGGAAATCGCCGAAGGCGATCGGGTCCGTCTGGTAGCGCTGTAGCCGATCCTAGCGTCTTTGGAGGTCCGATGATCGTCCGTCCCATCACCCGTGCCGATGTGCCCGCGCTGCTGCAATTGGCGCAAGCGGCCGGCGCCGGCCTCACCACGCTGCCCGCCAGCGAAGAGCGTCTGCTGCAGCGGGTGGAAAATGCCGAGCGCAGCTTCCTGCAGCAGGCCCAGCCCGCCGATGCGGATTATCTCTTCGCCCTGGAAGACGACGGCGAGGTCATCGGCATCGCCGGCATCGCCGCTGCCCTGGGCCTGCGCGAGCCTTGGTACAACTACCGCGTCGGACTGACGGTGAGCGCCTCGCGCGAGCTGGACATCCACCGGCAGATTCCCACGCTGTTCCTCGCCAACGACATGACCGGCAGCTCCGAACTCTGCTCACTGTTCCTGCGCGCCGATCGCCGTGGCGGGGCTGCGGGGCGCCTGCTGTCCAAGTCGCGCTTCCTGTTCATCGCCGAATTCCGCGAGTTGTTCGCCGAGCGCCTCATCGCCGAGCTGCGTGGCATGTCCGATAGCAACGGCCAGTCGCCCTTCTGGGAAGGCCTGGGCCGGCACTTCTTCAAGATGGAATTCTCCCAGGCGGATTACCTCACCGGCATCGGCAACCGCGGCTTCATCGCCGAGCTGATGCCGCGCTTCCCGCTCTACACCTGCTTCCTCACCCCCGAGGCGCGCCAGGTGATCGGCCGGGTACACCCGGACACCGAGGCCGCGCGCCGGCTGTTGGAGGCCGAGGGGTTCAATTACCAGGGCTACGTCGACATCTTCGATGCCGGCCCTACCTTGGAAGCTGAGACCGCCAAGGTCAGAGCGATCCGCGACAGCCAGCGTCTGGTGCTGGCCGTGGGCACGCCGGGCGATGATGCCGAGGTCTACCTGGTCCATAACCGCAAGTGCCAGGACTGCCGCATCACCAGCGCCCGCGCCCGGCTGGCCGCGGGCACCCTGGTGGTGGACCTGGCCACTGCCCGCGAGTTGCGGCTGATGGCCGGCGCCCAGGTCCGTGCCGTGCGGCTGATGCCCTGAGGAGACCCTATGGACAGCCTGTACATTGCTGGACAATGGCGCCCCGGCCAGGGCGCAGCCTTTTCCTCGGTCGACCCCTATGAGGGCGTCACGCTCTGGCAGGGCGCGGCGGCCGACGCGGCGGATGTCGATCAGGCCATAGCGGCGGCACGCCAGGCCTTTCCCGCCTGGGAAAGACGCGGCCAGGCCGCGCGACTGGAAATCCTCCAGGCCTTCGCCCAGGTGCTGCAGCAGCGTCGCCCCGAGCTGACCCGCGCGCTCGCCGAGGAAACCGGCAAGCCGCTCTGGGAAGCCGATACCGAGATCGGCAGCATGATCGCCAAGGTGGCCATCTCCGCCCAGGCGGAGGAGGCCCGTAGCGGCGAGCGATCAGCCGCCATGGGCGATGCCCGCAGCGTGACGCGCCATCGCCCGCACGGGGTACTGGCGGTATTCGGTCCCTACAACTTCCCCGGCCATCTGCCCAATGGCCATATCGTGCCGGCGCTGCTGGCCGGCAATACGGTGGTGTTCAAGCCCAGCGAGCTGACGCCGCGCTTCGCCGCCCTGACCCTGGACTGCTGGATCGCCGCCGAGCTGCCGGCCGGAGTGCTCAATCTCGTCCAGGGCGGCCGCACCACTGGCGAAGCCCTAGCGGGCCACGCCGGCCTGGACGGCATCCTCTTCACCGGTTCCAGTGCCACGGGCGCCGCCCTGCATCGGCTCAACGCGGAGCGTCCCCAGCGGCTGCTGGCGCTGGAGATGGGCGGCAACAATCCGCTGGTGGTGGCGCCGGTAGCCGATCTCGATGCGGCCGTGCTGACCATCGTCCAGTCCGCTTTTCTTTCCGCCGGGCAGCGCTGCACCTGCGCCCGGCGCCTGCTCGTGCCCCAGGGTGCCTGGGGCGATGCGCTACTTGCGCGCCTGGTCACGGTCAGCGCCGGGCTCAGGGTCGGGCGCTTCGACGCCGAGCCGGCCCCCTTCATGGGCACGGTCATCTCCCTGGCGACCGCCGAGGCCCTGCTGCGCACCCAGGCCCAGCGCCTGGCGCAGGGTGGGCGGGCGCTGCTGGAGATGCGTCAGCCGGAAGCGGGTCGCGCGCTGCTCACGCCGGGGATCCTAGAGGTATCGGAAATCGCTGAGCTGCCCGATGAAGAGGTCTTCGGTCCGCTGTTGCAGGTCCAGCGCTATGACGACTTCGACGATGCCCTGGCACTGGCCAACGCCACCCGTTTCGGCCTGGCAGCCGGGCTGCTGGCCGACGATCCGGCCACCTACGAAAGGTTCTGGCTGGGCGTACGCGCCGGCATCGTCAACTGGAACCGTCCTCTTACCGGTGCGGCCAGCGCGGCACCCTTCGGCGGTGTCGGGGCCTCCGGCAACCATCGGCCCAGCGCCTACTACGCGGCGGATTATTGCGCCTTTCCAGTCGCCTCGTTGGAAAGTGAAACCCTGCGTCTGCCCGCCCAACTGCCTCCAGGACTATCGCTATGAGTCACGTCGCCCCCGCTGCTCGGGAGGTCAACTTCGACGGCCTGGTCGGCCCGACCCACAATTATGCCGGGCTGTCCTACGGCAACGTCGCCTCCCAGGCCAGCAAGCAGCAGCGCTCCAATCCGCGTGAGGCCGCGCGGCAGGGCCTGGCCAAGATGCAGGCGCTGATGGAGCTGGGCTTCGAGCAGGGCGTCTTGGCGCCTCACGAGCGGCCCGACATCGCCTCGCTGCGGCGCCTGGGTTTCGCCGGCAGCGATGCCCAGGTACTGGAAAGCGCCGCTCGCGAAGCCCTGCCGCTGCTGCTCTCGGCCAGTTCGGCCTCGGCTATGTGGACGGCGAATGCCGCCACCGTCAGCCCCAGCGCCGACACCCGCGACGGCCGGGTGCACTTCACCCCCGCCAACCTAGCCTGCAAATTCCATCGCAGCCTTGAGCCCAGCACTACGGCGCGCATCCTCCAGGCCATGTTTCGCGATCCTGCGCATTTCCAGCACCACGTACCGCTACCCTCGGTAGCCCAGTTCGGTGACGAAGGCGCGGCCAACCACACGAGATTCAGCCGCGATCACGGCGCCCCGGGCGTGGAATTCTTCGTCTTCGGTCGCAGTGCCTTCGATCCGCGCTATCCCGAACCCCATCGCTACCCGGCGCGGCAGACCCTGGAGGCTTCCCAGGCCATCGCCCGGCTGCATGGGCTGAGCGAGGAGGGGGTAGTCTTCGCCCAGCAGAATCCGGCGGTGGTGGACCAGGGCGTCTTCCATAACGACGTCATCTCGGTGGGCAATGCCCAGGTGCTGTTCCATCACGAGGATGCCTTCCTCGACAGCGATCGGGTGCTGGACGAACTGGAACTCAAGCTCGGACAGCGGGGCGGCCGGTTGCAGCGTCTCTGCGTGCGCCGCAGCGAGATCAGCGTCGGTGATGCCGTACGCTCCTACCTGTTCAATAGCCAGCTGCTGGATCGTCCGGGGCAGGGCGCCCTCTTGGTGGTGCCCGACGAATGCCGACAGAACGCCGCGGTCTGGGACTACCTGCAAGCCCAGGTGAGCGGCCAGGGGCCGCTGGGCGAGGTCAAGGTCTTCGATCTCAAGCAGAGCATGCAGAACGGCGGTGGGCCGGCCTGCCTGCGCCTGCGCGTTGCGCTCAAGGCCGACGAGCTGGCTGCGGTTAATCCAGCGGTACGCTTCACACCGGCGCTGCATGCCCAGTTGCTGGACTGGGTGGATCGCCACTACCGTGATCGCCTGGAGCCGGCCGATCTCGCCGATCCGCAATTGCTGGGTGAGGTCCGTACCGCGCTGGACGAACTGACCCAGTTGCTGGGCCTCGGCTCGGTTTACCCCTTTCAACTTTCCTGACGCCCGGAGTCTCCATGAGCGACCGCCTCGACCTCATCCTCGAATCCAACGCCGACCAGCAACAGGAGGTCCAGGTCCAGCGCCTAGCTATACGCCTGGCTGGCCGCGACCTCTGGCTGGAGGCCGATGGTGTGGGTGGTCTGAATATCTTCGCCGACTCCCAGGACGACGAAGAGCAGACGCCGGTGCTGGTATTACGGCCTCAGGCCCTGAATGCCCTCGGTCTGACCATCGCCCTGGAGACCTTCGCCGACGACGGCGATGAGAATCATGTGCATGACGCCGATTGCGGTTGCGGCCACGATCATTGAGTATCTAGCCCCGACACGTCGCTCAGTGGAGTAGAGCATGGCTGCATCTGAACGTTATCGGTTGGCGCTTGGCCGCCTGCTGGACCTGACCCTGGCCGGCCGTGAGCCGACCGAGAAGATTCAATTGACCGCCGACGGTACCCGTCTCCATTGGCTCGCCGAGGGGGTGTTGGAAGTCACCCCGCCGGTCGCGCGCGACAACCAGATGGACCTGCTGCTCTCGGCCGGCATCCATGGCAATGAAACCGCGCCCATGGAGTTGCTCGACGAACTGCTCGGCGGCATCGCCAGCGGCGCCCTGCGTCCTGCCAGCCGCCTGCTGTTCCTGTACGGCAACCCCGACGCCATGCGCCGCGGGACCCGCTATATCGAGCAGGACCTGAATCGCCTGTTCAATGGGCGCCATGCCCAGGCCGAAGGCCCCGAGGCCCAGCGCGCCAACGATCTCGAGCGGCTGTCCGCGCAGTTCTTCAGCAAGCCGGATCGCGCCCGCCTGCATTACGACCTGCACACCGCCCTGCGCGCCTCGGCGCTGCCGCGCTTCGCCCTCTATCCCTGGAGTGCCGGTCGCCAGCATTCCGAAGCCGAGCTGCAGCGCCTCGAAGCCGCCGGGATCGAAGCCGTACTGCTCTATGACAAACCAGGCATCACCTTCAGCGCCTATACCTATGCCGAATGCCAGGCCGAGGCCCTGACCCTGGAGCTGGGCCAGGCGCGACCCTTCGGCGAGAATAGCGAACTCGATCTGAGTCGCCTGCGCCTGATGCTCGAAGCCCTGATCGAGGGCCGTGAAGCCGAGTTGCCGCCGCCCGAGTCGTCGCTGCTGAGATTCCGCGTGGCGCGCCAGGTCTTCAAGTCCAGTTCGCGTTTCCAGCTGCACCTGGCGGATGACGTGGCCAACTTCTCGCCGCTGCGGCAGGGTTCACTGCTGGCCGAGGACGGTAGCGAGCGCTGGATCGTCGACGAGGCCGAGGCGCGCATCATCTTCCCCAATCCCAAGGTGGCCGTGGGGCTGCGGGCCGGGCTCATCGTAGTCCCGGCATGAGAGGCAACTCGTGATCGATCTGCGCAGCGACACCGTCACCCGTCCCACCCAGGCGATGCGCCAGGCCATGCTGGACGCCGAGGTCGGGGACGACGTCTATGGCGAAGATCCCACCGTCAGCCGTCTGGAACAACGGCTCGCCGGCGATCTCGGGCTGGCGGCCGGGCTCTTCGTGCCCAGCGGTACCATGAGCAATCTGCTCGGTCTGCTGGCGCACTGCGAGCGCGGCGACGAATACCTGGTCGGGCAGCAGGCCCATACCTACAAGTACGAGGGCGGTGGTGCCGCCGTGCTCGGCTCGATCCAGCCGCAGCCCATCGAGATGGAGGCCGACGGCAGCCTGGATCTCGAGCGGGTACGCAGCTACATCAAGGCCGACGATTTCCACTTCGCCCGCACCCGCCTGCTGGCGTTGGAAAACACCATGCACGGCAAGGTGCTGCCGCTCGACTATCTCGCCGCGGCGCGGGTCTTCACCCGCGAGCACGATCTGGCGCTGCACCTCGATGGCGCGCGGCTGTACAACGCCGTGGTCAAGCTCGGTGTCCCGGTGCGCGAGATCACCCGGCATTTCGATTCGGTGTCGGTTTGCCTGTCCAAGGGCCTCGGCGCTCCGGTCGGCTCGGTGCTCTGCGGTGATGCCGCGCTCATCGCCAAGGCGCGTCGCTGGCGCAAGGTGGTCGGCGGTGGCATGCGCCAGGCCGGCATGCTGGCGGCGGCAGGGCTGCATGCGCTGGATAACCACGTCGAGCGGCTGGCCGAAGACCATCGCCATGCCGCGCAGTTGGGAGCCGCCTTGACCGAACTAGGCTTCCAGGTGGAGCCGGTGCAGACCAACATGGTCTACCTCGCCATGGGCGACGAAGCCCCCGCTCTGCAGGCCTTCCTGGCCGAGCACGGCATCCGCATCAGTCCGGCGCCACGCCTGCGGCTGGTCACCCATCTGGACGTCAGTGCGGCCGATATCGACGCGGTGATCGCCGCGTTCGCCGCCTACCGCCGCCGTTAGGCCTGCCGACGGCGTTTTTTCCTGCGCAACCGGGCGACAGCTGGGCGCGGGCGTCGATATACTCCCGAACATGCGTGTCCGTTTTCCGCACGTGCCGCGTCTGCGGCGCCCGCTCCGTTCGTCTCGTCTGCGATCCAGTCGGATGCCCGTCACGCGCGTCGAAAAGCCCATTGTCTGGAATGAATATGAAAAGCGCCGAAATCCGTGAAGCCTTCCTCCGCTTCTTCGAAGAGAAGGGGCACACCCGGGTCGCCTCCAGTTCGCTGATCCCCGCGAACGACCCCACTCTGTTGTTCACCAATGCCGGGATGAACCAGTTCAAGGACTGCTTCCTCGGCATGGAAAAGCGCAGCTACACCCGCGCCGCCACCAGCCAGAAGTGCGTCCGCGCCGGCGGCAAGCACAACGACCTGGAGAACGTCGGCTACACGGCGCGTCACCACACCTTCTTCGAGATGCTGGGCAACTTCAGCTTCGGCGACTACTTCAAGCGCGATGCCATCCACTTCGCCTGGGAATTCCTCACCTCGCCGCAGTGGCTGGGTCTGCCCCGGGAAAAACTCTGGGTCACCGTCTATGCCACCGACGACGAGGCCTACGACATCTGGACCAAGGAAGTCGGGGTGCCGGCCGCGCAGATGGTGCGTATCGGCGACAACAAGGGCGCGCCCTACGCCTCGGACAACTTCTGGACCATGGGCGACACCGGTCCCTGCGGTCCCTGCACCGAGATCTTCTTCGACCACGGTCCCGAGATCTGGGGTGGCCCGCCTGGTTCGCCGGAAGAAGACGGTGATCGCTACATCGAGATCTGGAACAACGTCTTCATGCAGTTCAACCGTACCGCCGATGGCGTCCTGCATCCGCTGCCGGCGCCCAGCGTCGACACCGGCATGGGCCTGGAGCGGGTGAGCGCCGTGCTGCAGCACGTGCACTCGAACTACGAGATCGACCTGTTCCAGAATCTGCTGGCGGCCTCCGCCGAGGCCATCGGCTGCGCCAACGACGAGGCTCCGTCGCTCAAGGTAGTGGCCGACCACATCCGCTCCTGCAGCTTCCTGATCGCCGACGGTGTGCTGCCGTCCAACGAAGGCCGTGGCTACGTGCTGCGCCGCATCATTCGTCGCGCCTGCCGCCACGGCAACAAGCTGGGCGCCAAGGGCACCTTCTTCCACAAGATCGTCGCCGCCCTGGTGGCCGAGATGGGCCAGGCCTATCCCGAGCTGGTCCAGCAGCAGGCACACATCGAACGCGTGCTGCGCACCGAGGAAGAACAATTCGCCAAGACCCTGGAGCAGGGCCTGAAGATCCTCGAGCAGGATCTGGCGCAACTCCAGGGCGACACCATTCCCGGTGACGTGGTGTTCAAGCTCTACGACACCTACGGCTTCCCGGTGGACCTGACCAACGACATCGCCCGCGAGCGCAACCTCACCCTCGACGAGGAAGGTTTCGAGCGCGAGATGGAGGCCCAGCGCGAGCGTGCCCGTTCCGCCAGCGCCTTCGGCGTGGACTACAACAGCCTGGTCAAGGTCGAGGGCGAGACCCGCTTCCTCGGCTACGACACCACCAGCGCCTCGGGCACCATCGTCGCCCTGTATCGCGCCGGTCAGCCGGTGGACAGCCTGGCCGAAGGCGAGGAGGGCGTGGTCATCCTCGACCAGACGCCGTTCTACGGCGAGTCCGGTGGCCAGGTGGGCGATACCGGTACCCTGGAGAGCGCCGGCGTCAGCTTCGCCGTGCGCGACACCACCAAGACCCAGGGTGCCTTCCTGCACCACGGCGTGGTGACCAAGGGCAGCCTCAACGTCGGCACCGCCCTGCTGGCCCAGGTCGACGCCGGTCGTCGTCAGGGCATCGCCTTGAACCACTCCGGGACCCACCTGCTGCACGCTGCGCTGCGTCAGGTGCTGGGTGACCACGTCCACCAGAAGGGCTCCCTGGTCAACGACCAGCGTCTGAGATTCGACTTCAGCCACTTCGAGGCCATCAAGCCCGAGGAGCTCAAGCGCATCGAGGCCATCGTCAACGAAGAAATCCGCAAGAACAGCGCCGTGACCACCGAAGTTATGGCCATCGACGAAGCCAAGGCCCGGGGCGCCATGGCGCTGTTCGGTGAGAAGTACGGCGACGTGGTGCGCGTGGTCGGCATGGGCGGTGAATTCTCCGTCGAGCTGTGCGGCGGCACCCATGTGGCCCAGACCGGCGACATCGGCTTGCTCAAGCTGGTCAGCGAAGGCGGCGTGGCCTCCGGCGTACGCCGCGTGGAAGCCATCACCGGCACCGCGGCCCTGGCCTACCTGAACGGCGCCGAGGAGCAACTGCGCGAAGCCGCCAGCCTGCTCAAGGGCAGCCGCGACAACGTGCTGGACAAGCTGGCCGCGCTGGTCGAGCGCAATCGCCAGCTGGAAAAGGAAATCGAGCAGCTCAAGGCCAAGGCCGCCAGTGCCTCCGCCGGTGACCTGGTCAACCAGGCGGTGGACATCAAGGGCGCCAAGGTCCTCACCGCGCGCCTGGACGGTCTCGATGGCAAGGCCTTGCTGGCCCTGGTCGACCAACTCAAGAACAAGCTGGGCAGCGGCATCATCCTGCTGGGTGGCGAAGCCGAGGGCAAGGTGGTACTGGTGGCTGGCGTCACCGCCGACCTGACCGCCAAGCTCAAGGCCGGCGAGCTGATGAAGCGCGCCGCAGCCGTGGTCGGTGGCAAGGGCGGCGGTCGCCCCGACATGGCTCAGGGCGGCGGCACCGATGCCAGCCAGCTCGAAGCGGCCCTGGCCTGTGCCGGTCAGTACGCCGAGGAAGTCCTTTAACGCCTGCAAGGCGAGGTCGGGTCGCCGGGGAGGGCGGCCCGACACCTCATCCAACAATGTAAATCAGATTTTTCTGCGGACGGGCAGCAAGCAATGGCATTGATCGTACAGAAATTCGGCGGTACCTCCGTGGGTACGGTAGAGCGTATCGAACAGGTCGCCGAGAAGGTGAAACGCTTCCACGAAGCGGGTGACGAGATCGTGGTGGTGGTATCGGCCATGAGTGGCGAGACCAATCGCCTGATCGGCCTCGCCAAGCAGATCATGGAACAACCCGATCCGCGCGAGCTGGACGTCATGGTCTCCACCGGCGAGCAGGTCACCATCGGCCTGCTGGCCATGGCGCTGCTCAAGCGTGGTGTGCAGGCGGTGTCCTACACCGGCAGTCAGGTGCGCATCCTCACCGACAGCGCCCACACCAAGGCGCGTATCCAGCAGATCGACGACGCCCGTATCCGGGCCGACCTCAAGGCCCGCAAGGTCGTGGTCGTGGCCGGCTTCCAGGGCGTCGACGAGCAGGGCAACATCACCACCCTGGGCCGCGGTGGCTCCGACACCACCGGCGTGGCCCTGGCGGCCGCGCTGAAGGCCGACGAGTGCCAGATCTACACCGACGTCGACGGCGTCTACACCACCGATCCGCGCGTTGTGCCCCAGGCGCAGCGCCTGGACAAGATCACCTTCGAGGAGATGCTGGAAATGGCCAGCCTCGGCTCCAAGGTACTGCAGATCCGCTCGGTGGAGTTCGCCGGCAAGTACAACGTGCCGCTGCGTGTGCTGCACAGCTTCCAGGAGGGTCCGGGTACCCTCATTACCCTTGATGAAGAGGAATCCATGGAACAGCCGATCATCTCCGGCATCGCCTTCAACCGTGACGAAGCCAAGCTCACCATTCGCGGTGTGCCGGATACCCCCGGCGTGGCCTTCAAGATCCTCGGCCCGATCAGCGCCGCCAACATCGAAGTCGACATGATCGTGCAGAACGTGGCGCACGATAACACCACCGACTTCACCTTCACCGTGCATCGTAACGACTACCAGAGCGCCCTGGAGATCCTCAAGCGCACCGGCGTCGAGATCGGCGCCCGTGAATCCGTGGGCGACACCAAGATCGCCAAGGTCTCCATCGTCGGCGTCGGCATGAGATCCCACGCCGGGGTGGCCAGCCAGATGTTCGAAGCCCTGGCCAAGGAGAGCATCAACATCCAGATGATCTCCACCTCCGAGATCAAGGTGTCGGTCGTCATCGAGGAGAAATACCTCGAGCTGGCCGTACGTGCGCTGCATACCGCCTTCGAGCTCGATGCACCGGCTCGCGGCGCCGAGTAATCAATGAAGCGAGGTCTCTGCCACAGGGACCTCATCTATCGCCCTGGCTGCGGAACTTTACTTGCCTGCAGACAGGTCAATAGCGACTAGAGGGTCCATTCAGGGATCGTTCCGGTTTATACATGCAGACTGAGTTAAAGCTGAAGGAGAATGGAATGCTTATTTTGACTCGTCGGGTTGGTGAGACCCTGATGGTGGGTGACGAAGTCACCGTGACGGTGCTGGGAGTCAAGGGCAACCAGGTCCGGATCGGCGTCAATGCACCCAAGGAAGTCGCGGTTCATCGCGAGGAAATCTACCAGCGCATCCAGAAGGAAAAGGACCAGGAACCAAACCACTGATTTTTTTTGAATTTTTCTCTTTGCAAACGGGCAAACCTTCGATATAGTTTCGCCCCGTTGCGGTGAGGTGGCCGAGTGGCCGAAGGCGCTCCCCTGCTAAGGGAGTACACCTCAAAAGGGTGTCGAGGGTTCGAATCCCTCCCTCACCGCCATTTGCAAGACCTGGCTCCGCTGTACTGACCTACGAAGGTAAGTACCTGATAAACAAGCAAATTTGCTTGACAGATCAGAAACGGTAGCTAGAATACGCAGCTTCAACGCACTCGTAGCTCAGCTGGATAGAGTACTCGGCTACGAACCGAGCGGTCGGAGGTTCGAATCCTCCCGAGTGCGCCAAATCGACGAAGCCTCTGGCTTCAGCAGTACCAGCGGTGTTCTGGTTAAACTCACCGAAACGCACTCGTAGCTCAGCTGGATAGAGTACTCGGCTACGAACCGAGCGGTCGGAGGTTCGAATCCTCCCGAGTGCGCCAAAAAGTGAAAAGGGCCTGCAGCGATGCAGGCCCTTTTTCGTTTGGGCCGTTTTCCTGGCTTGGAGGTGCACGATCATGCAGTGGGACAGACCCGAGCCCCATACCCTGGCGCTGGCCGTCACGGCCGAGCACATCGATGGCCTCGGCCATGCCAACAACGCGGTCTATGTCGCCTGGCTCGAACGCTGCGCCTGGCAGCACTCCAGCGCCCTGGGCCTGGACCTGGCCACCTTCCAGCGCCTGGATCGGGCCATGGCGGTAGTGCGCCACGAGATCGATTACCTGGCCAGCGCCCGCCTCGGCGACGAATTGGTGCTGGGCACCTGGCTGGTGGACTGGGATCGGCGTCTGCGCATGACCCGCCAGTTCCAGCTGCTGCGCCCGGCCGATGGCGCCACCCTGGTTCGCGCCACCACCACCTTCGCCTGCATCGAGCTCTCCAGCGGCCGCCCAAGGCGCATGCCGGCCGAATTCCTGGCTGGCTATGGTCAGGCCTTGCCCGATTAGGAAAACGCCCATGCAGATCGCTCTGGCCCCCATGGAGGGGCTCGTCGACGACATCCTTCGCGAATTGCTCACCGAGGTGGGTGGGGTGGACTGGTGTGTCAGCGAATTCATTCGCGTGTGTGACCGGCTGCTGCCGGCCAACGCCTTCACCAAGCTGGCCCCCGAGCTGGCCCGTGGCTCGCGCACTGCAGCGGGTACGCCGCTGCGTCTGCAACTGCTCGGATCCGATCCCGCCTGCCTCGCCGACAACGCCGCCTTCGCCTGTACCCTGGGCGCTCCGGTGATCGACCTCAACTTCGGCTGCCCGGCCAAGACCGTGAACAAGTCCCGCGGCGGGGCGGTGCTGCTCAAGGAGCCGGAACTGCTCAACCGCATCGTCGAGAGCGTGCGCCAGGCCGTGCCAGCGCATATTCCGGTGACCGCGAAGATGCGTTTGGGCTACGACAGCCCGAATGCGGCTCTGGCCTGTGCCGAGGCCCTGGCCGAGGGTGGCGCCGCGCAACTGGTGGTGCATGCGCGGACCAAGGTCGAGGGCTACAAACCGCCAGCGCATTGGGAATGGGTGGCGCGGGTGGCGGAGCGGGTACAGGTGCCGGTACTGGCCAATGGCGAGATCTGGTCCCTGGAGGACTACCATCGCTGCCGTAGCGTCAGCGGCCAGGCATCGGTGATGCTCGGTCGGGGTCTGGTGTCACGCCCTGACCTGGCCCGGCAGATCGCTGCCGCGACCCGTGGCGAGGCCGTACAGCCACTGGCCTGGCCGGCCATCCTGGAGTTGCTGCGCCGCTTCTGGCTGCTGGCCCGGCGCAAGTTGGCGCCGCGCTATGCGCCGGGGCGCCTCAAGCAGTGGCTGGGCATGTTGACGCGCAGCTATCCGGAGGCGGAGCTGCTGTTCGCCCAGATCCGACGCGAATCCTCCTGTGCCTTGATCGATGTTCTGCTCGGTTTCGCGCCGCTGGATGCCGTGGGCATTGATCTGGATCAAGGTGTGGAATCCAGGCTGGCCTAGGCTGGTTACCCATGGAGGCAGCAAAGGCTTGCCTCCATCTCGAGCACGCAAGGCACTTCAGGCGACCTCCGGGTCGCCTTTTTTCGTGGCTCGGGCTGGAACTTCCGGAATAGACGGGTAGCCTATGCGGGTTTGCTCAGGACCCGTAATCCTCGTGCGTCTACCCTGGACGGCTTTTCTCGCACCTTCTTCCGCCGCGCTGCAGTTCGCGTGCAAGACGCTGTTCGCGGCGGGGCTCGCGTTGTGGCTGGCCTATCGCTTCGATCTCGAACAGCCGGCCTGGGCCTGTATGACGGTGATCGTGGTGTCTCAACCGCTGTCAGGCATGGTCGTGGCCAAGGGCCTTTTTCGCTTGCTGGGGACCCTGGTCGGTACCAGCATGGCAGTGGTGCTGATGGCGCTGTTCGCGCAAACGCCCTGGCTGTTCCTCGTCGCCCTGTCCCTTTGGTTGGCCCTTTGCACTGCGGCTTCAACGCTGCTGCGTAACCATGTCGCCTATGGCTTCGTGCTGGCGGGCTATACGGCGGCCATCATCTGCCTGCCGTCGATCGCCCAACCGCTGGACGTCTTCGACCATGCCATCGCCCGCTGCACCGAGATCTGTCTGGGGCTGCTGGTCGGCTCTGCGGTGCATGCGCTGCTCTGGCCGCAGCGGGTCGAAGCGAACCTGTTCGCCGAGGCGACCAGGACCTGGCGCCAGGCGGTAACCGCCGCTCGGGCGGAGCTGGCGGGGACGGAGAATGCCGTCCAGGGCCTGTTGGCGCTGCTGGGTCAGATGGTCGCCATCGATTCGCAGCGCGACCATGCCTGGTTCGAAGGTTATCGCGGGCGCCAGCGTGCCCGCGCCTTGCGCCTGCTGTCACGGGACCTGCTCAGCGTCTTGCGCACCGCACGCGGCGCTGCCCGTCAGGTGCGCAATCTCGAAGAGTCGCAACGGCCGCTCGTACAGCCGTGGCTGGACGCGGTGCTCGCGACGCTCAACGAGCCGGACCGCGAGCAGCTGGAGGCGCTCACGTACAGACTGCGCGAGGCGGTTGCCGCTGAACCGCTGGATAGCGATCAGCGCTATCTACTGACGCGTCTGGCGATCCTGTTGGATAAGATCGCCGCCGCGCGCCAGTCGCTGGAGAGCGTCGATACCACCCGCCTTGAGGCGGCCGCGCCTTCCGCCCTGGCCCATCACCGCGACGTGCAGACGGCCTTGCTCTATGGTCTACGCAGTGCCTTGGCGCTGCTGGGGCTCGGTCTGTTCTGGATGGGCAGCGCCTGGCCGGCGGGGCCGGGCGCCATGCTCATTGCGGGTGTGGTCTGCAGCCTGTTCGCCAATCGTGACAACGCCTTCGCCGTGGGCCTGGGTTTTCTCCGGGGGATTTTCTACGCCTGTTTGGTCGCGATTCCGATCTCGCAGTTACTAATGCCGCAGGCAGATAGTTTTCCCTTGCTGTGCCTGGTACTAGGCGGACCCTTGTTCTTCGCCACCCTGGGTATGGCCGGTCCGCTGGCCGGCAGAGGGACGGCGACCGCCTTCGCGCTGTTCTTGCTATCGCTGACCGTGCCCCGTAACGAGGTCATGACCGAGCTGGATACCTTGCTCAATAAGGAACTCGGCCTGTTGATCGGTGCGGGCTGGGCGGTACTGATGTTTCGGCTGTTCACCTTGAGCGCACCACGGCGGACCACCAAACGCATCCTTGAGGCCACGCTCTATGACCTGCAGCGGCTGACGTCGCTGCCGCTGCGCAATGCCGAGCCCTGGTTCGGTGGGCGCATGGCCGACCGTCTACTGTTGCTGGCGCGCCACGTCGACCTGTTGCCATCCCACGAGCGGCATCGCTGGGCGCTGGGCTTGCTCGCCCTGGATCTGGGCAATGAACTCCTGCACCTGCGTGCCTGCCTGGCCCAGGCCAAGGGAGAGCTCAGAAGCGCGCAGGAGGCCCTTCTCGGGCGTTTCGCCGAGAGCCTGGCCGAAGGGGTGGACGGATTACAGCCGAATCGGCTGGACGACGCGGGAGAGCGCCTGCGTCACGCCCTGATCGAAGCCGCGGATGGCGAGTCCAATCGGCTGGCCTGGAGCGCGGTAGGGCAGCTCCAGCAAACCTGGCGTAGTTTCTGTCTGGAACGGGAGGCGAGCAGTGTATCTGCATGAGTGGTCGCTGGGCGGGGTCTATGTCAGTCCCCTGCTGATCTATTGCCTGTTAGCCCTGGTACCTACGGCCTTGTCGCTGTGGTTGCTGCAATGGAGTGGCCTGATGCGTTACCTCTGGCACGACACCCTGTTCGCCTGCGCCCTCTTTGTTATCTGTCTGGCCGGGATCGTCGGCCTGCTCGCCACCTGATTTAAGTATCCGCTGCAAGGAACGACGACAATGCCCAAAGCCCTGCGCGTGGCCCTGACCCTGCTGGTGGTGTTGCTGGCCGTGCTGGCCGGTACCTGGCTCTGGCACTTCTATCTCTACACGCCATGGACGCGCGATGCGCGCATCCGCGCCGACGTGGTGGTGATCGCGCCGGACGTCTCCGGCTGGGTCACGCGCCTGGCGGTACAGGACAACCAATTGGTGCACCGGGGCGACCTGCTGCTGCAGATCGATCAGGAGCGCTACCAGGCCGAGCTGGCCCACGCCCAGGCGGTGGCCGCCACACGCCAGGAGCAGTTGCGTCAGCGTGAAAGCGAGGCCGCCCGGCGCCTGCGCCTGGGCACCAGCGCCATCAGCGCCGAGGATCGCGAAACCGCCCAGGTCAACGTGGCCATCGCCCGCAGCCAATACCAGGAGGCGCTGAGCGACGTCCGCCTGGCGCAGATCAACCTGGACCGTAGCCACGTTGTGGCGCCGCGCGAAGGGCGGATCACCAATCTGCAATTCGCCCAGGGCAACTATGTGCGTAGCGGCCAGGCGGTCACGGCACTGGTCGATACCCGGTCCTTCTACGTGCTGGCCTATTTCGAGGAGACCAAGATCCCGCACATCCACCCGGGCGACGCGGTGCGGGTCCGCCTGATGAATCGTTCCGAACCCCTGAAGGGCAGGGTGGCGAGTATCAGCAGCGGCATCGCCGATCTGAATGACACGGATAATGCCCTGTTGCTGGCCAAGGTCGCGCCGACCTTCAACTGGGTGCGCCTGGCGCAACGCATTCCGGTACGCATCGAACTGCTGGAGGTGCCTTCGGAGGTACACCTGAGCGCCGGCATGACGGCCAGCGTCTCGGTGATCGATGCCGAGGGTCATCAGCCGCTGGCCGGGTGGCGACGGATCTGGGATTACTGAGCCAGCGCCGGGGCGGGTCGTTACGACTAAAGTCGTCTGGAAGCTGCACGGGGCGGGCCTAGAGTAGAGTTCGACGCTCCCGTCACGCTGTAAGGAACAACAATAATGAATGACAGCACCTACCGGCGGATTGAAGCCAGTCCGCGTTTCAAAGAACTGGTGGCCAAGCGCGAGCGATTCGCCTGGACGCTCTCCGCCATCATGCTCGGGCTCTACGCCGCCTTCATCCTCCTGATCGCCTTCGCGCCCAAGGTCCTCGGCACCCGCATCCATGCGGAGACGGCCATGACCTGGGGGATTCCGCTGGGCGTCGGCCTGATCCTCTCGGCCTTCATCCTGACCGGCATCTATGTGCGGCGGGCCAATGGCGAGTTCGATCGGCTCAACCAGGAAATTCTGCGGGAGGTGCAGGTATGAGACGTCTACTCGTAGCTACCGGGCTGCTCGCGCTCGCGCCGTCACTCTGGGCCGCCGATGCCATCAGCGGCGCGGTGCAGCGCCAGCCGTTGAACGTGCATGCCATCCTCATGTTCGTGGCCTTCGTCGGGGCCACCCTGGGCATCACCTATTGGGCCTCCAAGCGCAATCGCTCGGCGGCGGACTACTACGCGGCGGGCGGTCGTATCACCGGCTTCCAGAACGGCCTGGCGATCGCCGGCGACTACATGTCGGCGGCTTCCTTCCTGGGTATTTCCGCGCTGGTGTTCAGCTCGGGCTATGACGGCCTGATCTACTCCATCGGCTTCCTGGTGGGCTGGCCAATCATCCTGTTCCTGATCGCCGAGCGCCTGCGCAACCTGGGCAAGTACACCTTCGCCGATGTGGCATCCTATCGCCTCAAGCAAAAGGACATCCGGACCCTGTCCGCCTGTGGCTCCTTGGTAGTGGTCGCCCTCTACCTGATCGCCCAGATGGTCGGTGCCGGCAAGCTGATCCAGCTGCTGTTCGGCCTCGATTACAATGTCGCCGTGGTGCTGGTAGGCATCCTCATGGTGCTCTATGTGCTCTTCGGCGGCATGCTGGCCACCACCTGGGTGCAGATCATCAAGGCGGTGCTGCTGCTGTCCGGCGCCAGCTTCATGGCCTTCATGGTGATGAAGCACGTCGGGTTCGACTTCAACCGGCTGTTCGCCGAAGCCATCGCCGTGCATCCCAAGGGCGAAGCCATCATGAGCCCCGGTGGCCTGGTGAAGGATCCGATCTCGGCCTTTTCCCTGGGTCTGGCGCTGATGTTCGGCACTGCCGGCTTGCCGCACATCCTGATGCGCTTCTTCACCGTCAGCGACGCCAAGGAAGCCCGCAAGAGCGTGTTCTACGCGACCGGCTTCATCGGCTACTTCTACATCCTCACCTTCATCATCGGCTTCGGTGCCATCCTGCTGGTCAGCACCAATCCGGCCTTCAAGGACGCCGCCGGCGCCTTGCTGGGTGGTAACAACATGGCGGCGGTGCACCTCGCCAATGCCGTGGGCGGCAGCGTCTTCCTGGGCTTCATCTCGGCAGTGGCCTTCGCCACCATCCTGGCGGTAGTGGCTGGCCTCACCCTGGCCGGCGCTTCGGCGGTGTCCCATGACCTCTACGCCAGTGTGATCAAGAAGGGCCACGCCAACGAGAAGGACGAGATCCGCGTCTCCAAGATGACCACGGTAGCGCTGGGCGTCGTGGCCATCGCCCTGGGTATTCTCTTCGAGAAGCAGAACATCGCCTTCATGGTGGGTCTGGCGTTCTCCATCGCCGCCAGCTGCAACTTCCCCATCCTGCTGCTCTCGATGTACTGGAAGCGTCTGACCACCCGGGGTGCCATGATCGGTGGCTGGCTCGGCCTGATCACCGCGGTGGCCCTGATGGTGCTCGGTCCGACCATCTGGGTGACCATCCTCGGTCATGCCAAGCCGATCTACCCCTATGAATACCCGGCGCTGTTCTCCATCGCCGTGGCCTTCATCGGTATCTGGTTCTTCTCCATCACCGACAAGTCGGCGGCGGGCGAGGAAGAGCGTGCACGCTTCTATCCGCAGTTCGTGAGATCCCAGACCGGTCTGGGTGCCAGCGGCGCCGTCGCGCACTGATAGCCTGAGCGGTAAGACAAAGCCCGGATCGAGTCATCGATCCGGGCTTTTCATTGGGCGCGAAAAAGAGTGCCAGCGAGGATTCCATGCGTGGGGTAGAACAACGGGATTTTTCTACCCGGAATGCAGGTCCATTAAGGAAGCCCGTCGCTTCGTATCGTGATGTTACGGCGGCGGCCGATCTTTGGACTTCATGGAGAATGGCAGATGACTCTTTCGACCATCCTGGTTCTGGTACTGCTGGTCCTGCTCATCGGCGGACTTCCGGTGTTTCCTCATTCGCGCAGCTGGGGCTACGGCCCGTCCGGCATCGTCGGCGCCATCCTGGTCGTCCTGCTGGTGCTACTCCTGCTCGGCATGATCTAGCCTAAAATGCCCCGAAATGGTGCTCTAGACAAAGTTCTTGCCCATAGCGGTGCATAAGAGTAACTTCAGCTCTACGGCCTGCCTTGCCGAGTGATGTAAACAAAACCGGAGTCTGCGTGAGCAGACTCCGGTTTTGTTTTTCCGGCTCAGTTGGCCGAGCCGTCCTGGCGACTGCGCTGATAGAGGTCCATGACCACTTCATCCAGGATGGACGAGGCGCCCCAGGGGCGGTTGCTGTTGAGGATGGCAACCACCACCCAGCTGCGCGCGTTCGCATCCCTGACGAAACCCGCCAGCGCTCGTACGTTGTTCAGGGTGCCGGTCTTCATGTGCGCCTGGCCGGTCAGTGGCGAATTCTTCATACGCTTGCGCAGGGTGCCATCCATGCCCGCCAGCGGCAGGGAGGAGATGAACTCCGGTGCGTACGGACTCTGCCAGGCCGCTCTCAGGATCTCCGCCATCTCGCGCGCGCTGACGCGCTCCGTGCGCGACAGGCCCGAACCGTTCTCCATGATCAGGTGACTGGCATTGATGCCCTTGCGCGCCAGCCACTGGCGAATCACCCGCAGCGCCGCCTTGCCATCGTCCGCATCCGCCGAGGTGCGGAATTGCGCCCCGATGGAGAGGAACAGCTGTTGCGCCATGGTGTTGTTGCTGTACTTGTTGATGTCGCGAATGATCTCGACCAGGTCGGGCGAGAAGGCCCGCGCCAACAGCTCGGCATTGCGCGGTACGCTGCCTTCGCGGGTGCGGCCCTTGATGGTGCCGCCCAGTTCTTGCCAGATGGCCCTGACCGCGCCAGCGGTATAGGCGGGATGGTCGAGCAGCGACAGATAGCTCTGGGCATTGCAGCCATCCGGCAACTGGCCACTGACCACCAGGCTGGTGCTGCCATCGGCCTGGGGCACCGGGTTGAAGCGAACGTCAGGCCAGGCCGGGCAGCCACTCTTGCCGGTCGCGCGCATCTGGTTGTCGATGTTGACGTTGGTCAGTGGCGGGTCCATGGACACGCTGACCCGGCCATCCGCCGAGCGCACCACCATGCGTACCGATTTGAGATTCACCAGCAGCGAATCCGGGCCTACCAGGAAGGTCTTGTTTTCGTCTTCGCCGTCATCGTTGAAGGCGGGTAGTTCAGGCTTCACGAAGCGGCCGCGATCCAGGACCAGGTCACCGGTGACTTCCAGCACGCCGTTGGCGCGCAGATCCCGCATGAGCAGCCACAGCCGCTCCATGTTCAGCTTGGGATCGCCACCGCCCTTGAGATAGAGATTGCCGTTGAGGATGCCGTTATGCACGGTGCCATCGGTGTAGAACTCGGTCTTCCACTGGTAGGTGGGCCCCAGTAGTTCCAAGGCGGCGTAGGTGGTGATCAGCTTCATGGTAGAGGCCGGATTCACCGAGACGTCGGCGTTGTAGTAGTCATTCTCGCCCGGGCCATCGAGCGGCAGCATCACCAGTGACAGATCGTTATTGGGGATCTTGTTGGTTTGCATGGCCTTGTCGATCCGTGGCGGCAGGAAGGACATATCGGCATGGACGGGCAAGGCAAAACCCAGGGCGCAGCAACTCAGCAGCAGGCCCAGGGAACGGAAAGGATTTCGCATCGGGACACACACCTTGGCAGGGTACCGGCCTAGTTGAAGAGAAAAGGGGCCGATAGACGTCGGAGTGTGGGCATTATGCAGTAAGGAGGGAGTACCGAGCCAACCCCTCTGGGCGTGGCTCCGTTAAAGAAACGACCGCCAGGGCGGTCGTTCGCAAAAGCGTGGGATCAGTTGTAGCCCGTGGCGTCCTTGGTGCGGTCCGGACTGTTGGGCGAAGGCGGATCGCGTCCGTCATCGGTCTTGGCGTGCTCACTGCGCACGGGCTTCTCATCCTTGGGCAGTTTGCGTTCGTCGGCTTTGCGCTGTTCTTCGGCCATGGAATCCTCGTCTGCGTGATTACCGGTCAAGGTGTGACCTGGGCCGGTGTTTCGCCGTTCCCCTGGGCCGAGGAGCGGTCAGCGAAGGCGCCGTCGGCCTGTAGCTGTTTCAGGACATCGTTGACCTGGCGACGGAAGGTTTCTTCGATGGCGGTGCCGGCCGAATGGCTGGCGGCCAGCGGCAGGAACCAGATGCCCATCCAGGTGCGTACCGAGGCGGCGTTCTTGGCGCGTAGGGGTGTTTGGCTGGCGGGTGGGAGCCATTCGGCGGTCAGCACGTAGTCGTCCTTGGCCGTGCCCGGGACGAGAAAGAAGGTGGCGCCGGTGATCAGGCCGCTGGCGATGGCGGCGGCGTAGGAGGTGCTGTTGTAGAGCTTCAGGCGGAGCAGGGCGTCATCGGGTTGGCCGATTGCGGGTACCAGGGTGATACGGTCGAAGAGGCCGGAGCGCTCGAGCACCTGGCGCAACGTGGGCTTCAAGCCTTCACGGGCCACGGCGATGGAGGTGGCGTCCTTGTCCTGGGCTTCACCGCGATAGAAGTTGAATTCCACCAGAACGTTGGGGCGATGCTGTTGCTCGCTGGCAGGGGCGCGGAAGGGTTGGGAGGAAAGTTCGTCACCCGGAAAGGCGGCGCAACCGGCGAGCAGGAGCAGGCAGAGCAGAGCGGCTAGGTTTTTCACGAAACGCACCTCATCCCTAAGTGGCGATAGCGAATCTGGCTACAATCTGACCAAAAAAAAGCCCAACCTGGGGTTGGGCTTTTTCGAGAAGGCGGGTGATTAGATCACCTGCACCTCATCGGCCTGCAGGCCTTTCTGGCCTTGCACGACCAGGAAGGAAACAGCCTGGCCTTCTTGCAGGCTCTTGAAGCCGTTACCCTGGATGGAACGGTAGTGAACGAAAACGTCCGGGCCGCTCTGGGGGGTGATGAAGCCGAAGCCTTTCTCGTCGTTGAACCACTTGACGGTGCCAGTTTGGCGAGTAGACATGGATTTCTCCTTGAACAAAGTTGGACAACGGCACTGGACCGCCCAGGCCGCGACTGAGTGCAAAGAGTCAAAGAACCGAGCCGTAAGTGGATCGAGACGAACCAGGTCGATTTTCGGTACACGAGCAACACAGTGCGGGCACTCTAACCCTTTCCGTGGCCCTGTGCGACTGTTTTTACGGTGAATTTTACCTATCAAGACAGCGGCTTTGATGCTCGCGGTAAAATGGTTCGCTTTTCACAGGAGTCTTAATTCATGGCCTTGTTGGGTCGCTTCAACAGCTTGCAGATCTTACGTAATACGCCCATCGGTCTGTTCCTCGATGCCGGCAGCGATGGCGAAGTCTTGCTGCCACGTCGCTATGCCCCTCGCGACGAACCCTGCGCCGAAGGCGACTGGCTCAACGTCTTCCTTTATCTGGACAGCGAAGACCGCTTGATCGCCACCACCGAGAAGCCACGGGTACAGGTCGGCGGTTTCGCCAGCCTGCGGGTGGTGGAGGTGGGCCGGGTGGGGATCTTCCTCGATTGGGGCCTACCCAAGGACCTGCTGTTGCCGCATTCCGAAGAGAAGCGGCCGTTGCAGGTGGGTGATCACTGCGTGGTGCACGTCCACCTGGATGCCCGTACCCGGCGGATCGTCGCCACCGCGCGGCTGGATCGCTACCTGGACCGCGAGCCACCGCGCTACAAGGCTGGCCAGCCGGTGCCCCTGCTGGTGGTCGAGCAGACCGACCTCGGCTACAAGGTGATCGTCGACAACAAGCACTGGGGGCTGGTGCATCGGAACGAGGCGTTCAAGCCACTACGTCCGGGGCAACGCGAGCGTGGCTTCATTCGCGAAGTGCGCGCGGACGGCAAGATCAGCCTGACGCTGCAACCCCAGGGCGCCGCGGCAGGGGCCGATCTGGCCGAGCAGATCCTCGGCCTGGCGAAGGCCCGCGGCGGCGTGCTGGAGGTCAGCGATGCGAGTCCGCCGGCGCTGATCCATCAGCTGTTTGGCGTGAGCAAGGGCAACTTCAAGAAAGCCATCGGCCATCTCTATCGCCAGGGCCGCATCGTCATCGAGGACGACCGGATTTCTGTACGCGAGGACGCCGCGGACTAGCGGAGCGCCGTGGGGTGAGGTCGCTATCGTGGGTCGGCTGTACCAGGGATTCGGGGTCGAAGGCGCGGGCGCGCTCGTCCGGGCCGGCTTCGCGTTCCAGGTCGCCGACCAGGCGGGTGATGCGGTCGGCCAGCTTCTCCGAGCTCAGGCTTTCGCGTAGGCGCTCGACCATGAGCGGCAGGGCGAAGGGCGAGGGACGCTCCAGGGCCACCAAACGCAAGGGCAGAGCGCCGGTGCGGATCAGCGTCTGCTGGAGCCGGTCCGCATCGAGTTCCTGGCGCAGGACTTCGTTCTGCGCCTGGCCGAGCAGCAGGTTATCCGGGTCGTATTGGCGGAAGACCTGGTAGAAGAGGCTGCTGCTGGCCTGCAGTTGACGGTTGCTCTTGTGGGCGCCGGGATAGCCGGAAAAGATCAGCCCGGAAATACGCGCGATCTCGCGAAAGCGCCGCTGGGCGAGTTCGGCAGCGTTGAGGCTGGCGAGCGTATCGCTGAGCAGGTCGTCAGTGCTGAACAGGCTGGCGTCGAGCAGTTGTTCCCATTCCAGGCTGACCGGGGAGACCAATTCCAGGCCATAGTCGTTGACGGCGATGGAAAAGGTACAGGGTCGCCGCTGCGCCAGGCGCCAGGCCAGCAGACTGGCCAGCCCCAGGTGGGCGTGACGACCGGCGAAGGGATAGAGGAAGAGATGCGAGCCCTCACGGGATTCGAGGGTTTCGGCGAGCAGGTAATGAGCGCTGGGTAGCGCCGACCATTGCCGCTGGATGTCCAGCAGCGGTTGCAGCAGGCGCATTTCCGGACTCTCGTAGCGATTGGCCTCGGCGTCTTCGAGCAGTGTCAGGACATGCTTGGCGAGGGTGTCCGACAGCGGCATGCGGCTGCCGCTCCAGCGCGGGATGGCGGCCTTGCGCCCGCTGGCGCGCCGCACGTAGACCGTCATGTTTTCCACCCGCACCAACTCCAGGGTGCGGCCGGCGAAGAGGAAGTGATCGCCGGGTCGCAGCCGGGCGATGAAGCCTTCTTCGATGTTGCCCAGGCGATTGCCCCCGCCGCCCTTGGACCAGAACTGCACGTTGAGGCTGGTTTCGCTGACGATGGTGCCGATGCCCAGTCGATGGCGCTTGGCCAACTGCTTGTCGGGGACACGCCAGATACCCTCGGCATCCGGTTCGGCGCGGCGGTAATCCGGGTAGGCGGACAACGAGGCGCCGCCATTGCGGACGAACGCCAGGGCCCAGGCCCATTCGCCTTCGCTGAGGTCGCGATAGGCCCAGGCGCTGCGGACCTCCGGCAGCAGGTCGTCCGGTTGGAAGCCGCCGCCCAGGGCCACGGTTACCAGATGCTGCACCAGGACATCCAGCGGCTTGAGCGGCGCGCTACGGGCCTCGATCTCGCCGGCGGCTATGGCATGGCGCGTGGCCGCGGCATCCAGCAGGTCGAGGCTGTAGGTAGGCACCAAGGTGGCGCGCGAGGCGCGTCCGGGCGCGTGGCCGCTACGGCCGGCCCGTTGCAGCAAGCGCGCGATGCTCTTGGGCGAACCGATCTGCAGCACTCGTTCCACGGGCAGGAAATCCACGCCGAGGTCCAGGCTGGAGGTACAGATCACCGCCTTGAGCTGGCCATTCTTTAGGCCGGCCTCGACCCATTCGCGGGCCTGTTTCTCGATGGAGCCGTGGTGCAGGGCGATCAGGCCGGCCCACTCGGGGCGGGCCTGCAGCAGCGCCTGGTACCAGAGTTCGGTCTGGGCGCGGGTGTTGGTGAAGACCAGGGTGGTGGGGCTGTCTTCCAACTCGCGGATCACCTGCTGCAGCAGGCGCATGCCCAGGTGACCCGCCCAGGCGAAACGCTCGACCCCGCCCTCGGGTAGCAAGGTATCCACCTCTAGGCGCTTGTCCTGCCGGCCCTGCACCAGATGGCCGGGGGCGCCGGCTAGCAGCACGTCGAGCGCATGAGCCTGGTTGCCCAGAGTCGCCGACAGGCCCCAGGTGAGCAATTCCGGATTCCAACGGCGCAGGCGGGCCAGGGCGAGTTGCGTCTGGGTGCCGCGCTTGTTGCCGAGCAGTTCGTGCCATTCATCGATCACCACCAGGCGGATGCTGCCCAGGGTTTCCTCGGCATCTTCGCGGGACAGCAGCAAGGAGAGGCTTTCTGGAGTAGTGACCAAGGCGGTCGGCAGGCGACGATTCTGTTTGGCTCGCTCACTGCTACCGGTATCGCCGGTACGCAGGCCCAGGGTCCACTCCAGCTCCTGGTCGAGCACCGGACGCTCCAGGGCGCGCAGGGTATCCGCCGCCAGGGCGCGCATGGGCGTCAGCCACAGTACGGTGAGCGGTGGCGGAGCCTGCTTGCGCTTGCTGGGCAGACCCTTGGCGGTCATCGGCTTGGGGGCGACGAAGGCATCCAGGGCGGCGAGCCAGACCGCATAGGTCTTGCCCGAGCCGGTGGTGGCGTGGAGCAAGCCGGATTCACCTGCGGCGATGGCCTTGGCCACCTCGCGCTGGAAGGGAAAGGCCTTCCAGCCCTGGGCCGCCAGCCAGCGGCTGCCAGGGCCTTTGCGCGTTCGTGTAGCGGTGGCCATCTGCACTCCTCAGACCGGACTGGAGCGCCCGGTCATCTCGGCCGCCATGGCGGTGGCGTAGCTGTCGGTCATGCCGGCGATGAAGTCGATCACCCGCATGAAGGCCTGGTGCAGCGTCCACGACGGATCGGGCGCGCTGTTACCCAGCAGGTCGAGGATGCGCCGACTCTTGAACGAGGGTTCGCGGCCACGATGCTGTTCCAGGGCGGCACCGCAGAAGGCATTGAGCAGGATCTCCAGGGTGGTGTAGGCACCGATCTCGTGCAGTGTCTTGCGCTTGTCGTGGAAGATCTTTTCCCGGGCCAGGGCCTTGGCCCGCTGCACGCAGAGCTTGGCCGGGCCGTCCATGTGCTCGACCAGGTCATCACCGAGGGTGCCGGCGAGCAGGGTGTCCTGCTGCTGGACGAAAGCCCGGGCGGTGGCATTGGTCAGGTGTTCGATGGCCTTGCCGCGCAGGATCGCCAGCTTGCGCCGCCGGGAGTCGCGCGGACCCAATTGCCGATAGGTCTCCGGCAGGTCATCGCCGACCAGGCCCAGCAGCAGTGCCTCGACCTCGGCGTAGTCCAGCAACTCCATTTCGAGGCCGTCTTCCAGGTCGATGAGGCCGTAGCAGATGTCGTCGGCGGCTTCCATCAGGTAGACCAGGGGGTGCCGGGCCCAGCGCTCGGGGCCTAGCAGGGGCAACTCGAGCTTTTCGGCGATCTGCTCCAGCAAGGGCAGCTCGCTCTGGTAGCAGCCGAACTTGTGCTTCTTGTAGCCGGGGGCCGCCGCATAGCGCGAGGTCCAGGGATACTTGAGGTAGGTGCCGAGGGTGGCGTAGGTCAGGCGGGTGCCGCCGTCGAACTGGTGATATTCCAGCTGGGTGAGTACGCGGAAACCCTGCGCGTTGCCTTCGAAATGCAGGAAATCCTGGCGTTCCGGTTCGCTCATGTCGTCCAGCCAGCCGCGCCCAGCGGCCTGGGTGAACCAGTAGCGGATGGCGTCTTCGCCGGAGTGACCGAAGGGCGGATTGCCGATGTCATGGGCCAGGCAGGCGGACTGGACCACCATGCCGAGGTCGCTCGGGTCGCACCAGTCGGGCAGGGCGCCCCTGAGGCTTTCGCCGACCCGCATGCCCAGGGAGCGGCCGACGCAGCTGACCTCCAGGCTATGGGTCAGGCGGGTATGGATGTGATCGTTGCTGGTGACGGGATGCACCTGGGTCTTGCGGCCCAGCCGGCGGAAGGCACCGGAGAAGATGATGCGGTCGTGGTCCTTGTGAAAGGGGCTGCGCCCCAGTTCATCCGGGCTGTGCAACGGTTTGCCCAGCCGTTCGCGGATAAGAAGTGTCTGCCAGTCCAAGGCCGTCCTCGAGCTATCACCGGTAAGGGGAGCGCCGACGGAGGCCGTGCGACGCTTATGCGTTCTGACCTCGGCAACATACGATCATCACCGCTTACTTGGCAAAGCCCGGTAGCAGACTGGCATCCAGGTCGATGAGCAGCAGGCGCTGGCCGTTTTCCATGAACTGGCTGGCGGTCAGGCAGTACTGGTTGGTGGTGGCGTCGCGATAGACCGTCGAGAGCGTCAGCCGGCGTTCGTTCCAACCTTCGGCCAGCAGCGCATAGAAGTAGGGCCGCCACGACCAATTGTGGTTGAGGTAGCGGCGATTCTCGCGCCAGAACATGCCGTTCCACTCCAGATTGGGCGTGATCTGGGTGCCGGCGCGATCGCATTGGTAGATCCGCAGCAGGCCGGGGAATTCATGGGGGTCGGGCAGGGCGCTCAGGGGGCCACCCTGTTCCGCCCAAGGCTTCAAGCGCGTGACGAAGTCCGCCAAGCGATGACGCAACTCCAGCAGTTGGGTCTGCTGCGCCAACTTGCCATCGACGAAGCGACTGCGCAGGGCGGCGAAACGGTCTTGATACTGATTGCTCGGAGCCAGCTCGTAGGTCGCCTGGGCGAAGAGGAAGCCCTGGATATAGCGCGCACCGCACTCCAGGGCGAAGTCGAGTTCGGTCTCGGTCTCCACCCCCTCGGCGATGAGCCAGCAGCCGGTCTTTTCCGCCATCTGTGCCAGCGCCTTGACCACGTCACCGCGGGCGCCCCCGCGCGCGGCCGCCTGAAACAGGCGCATGTCCAGTTTGAGGATGTCGGGTTGCAGGTCCAGGACGCGATCCAGTTGCGAATAGCCGGAGCCGAAGTCGTCGATGGCGATACGGATGCCCATCTCACGATAGCGCGCGACGGCGTCGATGAGACGCGGCAAATCTCCTGCCGCTTCGGTGATCTCGTAGACGATGCGCTCGGGAGCGATACCCGACTGCTCCAGTTGCGACAGACTCGGCAGGCTCGCACCGGGCTCAAGCTGGCTGATCCAGCGGGGGGAGAGATTGATGCTCAGAAACCAGTCGGCGGGAGCATTGGCGAAGCGGCGCAGGGCGTCTTCGCGCAGGGTCCGATCCAGGCTCAGCAAGGCGGTGGTCGGGGTATCCGGATCGGCGAACAGTGGACCGACGGAAACATGGGAGCCATCCGCCTGACGCAGACGACCGAGTGCCTCGACCCCAGCGATGCGACCGGTAGCCGTATCGATGAAGGGTTGAAAGAAGGCAACTGGCTGGCCTTGCAACACGTTGGAATCCTTATCTTTGGCAAAGGCGATTGCCCAGAGGCAAACAAGGAGCCATGCGAGAAGAATGCCAGAAACCAGAACGGCTCCCTGGGGAGCCGTTCGCGGTCAACGCGGAGGCGGCAGGGGGTGGTCCGTCTGTTGCTGTTCGCGATGTCTGGTCTGCAGGCGATTGACTAGAGGGTAGAGTGCCAGGCCAATGCGGGCGAGTCGACCTACGGCGCCCAGTCGTTTGCCGAACAGCGACAGAAACACCGTGGCGCCCAGCATCAGCGGCTTCTTCGCGGAGCTGGCGACCTTGTCCTTATTGGGGCGCATCAGGTCACCGATGAGGCTGATGGGGTTGTGCAGCGGCTGGGCGTTATAGATCAGCTGCTGGCGGTACATCTCCATACGCAGCCTAACCAGCTCCTTGCGCTTCTCGCGACTCGTGGCGGACGTCAATGGCTGATTCATGGCAGTAGACGCTCCCGGTTGCGATTCAACTCTTCCAGGGTGGCATGGAAGGGGGCTGCGCCCTTCACCAGGCTCAGGGCCCGCACGATGCAGATCACCAGCGCCAGGGCATAAAAGGCACAGAGCGCCAGGGTCGCGGTCATGCGGTGGGTATCCCAGAAGGCGATGATGATCGCCGCCGAAACTCCGACCAGCACCAGCAGGCCGAAAATAAGGCTCAACCCGGTGAAGAGGAACAGCTGGAAGGTACGGACCTTCTCTTCCTGAACCTCGATGCCCAGCAGTTCGAGATGGCTCTGCAGCAATCCAACCACAGCACCGGCCAGACGCTTGACCGAAGGCTTGGGCGCCTCGTCAGGCAGCTCCCGTGGAGGTGAGGTGTCCATGGTGTTCCCCCAGCCTTAGCGGCGCGAAGCCAAGAGGCCGATCAGGAAGCCGACACCGGCCGCGATTCCCAACGCCTTGAAAGGATTGTCGACCACATACTCTTCGGTGGTCTCCTTGGCTGCGACGCCTTGGCGGTAGAGGTCTTCATGCTTGCTCTTGAGGACTTCGCGCGACCGCTCCAGGCTGGAGCTCAATTTGGCTCGCAGTTCGTCCGCCTGCTCGCCGGCCATGCTCGCGGTGTGCTTGAGCAACTGCTCGGCATCGGCCAGCAGGGTATGGAATTCATCGGTCAGCGCCTGCTCGGCTTCGCCCAGGTGACGACGAACCCGCTCAGCATTGTGCTTGTGTGCCTGCTGGTCGATGTCAGCGGCCAGTTCATCTTTGATGACGGGGGGAGTTTTGTCGGTCATGGCGTGCTCCTATGAGGCGATGGGTATCCGTTTCAGGCCTTTCGAGTGACCTGCCAGATCAAAGGTTCCACGTTTTAGAGCTGTCCGTGCAAGACCTGGCGAGGCGGCGTCGAGTCTGGAATACACCTCTGTCCAGGCTCGAGAGGCGACGAAGTGTCTTCGATGGAAAGTTCCGCGGTCGTCCTCAGGAAATGAGGTCGCTCACAAAACAGAGCGGTAGCGCCATTAGTCGCCTTATTCAAGTAGTGGCTTAGAACTTTGCTGTTTCTATCACTGTCAGTTGCGTCGTATTTACTCATCCACGCACTTCTAGACAAATAAAAGGGGGAAAGATGGAAAACGCCATAGATAGACTGACAGCCGCTTTCAGTACCTATAAATGCTCGGTCACGGCGCCTCGCCCCGACGGTAGCATCGTACTGACGGTACAGGATCGGCAATGCGATGACGCCCGGGTCAATCGCGTGATCAGCGCGCGTCAGCTGGGCGAAAGCCAGTTGTTGAAAACGGTGATCGATGAGGTGCGCAAGGATGTTTCGCTGCGTGCCGGTGCGTTGGCTCCGCAATCGATGGCCGTGTTGCGTGCCACCGGCGCCAACATGTTGAGATATTCCGAGTAGGATTGCCCGTTCGGGTAACGTTCAGATCGAGACTTGCAGTACGGATGCGCCCGCATTCGTTGGTCTCGAATGCTGAACAATAGAGATACAGATCAGTTAATTAAGGATTCTTTGAAAGCGCTCATGTCAGCCTTTGCACTTCAATAGGCGACAGTTTGCGCAAGGCAATTGTTTGGCTGGCAACTCGTACATGGGGCAGGCTACCTCTGCTACACCCCAGGACGGAAAGCCTTGTCCTGCCTGAGTGGCTGCGAGTCGAGCACTGGCGATCACGCCGTTGAAGAGGTCTTCTTCGCGATACAGTGCCTGGCGCAAAGCCGGCGAGCGATAGAGGATGCGACCACAGCGGTCGAGTAGCGTGAAACAAAATCGCCCTGTGCGATCCGGCAAGGTTGGCCAGACCTTGAGCGGCGCCAGTGCCTCATCGAGTCGGGCACAAGCCAGTTGATACGGCGAGACAATGGCGGATTGCGCGATCGGGGCCGGGTTCAATCCATCGAATAGCGTGGCCGGGCTCACTGCGGACGGTGCTGGCGACAACAGATTGGCAATCACGCCTTCCACGGTGCCTGCCTCCCTGGTCTGGTTCAGTTGGCAATGGACAGGCGATTCAGCGAATTCCCGCCGCTGGCCAGCAAAGCTGTGACGCCATGGCCTTCGTCAATGGCGATCCCCAGGCGAATGCTGTCGATCAAGCGGGCGAGACGGGCCTGGTCATGCAATTGTTGCTTGCTGATCAACCGCTTCACCTTGATCCCCGTATCGTCTGACAGCGTGAGGCTGACGCTGCCGTCGAGGCGCTCTATGCGGAAATTGACCCGAAAGTCCTGCTCGAAGGCCGCGGCGATGAGTTGGAAAGGGTTGTTCATGGCATACCTGACTGGCGTGAACGGGGTCAGAGCCATTGACTTCAAGGGGGCGGGGGAGTTCTGAGCTTTGCTTCAGAAGTATGACCGACGGCCCGTTTCAGCTCCCAACCTGACTTGGCTGCTCATCCCAGCACTGGGCGAAAGCCGCTTGCCATTCGGGCAGCGGTTGTCCGAGGACGGCAGCGAGCTTGTCGGTGGACAGCCGGGAATTGCTCGGTCGATAGGCCGGCGTGGGATAGGAGCTGCTGGGAATAGGGTTGAGCCGAGCCTTGAGCCGGCCTTGTTCGCGCAGCCGCTGGGCGATCTGCTCGGCGAAGCCGAACCAGGAGGTGGCTCCATTGGCGGTCAGGTGATAGGTACCCCAGAGGTCATCCCGTTGACGACTACAGGCCAGCAGTCGCTCGGTGGCCTCGGCGATGGTCCGGGTCCAGGTCGGCGCGCCCACCTGGTCGTCGACGATGTTCAGCTCGTCTCGCTCGCTGAGCAAGCGGACCATGGTGCGCAGGAAGTTGTTGCCCTGCCAGGAGTAGACCCAACTGGTCCGCAGGATGAGGTGCCGTTCGACGCCTTCGCGCACGGCATTCTCACCGGCCAGCTTGGTGCGGCCGTAGACGTTGAGCGGGCAGGTGGGGGCGTCTTCCCGATAGCGGCCTTCCTGGGTGCCATCGAACACGTAATCGGTGGAGTAGTGAACCAGGGGAATGCCCAGGTGCTGGGCGGCCTGGGCGAAGACGCGGGGCACGCTCTCGTTGATCAAGGTCGCGGTCTCGGCGTCGCTTTCGGCGGCATCGACGGCGGTGTAGGCCGCTGCATTGATGATGACATCGGGGCGCGCGGCCAGGACGCGTCGGTAGAGTTCATCCAGTTGGCTGAAGTCCACCTGGGCACGTCCGACGACGGTTACCTGGGCCTTGGTGGCCAGTAGCGCCTGTAGCGCCTGTAGCGCCTGAGAGAGTTGTCCGTGTTGACCCGCGATGAAAACGTTCATGTGACCGAGTTATTCCAGAAGGGCTGGCGTGTCCGTGCCTGAGTGACCGGTGGGCGTCGCCATGACAGCCCTGAACAAAAGGGGCTCAGTCTAACCGATGATCGGTGTAGAACAAGGATAGCGATTGGCCTGCCCTTGCCGGATAGCCAGGGCTCTAATCCGCGGCCCTGCGGGTAAGCGTCGACTAGCGGTTGGGCAGAAAAAATTTATTTTACGAATACTTGACAACTGAGCTGTGGATGACAGGTTTCCGTTGGTCATTTGCCTCTAGAGTTGTGCACAACCTGTGCTAGCGGTTGTCAAGTCCTCCATGAGACCGCTTTGGCAACGCCCAAAACCGCACTTTTGAATTAAGTTGTTGATTACGTTGAACTTATCAAAGTGTTCAAAAAATGATCAACTTGTTTGCGGGGCCCGCAGAGCAAGGCTCCCGGTTCTTTTCCACCACGTTTTCAACAAAGTTATCAACAGAAGCTGTGGATTGTTCCGGAAAGCCGCGTCCCTGCAAGCTTAATCGCGGCTGAACGAAAGCCACTCGAAGAGACGGCGTCCAGGCGCCATGGACGCTCACCTGCCATTCAACCCGAGAGCGCTAACTGGCGGCTCAACAAGGCCCGTAGCGAGGCCGGCTTTACCGGTTTGGGCAGGAAGTCCAGGCGGGCCTCGCGCACCTTGGCCAGGCATTCTGGACGACCGTCCGCACTGATGACGATGCCCGGAATTTCCCGCCCCAGGCGCTGACGAATCCATTCGGCGACATCCGGACCGGTGTCCGCGTCGCTGAGGTGGTAGTCGACGATGAGCAGCCGCGGCGCCACGCCCTGCTCGAGCAGGGCGGCGCATTCCTCGCGACTGCGAGCGGTCCAGACCTGGCAGCCCCAGCGCCGCAGCAGGCTGCTCAGACCCAGCAGGATGCTGTCTTCGTTGTCGATGCACAGCACGGGATCGCCCGGTAGCGGCTGGTTGGCTTCGCTGGCCGCAGCGGCCTGGATGGCCAAGGGCGGGGCCAGGGGCACCTTGACGCTGAAGACGCTGCCGTGACCCGGCCAGGAGCGTACCGACAACTCGTGACCCAGCACCCGGCAAAGACGGTCGGCGATGGCCAGACCCAGCCCCAGGCCCTTTTCTGCGCGGGTCTGGTGGCTGTCCAGGCGCTTGAATTCCTCGAAGATCAGCTCGAGCTTGTCCGGCGGGATGCCGGGTCCGCGGTCCCAGACCTCCAGGCTCACGCTCTGAGCCTGGCGCCGCACGCCGAGCAGCACGCGACCGTCGGCGTATCTCAGGGCGTTGGTGAGGAAATTCTGCAGCACCCGGCGCAGCAGCTTGCTGTCGCTGTTGACGACCAGCCGGCTGTTGCGAATGCGCAGGGACGTGCCCTGGTCTTGCGCCAGGGCCTTGAATTCGACGCCCAGGGCGTCGAACAGCGTCGTCAGGGGGAAAGGTGCCGGGGCGGCGAGGATACGGCCGTTCTCCAGCCGCGAAATGTCCAGCAGGTCGGCGATGAGGTCTTCGCTTGATCTCAGGGCGCTGTCCATGTTGCGCACCAGTTCCTGGGCTTCCTGAGCCAGGCCGTCCTGGTGGGCGAGGGCGGCGGTGAACAGCCGGGCGGCACTGAGCGGCTGCATGAGGTCATGGCTGACCGCGGTGAGGAAGCGGCTCTTGGACTGGTTGGCCGCCTCGGCGTGGGCCTTGGCTTCCACCAGCGCCTGGTTGAGCTGGGACAATTCGCGAGTCCGCTCCTCCACGCGCTGCTCCAGCCTTTCGTTGGCTTCGCGCAGGGCACGTTCGGCATCGCGGAAAGCGGTGATGTCGGTGAAGCTCATGACGAAGCCACGCCCCGGCATGGGGCTGCCGATCAACTCGATCACCCGGCCGTTGGGAAAGGTGCGCTCCGAGGTGTGGGGGATGCCCTGGCGCATCCGCTCCACCCGGCGCGCCACGTGCTCGTCGGGATCACCCGGGCCGCAGAGGCCGCGCAGGGCGTTGTAGCGGATGATCTCGGCGATGGGGCGGCCCACCTGGATCATGCCGTCGGGATAGTCGAACAACTCCAGGTAGCGCTGGTTCCAGGCCACCAGGCGCAACGATTGGTCGACCACGCTGATGCCCTGGGAGATGTTCTCGATGGCGCCCTGCAAGAGCGCCCGGTTGAATTCGAGCACCTCCGAGGCTTCGTCGGCGATGCGTACCACGTCGTCGACCTGCATGTCGCGCCCTTCGATGGCTGCCTTGACCACGGCCCGCGCCGAGGAGGCACCGATGACGCCGGCGAGCAGGCGCTCAGTCTGGGCGATCCATTCGCTGTTGGCATTGCTGCCGGGGCGGTAGGTCAGGCCGCTCTGTTCGGCGAAGCGACTGAAGCTCAGACGCGCACGCTCGTCACCGACGAAACGGGCGGCGAGCAGGCGCAGGTCCTCCAGCTTCACCGCCAGCAGCGCGCGGTTGCGCGGTCGGGGCAGGGCGTACTGGGCGATGAAGCGACCGGCCTGCCAGTATTCCGCGACCCGGGTGCGCGATAGCAGGGACACCAGGGCGAACAACAGGAAATTGCCGGCCAGGGGGACCAGAGCGCCGACCGCGGTGGGTTGCAGCATACGGTCGCTGCTGGGTTGTTCGAACCAGGCGAGGCCCGGGAAGGCGTCCAGCGGCCATTGCAGGCTGACGGCGACCACTGGCAGCACCATGAGATAGCCCCACAGCAGCGCCCCGGTGGTGAGGCCGGCGAAGACGCCGCGGCGGTTGGCGGCTTTCCAGAACAACGCCCCGACCATGGCCGGGCCGAGTTGGGCGATGGCGGCGAAGGCGATCTGGCCGATGGTGGCGAGACTGGCGCTGGAGCCGAGCAGGCGATAGCTGCAATAGGCCAGGGCCAGGATCACCACGATGCTGACGCGGCGCACCGTGAGCATCCAGTGGCTGAACACCTCGTGGCCGCTCTCCACCTGGCCGCGCCGCTTGAGCAGCCAGGGCAACACGATGTCGTTGGAGACCATGGTCGACAGGGCCACGCAGGCGACGATCACCATGCCGGTGGCGGCGGAGGCGCCGCCCAAGAAGGCCAGCAGCGCGAGCCAAGGCCGGTGCTGGTCCAGCGGCAGGCTGATGACGAAGGAGTCGGGCAGCACACCACCTGGCAGATGCAGCTGGCCCGCCAGGGCGATGGGAATGACGAACAGGGCCGCCAGCGCCAGATAGAGGGGGAAGACCCAGCGCGCCAGGTTGATGTCGTGGGTATGGGTGTTTTCCACCACGGTGACGTGGAACTGGCGGGGCAGGCACATCACGGCGATGAAGGCGATCCCGGTCTGGATCAGCAGGCCGGGCCAGTCCAGCGTCTCGCGCCAGTATTCCTGCAACTGGGGCGCCTGTTGCGAGCGACTGAGCAGATCGGCGAAACCATTGTGGAGATCGTAGGTGACCCAGAGACCCACGGCGAGAAAGGCGGCGAGTTTGACCAGGGATTCGAAGGCGATGGCCAGCATCATGCCGCGATGATGCTCGGTGACGTCGAGGTTGCGGGTGCCGAACAGGATGGCGAACAGCGCCAGTATGAGGGAGACGAAGAGGGCGGTGTCCTGGGCGCGAGTACCCTGGGTTTCGGCATTGATGCCGGTCAGCAGGTTGACGCCGATGACGATGCCCTTGAGTTGCAGGGCGAGGTAGGGCAGGACGCCGACCAAGCAGATCAGGGCGACCACGACGGCCAGGGTCTGCGACTTGCCGTAGCGCGCCGCGATGAAGTCGGCGATGGAGGTGATGTTTTCCTGCTTGCTGATCAAGACCATCTTCTTGACCAGTTGCGGCGCCAGCAGCAGGAAGAGGATGGGGCCCAGGTAGATGGGCAGGAACGACCAGAGCTGGTCGGCGGCCTGGCCGACCGCGCCGAAGAAGGTCCAACTGGTGCAGTACACGGCCAGCGACAGGCTGTAGACCCAGGCGCGCAGGCGTGGCTTGAGCGGCGGGCGGCGGTCGCCATAGAAGGCGATGGCGAACAGCAGGGCCAGGTAGCCGAAGGTAACGCTGATGATGAGTCCGCTGGGCAGGGACATGATGACTCCCGACGTTCCAGGCGCCCGTCGCGCCGGGGCGAAGTGTCGCACCTCGGCATGCCGGACGTCAGGTGTCGTACTGTGGACGCCGCCACGGGTTGAGCCACGCCGCCAGCCCTGTTAGGTTGGCGGGCTGATTCGAGTGAGAGAGAGTGCCATGTTTCAAGCGCAGCCCATTTCCCTGCAACGTGGTGCGCTGCGCCTGGACCCCCTGGCGGAAGGCGACGTCCTGGAGCTGGTCGGCTTGGCCGAGCGCAACCGCGAGGCGTTGCACTACCTGAGCGGTCCGTTGCGACCGGACTGGTATCGTCAGGCCTTGGCCGAGCAGCGCGAAGGACGGGCGCTGCCCTTCGCCGTGCGCATAGCGGATCGCCTGGTCGGCACCACCCGCTTCGCTGACTTCTTGCCGGCGCTGCCCGCGGCCGAGATCGGCTGGACCTGGCTCGACGGCGAACAGCATGGCAGCGGTCTGAATGGCACCATCAAGTACCTGATGCTCAGGCATGCTTTCGAGCACTGGCAACTGGTGCGGGTCCAGCTCAAGACCGCGGCGACCAATCTGAGATCGCAAGGCGCCATCGAGAAGCTCGGCGCGGTGCGCGAAGGCCTACTGCGCAATCACCGACGCCTGGCGGACGGGCGCCTGGACGATACCGTGATGTACAGCATCACCGACCGCGAATGGCCTGAGGTGAAGGCGCGATTGGAGGCGTCCTTCAGCTGATCCGGTAGCTGTTCCTGCCGTTCGTCGGCGGACGAACAGCAGGGAAAATTCTGGGTGGGTCTACGTCGCTACTTTGGCGCCGGTATTCCAACCGCCCCCTTTTTGCGATCAACAGTTTTGCGCAGGACGGTCGACATGCTTGCCAACTGGCAAGAGTTCGCCTGCATTTACCTGCGGATCGCTGTATGTCTTCAACCTCGCCCTCTTCTGCGCTACGCACGCTCAAGGTCGTCTGGCCCTTCGTCATCCTCCTGTCATGCCAGGCGCTGGTGGCCATCGTCAGCCTGCAACTGCTGTCGACCGTAAGAGCCTATGTCACCGCGGAAAGCCTGTGGAGCAAAAGCCTGGGAAATGCCCTGCTGTCGCTGGGTGCCTATCTGGACGAAGGGCGGGCCGAGTCTTATCAGGAATACCTCGCCTCGATCAGCGTCAACGAGCTCGACCGCCGGGCGCGCGAGGAGCTGGACGGGGGCGGCAGCCGAGCCGAGGCCGCGCGACTGCTGCGGTTGGCGGGCAACAGCCCTGACGATATCGATGGCCTCATCAGACTCTTTCTGCTGGCTCGTCACAGCGAGCCGTTTAAGGGCGTGATCACGCGTTGGCAGATCACCGATCCCTACATGGATGAGTTTCAGACGCTGGCGCGTACCAGCTTTTTCCTGATCAAACAGCAGGGGCCGGGACCGGCGCTGGTGCCCTTGAAACGGCAGCTGCTGGATTTGCACGACCGGATGATGCCGGAGACGGTGGCCTTCTCGGAGCGGCTTGGCCAGGCCTCCCGGCAATTGGTCAGGGTGTTGCTCATCGCCAATATGCTGGTCGGAGCGCTGCTGGTGCTCTTGGCCGTCTGGCGCATGCACGGTCTGGTGCAGCAACGCTGGCGCTCCGAGCGGGCATTGCAGGCCGAGAAGGAGCGGGTGCAGGTCATCCTCGCCTCCATCGGGGATGCCGTGCTCGCCCTGAACGCCGAGGGGCGCCTGCTCTACCACAATCCAGCCGCGGAGCGGTTGCTCGAGCGATCAGGGCTTGCCGCCGGTACGCCCGTCACCCAGCTCTTCGACATCCAGTCCGAGGATCTGCCGGGGTCAGCCAAGCCCCTGGCCGAGCGGCTGCTGAGCGAAGACTGGCTCGCCAGCAATGAATCCCTGGGTCATCAACTGGTGCGTGCGGACGGCGCCTGCATTCCCGTGGCCCTGACCGTGACGGCGCTGCCCAGGGGCGAGTCGGGAACTGGCGTGGTGCTGGTGATGCACGACCAGACCCGCGAGCGCGCCTTCCTGCGCGATCTCGCCTGGCAGGCCAGCCACGATGCCCTGACTGGCCTGCTCAACCGCCGCGAATTCGAAACCCGCCTGGAGCGCCTGCTGGCCCGGGAAGGGCTGGCGCAGGCGTCGCTGCTATTCATCGATCTGGATCAGTTCAAGATCGTCAACGACACCTCCGGGCACTGCCATGGCGACCGTCTGTTGCGCCAGCTGTGCGAGCTACTGGCCAGCCAACTGGACGAGGACGACTGCCTGGCGCGGCTGGGCGGCGACGAGTTCGGGGTGCTGCTCGAAAGGCGCACGCCAGACGCGGTCGAGGCGCTGGCGGAGCGGCTGCGTCTGTGCGTCTGCGCGTTGCAATTCGAAGCGGCGGGCCAGGGCTTTCGGGTCGGCCTGAGTATCGGCGTGGTCCACCTTGGTGGCCAGGCGCTGACGCCCGAGGAGGCCCTGCGCCTGGCGGATCTGGCCTGCTATGCGGCCAAGGACAAGGGCCGCAATCGCGTTCAGGTATTCGCGCCGGGTGATATGGAGCTGGACCGGCGCCATGACGAGATGACCTGGGTGCAACGCTTGCATCGGGCGCTGGGCGAGGACAGGTTCCGGCTGTACCTCCAGCCGATCCTCGGCTTGGGTAGCCGGACCGCGGCGGATCGCCATGTGGAGGTGCTGATGCGATTGGAGGAGGAGGGCAAGCTGATCGCCCCAGGTGCCTTCATTCCCGCCGCCGAGCGTTACGGCCTGATGGCAGATCTGGATCGCTGGGTGATCGCGGCGGCCCTGGCGCGCTTCGCCGAAATACCGGGTGGGCTGCTCGATACCCTGGCCATCAACCTCTCGGGTCACTCGCTCGGCGAGGCGGGCCTGACGGTGTTCGTCAAGGAGCAACTGCAGCGCTGGCGGATCGCGCCGGCGCGTATCTGTTTCGAGATCACCGAAACCAGCGCCGTGGCCAACCTGGATGCGGCGCGGCAGTTCATGGAAGAGTTGCGTGGCCTGGGGGTACGGTTTTCCCTGGACGACTTCGGTGCCGGCATGTCGTCCTTCACCTACCTCAAGCACCTGCCGGTGGACTACCTGAAGATCGACGGCAGCTTCGTCCGTCACCTGCTTGAAGATCCGGTGGACAGTGCCATGGTGGAGGCGATCAACCGGCTGGGGCATCTCACCGGCAAGAAGACCATCGCCGAATTCGCCGAGAACGAGGCAGTGGTGGCCGCCCTGGGGGCGCTGGGGGTCGACTATGCCCAGGGCTACGGCATCGCCCGGCCGCAGCCCTTTACCGCAGAAACCTGCCGGGCCTGGAGCCGGCAGGTGTGGCGCGCGGGATCAGGGACGGGGCTCGCCGTCCTTGAAGCGCCGGAAGACGGTCGCCAGTAGCGCACCGGAGATGTTGTGCCAGACGCTGAACAGGGCGCTGTGCCCGCTGTACTTAACTTTAATTCCTGATTCATAGGCTGCGCGCTTTGGCCAATGCGTAGCGCGGCGGGGATTTTGTAGTGGCTAGTGTTTAGATGTTATTGAGCATATCAGTACATTGTTTTGGTGAAAATTAGCCTAAAGAAGCATAGGTCAATCGGGTTCTATCAATTGCGAAAATAAACGAATAAACCATAAGCTAGTCCAATAATAAAGACGGCTACGGATAGAGTGTTTATGTAATTCAAGCGCCTGCGGGCCTTATCTATGAGGTTCAGAAGCTCTTCTTTTGCAGCTTCGGCTGATACTCTGACATCTTGTTCATTTTTTATAATCTCATAGCGATTCAGTGATCTTTTGATTTGTGAGCTCAACGCATTATAGGCTTCGCATTGGATATTGTTTGCTACAATAGTTAAGAACGATACGCTTAGTAATCCGAAACAGATCAGGATCATGGATAAGAGGTCTGCACTTTTTAAAAGTGCAGCAATTGCTATTAGTGCGCCTGGAATGGCAAAAGCTTTTCCTTGGCTAGAAGAAACCGAGTCATTTATTTTTGCTATATAGTCTGTGGATTTTTCTTCTATTTCAGCAAGTAATTTGTTTACTGAAAATTTGTGAAGATAAACATCGTAATTTTCTTGATACTTTTTCTTTAGTTTAACAGTTTGCGTTATTAGCCATTTAGCCGTTGATTCAGAGTGCTCTTCCTCCAAGATTTCTGCTAGTGAGGTTCTCAGAGTGTCTTTGCGTTCTGACTGGTGAGCATCATCCAGGCTTATCAAGCCATTGAGTTTTTCTAGTGCCCTATGATGTTCAAGGCTGATATCTGTTTTCTGAATAACTTCATATGTTATATCTCTAGGGTTTATTTCATATTTTTTTGCACCTTTTTCAGTTCCTATGAATAGTATTATTCGAGGATTCTGAGCTTCACCTCCATGGTCCTTCAGTGAGTTTATAAACTTTAGCCAATCAACATAAAATTCAAATTTCTTCAGAATTTTATTGGAAGAGCCCCCGCTGTAATGATTTCCCTCCATTACAAAATAGTTTTCTGGGATTCGCTGCTTTTTCTGGATGTCGGCCCACAGCTCAGAAAGATTTCGGTAAAAAGGTGGGTTTCCGGTCCAAGAGTCGGCAGATAGGTCAATCGAAAATCCTACAAGCGCCGCGGTGCTGTGGATAAGATTCATATCCCCACTAAAGCCGAGGCGCCTAAAGCCTTCCTCAAGAGCATCCTTGGACGTCGAGCTACAGGTGATAGCTAAAAAGCCTGCATCCCATTCAAGTTTAGAGCTTTTCAGAATTTCAGCTATCGTCAGTATCTGATTCATCTGGATTGCCTATCGTAGCGCGAATTAGCTCCCTGTCGTCATCCGTTAAAGGAATCATCAGATAGGCTAGATCGGTATCAACAATAACTGGCTTTTCTGAGCCTTCATAACCAATCGAGCTGGCTTTCACGGATAGCGCGTAGTTTCGCTTATCGTCATTTATTTTTAGTGAGATGCTTGACTCAAGAGCGGTTCTAGTGGCTTCGAATACCGCGTTTATTTGATATCCGTGAGTATTGGAGAACTCAGAGAAACTTCCTGTTGATGCATGTCCGGGTGGAAGCTCTTTGTCAATAACATGTTGTATGTCGCTTATGGGGACCTGTTTTCCAATATTATCCCTAATATGCTCGGCTACCTTTTCTTTTATTTTCTCGGTTACAGCTCTGTTTAAGTTGTGCGCAAGTGAAAATGCGGCAATAGCTAAGAAAATATTTGAAACGCTTTGCTTGTTTGAGATAGAGCTATCGCAGCCTAGAGCCTCTTTGAAGAAGTCTGATTTGGATTTTCCTTCAATGAAGTGGAGGTAGGTTTCGCCATCTTTATTAGGGTATATCGTTTGGAAAAGCGTCAAGTCGAACATTGCCGCTTGTCTTAAAGCATCTGTATCAACTGGGTTCAGCTTTCTCGGTTCCAGCTTTTCGTCAAATTCAAAAGCGCCTTTTAAGTCAACCATCACTATAAGGAGTCGTCCAGAATCATCTTCGTCGTCTTTGGTTTTATAGTGTATAAAGACTAAGTTTCCGCCTCGAAGAGATTTTCTACTTTGCTCATTAGCTGATTGCGTGATTTGAATAATTTGCGATTTCGCAAGCTCGACGAATTCTATTGTGCCAGCTAGGTAATTTTGAATAGGGCTGACATTCGACGGTAGGCCTGAAAAGTAGCTATGAAACTTGTTTTTTCTATCGAATTTTCTCTCGATCTGGTCAATGAAATCAGTAGCGGCTTTGTTTCCCAGATTCCAAGAATTGCCGATTTTGTACTTAAATGGATTGCCTGTCAGTGTGGTATCACGTTCCAGCGAGCCCGTTATCGCTGCAACAGCGACAAATTTTCCAGACGTCGCTAATGACTCGTCTAACTCTTCATCCAATTCAAGCTCATCGCTTGGATTTTCGTTGACAGCTGAGTCATTCATTCGGTTTACCTCTACGCCATTGGTGATCGTCTGTAATGAAAAAGACGTGGAAGCATGGAGGGTCAACGTCCATGCCGACGCACCAGTATAGGACGCTTGGCTTGGCACTGCCGTGTTTTCGTGACCCACGTCCCATTGCGGCTCAGATCGGCTAGATACGCATGGGGTAGTGTACATGCATACAGTAATGATTCAAGGGCCCCTGTCTAAACAAAGAGGTGGGTTAGTCCCCGCGTGGCGGTTCTATCAGCTATAAAGCCATGATATGAAGCTTTAGCCAGCGAGGCGGTTGCCGCCTGCTATTCAACCCGGTACTGACGCGGTAACCGAGCAAGCGTTGAGTGATTGGGCAAGGGCAAATGGGGGGGCGACTATGCCCAAGCCTACGGCATCGCCCGGCCGCAGCCCTTCACTGAGGACACCTGCCAGGCGCTAGTCCGGCAGGTGTGGCACGAGGCTTCAGGGGCGCGCGTCGTCGTTCTTGAAGCGGCGGAAGAGGGTGGCGAGTAGCGCGCCCGAAATGTTGTGCCAGACGCTGAACAGGGCGCTGGGCACCGCCGCCAGCGGCGAGAAGTGCGCGGTGGCCAGGGCCGCACCGAGGCCGGAGTTCTGCATGCCGACTTCCAGCGCCAGGGATTTGCGCTGGGCCACCGGCAGTTTGCAGAACTTGCCGGTGAGGTAGCCGAGCAGGAAGCCGAAGCCGTTGTGCAGGATCACCACTGCCATGATCAACAGGCCGGACTCGGCGATGCGCGCCTGACTGGCGGCCACCACGGCGGCGACGATCACCACGATGCTGATCACCGAGGCCAGGGGCAGCACCTCGACCACGGCGCCGACGCGATTGCCCAGTACCCGCTGGGCGATCAGCCCCAGGGCGATGGGCAAGAGCACCACCTGCAGGATCGACCAGAACAGGCCGGCGAAGGAGATCGGCAGCCAGGTGGAGGCCAGCAGCCAGATCAGCGCCGGGGTCAGCAGCGGGGCGAGCAGGGTGGTCACCGCGGCGATGGCCACCGACAGCGCCAGGTCACCCTTGGCCAGCCAGGTCATGACGTTGGAGGCCGTCCCGCTGGGGCAGCAGCCGACCAGGATGACGCCCACGGCGATCTCCGGCGGCAGGTGGAACAGCTGGCACAGTGCCCAGGCCACCCCCGGCATGATGACGAAGTGGGCCACCACGCCCAGCAGCACCCGCCAGGGATGCCGGCCGAGGGCGGCGAAGTCTTCCAGCTTGAGGGTCAGGCCCATGCCGAACATGATCACCCCCAGCAGCGGCACGATGGCCACGCTGAGGGGCTTGAACACTTCGGGAGCGAAGAACGCCAGCAGGGCGGCGAACAGCACCCAGAAGGCGAAGGTATTGCCGACGAAGCGGCTGAAGGCGGCCAGGGCACGCATGGCAAACTCCTTTTCAAGTAGGCAGAAAAAAGGCCGGTCTGCGCCGGCCTGGATTTGGGCTTACAAGCCCTGGGGCAGCTCTTCGCCGCCGAGGGCTTCGATCAGCTGTGGCAGGAATTCCGCCAGGGTCATCATCATCAGTACGAAGCTGGCGTCCTGCTGGCCGAGGGCGTCTTCGCCACCGTCCTGCTCGGCCTGATCCTGCAAGAGGTCCTCGAACTTGAGGCGCTTGATGGTGACCTTGTCGTCCAGCAGCAGGGCCAGCTTGTCCTGCCAGGCCAGCGCCAGCTTGGTGACCAGCTTGCCGGCACCCAGGTGGTTCTGGATCTCTTCGCTGGTGAGGTCCTGGCCTTTGCAGCGCACCACGCCGCCGTCTTCGCCGGCATCGCGCAGTTCGCACTCGTCGAGGATATAGAGGCCATGGGTGGCGTCACCGGCCTTGACCCAGTCGGTGAAGGTGGCCATAGGCGCCTGCTTCACGCCCAGCGGGCGTACCGGCAGCGAGCCCAGGGCATCGCGCAGGGTGGAGAGCAGGTCTTCGGCGCGCTTGGCACTGGAGGCGTCCACCAGAATCCAGCCCTGCTTGGGATCGATGGCGGCATAGGTGGTCTGGCGACGAATGAAGGCGCGCGGCAGGAAGGCCTGGACGATCTCGTCCTTGATCTGCTCCTTTTCCTTCTTGTAGACCTTGCGCATCTGCTGGGTCTCGATCTCGTCGACCTTCTCCTGCACGGCTTCCTTGACCACGCTGCTGGGCAGGATGCGTTCTTCCTTGCGCGCGGCGATCAGGAAGAAGCCCTGGCTTTCGTGCACCAGTGGCAGGTCCGGGCCCTTGCCGAAGGGCGCGACGAAACCATAGGTGGACAGCTCCTGGCTGGCACAGGGACGCGCCGGCTTGGCGGCGAGGGCGGCTTCGAGAGCTTCGGTCTCGAAGGCGACTTCCTGGGTGAGACGGTAGACGAGCAGATTACGGAACCACATGGTGTCACTCCCAAAAACGAAGCGCGCATTATCCGCGCCGCCTGCCCAGGAGGCCAACCCCGGATCGCGGTGGTCGTCGGGAATGCCCGCTCGGGCACGCTTTCTCCAGGGGTCGAAGGGGCAGCGCTAAGCCTTTGGAAGTGCTGGGAAATTTTTTTTCAAAAAGGGGTTGCCAGGTAGGGAACCCCTCCGTAGAATGCGCCCCACTTCGAGAGCAAACGGGTGATTAGCTCAGCTGGGAGAGCATCTGCCTTACAAGCAGAGGGTCGGCGGTTCGATCCCGTCATCACCCACCACTCGAGGTAATGCGCAGCGGTAGTTCAGTCGGTTAGAATACCGGCCTGTCACGCCGGGGGTCGCGGGTTCGAGTCCCGTCCGCTGCGCCATTTAAAGGTTGTTTGGTCCTGAACGCCAGCAGCCATCGAGAAGCGGCCCTGGTGGCCGCTTTTTCGTTTGGGCGCGATTTTTTCCGCTGCGCTCTGCGTGATTCCCTTCCTTCTATTAGTGCCTGCGTCGTCCGACGCGCTAAGCGCTGCCTGGTGATTTCCTTTTTGAGCTATCCGTTGATGGCTTGGTATGGGCTGTTGGGCTTCGACGATGGAGCCGTCTCAACCCAACCTACGAAGCGGGTACGCACTGTAGGTTGGGTTGAGCGCAGCGAAGCCCAACAGGGAGGTCAGAGCCGTAGCGTGGAAAACGGCGCAGCCTTTTCCACTGGAGACTTTTCGGCGGGGGCGCCCTCACCCCAACCCTCTCCCGAGGGGAGAGGGTGCTATCCGAGCAGGCGTTCAATTACATCAGCCCGGCGGAATCGCGATAAACCGTCGTGCCTCCACCTGTATGAGTGGCCGCATCGGCGGACTGCCAGGGTTGCGCTAAGGAATTGTCCGGCTCAGCGGATATCAGCCCCGCACCGCATCCAACACCGCCTCCAGCGGATGGCGCAGGCGGCGGTCGTCGAGGCGTTTGACCTGGCTGCGGCAGGAATAGCCGGTGGCCAGGGCTTCGCCTTGTTCGGCGGGGACGGCGACGGCGCGGGCCCAGGATTGGTCGTAGATGGTCTTGGAGGTCGCCAGATTGCGCGCTTCGTGGCCGTAGGTGCCGGACATGCCGCAGCAGCCGGTGCTCTCCGGCTTGAGGCCCAGACCCAGGCGTTCGAACACCTGCTGCCACTGGCTGACGCTGGCCGGGGCGTTGGTCTTCTCGGTGCAGTGGCCGAGCAGGCGGTAGACCTTGTCGCCGACTACCTTCTGCTCTTTCGGCAGCACCTGCAGGAGCCACTCCTGGGGCAGGAGCACCTCGGGCATCCGGGCGATGCCGGGGACCTTGGGGTACTCCTGGCGATAGACCAGGGTCATGGCCGGATCGAGGCCCACCAGCTTGATGCCGAAGCCCGCCAGGCTGGCGAGCTGGGCCGCATTGCGCCGCGCGGTACTCTCGAAGGCGCCGAGGAAGCCCTGCACCTGCAACGGCTTGCCGTTGGCGCGATAGGGGGCGAGGAACACCCGCTGGCCGAGGCGCGCGGCGAGTTCCAGGAAGGCCGCGGTGAGCGGAGTCTCGAAGTAGCGGGTGAAGGCGTCCTGCACCAGCACGATGGTCTTGGCGCGTTCTTCATCGCTCAGGGCCAGCAGCCGCTCGGGGGTGGCGATCTGCACCTGCCACTGGTGCATGACTGGCACCAGGTCGAAACGGCTGAGCAGGGGGCTGTCGACCATGCCGATGCGCTCGGCGAACAGCCGCTGGATCGGCGTCGCGCCCATCACGGTGTTGTAGAGGCCGGGCGCCCGGGCGAACAGCGGCAGGCTGAATTCCAGGGAGCCGATCAGGTAGTCGCGTAGCGGGCGCAGGTAGCGTCTGTGGTAGAGCTCGAGAAAGCGCGAGCGGAATTCCGGCACGTTGACCTTGATCGGGCACTGGCCCGCGCAGGACTTGCAGGCCAGGCACCCGGCCATGGCGTCGTAGACCTCATGGGAGAAGTCCGCTTCGGCGGCACGACCATTGCGCCAACGCTGGGGCAGGGCCTTGAGCCAGTTCAGGGCACCCCGGGGGGCCGGAGCCAGGACATCGATACCGGCCTGGCCCTGCAGGCGCAGCCATTCGCGGATCAGCGAGGCCCGACCCTTGGGCGAGTGGATGCGCTGGCGGGTGGCCTTCCACGAGGGGCACATGGCGTCGTCGGGATCGTAGTTGTAGCAGGCGCCGTTGCCGTTGCAGTGCATGGCGGTGCCGTAGCTCTGCCAGACCCGCTCGTCGAGGGTACGGTCCAGTTCGCCGCGGAGGGTCACGCCGTCGATCTTCAGCAGTTCGGCACCGCTGGCCAGCGGGGTGGCGATCTTGCCGGGGTTGAGTTGGTTGTGTGGATCGAAGGCGCCCTTGAGCGCCTGCAGGGCGGGGTAGAGGTCGCCGAAGAAGGCCGGCGCATATTCCGAGCGCACGCCCTTGCCGTGCTCGCCCCACAGCAGGCCGCCATATTTCTGGGTCAGCTCGGCCACCTGGTCGGAGATCGGGCGCACCAGTGCCGCCTGGCGCGGGTCCTTGAGATCCAGCGCCGGGCGCACGTGCAGCACCCCGGCGTCGACGTGGCCGAACATGCCGTATTGCAGGTTGTGGCCGTCGAGCAGGGCGCGGAATTCGGCGATGAAATCGGCCAGGCGCTCCGGCGGCACCGCGGTGTCCTCGACGAAGGGCTGCGGACGGATCTCGCCCTGAACGTTGCCGAGCAGGCCCACGGCGCGCTTGCGCATGGCGTAGACGCGGGTCACGGCGCTGCGGCCCACGGCCAGGGTATGGCCCAGGCGTTCCACGGTGGCGTCCTGGCGCAGGTGGTCGAGGAAGCCCTGGACGCGGGCGTCCACGTCCTCAGGATCGTCGCCACTGAATTCCACCAGGTTGATGCCCAGGGTGGGACGCTCAATGTCTTCGGGGAAGTATTCCGCCACGCTGTGCCAGACGATGTCCTGCATGGCCAGCAGCAGGACCTTGGAGTCCACCGTCTCGATGGAGAGCGGCTTGAGTTCGATCAGGGCGCGGGCGTCGCGCAGGGCGTCCATGAAGCTGCCATAGCGGACGTTGACCAGCACCGAATACTTGGGAATCGGCAAGACGTTGAGCTTGGCCTCGGCGATGAAGGCCAGGGAGCCCTCGGCGCCGCAGAGCACGCTGTTGAGGTTGAAGCGGCCATCGGGCTCGACCAGGTGCGCCAGGTCATAGCCGGTGAGGCAGCGGTTGAGCTTGGGAAAGCGCGCCTCGATCAGCTCGGCCTGGTTCGTGGCGATGTCCCGCGCACAGCGGTAGACGGCGCCGGTGCGGTCCGGCCGGGCGCAGAGGGCGTCCAGCTCGGCACTGTCCACCGGGCGGCTTTCCAGGCGTTCGCCGCCGATCAGGTAGGCGTCCAGTTCCAGCACATGGTTGCGTGTCTTGCCGTAGGTCACACTGCCCTGGCCGCTGGCATCGGTGTTGATCATGCCGCCGATGGTGGCGCGGTTGGAGGTGGACAGCTCCGGGGCGAAGAACAGCCCATGGGGCCGGAGCGCGGCGTTGAGCTGGTCCTTGACCACCCCGGCCTGGACCCGCACCCAACCCTGCTCGGCATTGATCTCGAGGATCTGGTTCAGGTGGCGGGAGAGGTCGACCACGATGCCGTCGGTGAGCGACTGGCCGTTGGTGCCGGTGCCGCCACCGCGCGGGGTGAGCACTACGCCCTGGAAGCGCGGCTCGCCCATCAGCTGGGCCAGGCGCTGGATGTCGGTGCTGTCCTTGGGGAAGACCGCCGCCTGGGGCAGGCGCTGGTAGATGGAGTTGTCGGTGGCCATGACCGTGCGGCTGGCGTAGTCCGGTGCGATCTCGCCCTGGAAGCCGCTGGCGGCGAGGGCGGTGAGGAAGTCGGTGTAGGCGACGGCGAGGGGCGCCGGGGCCGGCAGGCGGGCGATCATGTTCATCAGGCGGGCTCTTTGGCAGCGGACGGCCATCTCCTTCGGGGAGCGAAGGAATGGCGTCGACCTTTTCTGGCTATAGTAGGCATTCTCACCACAGCGCGCCGGGGCCACAACCGAAGATTCCGCCGCCTATGCCGGAAGAACATGAATGAATCACCGTCGGCTGACGCCGTCCATGTCGCTGCTGCTGGCCTTCGAGGCGGCGGCACGCCACGAGAGCTACACCCGGGCGGCGGAAGAGTTGTCGCTGACCCAGAGCGCCGTGGGTCGCCAGGTGCAGGCGCTCGAACAGTTGCTGGGGCTGACGCTGTTCCGGCGCGAGGGCCGGCAGATCGTGCTTACCGACGTGGGGCGGGCCTACAGCCGCGAACTGGGCCTGGCCCTCGGGCAGATCCGCAGCGCCACGCTGCAGGCCATGGCCTTCGCCTCGGGCCAGGGTACCCTGCGCCTGGCGGTGCTGCCGACCTTCGGCTCCAAATGGCTGCTGCCGCGCCTGGGCAGCTTCTATGCCGCCCATCCCGGCATGCTGGTGCACCTGCATTCGCGCATCCAGGCAGTGGACTTCGCCGCCAGTGAGATCGATGCCGCCATCAGTGTCGGCAGTGGCGACTGGCCTGGGCTCCGTGCCCATCCGCTGCAAGCCGAACAACTGGTCGTGATCGCCAGTCCGGCCACCCTGGCCGACTTGCCGGACGCGACCCCGGCCACCCTGGCCGGGCAACTGCTGCTCGGCGTGGCCAACAACCCCCAGGCCTGGGGCGAGTGGTTCGTCCATCACGAATTGCCGCACCGGGCGATGCGGCCGGGACCGAGTTTCGAGCTGACCTCGCACCTGATCCAGGCGGTGCGCGCCGGCATCGGCATCGGCCTGGTGCCGCGAGTACTGGTGGAAGACGAATTGGCCCAGGGTGACCTGCTCGCCTGCGGTACGCCCCTGGTCAGTCGCCGCAGCTATTACCTGGTCTATCCGCCGCGCAACGAGGGACTGCCGTCGCTGCAGGCGTTTCGCCAGTGGCTGCTGGCCGAGATCAATGAAGGAGAGGCCCAGCCATGAGCAAGCCGGGACAGCGGGTACTGGCCGCGCTACGGCAGATGATCCTGTCCGGCGAACTGACGGCGGGCGAACGGCTGGCGGAGATTCCCACCGCCGAGCGCTTCGCCGTGTCGCGCATGCCGGTGCGGCTGGCCTTGCGCACCCTGGCCCAGGAGGGCTTGCTGGAAAGTAGTGGCGCCCGTGGCTATCAGGTGCGGGCGCTCACGAGCGCGGATCTAGAAGGCGCGGTGGAAGTGCGCGGCGTGCTGGAAGGCCTGGCTGCGCGCCAGGCGGCCGAACGCGGCCTCGATGAGGCGACGCGGACCGTGCTGGAAGACTGCCTGCGCCGTGGCGATCGCCTGTTCGCCAAGGGGCATGTGCTGCTGGAGGATCTGGAGGAATACCACGACCTCAATCGCGGCTTCCACCAGGCCATCGTCGCGGCCAGTGGCAATCCGGCCATCGCCGTGGCCCTGGGGCGCCATGAGCATCTGCCCTTCGCCTCGGTGAGCGCCCTGGCGGTGGATGCGCAGAATCTCGAGCGCGAATACCGCCGCTTCAACTTCGCCCACCTGCAGCACCATGCGGTCTTCGACGCCCTGGTGCGCGGCCAGGGTGCGCGGGCCGAGGGCATCATGCGCGAGCATGCCCAGGCGACCCTGGGCTATGCGCGGTGGTTTGGTGGGGAAGAGGGGGCGGCGGGGGAGGTTAAGGTGTTGGTGTGAGGCTAAGCGGCCCTCACCCCGGCCCTCTCCCTGAGGGAGAGGGGGAGGTTAGGTGTGCTTGGGGCGTCAGAGATCCAGCACCAGGCGCTCGCCCTTGGCGCGGGAGCAACAGGGGGTGAAGCGGTCGTTGGCGGCGTGCTCGGCCGCGGAGAGAAAGAGGTCGTGGTGCTCGGGTTCGCCAGCCAGTACCGGGGTCACGCAGGTGCCACAGAGGCCCTGGCCGCAGGACACCGGCAGGACGATGCCGAGGTCGGCCAGCACCTGGACCACGCTGCGCTCGGCCGGTACCTGGACGCAGCGTCCGCTACGCGCCAGCTCCACCTCGAAGGGCCGCTGTTCGCCCTGAGCGGCGGGATCGGCGGCGAAGAATTCGCGATGGATCTGTCCGGGTTGCCAGCCCTGGGCCTGGGCGGCCTCGACCACGGCGGCCATGAAGCCGGCGGGACCGCAGACATAGAGGTGGTCGTCCGGCGCCGCCGGACCGAGCAGGTGCTGGAAGTTGGGTCTCAGCGCCGGCTCCTGTTGGTCGAAATGCACCTTGACCCGGTCGGCATAGGGACGCGCCTTGAGCCAGGGAATGAAGGCGGCGTGTTCGCGATCCCGCACCAGATAGCGCAGCTGGAAATGGGCGCCCTGCTGGTGGAGCTGTTCGGCCATGGCCAGGAGCGGGGTGATGCCGATGCCGCCGGCCAGCAGCTGGGTACGGCGCGCGCTCGGGACCAGGGCGAACAGATTGCGTGGCTCGCTTACCTGCAGGCGGTCGCCCACCTGCAAGCTATGCATGGCCTGGGAACCTCCGCGAGAATCGGGCACGAGCAGGACGGCGATGCGATAGCGGGTGGGTGCCGGTTCGGGCGTGATGCACAGGGAGTAATGACGGATCAGGCCGTCGCCCAGGGTGACTTCCAAATGGGCACCGGCCGTGAAGCCGGGCAGGGGGCTGCCGTCGGCGCGGGCCAGGTCGAAGGCCAGGATGCTGGGCGCCTCGCGCTGCACGGCAGTGACGATCAGATCGAGCATGAGGCGTCTCCTAGGCGATCTGCCGGACCGGGATGCCGGTGGCGGCCTGTTCCGTGGCCAGCAGGCGGTCGATGATCTGCCGCGATTGCACGCCGCCGGCATCGATATTGAGCTTGAGCAGGCCACGTTCCGGATAGCGCAACAGGTTCTGCTGCTGGCGTTCGAGCATCTCCAGGTCTTCGCTGAAGATCTTGCCCTGGCCTTCGCGGATGCTGGCGGTGAGTTCGGCATCCTGCGGCTTGAAGTTGCGCGCCATGCCCCAGAAGTACCAGATGGAGGTCTCGGTCTCGGGGGTGATGAAGTCCACCACCACGCTGGCCGCCTTGACCGCCGCCGGGGCGTGGTAGCCGCCATGGCCGGCATGGGCCACGCCCACCTCGATCATCACGTGGCTCGGCGGGGTGAAGCGGCAGATCTGCCAGCGATCCACCGGGACGTCGTCGGCCAGGCCGTTGCCGCGCAGGGCCATGCGCCAGAAGGGCGGGGCGGAGATATTCTCCATGTGCCGGCTGGTGATGACCTCGTCGCCCTCGACGCGGGTGGCGGGTGGCGCCTCGTCGATCTCCTTCTGGCCGATGCTGGAGGCATGGACATAGGTCTCGTGGGTGAGGTCCATGAGGTTGTCGATCATCAGCCGATAGTCGCACTGGATGTGGTAGAGACCGCCGCCATAGGCCCAGTCGGGGCTCTCGGCCCATTCGAGGTAGGGAATCAGCGCCGGATCGGCCTTGGCCTGGTCGCCTGGCCAGACCCAGATGAAGCCATGGCGCTCGACGGCGGCATAGGCGCGCACGGCGGGAAAGACGCCGACCCGCTGGCCGGGCATGCCCAGGGTCTTGCCGCCGCAGCCCATCTCCAGGCCGTGATAGCCACAGACCAGGGTGCCTTCGCGCAAGAAGCCCAGTGACAGCGGCGCACCCCGGTGTGGGCAGAAGTCTTCCAGCGCCACTACCTGCCGGTTGGCGTCGCGGTAGAACACCAGCGGCTCGCCGCAGATCTGCCGGCCGAGGGGCTTGTCGGTGAGTTCGTCGGGGGTGCAGGCGACGTACCAGGCGTTCTTCGGGTACATGATGGGATCTCTTGTTGTTATCTATTGGATCCAATAGTTATGAGGGTTAACTATGACTGTCAATGCGATTTTGTGTGGAGCAGGCCATAAAGGACGAATGGTTGGGTGAGCGATCCCGGATTCCTGTTCGATTGGATCCCATCGAGGGTAAAGCCGCTATCGTTCATCGAACTCGTACAAGGCCGATAAAATAGTTAATTGACGTAACTAATTTCGCGGCGTAGCTTCTTGTCCATACCCCAAACAACAAGAGGCACACGCCATGGGCAGCTACGACGGACGCTGGCAGACGGTCAAGGTGGATATCGAAGACGGTATCGCCTGGGTGACGCTCAACCGGCCGGAGAAACGCAACGCCATGAGTCCCACCCTCAACCGTGAGATGGTCGAGGTGCTGGAAACCCTGGAGCAGGACGCCAGCGCCGGCGTGCTGGTCTTGACCGGTGCCGGTGACGCCTGGACTGCCGGGATGGACCTCAAGGAATACTTCCGCGAGACCGATGCCGGCCCGGAGATCCTGCAGGAAAAGATCCGCCGCGAGGCCTCCCAGTGGCAATGGAAGCTGCTGCGCATGTACGCCAAGCCGACCATCGCCATGGTCAACGGCTGGTGCTTCGGCGGTGGCTTCAGCCCGCTGGTGGCCTGCGACCTGGCCATCACCGCCGACGAGGCCACCTTCGGCCTGTCCGAGATCAACTGGGGCATCCCGCCGGGCAACCTGGTGAGCAAGGCCTTGGCCGATACCGTCGGCCACCGCACCGCCCTCTACTATGTGATGACCGGCAAGACCTTCAGCGGGCCCGAGGCGGCCGCCATGGGGCTGGTCAATCAGAGCGTGCCGCGCGCCCAATTGCGCGAGGTGACCACCGCCCTGGCTCAGGAACTGCTGCAGAAGAATCCGGTGGTGCTGCGCGCCGCCAAGGTCGGCTTCAAGCGCTGCCGCGAGCTGACCTGGGAGCAGAACGAGGACTATCTCTACGCCAAGCTCGACCAGTCGCGCCTGCAGGATCCGGAAGGCGGTCGCGAGCAGGGCATGAAGCAATTCCTCGACGACAAGAGCATCAAGCCCGGTTTGCAGACCTACAAGCGCTGAAGCGCCAGGACTTGTCGAACGGTCGCCGAGCGTAGCTGCCGTTCAGACGAGCCCGGTTCCCATAAAGACAACAATAAGAGGTAGCGTCATGGTCGAGGTATCCCTGCTCATTGGCGGTGCCAGCCGCCCAGCCGGCGACGGTCGCAGCTATCAGCGGCGCCATCCGGTGACCGGCGAGGTGGTCTCCACGGTAGCTGCCGCCACCCTGGAGGATGCCGACGCCGCCGTGGCAGCCGCCCAGGCCGCCTATCCCGCCTGGGCGGCGCTGCCGCCCGGCGAACGCCGGCGTCGCCTGCTGGCCGCCGCCGATGGCCTGACAGCGCGCAGTGGCGAGTTCATCGCCCTGGCCGGGGAGACCGGGGCCATGGCCAACTGGTATGGCTTCAACGTGCACCTGGCGGCCAACATGCTGCGCGAGGCGGCGGCCATGACCACCCAGATCCAGGGCGAGGTCATTCCCTCCGACGTCCCCGGCAGCTTCGCCATGGCGCTACGCCAGCCCTGTGGCGTGGTCCTCGGCATCGCGCCCTGGAACGCCCCGGTGATTCTCGGCACCCGCGCCCTGGCCATGCCGCTGGCCTGCGGCAATACCGTGGTGCTCAAGGCGTCGGAGCAAAGTCCTGGCGTACACCGGCTGATCGGCCAGGTGCTGCAGGATGCCGGCCTGGGCGACGGCGTGGTCAACGTGGTCACCAATGCGCCGGAGGATGCCCCGGCCATCGTCGAGCGGCTGATCGCCAATCCGGCGGTGCGGCGGGTCAACTTCACCGGCTCCACCCGGGTCGGTCGGATCGTCGGCGAACTGTCCGCCCGCCATCTGAAGCCGGCCGTGCTGGAGCTGGGTGGCAAGGCGCCGCTGCTGGTGCTGGAAGACGCCGACCTGGACGCCGCCGTGGCCGCGGCGGCCTTTGGTGCCTACTTCAACCAGGGGCAGATCTGCATGTCCACCGAGCGCCTGCTGGTGGACAGCCGCATCGCCGACGCCTTCGTCGAGCGCCTGGCGGCCAAGGTGCGCACCCTCAAGGCTGGCGATCCGAGTGCGCCCGATTCGGTACTGGGTTCCCTGATCGACGCCAGCGCCGGAACCCGCATCAAGGCCCTGATCGACGACGCCGTGGGCAAGGGCGCGCGGCTGGTCTGCGGTGGTGGACTCGATGGCAGCATCCTGCAACCGACGCTGCTGGATGGCGTCACCGCCGAGATGAAGCTCTATGCCGAGGAGTCCTTCGGGCCGGTGGCGGTGGTGATCCGCGCCGAGGGCGACGAGGCCCTGCTGCGCCTGGCCAACGATTCCGAATTCGGCCTCTCGTCGGCCATCTTCAGCCGCGATACCGCCCGCGCCCTGGCGCTGGCCCAGCGGGTGGAAAGCGGCATCTGCCACATCAACGGCCCCACGGTGCACGACGAGGCGCAGATGCCCTTCGGTGGCGTCAAGGCCAGTGGCTATGGGAGCTTCGGCTCACGGGCCTCCATCGAACATTTCACCCAGTTGCGCTGGGTGACACTGCAGACGGGGCCGCGCCACTACCCGATCTAGCCAGCGCCGTTTCCATCGCTTCTGACGCAACAAGAATAAGAGGCGCCTCTGGGCGCCAGCCCAGAGGAGAATTCAAGGTGAGCCATGTCACGCAAACCCGTGCGCCCGCGGATCGGCCGCTGCGCTATCGACCGGTGGCCCTGGGGCAACCCGGCGTCACCGTGGAAGAGCGGGGTGGGCTGCTCTACATGGCCTCCCAGGAGCGCCTAAGTCCACCGCCGCCGCGACTGCTGGATCGCCTGCTGCACTGGGCCGAGGCGGCACCCGACCGTACCTTTTTCGCCGCGCGGGAAGCCGGCGGCGCCTGGCGCGAGTTCTCCTACGGCGAGATGTTGCAGCGGGTGCGCCAACTGGCCGCCGCGCTGCTGGAGTTCGGTCTGTCGGCCGAGCGCCCCCTGGCGATCCTCTCCGGCAACGATCCCGAACACCTTCAATTGGCCCTGGCGGCGCTCTATGCCGGCATTCCCTTCTGCCCGGTATCGCCCGGCTATTCGTTGCTGTCCCAGGACCATGCCAAGTTGCGCCACGTCTGCGGCCTGCTGCAACCGGGGCTGGTCTTCGTCAGCGATGCGCCGGCCTACCAGAAGGCGCTGGACGCCGTGCTGTCGGCCGACGTGCCGGTGATCGCGACCCGCGGTCAGGCGCAGGGACGCATTACGCTGGCCTTCGAGGCGCTGCTTGCCCGTGGCGAGCTGGCCGCAGCCGACCAGGCCTTTACAACCACCGGGCCGGATAGCATCGCCAAATTTCTCTTCACCTCTGGCTCCACCAAGCTGCCCAAGGCGGTGACCACCACCCAGCGCATGCTCTGCGCCAACCAGCAGATGCTGTTGCAGACCTTTCCGGTGTTCGGCGAGGAACCGCCGGTGCTGGTGGACTGGCTGCCCTGGAACCACACCTTCGGCGGCAGCCACAACCTGGGCATCGTGCTCTACAACGGCGGCAGCTTCTACCTGGATGACGGCAAGCCGACGCCCCAGGGCTTTGGCGAGACCCTGCGCAACCTGCGCGAGGTCTCGCCCACGGCCTACCTGACGGTGCCGCGCGGCTGGGAAGAACTGGCCAATGCCCTGGAGCGCGACGCCGAGCTACGCGAGCGTTTCTTCGCACGCATGCGGCTGTTCTTCTTTGCTGCGGCGGGGCTGTCGCAAAGCGTCTGGGATCGCCTGGATCGCATCGCCGAGGCCCACTGCGGCGAACGCATCCGCATGATGGCCGGCCTGGGTATGACCGAGGCCTCGCCCAGTTGCACCTTCACCACCGGTCCGCTCTCCGTGGCCGGCTACGTCGGGGTGCCGGCGCCGGGCTGCGAGCTCAAGCTGGTGCCGGTGGACGGCAAGCTGGAAGGGCGCTTCCGCGGTCCGCACATCATGCCCGGCTATTGGCGTGATCCGGTGCAGACCGCCGCCTGTTTCGACGAGGAAGGTTTCTACTGCTCCGGCGACGCCCTCAAGCTGGTCGATCCGGCCAATCCGCAACTGGGCCTGATGTTCGATGGCCGTATCGCCGAGGATTTCAAGCTGTCCTCCGGGGTGTTCGTCAGCGTCGGTCCGCTGCGCAATCGCGCGGTGCTGGAGGGTACGCCCCTGGTGCAGGACGTGGTGGTGGCGGCGCCGGATCGCGAGTGCCTGGGCCTACTAGTTTTTCCGCGCCTGGCGGATTGCCGGCAACTGGCGGGGTTGGACGAGGCCGCTGATGCAGCAACGGTATTGGCCAGCGCGCCGGTGCAGCGCTGGTTCGCCGACTGGCTGGGGCGCCTGAATCGCGACGCCTCGGGCAACGCCAGCCGCCTGGAGTGGATCGCCCTGCAGGAAGAGCCGCCGTCCGCCGACCGTGGCGAGATCACCGACAAGGGCTCGCTCAACCAGCGCAGCGTCCTGACCCATCGCGCGGAACGGGTCGCGGCCTGTTATGGCGGGACGGCGCCACTGCTGATTCGGGCCTAGCGGCGGGAGTTGGGCTTCCCTTACCCCAGCCCTCTCCCGGAGGGAGGGGGCATTGAGTGCCACTGCACGACTTCCGTTGGTTGCGGTTGAGCGTAGCGAAGCCCAACAAAAACGCCACCTCTATAAGCGTAGCCTGGCCAAGCCTTCTTACCCCAGCTCCCCATTGAGCTTGCGCAACAGCCGCAGCAACTCGGCACGCTCGGCATCGTCCAACGGAGCGCTGGCGGCGCGGTCGCTGGCGGCGGCGCGCGTCTTGAGTTCGCCCACCAGGGCGCGGCCTCGGTCGGTGAGGTACAGGGCATAGGCGCGGCGATCCTGGGTGCCACGCACGCGCTCGGCCAGGCCCTGGCCTTCGAGTTTGTTCAGCAGCAGCACCAGTTGCGGTGGCTCGATGGCCAGGCGGCGCGCCAGGTCGGCCTGCATCAGGCCCGGCTCCTGTTCGAGGATCACCAGGGCGGTGAACTGGGCAGGGCGCAGGTCGTATTCGGCCAGGCTATCGACCAGGTGCTGGAACATCTTCATCTGGGCACGGCGCAGGGCATAGCCTACGGCGGTGTCCAGCCAGGGGGCGGCGGTGTCCAGGGGCGCGGCGTCGTTGAGTGAAGTCATCGGCGGGAAGGGCTTCCGTCGGATAGGGCGGGAGTAGGGCTCTGAGCCTTCATTCTAGTCCAGATCCCGTCTGGCGCGCTGATGACGATAGGCGAATTGGGCGCGGCTCAGACCCAGCAGCCGCGCCGCGGCGGCGACGTTGCCACGGCTGAGTGCCAGGGCTTCGTCCAGCAGCTCGGCTTCCAGCGCGCCCAGGTGCAAAGGGCGCTCGACATCCACGCCCAGGCGTTGCAGCCAGCCTGCCGCCGCCGGTGCCTGTTCCACGAGATCGGTCGGTAGCGGTTCGCCACGAAACAGGTGGGGCAGGTCGATGAGTTCGCCGGGATCGCTGGCGATCACTCCGCGCTCCACCAGATTCTGCAATTCACGCACGTTGCCGGGAAAGTCGTAGCGCAACAGTGCCTTGAGGGCGCGCATGGTCAGGCCCACCGGCGGCCGGTCGTAGGCTGCGCAGAAGCGCCGCAGGAAGAGATCTACCAGCAGCGGGACGTCATCACGGCGATCACGCAGCGGTGGGATGCCGATGGGATAGACGTTGAGGCGATAGAAGAGGTCTTCGCGAAAATCACCACGGCGTACCGCCTGGCGCAGGTCCAGGTTGGTGGCGGCGATCACCCGCACGTCCACCTGGAGGGTGCGGCTACCGCCGACCCGCTCGATCTCGCGTTCCTGCAGGGCGCGCAGCAGCTTGCCCTGGCCGGGCAGGCTCAGGCAGGCGATCTCGTCGAGGAACAGGGTGCCGCCCTGGGCGCGTTCGAAGCGTCCGGCGCGCGACTGGTTGGCACCGGTGAAGGCGCCGCGCTCCACGCCGAACAGCTCGGCCTCGATGAGGTTTTCGGGGATGGCCGCGCAATTCAGCGCAACGAAGGGGGCGTCGGCACGCTGGCTCAGGCGATGCAGGTGACTGGCGAACAGCTCCTTGCCCACCCCTGATTCGCCGGTGAGTAGTACCGTAGCCGGGGTAGGGGCGACTCTTTGCAGCGCCTGGAAGGCACTGTTGAAGGCGGCCGAGGCGCCCACCAGCGGTTGCTGACCGTCGACGGCGTGGGGCAGGGGCGCGGGCAGGCGTTCGGCGGCGCTGGTCTCGGCGGTGCCATCGCCGGCGGCATTGAGATAGCGCAGGTCCTCCGCCACATCGGGCCAGCGCTCGGCGTTGCGGCCTTCGACCCGGCACACGCCATGGCCCATGGCGCGGCATTCCACCTCGCGAAAGATCACTAGGCGGCCGAATAGGCTGCTGACGTAGCCGATGGCGTAGCCGGTTTCCATCCAGCAGGCCGGGTCGCTGCCCTGGCCATGGGCGATCAGGTGCTCGTCGCATTCGGCGGAATGGTGCCAGAGGAATTCGCCGCCGTAGCGACCCTGGTCGACATCGAATTCGAAATGCAGCGGCTCGACGCGCACCAGGCCTTCCAACCCGTGCAGACGGGTGCCGGCGGCGAAGATGGCCGCGGCATCGGCCTGCGGCCAGCGCTTGCGTACCAGCTCGGCATCGCGCACCCCGGAGAGATAGCCGACCCGGGTCAGGAGTCCGCGGGCGCGCTCCTGGCCCAGGGCGCCGATCAGTTCGCGGCGCAGGGCGCCGAAGGCGGAGGCGTGCATCAGCAACATGCGCTGGTCGTTGAGCCAGATGCGCCCATCGCCGGGGGAGAAGAACAGGCACTCGGCCAGTTCCGCCTGGGTCGGGGTGACACTGCCGTCCAAGGCCCGGCTGTCGCCACTGTGCAAACCCGCTGTGCCCTGTTGCAGATCAGTGAGAGACAGGCGCTCGGCCATGGCACGACTCCGCGAGAGTTGCGCAAATGCGCAATCGAGGAAATGGTTATATCTCATAACTTTATCTTTTGAGCAGGGCTTTCGCGATGCGAGCGCCCGGCGCTCTCCCTGTCTCGTCCCTAACTACTTGACCAGGCAGGTCTTTCTCCGCGTTGGCGCGCTTGGGCACAGGCCTTGCTCCCCTGCTGTTGCCCCCGAGGCCCTACAACAATAAGGAGAAGGCTATGAGCGAACACCCGATCCCCTTCCTGAACGCTGCGCCCTGGCGCGAGCGGCTCTTCGATGGCGACTGGATCGCCGCCCAGGGTGGCATCCTGGAGGTCACCGAACCCGCCACTGGCCGGCTGTTGCATCGCACGGGGCTGGCCAACGCCGCCGACGTCGACCAGGCCTGTACCAAGGCCGCCCAGGCGCAACCCTATTGGGCAGGGTGGACCGCGCGGCGGCGGGCGGCGCTGTTTCTCGCCGCCGCCGACCGGCTCGCACGGCACCACGCCGAGCTGGCACCGCTGATCGCTCGCGAGACCGGCGGCATCCTGCCCAAGGCCGAGCTGGAACTGCGCGAGGCCGGGGTCATCCTGCAACAGGTCGCCGGCCAGCTGCTGCAGCCCCATGGCGTGGTCTTGCCCAGTGAGCGTGGTGCCCTGTCCTATGCCCGCCGACTGCCCCATGGCGTGGTGGGCGTGATCTCGCCCTTCAATTTCCCGCTGATCCTCTCGCTACGTGCCGTGGCGCCGGCGCTGGCCTGCGGCAATGCCGTGGTGCTCAAGCCGGATCACCAGACCCCGCTGAGCGGCGGGGTGCTCATCGCCCGGCTGTTCGAAGCGGTCGGCCTGCCCAAGGGCGTGCTGCAACTGGTGCCGGGGCCGGCTGAGGCGGGCGCGGCTCTCTGTGCCCATACGCGGGTACGCATGATCGCCTTCACCGGGTCGACCCAGGCCGGGCGCCAGGTGGCCGAAGCCGCCGGGCGGCATTTGAAGAAGGTGGCCCTGGAACTGGGCGGCAAGAATCCGCTGATCGTGCTGGACGACACCGATCTCGACCGCGCGGTGGGCTGCGCCGCCTGGGGCAGCTTCCTGCACCAGGGCCAGATCTGCATGGCCACCGGCCTGATCCTGGTACAGCAGGATGTCGCCGCGGCCTTCACCGAGCGCCTGGCGATCCGCGCCGCAGGCCTGCGGGTAGGCGATCCGCTCAGCCCCGGTACTCAACTCGGCCCGCTGATCAACGCCCGGCAGTTGCAACGGGTGCAAGCCATCGTCGCGGACAGTCTGGCCGCCGGTGCCCGGCTGGAGCAGGGCGGTAGCCACGAAGGCCTGTTCTATGCCCCGACCGTGCTGAGCGGCGTGCGCCCCGGCATGCGCGCCTTCGATGAAGAGATCTTCGGGCCGGTGGCCAGCGTGGTGACCTTCACCGACGAGGCCGAGGCCGTCGCCCTGGCCAACCGTACCCCCTACGGCCTGGCCGCCGGGGTGCTCTCCGGCTCCCTGGCCCGCGCTCGTGCCCTGGGCGCGCAGCTCAACTGCGGAATGCTGCACCTCAACGACCAGACGGTGAACGACGAGGTGGTCAACCCCTTCGGCGGCCGCGGCCAGTCCGGCAATGGCGGCAGCGTCGGCGGCCTGTGCAACTGGGACGACTACAGCCAGTGGCAGTGGGTGACGGAGCACGAGGAGCCGCCGCGCTATCCCTTCTAGCCCGCTTCATTCCATCAATAACAACAAGAGGAAAATCCCATGACCCTGAATGGCAAGACGCTGGTGATCACCGGTGTGGCCTCCGGTATTGGTGCCGAACTGGCGCGCCTGGCCCGCTTCCACGGCGCCCTCGTGATCGGCGTCGACCGCAATCAACCCCAGCTCAGTCTGGATGAATTCCACCAGGCCGACCTGGGCGATCCGGACAGCATCGCTACCCTGGTCGGCCGTCTACCGGAGCGCCTGCACGGTCTCTGCAACATCGCCGGGGTACCGGGCACGGCGCCGGCAGAGACGGTGGCGCGGGTCAACTACCTCGGGCCGCGCCTGCTCAGCCAGCAACTGGTCGAGCGATTGGGGCAGGGCGGGGCCATCGTCAACGTCGCCTCCATCCTCGGCGCCGAATGGCCGCAGCGCCTGGAGCGGCACCGCGAGCTGGCGCGGATCGCCGACTTCGCCGAGGCCCGGGCCTGGCTGGCGGCGCACCCGGTGGAGCAGGCGACCTGCTACCAGTATTTCAAGGAAGCGCTGATCGTCTGGAGCTTCGTGCAATCCCAGACCTGGCTGCGCGAATTCGGCGTGCGTCTGAATTGCGTGGCGCCGGGACCGGTGTTCACGCCCATCCTCGGCGACTTCGTCAGCATGCTCGGCGAGGAGCGTGTCGCCCGCGACAGCCAGCGCATGCTGCGCCCGGCGCTGGCCGACGAGGTGGCCGAGGTGATCGCCTTTCTCTGCAGCGATGCCTCGCGCTGGATCAACGGCGCCAACCTGCCGGTGGATGGCGGTCTGGCCGCCAGTTACGTCTGACCCCGGTCGCCGCGCTCGTCTGGGCGCGGCGATCACGTTCTCCCACAACAAGAACAATCCAAGGATGACGTCATGCGCAAAACCCTTAGCCTCGGTCTGTTGGCGGCGGCCAGTCTCTGTTCCACCCTGGCCCAGGCCTACGACCTGCCCGGTCTCAACCTCGGTTCCACCAGTTTCTACGATGGCACGCCCGCGCCGGACGGCCCAGGTTGGTACCTGTCGGAATACCTCCTCTATGGCAAGACCAGTCGCTTCAACGACCAGGATGGCCGCAAGCTACCGTTGCCCACGCAGGAACTGACCACCTTCGCCCCGGTGACCCAACTGATCTATGTTGGCCAGCCGCTGGCCAATGGCGCCATGCCCGGTTTCACCGCCATCCTGCCCTGGCTGGCCAAGGCCGATGTCGACGACGGCCTCGGTGGCCAGGCGCTGAGTTCACGCGAAGGGGTGGGCGACCTGACCCTGGGCGCCTTCTTGCAATTGCCCACCAGCCTGCGGCCGGACGGTGGGCCGCGCCTGGCCCAGCGTGTGGAGGTCGACATCCTGGCGCCCACCGGCCGCTACGACCGGGAGCGGGCGATCAATCCGGGCAGCAACTTCTGGTCGTTCAATCCCTACTACGCGGCGACCTACTGGCTGACCCCCCAGTGGTCGGTATCGGGGCGTTTCTACTATCTGTGGAATGGCAAGAACGACCAGCCGCTACGCAGCTTCGGCGATGTCTCCGACACCCAGGCCGGCCAGGCGCTGCATGCCAACCTGACCACTCAGTACGCGCTGAACGAGCGCCTCAGCGTCGGCCTGAACGGCTATTGGCTCAGGCAGATCACCGATTCCCAGGTAGATGGCCATGACGTGAGCGGGCGCCGCGAGAAGGTCTGGGCCTGGGGGCCGGGCCTCACCTACGCCTTCTCCAAGCAGAACCTGATCACCTTCAACAGCTACTTCGAGCAGGATGCCGAGAACCGCACCGAGGGACGCAAGTTCGTCATTAACTTCTTGCACAAGCTGTAGTGAAAGACCCGATCGACCGTACCTAGCGGTCGATCGGGATACCCGGGCTCGGCGGCGGGGGCGGGGGTTGCATGGCCTGGGGATGAGGCACCATGTGCCAGGTCTCGTGGCGCGGCCGTTCGATGTACACCGGGTAGGGCTGGTAGATCACCCTGGGCCTCTGTGTCTCTATTCCCTGCTGGTGCAGAGTCGAGGAAGAAGAAAAGGAGGAAGAAGAGGAAGACCCGCCAACGATGGTGATGTCGTCGGCCGGACGCGGCGCCTGGGGGATCATGACGATGTTCTGCTGGGGCGCCACGGTTGCCGGTGGCGTATTGGCCGGGGGCGGGGCCATATTGAAGCCGTTGGAGGAGGGCTGCAGCGGAATGACGCTGACCTGGCTACCCGCGGGGCAGGCGCCCTGGGTGTAGGTAGTCTGGCCTTGGGTGTCCACGCATTTGAAGACATCCTGAGCCATGGCGGTACTGGTGATGGCGAGCAACAGGCAACACAGCAAGGACCGCATGGCGAGGATGACTCCGACGCATGTTCTCGTAGCTGGCAGAATACTGGAGCCATGGCTCTAGTCCCAGTGATCGACCTTCCCTGACTATGGAAGGATAGCGACTGCTCAGCAAAAAGGCAGACTGTAAAGACTGGGCCTTGGCTTAAGGGAGGCGTATAACATCCGGATACATTTACTTTTCGGGATCGCGACACGTGAAGTGGCTCGTACTGGCACTGTTTTTTCTGTGTGTTCTCTATGTGCATTTCCGGGGTCGGGTGCGCCACAGGTTCCTGCGCCAGCTGAGTGACCATTCGACCTTCCTGGCGCCGCTCAACACCTTCATGTTTCTCACCTCGCGGGTGCCCAATGCGCCCTATCACGAGGTGGCGCGCTTCCCCGAGCTGCAGGTGCTGCAGGACAATTGGCCGCTCATCCGTGACGAAGCCCTGAATCTGTTGCGCGCCGGCCAGATCAAGAAATCCGCCGAGCACAACGACGCTGGTTTCAACTCCTTCTTCAAGAGTGGCTGGAAGCGCTTCTATCTGAAGTGGTATGGCGACAGCCATCCCTCCGCCATGCAGCTCTGCCCGCGCACCACCGAATTGCTCAAGGGCATCGGCACGGTCAAGGCGGCCATGTTCGCTGAGCTGCCGCCTGGTTCGCGCCTGGTCCGGCATCGTGATCCCTACGGCGGTTCGTTGCGCTACCACCTGGGCCTGGTCACCCCCCAACGATCCGCGCTGCTTCATCGAGGTGGACGGCCAGCGCTATCATTGGCGCGATGGCCAGGCGGTGGTGTTCGACGAAACCTTCATCCACTACGCCGAGAACACCACCGACCAGGATCGCATCATCCTGTTCTGCGACGTGGAGCGGCCCTTGCGTTATCGCTGGGCCGGCGCCTTCAATCGCTGGGTCAGCGGTACCCTGCTGGCCTCGGCTGCCTCGCCCAACGACGCTGGCGACAAAACCGGCGGGCTCAATCGCGCCTTCAAGCATCTCTATCGCATTCGCCAGCGCGGCAAGGCGCTGAAGAAGCGCAATCGCTTCCGCTACTACCTCGAGCAGTGGTTGCTGCTGGCGGTACTGGTCGGCGTGATTATCTGGATCTGAACGAACGACGCTCGTCAGCCGGCTCTGACGTTCGACTTGACCCCGGCCTGGATCACCGTCAATACTGATACTGTATAAATATACATATCAGGGCGATGGCCATGGACAATATCCTTGCGAGTTCGGCGGCATGAGCGGCGGCGCCAGCCTGGCCCGGCTGTTCGAGGAGCGGCGCCTCTGGAGGGGGCAGACCAGCCCCGAGGCCCGGCGCAGTGGGCAGCCCACGGGCGTCGCGGCGCTCGATGCCCATCTGCCCGGCGGCGGGTGGCCGGAAGCGGCCCTGACCGAATTGCTGCTGGCTGGGCCCGGCCACGGTGAATTGCGTCTGCTCTGGCCGACGCTGGCCCGGCTGAGCCAGGCCGCCGAGCGCATCGCCCTGATCGCTCCGCCACTGCTGCCCTATCCACTGGCCTGGCAGGCTGCCGGGGTGGCGCTGGAAGCCCTGGTGGTGATCCGCGCCCAAGGCGCCGAGGTGCTCTGGGCTGCCGAGCAATGTCTGCGTTCCGGCTGCTTCGGCGCGGTGCTCTGTTGGCCCGAGCGGGCCGACGATCGCCAATTGCGGCGCCTGCAGGTCGCCGCCGAGAGCGGTCGTACCCTGGCCTTCGCCCTGCGGCCAGCCGCGGCCCTGGACAATCCTTCACCGGCGGCCTTGCGCCTGGAACTCAAGGCGCCCCTCGAACGGGTGCACATCCGCAAATGTCGGGGCGGTCAACCCGGTCTCCTCAGTCTGGCCGGCGGCGTTTGAGCGGGCCATGCGCTGGGCCTGCATCCTCTTTCCGCAACTGGCGCTGGATGCCGTCTTGCGGCGCCATCCGGAGCCGGAGCGACCCCTGGTGCTGCTCGCCGGGCCGCCGCAGCGACGGGTGTTGCAGGCGGTCAATCCAGCCGCGCGAGCCCTGGGGCTGCGTCCTGGCCTGACGCTCGCCGCGGCCCAGGCGCTGAGCCGCGACTTCGAACAGCAGGAACACGATCCGGCGCTCATCGAGGCCGCCGAGGCGCTGCTGGCGGCCTGGGGCTACGGCTTCAGCTCCCAGGTCAGTCGCCACTATCCCCGAGCGCTGCTACTGGAGGTGCAGTCCAGCCTGCCGCTGCTGGGCCCCTGGCCGCGCCTCGAGCGACGCCTGCGCGACGAACTCCAGGCGTTGGGCTTTCGCCATCGCCTGGCCCTGGCGCCCAATCCGATAGCGGCGCGGATGCTGACCAACGTCGCCGATGGCCTGGTCGCCTCCCTCGATGACCTGCCGCATCTGCTCGCCCGTCTGCCCGTGGACCGCGCAGGCTTCGCTCCACAGCAGGCCCAGGCTCTGGCACGCATGGGCATCCGGCGGTTGGAGCAACTACTGGCCTTGCCCAGGGCCGCCCTGGCGCGACGCTTCACCCCGGAGTTGCTGCAGCAGCTGGATCTGTTGCGCGGCAGCCGCAATCTGGCGCTGGAGTTCTACCGGCCGCCGGATCGCTTCGTCACGCGGGTGGAGCTCAACTTCGAGGTGGAATCGCACCAGGCCCTGCTGTTTCCCTTGCGGCGTCTCACCGCTGACCTGGCCGTCTGGCTGGCCAGTCGCGACCGTGGGGTGCAGCGTTTCCTGCTGTGGCTGGAGCACCGCCAGGGCCCGGCCACCGCGCTCACCATAGGGCTGCTGGCCCCCGAGCGCGATGCCGCCTTGCTGTTCGAATTCGCCCGTGGCCGGCTCGAACAGTTGCAGGTGGTGGCTCCGGTCCTGGCGCTGCGCCTGGAAAGCGAAGAGTTGCCGCTGTTCGTACCCGAACGCCATGGCCTGTTCGACGAGCGCTCGGCCCAGGCCGTGGGCTGGGAGGTGCTGCGCGAGCGCCTACGCGCGCGCCTCGGCGAGGAGGCGGTGCTCGGTCTCGGCATCCAGGCCGATCACCGGCCCGAACGGGCCCTGGTCTGGCGGCACGAGCGACGGCTGGAGGCCAGGCTGCCCGCGGTACGTCCGGGCTGGCTGCTGAGCGAACCGCGTCCGCTCGACGGCCAACCGAGCCGCATCCTCGCCGGACCCGAGCGTATCGAAAGCGGCTGGTGGGACGGCGATGATCAGCGGCGTGACTACTATCGCATCGAGGTGGCCGATGGGCGCCAGGCCTGGGCCTTCCGCCGCTATGGTGAAGAGACGCCCTGGTGGGTCCAGGGCTGGTTCGCATGAGCGGCTATGCCGAGCTGCACTGCCTGTCGAACTTCAGTTTCCAGCGCGGTGCCTCCAGCGCCCTCGAGTTGTTCGAGCGGGCCAAGGCGTTGGGCTACGCGGCGCTGGCCATCACCGACGAATGCACCCTGAGCGGTATCGTACGGGCCTGGCAGGCCGCGCGGCAGGTCGGCCTGCCGCTGCTCGTCGGCAGCGAACTGACCCTGGACGAGGGTCTGCGCCTGGTACTGCTGGTGGAGAATCTGCAGGGCTACGAGAGCCTCTGCGCGCTGATCACCTGCGCCCGGCGACGCGCGCCCAAGGGCCGCTATCAGCTGACCCGGGCGGATCTGACCCAGCCCTTGCCGGGCCTGCTGGCGATCTGGCTGCCGGGTAGCGAACCGGCAGACGAGGAGGGGGCCTGGCTCAAGAGCACCTTCGTCGAGCGCCTCTGGATCGGCGTGGAATTGCTGCGCAGCGTCGACGACAGCGCTCGGCTCGCCCAGCTCCAAGCCCTGGGCGAACGCCTCGGCCTGCCCGGCGTGGCCTGTGGCGACGTGCACATGCACAGCCGCGGTCGTCGTGCCTTGCAGGACGTGCTCACCGCCATTCGCCATCATCTGCCGCTGGCCGAGGCCGGCTATCGGCTGCACCCCAATGGCGAACGCCACCTGCGCCCCCTGGCTGTGCTCGAAGACCTGTATCCCGTGGCATTGCGCGCCGCAACCCTGGAGATCGCCGCCCGTTGTCGCTTCGATCTGGCCGAGCTGCGCTATCAGTACCCCCACGAGGTGGTGCCCGCCGGCGAGACGGCCACTTCCTGGCTCGCCGAGCTGACCCGTCGTGGGCTGGCCTGGCGCTGGCCGGAGGGCGTACCGGACACGGTCGCCAGCAGGGTGGCCCTGGAGCTGGCGCTGATCGCCGAGAAGGGCTACGAGAACTACTTTCTCACCGTGCACGACATCGTCGACTACGCCCGTCGCCAGCATATCCTCTGCCAGGGGCGCGGCTCGGCGGCCAACTCGGTGGTCTGCTACGCCCTGGGCATCACCGAGCTGAGTCCCCTGACCGGCAACCTGTTGTTCGAGCGTTTCATCTCCCGTGAGCGCGACGAGCCGCCGGACATCGACGTGGATTTCGAGCACGAGCGGCGCGAAGAGGTCATCCAGTACGTCTTTCGCCGCTACGGTCGCGAGCGGGCCGCGCTCACCGCGGTGGTCAGCACCTACCATGCCGCCGGTGCCCTGCGCGATGTCGGCAAGGCCCTGGGCCTGCCGGGCGACCAGCTCAATGCCCTGTCCGGCTGCGCCGGGCGCTGGACCGATGAGATTCCCGGCCCCCAGCGTCTGCGCGAGGCGGGCTTCGATCCGGACAGCCCCCTGTTGCAGCGGGTGCTCATCCTCGCCGGCCAATTAATCGGCTTTCCCCGGCATCTTTCCCAGCATCCCGGTGGTTTCGTCATCTCCGAGGCGCCCCTGGCGACGCTGGTGCCGGTGGAAAACGCCGCCATGGCCGAGCGCACCCTGATCCAGTGGGACAAGGACGACCTCGACGCCGTGGGCCTGCTCAAGGTCGACATCCTCGCCCTCGGCATGCTCAGCGCCTTGCGCCGCTGCTTCGACCTGGTCGCCGACTGGCGTGGCCAGCGCTGGACCCTGGCCAGCCTGCCCCAGGAGGATAAATCCACCTACACGATGATCTCCCGCGCCGATACGGTCGGGGTATTCCAGATCGAATCGCGCGCTCAGATGGCCATGCTGCCGCGCCTCAGGCCCCAGACCCTCTATGACCTGGTGATCGAGGTAGCCATCGTGCGCCCCGGACCGATCCAGGGGGACATGGTGCATCCCTACCTGCGCCGCCGTAACGGGGAGGAAGAGGAGGAGTATCCCCATGACGAACTGCGCCCGGCGCTGGAGCGCACCCTGGGGGTGCCGCTGTTCCAGGAGCAGGTCATGCAGATCGCCATCATCGCCGCCGAATACACGCCGGGCGAGGCCGACCAGTTAAGGCGCTCCATGGCTGCCTGGAAACGCCATGGCGGCCTGGAGCCCCATCGTAAGCGGCTGCACGACCGGATGGTCGAGCGCGGCTATGAACCGGAATTCGCCGCGCGACTCTTCGAGCAGATCAAGGGTTTCGGCAGCTACGGCTTTCCCGAGTCCCATGCCGCCAGCTTCGCCCTGCTGACCTATGCCAGTTCTTGGCTCAAATGCCATGAACCGGCCGCCTTCGCCTGCGCCCTGGTGAACAGCTGGCCGATGGGTTTCTACAGCCCGGACCAGGTGTTGCAGGACGCCCGTCGCCATGGCGTCGAGGTGCGCGCCGTGGACGTGCAGTGCAGCGACTGGGACTGCCGGCTGGAGGCGGGAGGAGGCCCGCAGCCAGCGATTCGCCTCGGGCTACGCCTGGTGCAGGGCTTGGCGGAGGCGATCGGACGGCGCCTGGTGGCGGCCCGGGGCGCGAGTCGCTTCAAGGATGTGGAAGACCTGTGCCGGCGGGCCGACCTGGATAATCGCGCCCGAGGGCAACTGGCCGATGCCGGAGCCCTGGCGGATCTCGCCGGTGATCGCCACCAGGCGCGTTGGGCCATGGCCGGCGTGGAGCGCCAGCTACCGTTGTTCGCGGCGGCTAGCGCGGCCGCCGAGGAGCGCCCGGAATTGCCTGTCCCCAGTGTCGCGGAAGAGGTTCACGCCGACTATCGCACCCTGGGCACTACCCTGGGGCCTCATCCGTTACTGCTGTTGCGCGGTGAACTACAGGCACGGCGTTGCCGGGATTTCAGCCAACTGAGCGATGTCCAGCCGGGGGCCTTGGTCCGGGTCGCCGGACTGGTGCGGGGACGGCAGCGACCGGGCACGGCCAGTGGCGTCATCTTCGTGACCCTGGAAGACGAGCACGGCATGCTCAATGTGGTGGTCTGGCGCGCCGTGGGCGAGCAGCAGCGACGACCCCTGTTGCAGGCACGCCTGTTACAGGTCGAAGGGCATCTGGAGCGGGAAGCGGGGGTACAGCACCTGATCGCCGGTCGGTTGACCGATCTGACTCCGCTGCTCGACGAACTCATGGTGTCGAGTCGGGATTTTCACTGAGGGCGTACGGGGAAGAAGGGGAAGGGTGCAGCGGGAGGGCTGTCTTCCGAAGCGCTCGAGAGCGCCCGGAAGACAAGAATCGACCAGACAGCCTTAGCTGACGGCGTCTTTCAGGCCTTTGCCGGGCTTGAAGCCGGGCAGCTTGGCAGCGGCGATCTTGATGGTGGCACCGGTCTGCGGGTTGCGGCCTTCGCGAGCAGCGCGCTCTTTCACTGCGAAAGTTCCGAAACCGACCAGGCTAACGCTGTCGCCTTGCTTCAGGGCGTCGGTCACCGCAGTGGTGAAGGCGTCCAGGGCTTTGGCAGCGGTGGCCTTGGGCAGGTCGGCAGACGCGGCAATGGCGTCGATCAGCTCAGCTTTATTCATGTAAAAACTCCATGTGTGAGTATTGGCCAGGCAGTATAGCGGCAGCTTTGCCTTGCGTAGAGCCTTTGTGAGCCTCTACGTGGCCGGTTGAAGCAGCCTAGTTGTTCGGCGCTACAGGATACGCATAGCGGGCGAAAGAGCGATAGGGTATTCCATGATGCAGGGGCGTGAAAACCTGATCCGTACTGCATTTTCCAAGCTTTACAGCCCAACCGTCGCCTTTTTGGGCAGCGGCAGGGGCCGTTTGGTTTCCTTTAGGCGACTCGGTCCGGCGAAAGATGGGGCTGCAGCGGCGGCGTCAAGGGCGGCAGGCCATGGGCCGCACGGGCGGCATCGCAATGGGGATTGGGCTCGCCGTTTTCCCAGGCGGCCATGAATTCCCGGCAGGTACTGGAGCGATTCTCATAGATGGTGCAGCGGGTGCCGCAACCGACCTCGCCCAAGAGCGCCGCACAGCGCGCGGGCTTCTGCTCCGTGCCCTGCATCGCCACCAGGTGGGGCGTGACGGCCACGGTGAGGTTGTCGGGGACCAGGCCGCCTGCCGATTGGCATTCGCCCCAGTAGAAAGACACGCGGAAATAGGCGCAACAGGCGCCACAGCTCAGGCAAGGATTCTCGGTCGACATGCACGAAGGCCATCGCAGAAACCGGCGGCGCCGGCGGGACAAGGGCGGATTCTAGGCAAGCCCCAGCAGCCTGCGAAGCCCCCGGCAACGACCGTTCGGCGGCGACCTACGGCACTCTCGTCCCGGGACCGGGGGTGACCAGATGCCGCTGTAGCCAGGCGATGAACACCCTGACCTTGGCCGGCACCAGTCGGCGGTGCGGATAGACCGCATGGATGGCGATGGCCTGGGTGTGCCAAGTGGCGAACAGTCGCGCCAGGCGGCCACTGGCGATGTCTTCGCCGACCAGGAAATCCGGCTGGCGGATGATGCCGTGCCCGTCCAGCGCCGCCTGGTGCAGCACGCTGCCGTTGTTGGCGCGCAAAGGGCCGCCGACCTTGACCTGCAGACGTTCGGTGCCACGCTGGAATTCCCAGTCATCGCCGTCGCTGGCATAGCTGTAGAGCAGGCAGCGGTGCTGCCGCAACTCGCTTGGATGCTCCGGGTGGCCATGCAATTGCAAGTAGGTAGGCGCCGCGCAGACGAACAATTCCACCGCCCCCAATGGCTGCGCCACCAGGCTGGAATCGCTCAGCTCGCCGATGCGCACGGCGAGATCGAAGCCTTCCTCGACCAGCCGTACCTGGCGATCGCTGAGTTCCAGGTCGATGGAAACGTCCGGGTATTCCTGCAGGAAGCTGCTCACCAGCGGTGCCAGGTGGCGTACGCCGAAGGTAAGGGGGGCGCTGACCCGCAGCCGGCCCCGGGGGCGCTCGTGGCCTTCTTGCAGACGCTGTTCGAGGGCATCCAGATCACCCAGCAGGGGCACGATGCCTTCGTAGAGGGTACGGCCGGCCTCGGTCAGGCTCAGGGTACGGGTGGTGCGCTGCAACAACCGGGTGCCGTAGTGCCGTTCCAGCGCCGCCAGGTGCTTGGTGAGGGCCGAGCGTGACAGCTCCAGACGCTCGGCCGCGGCGGTGAGGCTGCCCAGTTCGACGATCCTGACGAAGGCCTCCAGCGCACGCAGGGTATCCATGCCTTGTTTCCTATTCGTGCACAGTGCATTCGCAGTTTGCTGCTTTATTCGCGTTATGGAAACAGGACAATGAGCCTATCTTCCCTGAACGAGTGCCATCATGAACGACCGTACCGCTCCTTACGCTGCCCTGTTGCTGCGCATCGCCTTGGGCGTGATGTTCCTGGCCCACGGCCTGACGAAACTGCTGGTCTTCACCCTGCCAGGCAGTGCCGCCTTCTTCGCTTCGGTGGGTTTTCCCGGCTGGTTGGCCTATCCGGTCACCTTCTTCGAGCTGGCGGCCGGTATCCTGTTGCTCTTGGGTGCCTGGGTCCGTCCCGTGGCGGCGGTCGCCGCCGTCCAGTTGTTCGTCGCCGCGACCGTCCATTTCGGCAATGGCTGGTCGTTCACCAATCCCCATGGTGGCTGGGAATATCCGGTTTTCCTCGCCGTCACCGCCGCGGCCCTGGCTCTGTTGGGCGCCGGTCGGCTGTCCTGGGATGCCCGCAAGCACGCCTGATTCTGCCTTCGAGAGGTAACCGCCATGTCGCTTCCCACCCTGTTCGTTTCCCACGGCTCGCCCATGGAGGCGCTCGACGCCGGTGCGGCGGGAGAGGCTTGGCGGCGCCTGGGGCAGACGCTGCCAACGCCTGCGGCCATCGTCGTGGTGTCGGCGCATTTCGATACCCAGGTGCCGGTGTTCGGCCGCGCCGAGCGCCCGGCCACCATCCATGACTTCTACGGCTTTCCCGACGCCCTCTACCAACTGGACTATCCCGCGCCCGGTGCCCCGGCATTGGCCGAGCAACTGGCTCAAGGACTGCGTGACCAGGGCTGGGAGGCGCGTACCGGCGAGCAGGGCCTGGATCATGGTGCCTGGGTGCCGCTGCGCTATCTCTATCCCGAAGCAGAGATTCCGGTGGTGCCCCTGTCGATGAGCGCGGCCCGTGGGCCGGAGTATCACTTCGCCCTGGGCCAGGCGTTGGCGCCCCTGCTGCCGGCGGACACCCTGCTGATCGGCTCGGGTAGCCTTACCCATAACCTGGGTGATTTCCGCCGGGGTGGCAGTGAATCGCCCGGCTATGTGGCGGACTTCCAGCAGTGGATGCAGGGCCGTCTGCAGGCGCGTGATCTCGCGGCCCTGCTGGATTACCGCCGCCAGGCACCTGGTGCCCGCCAGGCGCATCCCACCGACGAGCACCTGCTGCCGCTATTCGTCGCCCTGGGCGCCGCGGACCCGGAAGGGGACTTCGCCATCCATCACGACGGCATCGCCCATCGCATCCTGGCGATGGACCTCTACGGTTTTTCCCGCCACTGATGCACAACGAAGGCCCGGCTCCCTTGGTGAGCCGGGCCTTTTTCAGGGGAACATCCTGCCTCAGCCGAACAGCTGCGGACCGTAGCCCCACATCAGTACCGTGGTCGCCATCAGTACCTCGAGCACCAGCACCCCGATGGCCAGCGTCGAGCCGGACATGATGAAGCCTTCACGCTGGTCGATATTGAGGAAGGACGGAATGCCGGTGTAGAGCAGGTAGGCCGAATAGGCCAGGCCGACGATACCGGCGATGGCACACAGCCACACCAGCGGATAGAACCCCACCAGCCCGCTAAGCAGCATCGGGGTGGCCACGTAGCCGGCGAACAGGATGCAGCGATTGGCACTGGGTCGATCCGGATAACGCCGCGCCAGCCAGTGGATCACATGACCCATGGCCACCACTGCGGCCATGATCAGCGCATAGCTGATGACCGCCAGCACCACGGCGGTGGGTAGATCCAGTACATGGGCTTCGCCACCGCCGAAGCGCCAGCCGAAGGTGGTGGTGCCGACCAGGGACGCCACGACCGGAATGGCCGCCAGGAAGGCGACATGATGGGCGAAGAAGTGCCCGACGGATTCCCCTTCGCGACGAATCTGTTGCCACTCGCGATCGGGATGGGCCAGCAGGCCCCAGACATGATTGATCATGATCCTGCTCCTCACCCGCTGTGGTCGCCGCAAGCGGGCCTCTAGGTGATGGCGAATGCTGGACTAACGCATCTGGCGACTACCTTATGAGTATAGAAGGGCTCTGGAATGCGTCATGCGAGCCGACGAAGGGTCGCCTGCTTCGAAACGAAGCGACCAGCGGCGCCCAGGCACCAGCCTGGTGCGTTTTCTGCCGAGCTTTACTGCGTTGTGCGCCGATTTTCCAATACCTGACCACTTGGACAGGTTTTTGCTTGGTCAGGGCATCTGTTACCGCCAACGAGGCCTGTCATGCCAACTCTCGACATCATCATCGCCGGTGCCGGCATGGGCGGGCTCAGCGCCGCCCTGGCACTCCAGCAAGCCGGCCACCGCGTACGGCTGTTCGAGCGTGCCATGGAGCTGGCGCCCATCGGCGCGGCCATCTCCATCTGGCCCAATGGCGTGAAGGTGCTGGACCGCCTGGGCCTGGGGCCAGCCATCGCCGCCGTGAGCGGCGACATGCGCACCATGAGCTACCACGATCAACAGGGGCAATTGCTCACGCGCTTCAGCCTGCTGCCGCTCTATGAGGCCGTCGGTCGCCCTGCACAGCCAATCGCCCGGGCCCAGTTGCAGCGCCTGTTGCTGGACGCGGTGGGCGCGGAGCGGGTAACGCTCGGTGTTGGCTGCGAGGGTTTCGCGCAAGACGAGCACGGGGTGACGGTAACACTCAGTGACGGTCGCCAGGAGCGGGCCGACCTGCTGGTCGCCGCCGACGGGACCCACTCGCGGCTGCGGGACCGGGTGGTGGGGCAGTCGATCACCCGTGACTACTGTGGCTACGTGAACTGGAACGGACGGGTGAAGATCGCGCCGGACCTGGCCGAAGAACACGAGTGGGCGCAGTTCGTGGGTAATCACCAGCGCGTCTCGCTGATGCCCATGGGCGGCGGCGAGTTCTACTTCTTCTTCGATGTGCCGCTGCCCAAGGGGACGCCCAACGACCGTAGTCGTTACCGCGAGGAGCTGGCCGGGCATTTCGCCGGCTGGGCACCGCCGGTGCAGCGCCTCATCGAGCGCCTGGATCCCCAGGGGGTCGCCCGGGTCGAAATCCACGATACCCGACCGCTGACCACCCTGGTGCGTGGGCGAGTGGCCCTGCTGGGCGATTCGGCCCATTCCATGGCGCCGGACCTGGGGCAGGGTGGTTGCCAGGCCATGGAGGATGCCTGGGTGCTGGCGCGTTGCCTGGAAGTCGAAGCCGATCCCTTGGCAGCCTTGCAGGCCTACGAGCAGGCCCGCGTCGAGCGGGTCGCTGGCATCGTCGAGCGGGCGCGCAAGCGCTGCGAGATCACCCATGGCCAGGCTCCCGAAGCTACCCGCGCCTGGTACGCCGAGCTCGCCGAGGAAACCGGTGAGACGGTGATCGCCGGGTTGCGCAAGACCGCTGACGGCGGCCCGCTGTGAAATAGTCGGGGCGGGACGAACGGCAGTGTCTGGGGTATAAATCCCTATTTGGCTTATCAGAGATTCTGCCCATGCGTCTACGTCTCGCCCTAACCCTCGTCAGTTCTTTCGCCCTGGCTCCGCTGGCCTTCGCCGCCGAGAGTGGCTGCCCTTATCCGCAGACGGTGAAGTTCGCCGGACCCAACTGGGAGAGCGGCATGTTCACCACCGAGGTCCTGCGCCTGCTGGTGGAGAAGGGCTATGGCTGCCAGACCGACGCCGTGCCCGGTAATACCGTGACCCTGGAGAACGCCCTGGCGCAGAACGATATCCAGGTCACCGGCGAGCAGTGGGCCGGTCGCAGTCCAGCTTGGCGCGCGGCGGAGCAGGCCGGCAAGGTCTTCGCCGTGGGCGAGACCGTCAAGGGTGCCACCGAGGGCTGGTGGGTGCCGGAATACCTGGTCAAGGGCGATCCGGCCCGGGGCATCAAGGCCAAGGCACCGGACCTCAAGAGCGTGGCCGACCTGCCGCGCTACAAGGATTTGTTCCGCGATCCGGAAGAACCGGGCAAGGGCCGTTTCCTCAATTGCCCCACCGGCTGGACCTGCGAAATCGTCAACACCCAGAAGCTCAAGGCCTACAAGCTGACCGACAGCTACACCAACTTCCGTACCGGCACTGGCCCCGCGCTGGATGCTGCCATCGCCACCGCCATGCGTCGGGGCGAGCCGGTACTCTTCTACTATTGGTCGCCGACCCCGCTGATGGGTCGCTACAAGCTGGTCCAGCTGGAAGAGCCGCCCTTCAGCGAAAAGGCCTGGGAGACGCTGTCGGACCCGAAGAATCCCAATCCACTGCCGTCGCGGTCGCTGCCGGCCAAGATCACCATCGGCGTTTCGCGCGACCTGCACGACAAGGCGCCGGCCCTGGTGGCCCTGTTCGAGAAGGTGCAATTCCCCCTCGACCAGTTCAACGGCATCCTCGCCGAGATGGCGGAGAAGCACGAAGACGCCCAGGTGGTGGCCAAGCGTTTCCTCAAGGAGCACCCGGAGGTCTGGGCGTCCTGGCTGCCGGCGGAAAACGCCGAGCGGGTGAAGGCGGCGCTCTGAGAGCCCGCCCGGGCGGGTGATGGGCGATAATGGTGGTTTCCTCTATTGGAGCCATCCATGACCGTCGCCGCCCTCACCATGTACGTCGAGCCCGCCGAGGTACGAGCCGCCTATCGTCAGCTGGCCGACGCCGTGGCCCGGCGGTTGGACGTAGAACTCGCGCCCGCCCCCGAGGATCTGCCGACGCTCTGGAGTCATCCCGATCTGCTGCTGGCCCAGACCTGCGGCTATCCCTGGGCGACCCGCCTGCGCGGCCAGGTCCGTCTGGTCGCCGCTCCGCGGTATGACTTCGAAGGCTGCGCAGGGGCCGAGCACTGCGCCTTCATCCTGGTGCCGGAAACGCTGGAGGCGGAGAGCCTGGCCGACCTGCGCGGCAAGCGCGTGGCCCTCAATGGCCTGGACTCCAACACCGGCATGAACCTGTTGCGCCACGCCGTGGCCCCCCTGGCCGAGCGCGGCCGCTTCTTCGGTGAGGTCATCGTCAGCGAGAGCCACGCCAACAGCCTGGCCCTGTTGCAGCAGGAGCATGCCGATGTAGCCGCGGTGGATGCCGTGACCTATGGCTATCTGCGTCGCGCCGAGCCTGGACGCGTCGCGGGTCTGCGTCTGCTGCAACGCACCCGGCCGAGCCCGACGTTGCCCTTCATCACCGCGGCCAGCCGGTCCGATGCCGAGGTGGACGCCTTGCGTGCTGCCTTGAACGACAGCCTTGCGGCTGACCCCGAGCTGGGTGGCATCTTGGCCATCGAGGGCATTACCGCAGTGGACGAGGCCACCTATCTGCCGCTGCTGGACTGGCGCCGTGAGGCGGTGGAAAAGGGTTATCCGGTCATCGCCTAGGTTGGGCTGAGACGATTCCACTGTCGAAGCCAAACATTGGGAAGCCGGCCTGGGAATGTTGGGCTTCGCTGTGCTCAGCCCAACCTAAGGTGACGGCTCTTGGCGTAGGTTGGGTTGAGACGGCTTTATCGTCGAAGCCCAACATGGGGAGTGTGGCCTGGTCACTGTTGGGCTTCGCTGCGCTCAACCCAACCTACGGTGTCCCTGCCTGCAACCGCCGCAACTCCACCAGATCATGGCTACAGAACAGCGTCAGCCCCAGGTCCTGGCGCAGGGAGAGTTCGCGTAGCCGGGCCTGGTTGTCCAGGCGGCTGGTGCGGTCGGCTTCCATCAGCCGCTGGTAGAACCTCAGTCCTGGGGTACAGCGGCGTTCGGGATGGCCCATCTCCTCGCGGTAGAAATAGGCGTCGCCGGCGTGCAGCAGCCAGCCGCCGTCATGTTGGATGGCGATCCCGGCATGACCCGGGGTATGGCCGGGCAGGGGGATCATCAGGATTTCCGGTGGCAGACCGGGCAGGTCGCGGACGGCGGCGAAGCCCTGCCAGGCTTCGCCCTGCGGCTCATGGAAGTGCCAGTGGCGGATGCCTTGCCACTGCGCCGGGCTGTAGCGACGGCGGCCGATGAAGCCGTGGCGCTGCCGCTGGGCCTCCCACTCGCGCTGCAGCACATGGACCTGGGCCTGGGGAAAGTCGTCCAGTCCGCCGGCATGATCGAAATCCAGGTGGGTCAGCACGATATGGCGCACATCGCCGGGCCGAAAGCCCAGCCGGCGGACCTGCGCCAGGGCGCTGAGTTCGGGGTCGTACTGGATGCGATTCATCAACCGGAAGAAGGGGCTCAGCCGCCGACCGCGTTCCTGCAAGTCGAGTTCGCCGAAGCCGGTGTCCACCAGCACCAGTCCGGAATGGTCGGTCTCTACCAGCAGACAATGACAGGCCAGGTGGGCGGCGAGACCGCGGCTGAAACCGTCATACAGCGCCCCGCCCAGGGGGCACATGCAGCCGCAATTGATGTGATGGATACGCATGGCGGGCTCCGCGAGGGTGACCTGCGGTAGAAGAGGCGAGGGCGGGCAAAGTTCGAGCGCAGCGGCCGTTCGTGCGGGTCCGCAGCCGGTGGGGGGGCGGCGGGCCGGGGCGGCGACGATTGACCGACCGGAGCACGATCTCGGGTTAAGCGCCGGTGAGGCGGGTAAGGGCAGTGCCACGGCCTCTGGCTGAACCCTGAGCCGTCGGTGCTGACCAAGCTAGGATCGCCAGCGGACCGGCTCTGCCGCCCTGGCCCGCCCAGCGCAGACGGAGCCGTCCATGCCAATAGCCTTTCCCCGCCGTTCCCTCCTGGCCGCCGGCCTGTCCCTTGGCCTGCTCGCCGCCGGCAGTGCCCAGGCGGCCGACTGGTGCGCCAGCAAGTCCGTGAAGTTCGCCGGGGTGAACTGGGAGAGCGGCATGCTACTCACCGAGTTGATGGGCTTCGTCCTGCAGCATGGCTATGACTGCAAGGTGGATAGCATCCCCGGCAATTCCATCACCCTGGAACAGGCGCTGGCCAATGACGACATCCAGGTGTTCGCCGAGGAGTGGATCGGCCGCAGCGAGGCCTGGAACAAGGCCGCCGCGTCTGGCAAGGTAGTCGGCGTGGGTGCGCCCATCGAAGGAGCCACCGAAGGCTGGTACGTGCCACGCTACCTGGTGGAAGGCGAGGACGCCAAGGCGCCCAAACTCAAGACCATCGCCGACCTCGGCCAATACGCCGAGCTGTTCCGCGACCCGGAAGAGCCGGGCAAAGGCCGCTTCCACAATTGCCCGGCCGGTTGGACCTGCGAGCTGGAGAATACGCAGATGCTACAGAGTTACGGTCTGGCTGACCGCTACACCAACTTCCGCCCCGGCACCGGGCCGGCACTGGATGCAGCCATCGTTTCGGCGACCAAACGCAAGCAGCCGATCCTCACCTACTACTGGTCGCCGACGCCGCTGCTAGGCCGGGTCGATCTGGTCCAGCTGAGGCCCCGCGATGGCGAGGAAAAACGCATCCAGGTACAGGCCGGCCTGTCCAAGCCGTTTCACGATGGCGCTCCAGAACTGGTCGCCGTGCTGAGCCGGGTCAACGTGCCCATCGCGCTGCTCAACCGCACCCTGGCCCAGCAGGCCGAGGCCAAGCAGGATGCGCCCACCACCGCCAAGGCGTTGCTCAAGGCCCATCCCGAACTGTGGCAGGCCTGGGTGACCGACGCCGACGCCCGCAACAAGATCCAGGCGGCGCTCTAGGATGTTTCCCGAAGGCCTGACCTTTTCCTTCGCCGATGCCGTGAATCGCGGCGTCGACTGGCTGGTGACCCGCTACGGTGATGTCTTCCGCGCCATCTCCGACACCCTGCTGCAGGCCATCGTCTGGCTGGAAGGCCTGCTGCGCGGTACGCCCTGGTGGGCCATCCTGCTGATCGTCGCGGCCCTGGCCGGCCACGCCACCCGCCGGGTAGTGCCGACGCTGCTGATCACCGGCCTGCTGTTCCTGGTCGGCGCCCTGGGGTTGTGGGACAAGCTGATGCAGACCCTGGCCCTGGTGCTGGTGGCCACCGCCATCGCCGTGATCATCGGCGTGCCCCTGGGCATTCTCTGCGCGCGCAGCACCCGACTGCGCCTGGTGCTGATGCCGCTCTTGGACATCATGCAGACCATGCCCAGCTTCGTGTACCTGATCCCGGTGTTGATGCTGTTCGGCCTGGGCAAGGTGCCGGCGATCTTCGCCACGGTGATCTATGCCGCGCCGCCTTTGATCCGCCTCACCGATCTCGGCATCCGCCAGGTCGACCGCGAGGTGATGGAGGCGGTCAACGCCTTCGGCGCCAGTCGCTGGCAGCAACTGTTCGGCGTGCAACTGCCGCTGGCGCTGCCGAGCATCATGGCTGGCATCAACCAGACCACCATGATGGCGCTGTCCATGGTGGTGATCGCCTCCATGATCGGCGCGCGCGGCCTCGGTGAGGAGGTGCTGGTGGGCATCCAGACCCTGGACGTGGGCAAGGGCCTGCAGGCGGGCCTGGCCATCGTCATCCTCGCCGTGGTCATCGATCGCATCACCCAGGCCTATGGTCGCCAGCGTCATGAGGTGGAGCGATGAAGATCGTCGTCGAGCGGGTTTCCAAGATCTTCGGCAAGCGCGAACAGGCGGCCTTGGCGCTGCTGCGCGAGGGGCACGACAAGGCCGAGATCCTCGCCCGCACCGGTTGCGTGGTGGGGGTGGATGATCTCTCCCTGGAGATCGCCGAGGGCGAGATCTTCGTCATCATGGGGTTGTCCGGTTCGGGCAAGTCGACCCTGGTGCGCCACCTCAACCGGCTGATCGACCCCAGCAGCGGGCGCATCCTCATCGACGGCCAGGACATCCTCCAGCTACCCCTGCCGGCCCTGCGCGACCTGCGCCGCCAGCGCATCAGCATGGTGTTCCAGAGTTTCGGCCTGTTGCCGCATCGGCGGGTGGTGGACAACGTCGCCTACGGCCTCAAGGTGCGCGGCGAGCCCAAGGCGGTCTGCCGCGAGCGGGCGCTGCACTGGCTGGAGGTGGTCGGCCTGAGCGGTTACGAGCGCAAGTGGCCGCACCAGCTCTCCGGAGGCATGCGCCAGCGCGTCGGCCTGGCGCGGGCCCTGGCGGCGGATACCGAGATCATCCTGATGGACGAAGCCTTCTCCGCCCTCGATCCGCTGATCCGCGCCGAGATGCAGGACCAGCTGTTGGAACTGCAACAGCGCCTGCACAAGACCATCGTCTTCATCACCCACGACCTGGACGAGGCGCTGCGTCTGGGCAATCGCATCGCCATCCTGCGCGATGGGCGTCTGGTGCAGGTGGGCACGCCGGCGGACATTCTCGGCCAGCCCGCCGACGACTACGTGGCGCGCTTCGTCCAGCGGCGGAGCGTTGCGACAGTTTGAAACAATTGCGGCAAGGCCCTTCACGAGCATTTCACAGGGCCAAGGCTCTGATGGTGAGACCTGTGGCCTGACCTCGCGCCAGGCCTTTTTTCTACTACTGGAACCGCGCCGCAATGGACTATCTGCTACAACTCGCCGCCGACCCTACCGTCTGGATCGCCCTGGCCACCCTGATCGTCATGGAAGTGGTGCTCGGCATCGACAACCTGATCTTCATCTCCATCCTCACCAACAAGCTGCCCGCACACCAACAGCAGAAGGCCCGCCGCCTCGGCATCGGCCTGGCGTTGGTCATGCGCCTGGGTCTGCTCGGCACCGTGGCCTGGATCGTCCAGCTCACCGAACCCATCATCGAGCTCTTCGGCAAGGGCTTTTCCTGGAAGGACATCATTCTCATCGCTGGTGGCCTGTTCCTCTTGTGGAAGGCGACCAAGGAGATCCACCACAACGTCGATCCCGAGCCGGACAGCGCCCTGACCAAGGGCGGCGAGGTGGCGACCCTGGCGTTCGGTTCGGCCATCGTGCAGATCCTGCTGCTGGACCTGGTGTTCTCGGTGGACAGCATCATCACCGCGGTGGGCATGACCGAGCACCTGCCGGTGATGGTGATCGCCGTGGTGGTGGCGGTGACCGTCATGTTGCTGGCGGCCAACCCCCTGGCCAACTTCATCAACCACAACCCCACCGTCGTGATGCTGGCGTTGGGTTTCCTGATCATGATCGGCATGACGCTGATCGCCGAGGGTTTTGGCGCCCATGTGCCCAAGGGCTACATCTATGCGGCCATGGCCTTCTCCGCGCTGATTGAGGGGCTGAACATGCTGTCGCGGCGCGCTAAGCGGCGCCAGCAGGCGGCGGGCAAGTAAGGGCGGGGCGTGCCGGAAAAGGCTTTGTTACATTCCGGCACGTCTATTGCTAACAATTCCTTACGAGTCTAGGCACTATCGGTCAAGACCCTTGTCATAGCAGCGTCACACGCGAGGTTTACAACTAGAAGTCATGAACATTCAAACCCAAGCCCAAAACGCCATGCATGCCCTCAGCGCCGCCTTCGCGCCGATGAGCTGCGTCATCGACGCCCCCAGCAAGCGTGGTTTCTCCTTCATCGTCGTCAACGAGCATGGCGTGGCCAAGCACACCCGCCGGATCTATCGCGACGAATACAGCAACCCAAGCCGCCTGCAGGCCATCATCGACAGCACCCGCCTGGCCATCGCCGGCTGAGATCCAGCCGGCTCCCGCTTCACCCCTCCCGCTTTACCGTCTGCGCCCCACCCGAGCTACGGGTGTACCGGCGGCAGATAGGCCAACGTTCCCCCCAACAGCCACAGCAGCACCAGCACCAGGGGTGCATGGACCAGCAGCTGCACGAAGGAAAAGCCGACCAGGTCGCGCGCCTTCAGCCCCAGCACGCCCAGTAGCGGCAGCATGTAGAAGGGATTGATCAGATTCGGCAGCGCCTCGGCGGCGTTGTAGATCTGCACCGCCCAGCCCAGGTGATACTGCAGGTCGTTGGCCACCTGCATCACATAGGGCGCCTCGATGATCCACTTGCCCCCACCCGAGGGAATGAAGAAACCCAGCAGCGCCGAATAGACGCCCATCAGCAGGGCGAAGGTGTCATGCGTGGCGATCTGAGTGAAAAACGCTGCAATATGGTGCGCCAGGGTCTGGCCATCGGCGCCGTTGACCTTGGTCAGGATGGCGGCGATGGAGCCGTACAGCGGAAACTGGATCAGCACCCCGGTGGTGGCCGGCACGGCGCGGGCCACGGCGTCGAGGAAGTGCCGCGGCCGCCAGTGCAGCAGGGCGCCCAGGCTGAGGAACAACAGGTTGTAGGTGTTCAGCCCCGAGATGGCCTCGATGGCCGGCTTGCTGGCGAATTCTTGCACCAGCCACCCGGCGGCCAGCAAGACCAGCAACACGATCAGCACCGGACTGTATTCCAGCCATTCGCCCGGACGGGCCGGCGTGGCCGCAGGCTGGGGCGCCGGGGTGAGGTCGACGCCGCAGGCGCGGGCATCGCGAGCACTCTCAGGCCCCGGCGCGGTGACGTAGGCGATCACCGCCGAGACCACCAGCAGCACCAGCAAGAGGGCGCCGGATTGCCAGAGGAACAGCGTCTGGCTGAAGGGAATCACCCCGGTGATGGCCAGGATCGACGGCGGCAGGCTGGCCGGATTGGCCTGCAACTGCGCCGCCGAGGACGACAGCCCCAGCGCCCAGACCGCGCCCAGGCCCAGGTAGGCGGCGGCCCCGGCGGCGCGATAGTCCATCTTGAGTTCTTCGCGGCGGGCCAGGGCGCGCACCAGCAGGCCGCCGAACACCAGGCTCAGGCCCCAGTTGAGCAGCGAGGCGAGCATGGCCACCAGGGCCACCCAGCACACCGCGCCACGCCCGGTGCGCGGCACCCGCGCCAGCCGCTCGATCAGTCGCGCCGCCGGCCCGGAGCTGGCCACCACGTAGCCGCCGATGACCACGAAGGCCATCTGCATGGTGAAGGGAATCAGACTCCAGAAACCGTCGCCAAAGGCCTTGGCGGTCTTGGCCGCCGGCGCGCCCATGCCCAGAGCGGCCAGGGCCACCACGGCCACGGCGAGCACGGCGAACACCCAGGAATCGGGAAACCAGCGTTCGGCCCAGTTGGAACAGGCCAGGGCGAACCGCGCGCTGCGCGAATCGCGGGAGGGGGTGGAGGTCATGGAGGGATCCTTTTGTTGTTGTTTTTTGTTGGGGTGTAGTGCGAGGCGGTGATGCATTGATCGCGGCCATGGGCCGCTCCTACGGTGTGTCCGTATCTGTAGGAGCGGCCCATGGCCGCGATTAAAAGCTTGCTACCGCCGCTCCACCGCCAGGGCCACGCCCTGGCCACCGCCGATGCACAGGGTCGCCAGGCCACGCCGACCCTCGCGCCGCCGCAATTCGTGCAGCAGGGTCACCAGCACCCGGCACCCCGAGGCGCCGATGGGATGGCCCAGGGCGATGGCGCCGCCGTTTACGTTGACCTTCTCATCATCCCAACCCAGTTCCTGGCCCACGGCCAGCGCCTGGGCGGCGAAGGCTTCGTTGGCCTCGATCAGGTCCAGGTCGCCCAGCTGCCAGCCGGCTTTTTCCAGGGTCTTGCGGGTCGCCGACACCGGGCCGATGCCCATGATTGCCGGGTCCACCCCGGCACTGGCATAGGCGGCAATGTGGGCCAGCGGTTCAAGGCCCAGGGCGGTGGCCTTGGTCGCGCTCATCACCAGCACCGCGGCAGCGCCGTCGTTGAGGCTGGAGGCATTGCCGGCGGTGACACTGCCGTCCTTGGCGAAGGCCGGCCGCAGTCTGGCCAGGCCCTCGGCAGTGGTGTCGGCGCGGATGCCTTCGTCGGTGTCGAACAGCAGCGGCTCGCCCTTGCGCTGGGGGATGGCCACCGGGGTGATCTCCTCGCGGAAACGCCCGGATTCCACCGCCGCCGCCGCGCGCTGCTGGGAGCGGGCGGCGAAGGCATCCTGGGCCTCGCGGCTGATCTGGTACTTCTCCACCAGATTCTCCGCCGTCTGCCCCATGTGGTAATCGTTGAAGGCATCCCAGAGGCCGTCGCTGATCATGGAGTCGACCAGCTCGGCATGGCCCAGGCGCAGGCCGCTGCGCACCTTGGGCAGCACGTAGGGCGCCAGACTCATGTTTTCCATGCCGCCGGCGATGACGATCTCGGCGTCGCCGCAACGGATCGCCTGGGCGGCCAGTTGCACCGCCTTGAGGCCGGAGCCGCAGACCTTGTTCAGGGTCAGGGCCGGCACCTCATGGGGTAGCCCGGCCTTGACCGCTGCCTGGCGCGCGGGATTCTGGCCGGCGCCCGCGGTGAGCACCTGGCCGAGGATGACTTCATCCACCTGGGTGGGGGCCACACCGGTCTGCTCCAGCAGGGCGCGGATGACGGTGGCGCCGAGTTCGACTGCGGGCACATTGGCCAGGGAGCCCTGGAAGCTGCCGACCGCGGTACGGGTGGCAGCGACGATGACGACGTCTTGCATGACTAGGGTCTCCTCTAGGCCTGGATGGCGGCGCCAGTGGCGGCGCGCAGTTCATCGAGGCTCACGCCTTCGGCCAGCTCCACTAGCTTGAGGCCCGTGTCGGTCACCTCCAGCACGGCCAGGTCGGTGATGATCAGGTCGACCACACCGACGCCGGTCAGCGGCAGGTCGCAGGCCGGCAGGATCTTGTGCGCACCCTTGGCGGTGTGCTCCATCAGCACCACCACCCGCTGCACGCCGGCCACCAGGTCCATGGCGCCGCCCATGCCCTTGACCATCTTGCCGGGGATCATCCAATTGGCCAGGTCGCCTTTCTCGGAAACCTGCATGGCACCGAGGATGGCCAGGTTCACGTGACCGCCACGGATCATGCCGAAGCTGGTCGCGCTGTCGAAATAGCTGCTGCCGGGCAGGGCGGTGACGGTCTGCTTGCCGGCGTTGATCAGGTCGGGGTCGACCGTTTCGGCGGTGGGGAAGGGGCCGATGCCGAGCAGGCCGTTTTCCGACTGCAGCCAGACATCCATGCCGGCGGGGATGTAGTTGGCCACCAGGGTCGGCAGGCCGATCCCGAGGTTGACGTAGAAGCCGTCCTGCAGCTCCCGGGCGGCGCGTTGCGCCATCTGTTCGCGGGTCCAGGCCATCTTACTTCTCCTCGCTCAGGGTGCGTTTCTCGATGCGTTTCTCGGGGTTGGCATTGACGATCAGGCGCTGCACGAAGATGCCGGGCAGGTGGATCTGGTCGGGGTCCAGCTCGCCGGTCTCCACCAGCTCCTCCACCTCGGCCACGCAGACGCGACCGGCCATGGCGCACAGCGGATTGAAGTTGCGCGCGGTCTTGTTGAACACCAGGTTGCCGGCCTTGTCGGCGCGCTGCGCCTTGACCAGGGCCACGTCGGCGGTCAGCGCCAGCTCCAGCACATGGGGCTGGCCGTTGAAGTCACGGGTTTCCTTGCCCTCGGCCACCAGGGTGCCGTAGCCGGTGCGGGTGTAGAACGCCGGGATGCCGGCGCCCCCGGCGCGCAGCTTCTCGGCCAGGGTGCCCTGGGGGGTGAATTCCAGTTCCAGTTCGCCGGCCAGGTACTGGCGCTCGAATTCCTTGTTCTCGCCCACGTAGGAGGAAATCATCTTGCGGATCTGCCGGGTCTCCAGCAGTTGGCCGAGACCGAAGCCGTCCACCCCGGCGTTGTTGCTGATGGCGGTCAGCTCGCGGGCGCCAGTGTCGCGTAGCGCGGCGATGAGCGCCTCGGGGATGCCGCAGAGGCCGAAGCCGCCCACGGCCAGGGTGATGCCGTCGCGCACCAACCCGTCGAGGGCGGCCGCGGCGTTGGGATAGAGCTTGTTCATGGCGTAGATCCTCGGGTCGTTTATTGAGCGGTCCAGCCGCCGTCCATGGTCCAGGCAGCGCCGCGCACCTGGGCGGCGGCGTCGCTGCAGAGGAACAGCGCCAGTTCGCCCAGTTGCGTGGTAGTGACGAATTCCTGTGACGGCTGCTTCTCGCTGAGCAGGTCGCGACGGGCCTGGTCCGGGTCGCTGCCACGGCTGTCCAGCTGCTGCTGGATCAGCGGGGTGAGCACGAAGCCTGGGCAGAGGGCATTGCAGGTGATGCCGGTGCGGGCGGTCTCCAGGGCGGTGACCTTGGTCAGGCCCACCACCCCGTGCTTGGCGGCGACGTAGGCGGCCTTGCCGGTGGAGGCCACCAGGCCGTGCACCGAGGAGATGTTGACGATGCGGCCCCAGTCACGCTCGCGCATGCCCGGTAAGGCCAGGCGGGTGGTGTGGAACACCGCCGAGAGATTGAGGGCGATCACCGCGTCCCAACGCTCCACCGGGAAGTCTTCCACCGGTGCCACGTGCTGGATGCCGGCGTTGTTGACCAGGATGTCCACGCCGCCGAAGTCGCGCTGCGCATAGGCGAAGAGGTCTGCGATCTCCTCCGGCTGGGACAGGTCGGCGCCGTGGAAGCCGCTGCGGCCGGACAGGCTGGCCTGGGCCGGCGCGGGATCGCCGAAGCCGTTGAGGATGAGGGTGGCACCGGCGGCGGCCAGGCGCTGGGCGATGCCCAGGCCGATGCCGCTGGTGGAGCCGGTGACCAGGGCGGTCTTGCCGGTAAGGTCCATGGCTGTCTCCTTAGACGAGTCCGGTCAGGTAGTAGAGGGCGATGACGAAGAACACCGCGGCGGTCTTGATCAGGGTGATCTTGAAGATACCGCCGTAGGCTTCGCGGTGGGTCAGGCCGGTCACCGCCAGCAGGGTGATGACCGCGCCGTTGTGCGGCAGGGTGTCCATGCCACCGCTGGCCATGGCTGCCACCCGGTGCAGCACTTCCAGGGGGATGCCCGCGGCATTGGCGGCGGCGATGAAGGTCTCGCTCATGGCGGCCAGGGCGATGCTCATGCCGCCCGAGGCCGAGCCGGTGATGCCGGCCAGCAGGGTCACGCTCACCGCCTCGTTGATCAGCGGATCGGGAATGGCCTTGAGCCCCTGGGCGAACAGCACGAAGCCAGGCAGGGCGGCGATCACCGCGCCGAAGCCGTATTCGGAGGCGGTGTTCATGCCGGCCAGCAGGGCGCCGGACACGGCGGTCTTGCTACCCTCGGCCAGCCGGCCGCGGATGGCGCTGAAGCCGGTGACCAACACCAGCAGGATGCCCGCCAGCAGGGCGCCTTCTACCGCCCAGATGCCGGTCAGCTTGGCGACTTCCTGGGTGATGGGCTTGGCCATGCCGGGCAATGCCAGAGTGCTGGTGGCGCCGTACCAGTCGGGAATCCAGCGGGTCAGCAGTCCGTTGAGTACCCCCACCAGCACCAGCGGCGCCAGGGCCAGCCAGGCATTGGGCAGCGGCAGGTCGGCGGCGGTCTCGGGCTCGTTGCGCAGCGGCACGCTGGCATAGCCTTCCTGCTCGCGCCGGGCTTTGCGCCGGGCACGCTCCAGGTAGGTCAGGCCCACGGCGATGACGAACAGCGAACCGGCCAGGCCCAGCCAGGGCGCGGCCCAGGCGGTGGTCTGGAAGAAGCTGGTGGGGATGATGTTCTGGATCTGCGGCGTGCCGGGCAGGGCGTCCATCGTGAAGGAGAAGGCGCCCAGGGCGATGGTCGCCGGGATTAGCCGCTTGGGGATGTCGCTCTGGCGGAACATCTCGGCGGCGAAGGGATAGACGGCGAAGACCACCACGAACAGCGAGACGCCGCCGTAGGTGAGCAGGGCGCAGACCGCGACGATCACCGGGATGGCCCGTTCGCGGCCGAGCAGGCGGATGGCCGCGGCGACGATGGCGCGGGAGAAGCCCGACAGCTCGATTAATTTGCCGAACAGGGCGCCGAGCATGAAGACCGGGAAGTACAGCTTGAGAAAGCCCACCATCTTGTCCATGAACACCCCGGTGAAGGCGGGAGCCACGGCGGACGGGTCGGTGAGCAGCACGGCGCCGAGGGCGGCGAGGGGGGCGAAGAGGATGACACTGAAACCCCGGTAGGCGGCGAACATCAGCAGCGCCAGGGCGGCGAGTGCGATCAGGACACTCATGGCTTCTCCTAGAGCTTCGCCTGGGGCGAAGCGGTTCTTGTTGTTATAGGGCGATGCAGGGATCGCCTGAACCTAGGAGCCAGAACCGTGCCAGATTTCTAAGTGATTGTTTTGTGTAGGCTTTTATTTTAGCGATAGCCAATCGCCGGCAAATTTTCTCAAAAGATGGACACTGTAGGTTGGGTTGAGCGAAGCGAAGCCCAACAACGGCCCAACGCCGGCCATGTTGGGCTTCGACGATAAAGCCATCTCAACCCAACCTACGGCTAGACATTGTAGGTGCGGCCCATGGCCGCGATTGACGATCTATCGCGGCCATGGGCCGCTCCTACAGATATTTCTCCAAATATAGGCTTGTCTCAATTTTGAGATGTCAGCCCCAGCGCCACCAACTTCTTGTACAGCGTAGACCGCCCCAGACCCAGGCGCCGGGCGGCTTCGTCCACCTTGCCGCCACAGGCGGCCAAGGTGGACTGGAACAGTTCCCGCTCGAAGCGCTGGCGGGCTTCGGCATAGGTTTCGCCGGTAGCGCTCGCCACGGGCTGCCTGGCTGGCAATTCGGCAGAAACGCCCAGAGCCTCCGCCAGCGCCGCGGCATCCAACTGGCTGTCGTCACCCAGCAGTACGGCGCGCTCCAGCACGTTGCGCAGCTCGCGCACATTGCCGGGCCAGGGTTGGCGCTGCAGCAGGGCCAGGCCGTCGGCGGTGAGTTCGGGAGCGGGCTGCCCAGCCACGGCGGGCAGGCCGTCGAGGATGGCTTCGGCCAGTATCGCCAGGTCGTCCAGGCGCTCCCGTAGCGGCGGGATGCGGATCGGCAGCACGTTGAGCCGGTAGTAGAGGTCGGCGCGGAAACGTCCCTCGGCCACTGCGGCCTCCAGGTCGCGGGAGGTGGCGGCGATCATCCGCACATCGCAGGCCAGTACCTCGTTGGAGCCCAGCGGCTCGTATTCCTTCTCCTGTAGTACCCGCAGCAGCTTGGCCTGCAGTGCCAGGGGCATGTCGCCGATCTCGTCGAGAAAGAGGGTGCCGCCCTGGGCGATCTGCAGCTTGCCCGGGCGCGCCCGGCGCTCGGCGCCGGTGAAGGCGCCCGGCGCGGTGCCGAAGAATTCCGCTTCCAGCAGGCTTTCCGGAATGGCCGCGGCGTTGATGCTGACGAAGGGCCGCCCGGCGCGTGGCGAGGCGCCGTGGATGGCATGGGCCAGCAACTCCTTGCCGGTGCCGGTCTCGCCCAGCAGCAGCACCGCGGCCGCGCTGGCGGCGGCGCGGCGAGCACGGCGCTTGACCTCCAGGCTGGCCGGACCGCTGCCGACGAAGTGGCCGAAGCCGTACTTGGCGGTACGCGCGTGCTGCAACGAGCGCCGGGTGGTGGCCAGCTCCTCCTGGATGCGTAGGTAACGGGTCACCAGGGGCGCCAGCTGCTGCAACTGGTCGAACAGGGCGAAGCCGATGGCGCCGATCAATTCGCCCTCGTCGGTATGGATCGGCAGGCGCATCACCACCAGGGGGCCGCTGCGGGTCTCCAGCATGTCCAGCAGGATCGGCTGGCCATTGCGCGCCACCTCGCGCAGCAGGCTATGGGGGATGATCTGCTCCACCGGCTGGCCGATGGCCGCGGCGGCATCCGGCAGGCCGAAGTGCTGGGCGTATCTCTGGTTGATCCAGACGATGCGCGCCTCGCGGTCGACGATCACCGTGCCGTTGCTGGTCTGCTCGATGATCTCGAACAGCGAGCGGATCGCCCGCTGGCGGATGCCGGCATAGTCGTCCAGGCCCGGCAGGCCGGGTGGCGTGGCGCTCATGGCTTCAGCGCATGGCGCAGCTGGTGCAGGCGCCGCTGGACGATACGCTCGCGGCGCGCCGCATCCCAGTCGTAGAAGCCCGCGCCGCTACGCAGACCGGTACGGCCGGTGGCCACCTGGTCTTCCAGTACCTGTAGCGGGGTTTCATCCCGCGCCAGGGTGGGCCAAAGATGGCTGGCGATGTCGCGAAAGGTGTCCAGCCCACCCATGTCCGCCGCTTCCAGCGGACCGACCATGGCATAGCGTCGACCCAGGGAGGCGCGCATCACCCGGTCCACCGTCTCGGCATCGGCCGCGCCGCTCTGCACGATGTGCAGGGCCTCGCGCAGCAGGGCGAATTGCAGGCGATTGCCGACGAAGCCGGGAATGGCCCGCTGCAACACCACGGCTTCCAGTTCGGCGGCTTCCAGCAGTAGGCGCACGGACTCCAGATGGGCGGGCAGGGTGGCACTGCCAGGCACCAACTCCACCAGGGGAATGAAGTGCGGCGGATTCCAGAAGTGCGCGATCAGCAGCCGCTCAGGGTGGCGCAGGTGGGCGGCCAGTTCGTCCGGTGGCAGGCCGCTGGTGTTGCTGGCGATCAGGGCGTCGGGCCGCAGCACGGCTTCGAGCTGGGCATAGAGGCGGTGCTTGAGTTCCAGGCGTTCGGGCACGGCTTCGAACAGCAGGTCGCAGTCGGCGAGGTCGGTAAGCTCAGTGGTGGTAGTCAGACGGTCGATGACGGCCTTGGTGTCCACCGCGATCCCGGCCTCGACCAGTTCGGCGAGCAGGGTACGAGCCGTGGCCGGTACCTCGGCGAGGCGGGCGGGGTCGACGTCCTGCAAGCGCACGGCATGGCCGTGGCGCGCGAGGTGCACGGCGATACCTATGCCCATGAGACCGGAACCCAGGACGGCGAGGCGTGGCATGGTCATGATCTTTTCCTTGTGATACAGCCGCGGCAACCGTCTCACACTTGACCGCCCCCGGCCAAGGCACAGGGCGTGGCGGTGCACCATGGTCGGGCTCCGGCGTCCGGGCCACGGCCGAGCGGAAGGCTCTGCAGCGCCCTTCGACGAGCCCTGGCACGAGCACTGCTACAGGACAGGCACGCCCATCCCGAGGAGTCCGTCATGAGCAATGCCGCCGGCAACGACTATCCCCTGAGCGAAGTCCCGCCCCATGCCCGCAAGGGCCTGGCCTCCCTGGCCATGGTGCTGCTGGGGTTCACCTTCTTCACCGCCACCATGTTCGCCGGCGGCAAGCTGGGCGTGGCCTTCGGCTTCGCCGACCTGCTGCTGGTCATCGCCATCGGCAACCTGCTGCTGGGTCTCTATGCCGCCGCCCTCGGCCATATCGCCTGTCGCAGCGGCCTCAACTCGGTGCTCATGGGGCGTTTCGCCTTTGGCGAGCGCGGCAGCAAGCTCTGCGACCTCATCCTCGGCTTCACCCAGATCGGCTGGTACGCCTGGGGCACCGCCACCGCTGCGGTAGTGCTGGGCAAGTACTTCGGCCTGGAGCAGGGCGCGGTGCTGGCGCTGATGGCGGTGTTCGGCCTGGGCTTCTGCGCCACCGCCTATGTCGGCTATCGCGGCCTGGAGATCTTTTCCTGGATCGCCGTGCCGGCCATGGCCGTGCTGCTGGTGCTGTCCATGAGCGTGACGACCAGCAAGGCCGGCGGCCTGGACGGCCTGCTGGCGATCCAGCCCAGCGCCAGCCTGGACCTGTCCACCGCCATCACCCTGGTGTTTGGCACCTTCGTCAGTGGCGCCACCCAGGCCACCAACTGGACGCGCTTCGCCCGCTCTACTCGGGTGGCAGTGCTCGCCAGCCTGATCGGCTTCTTCATCGGCAACGGCCTTATGGTGCTGATCGGCGCCTACGGCGCCATCGTCTATCAGCAACCCGACGTGGTGGAGGTGCTGATGCTGCAGGGCTTCGCCACCGCCGCCCTGGCCATGCTGCTGCTCAATATCTGGAGCACCCAGGACAACACCATCTACAACTTCGCCGTGGCCGGCTGCAACCTGGTGCGCACCGACCGGCGCAAGACGGTGACCCTGGCCGGCGCCCTGATCGGCACCGCCCTGGCGTTGCTGGGCATGTACGACCTGCTGGTGCCCTATCTGGTGCTGCTCGGCACCGTGATCCCGCCCATCGGTGGGGTGATCGTCGCCGACTACTGGTTGCGCCATCGCGGCCGCTATCCGCTGCTCGCCGAGGCCCGGCTGCCGCGCTACAACTGGCCGGGGCTGGCCGCCTACGGCCTGGGCACCGTCGCCGCCTTCGGCTCTCCCTGGGTGGCACCCCTGGTGGGTATCGGGGTGGCGGCACTGGCCTATGGCGTGTTCAATGGGCTGATTCGGGGGCGCACTACCGCCCCTGCCTCGCTGTAGGGAGATCGACCATGCGCATCCTCAACGCCCGCCTGCGTGACCGCGAAGGCCTGTACGACATCCGCATAGACGGCGGGCGCATCGCCGCCATCGCCGAACAGTTGATGCCGCCCACGGTAGGCCCCGACGACATCGACGCCGCCGGCAACCTGGTGGTGCCGCCCTTCGTCGAGCCGCACATCCACCTCGACGCCACCCTCACCGCCGGCGAGCCGCGCTGGAACATGAGCGGCACCCTGTTCGAAGGCATCGAATGCTGGGGCGAGCGCAAGGCCACCATCACCCAGGAAGACACCAAGACCCGCGCCAAGCGCACCATCCGTGCCCTGGCCGCCCATGGCATCCAGCACGTGCGCACCCACGTGGACGTCACCGATCCGTCCCTCGCCGCGCTCAAGGCCATGCTGGAGGTGCGCGAGGAGACCGGCCACCTGATCGATCTGCAGATCGTCGCCTTTCCCCAGGAGGGCATCGAGTCCTTCAAGAACGGGCGCGAGCTGATGGAGGAATCCATTCGCCTGGGCGCCGACGTGGTCGGCGGCATCCCGCACTTCGAGTACACCCGCGACCAGGGCGTGAGTTCGGTGAAATTCCTCATGGACCTGGCCGAGCGTACCGGCTGCCTGGTGGACGTCCATTGCGACGAGACCGATGATCCCCACTCGCGCTTTCTCGAAGTGCTCGCCGAGGAGGCGCGCAGCCGCGGCATGGGTTCGCGGGTCACCGCCAGCCATACCACCGCCATGGGCTCCTACGACAACGCCTACTGCGCCAAGCTGTTCCGCCTGCTGACCCATGCCAGCATCAACTTCATCTCCTGCCCGACCGAGAGCATCCACCTGCAGGGCCGCTTCGACACCTTTCCCAAGCGCCGCGGGGTGACCCGGGTCAACGAACTGCTGGAGGCCGGCCTCAACGTCTGCTTCGCCCAGGATTCCATCGTCGATCCCTGGTATCCGCTGGGCAACGGCAACATCCTGCGGGTGCTGGAGGCGGGCCTGCACATCTGCCACATGCTCGGCTATCGCAACCTGCAATCGGCGCTGGACCTGGTCACCGTCAACAGCGCCAAGGCGCTGTCCCTGGGCGACCGCTATGGCCTGGAGGAGGGGCGGCCAGCCAACCTGCTGGTGCTGTCCGCCGACAGCGACTACGAGATGGTCCGCAGCCAGGGCCTGCCGCTGTATTCCATCCGCCACGGCAAGGTGTTGATGCAGCGCCGGCCGGCGCAGGTGGAATTGGCGGATTTGTAAGGGGGTGGGGGCAACCGCCTCTCCGAATGGGACGCACCCTGATTCCGGCGATCTTGCCGGAGCTGGGGGTGCTGAAGGCCTGCTCGTTTAACTCCCTCTCCCCCTGGGAGAGGGCCGGGGTGAGGGCGCGCCTCACCGCTAAGCCCCCAGCGGAAAAGGCTGCGCCGTTTTCCACGCTACGGCTGACAAGGTCGCGGCACGGTAGGAGCGGTCGCTACGGCGCACCGACATGGCCGCGATCCGCGTAGGTTGGGTTGAGACGGCTCTATCGTCGAAGCCCAACAGTGCGGTGTTGGGCTTCGCTAACGCTCAACCCAACCTACGGGAGCCTACCGGCCGCTTTCCGCGAAATCGCGCAGCGCTGTGCCATCCAGGCGATAGCGCACCCACTCATCCTGCGCCTTCGCGCCGAGGCTTTCGTAGAAGTCGATGGCCGGGGTGTTCCAGTCCAGCACGCTCCACTCCAAACGACCGCAGTCGTTGGCCACCGCCTCGCGGGCGAGTTCGCGCAGCAGGCCCTTGCCCAGGCCGGTGCCGCGGGCGCTGGGGCTCACATAGAGGTCTTCCAGGTAGATGCCGTTGCGGCCCAGCCAGGTGGAATAGCTGTAGAAATACACGGCGTAGCCCACCACCTGGCCGTCGTGCTCGGCGACCAGGGCACGGGTCGGCGTAGCGGCGGCGAACAGCGTCGCCTCGATCTGCGCCGGACTGGCCAGCACTTCATGAGCGGCCTTCTCGTAGTCGGCCAGTTCGACGATGAGGGCATGGATACGGGCCGCGTCTGCGCGACGGGCGGGGCGAATCTGGGAAGTCATAAGGTCCTTGCTGAGTCGATGGCGCGCGGGCGACCCTAGTGTGGTGTTTCAAAAGTTATCTACGCAATTTTGGCGGCGCTTTTTGTCCGCAGCGGCGGACCGCCCTGGGCGGCGTTGCCACTCCTCGCCATAGCCCTGCTATGACTCGTCCTGGCGCCTGGTCCAAGAACAAAAATCACTCGCCAATTCTTGCGCGAACTTCTGAAACACCACACTAGGAGGGCGCCGTCACCCGCCGGGCTGACCCGGACAGCATGGTGGCCACCTGCGCGGCCAACTGGTCCAGGGTGAAGGGCTTGGTCATGAGCTCCATGTTACCACCCAGGAAAGCCGTTCTACTCAGGGCGCCCTCGGCATAGCCGGTCAGGAACAGCACCGGCAAGCGTGGCCTGAGCTGCTGGATCACCTCCGCCAGTTGGCGGCCATTCAGGCCCGGCAGGCCGACATCGGTCACCAGCAGGTCCAGCTGGGGCAACTGCTCCACCAGGCGCAGCGCGGCCTTGCCTTCGGCCGCACTCCAGACCCGATAGCCCAGAGCTTCCAGCGCCTCCTGGTTGACCAGGCGCACGGCATCGTCGTCTTCCACCAACAGGATGGTCTCCCCGGCGCCCTGGGTGAATTCGCTAGGCGCGACGCGCGGCGACTCGCGGCGCTGCTCCGCCGTTGGCAGATAGACGCAGATCCGCGTCCCCGTCGCATCGCTGGCGATGGTCAGGCGGCCGTTGCTCTGCCGGGCGAAGCCATAAACCATCGACAGGCCCAGGCCGGTGCCCTGGCCCTGGGGCTTGGTGGTGAAGAAGGGTTCGAGCACCTTGTCCAGCAACCGCTCCGGGATACCCGTCCCGGTATCCCGGACTTCGATGCAGACATAGTCGCCCGGGGCCAGGGCATCGTCCTCGGGACCCTGTTCGCTGCAGGTGACCAGGGAGGTCGCGAGGGTGACGAGCCCGCCGTCCGGCATGGCATCGCGGGCGTTGATCACCAGGTTGAGGAGGGCGTTCTCCAGCTGATTGGCATCGGCCAGGATCCAGGGCAGGTCGGTGCCCAATTCCAGCGTCACCGAGATCTGCTCGCTCACGGTGCGTTGCAGCAGATCGTGCAGCGCCAGGATCAGTTCGTTGGCGGACATCGGCCGCGATTCCAGCGACTGCCGACGCGAGAAGGCCAGCAAGCGCTGGGTGAGGGCCGCCGCCCGGTGCGCCGAATGCTGGGCCGCTTCCATGTAGCGCTCCAGCCCTGCCAGTTGGCCCTTGCCCTTGATCCTCATCAGATCCAGAGCGCCCAGCACCCCGGTCAGCATGTTGTTGAAGTCGTGGGCGATCCCGCCGGTGAGCTGACCGACCGCTTCCATCTTCAGCGATTGGCGCAACTGCTCTTCGGCGCGGCTGCGCTCGGCGGTTTCCCGTTGCAGCTCGCTGAGCGTGAGCGCCAGGGTCCGGGTGCGCTCCTGCACCTGGACCTCCAGCTCTTCGTTGAAGCGCCGCAAGGCCAGTTCGGCCCGCTTCTCGTCGCTGATGTCGGCGATCACCGTGGTCGCCCCGATGATCTGCTGGGCGTCGTCATGCAAGGGCACCGCGCTCACGCGCAGCCAGGATTCCGCACCGTCGGCGGTGGTGTGATAGAAGTCCTGGCCCCTGACGCGCTCCCCCCGCAAGGCCCGCGCGCCCGGAAATTGATCGGGCGGCAGCAGTTGCCCGGTACTGTCGAGCGCTGCCCAGCGCGCCGCTTCCCGGGGTTGCCGGGAGGGGATGCGCTGCCCCGGTACATGCTGCTCGTAGAAGGGATTGCTGACTAGGGTGCGGCCTTCTCGGTCCATGAAGCACACCCCGACCGGCAGGTTCTCCAGCAGGGTCTGCATGCGCTCGCGCTCCTGGGCGAGTTCGCTGAGGCGATCACGCATCTCGAACTGACGCAGGCGCGAACGCCAGGCGGCGGCAACGCTGCTGAGCAGGGAAGCGCCGCTCAGGGGGCGTTCCAGGATGACCACGTTGGTCGCCGCCGCGGGCAACTGCCGGCGCAGCAGATCGTTGCCCCGGCCCGAGCGTTTGGCGTCGGAGGCCAGCAGCACCAGCGGGATGTCCGACCAGGTCGGCTGTCGCTCCAGCGCCCCGCTCAGGGCACCCATGTTCTGCCGCAGGGCTTCCTCGGTGAACACGATGATCCCGGTCTCGTCGCCGAGGGCGGCCGCCACCTCGTCGAGGCTGCTCAGGTAGCGGGTGTGGTAACCCTGGGTGAATAGCCGCTGCAGGCTGGCTGCGTCACCCCGTAGCGGTGCGCAGATGATGAGCTCGCAGGACGGCGCCGCTGTCTCGGTCAATCGCGCTGTTCCATCAGGGGTTGCGTGGCACCGAAGTATTCCGGCGTACCGGTGAGGACGCCGCGGAATTCCACCAGGGGTTGGCCCACCCGGATTCCTCGGGTATCGATGCGCAGTTCCCGGATCGCATCTTCGTGACCGCCACCGCGGTGCTTGAGGATGGAAATCGCCTTGCGCAGGCGCCCGTGGGCTTCGAAGAAGCGAATCAGTACCACGGTGTCGGCGATGTAGGAGATATCGAGATTGGTGGTCATCGAACCGACCAGGCCGTGCTGGGGATTGAGGAGAAAGGTCACCACCCCGGATTGACTGAGGTAGGAGAGCAGCTCATGCATCTGCAGGATTAGCTGCTGTTCCTGCGGCATGGCGGCGAGGTAGCCATTGAGACTGTCCAGCACCAGCATGCGGCAGTCGTGCTCTTCGACGTCCCGCCGCACGCGCCAGGCGAATTCGCCGGGAGAGAGCTCGGCGGGATCGATCTGGTGGACCACCAGCAGGCCCTCCTCGATATAGCGCAGCAGCGGCATCCCCATACTTTCCGCCCGCTTCATCAGGGTACCGATGCGCTCGTCGAACTCATAGACGGCGCAGCGCTCGCCCCGGGCGCAAGCGGCCACTACGTACTGCAGGGCCAGGGTGGTCTTGCCGGTACCGGCCGGGCCGGTGATCAGGGTGCTGGTGCCGCGCAACGGTCCGCCATGCAGCAGGGCATCCAGGTCGGGAATATCGCTGGGTACCGGGGCGCCGACGAAGTCTTGGTGGCGCCCCGCCGCGATCATGCGCGGATAGACTTCCAGGCCCCCACGGCGGATGGTGAAGTCGTGATAGCCGGCGATGAAGTCCACGCCGCGCAGCTTCTGCACCTGCAGGCGCCGGCGGGCGGCGCCGAAGTCCAGGGTCAGGCGCTCCAGGGTCAGTACCCCATGGCAGAGGCTGTGCAGGTGATTGTCCCGCTCGCCGCCGCTGGTGGTCAGGTCATCCACCAGCAGCACGGTCAGGCCACGCCCGGCGAAGAAATGCTTGAGCGCCAGCACCTGGCGCCGATAGCGCAGCGGGTCCTGGGCCAGCAGGCGCATCTCGGACAGGCTGTCGAATACCAGGCGGCTGGGCTTGATTTCATCCACCCGGGCCTGGATCAGCTCGATGGTATCGCCCAGTTCCGACTCCCAGGGATGCAGGATGGTCTGCTCCTGCGCGCCCCCGAGTACCGCGTCGGCAGCCGACAACTCGAACAGGTGCACGCCCTCCAGGCTCCAGCCATGGGATTCGGCCACGCTCTGCAACTCTTCGCTGGTTTCCGAGAGGGTGATGTAGAGCACCGACTCGCCCTGGCGCACCCCTTCGAAGAGAAACTGCAGGCCCAGGGTCGTCTTGCCCGAGCCCGGAGTGCCTTCCAGCAGATAGAGACGATCTCTCGGCAGGCCGCCGCGCAACACCCCGTCCAGGCCGGGATTGCCGGTCGCGATGATTGAGTGACTGGGGGAGTTCATGGCTGAGCGGACCTCGCGGCGGCGCAAACGAAAGGGCAGGAAACGCCGGGTGGCGAGGCCTTGGTGCCGACTCGCAACGTGCGGCGGCAACCTGCAGGACCCGCTGGAGCTTGGCCTGAGGACGACGACAGGGTAGGTGAAGGGCCTTCCCGTGCCGCAACAATCGTCAGTCTAATACGCTAGATCGCTCCAGGCCACTTTGGTACACCGGCGGTAACCTTTGCCGCTATCTTCCGCCATCCGCGCCAGGCACCGCCCCGCTCAGGTGACGCCGCTCGGACCGTCCAGTACCCGCCGCACCTTGCGCGCCAGATCGTTGGGAATATAGGGCTTGGAGATCACCTCGAATTCCGAGCCGCCGATATCGGTGCGCTCCAGGGAATTTTCCGCGTAGCCGGTGGTGAGCAGCACCCTGGTGTCCGGGTACAGCCGCTTGACCTCGCGGGCCAGCATCACGCCGTTCATGCCCCCCGGCATGATCAGGTCGGTGAACACCAGGTCGAACGGCTGCTCGGTCTCGCGCAGGATGCGCAAGGCTTCGCTGGCATTGATGGCGATCTGCGCGGTGTAGCCATAGTCTTCCAGCACCAGCTTGGCCAGGTCGGCGACATCCGGCCGATCTTCCACCACCAGGATGCGTTCGGTGCCGCTGCGTCGGTCGGAGCGCTGTTCCTGTTGCTGATAGGTGATGTGGCTATCGTCCACCGGGAAATACAGACGCAGGGTAGTGCCGACGTCTTCCTCCGAATAGATGCGCACCGTCCCGCCGGATTGCTTGGCGAAGCCATAGACCATCGACAGCCCCAGGCCCGACCCCTTGCCTTCCTCCTTGGTGGTGAAGAAGGGGTCCATCACCCGATCGCGGATGCTGGCCGGCATGCCATGGCCGTTGTCGGTGATGGCCAGGCTGACGTAGCGACCTGGCATCAGGCCGTCATAGGACATATTGGCCAGCTCGCGGACCTCGACGTTGCGCGTCTCGATCCCCACGCTGGCCTTAGGGCGATCCGCCAGAGCATCGCGGGCGTTGATCAGGATGTTTAGCAGCGCCACCTCGGCCTGGGTCGGGTCGATCCGGCAGTTCCACAAGTGGGGGTCCAACTGGGTGCGGATTTCCACGTCGCCCAGGGTGCGTTCGGCCAGCTCGTGGGAGGTACGGATCAGGTTGTTCAGATTGAGCACCCGACCCTCCAGCTTCTGCTTGCGCGAGAAGGCGAGCAGCTGCTGGGTGAGGGTGCTGGCCCGTTCGGCGGCCGACTTGGCATGGGTGGCGCTGCGCAGGATGCGCTCCTGATCAAAGCTGGGCTTCTCCGCGGTGCGCTGGATGATGTCGATGTAGCCCATCATCACCTGCAGCAGGTTGTTGAAGTCGTGGGCGATACCACCGGTGAGCTGCCCCAGGGCCTCCATTTTTTGTGCCTGGCGCAAGGCATCCTCGGCATCGCGGCGCCGGCTGACGTCGAGTTGGGAGGCGAAGAAATAGATCAGCTCGCCCGCATCGTTGTACACCGGCGAGATGAACAGCGCGTTCCAGAAGCTCGAGCCATCCTTGCGGTAGTTGATGATCTCCACCGACAACTCGCGCTTCTGCTCCACCGCCTCGCGAATCTGGCTGACCACCGCGCGATCGGTCTCCGGGCCCTGCAGAAAGCGGCAGTTCTGCCCGATCAGCTCGTCCACCTGGTAGCCGGTCATCTCGATGAAGGCGTTGTTGGCGAAGATGATCGGATTGTCCGGCTGCGACGGGTCGGTCACCAGCATCGGCATCCGCGTGGTTTCCACGGCGGCGAAGAAAATGTTCTTGCCCTGGTGCGAAATATCGCCTGTCGCTGAATTGTCGACCCGCGCCTTGCGGGACTTGGGCATCTGGCTCACGTATGCGGGATCCTTGCGCGGCAAATGGGCGTCTTGGCCCTCAGACAACCCAGCGGCAAAAAAACTTCATCGACGTCGCGCTTGAGCCTCTCTAGGGCGGCCCTTGTCGGGCTGTAAGCCAGGCGGAGTGCGGCTTTGGCGGCCAGTGGCCAGCGTACCGCTCACCCGCCTCAGGTGACCGTTAAGGAAGTCCGCGGAGAATCTCGCACTCATCCGATGTCTGAGCTGCCATGAAGCCGAGAAGCCTTGATATACAAAGACAAATCCTTGTTCTGGAAGACGATCCGGGGCAGCGCGAGCTGCTGACCGAAGTCCTTACCGAACAGGGACTGGATGTCGTCGCCGTCGCCTCCAGCGACGAGGCCCTGGCTCACATGGACGCACACAGCGGTGACACCAAGCTGGTCATCGCCGATGTGAACGTACCGGGCATCCTGGATGGCCTGGCCTTCGCGCAACTGGCCGCGGCCAGCTGGCCAACGGTGCCCTTCATCATCATCTCCGGCTACATCGACCAGGATCTCGCCGTCCTGCCACGCCGCGCCGCCTTCCTGCCCAAGCCCTGGGGTGTTGCCGATCTGCGCCAGTTGGTCGAGAGCCTGCTGCCGCGTCGCTAGCCTCCCGCCGCCAACGGGCGTCTTTTCCCCCGCGATTACCTCCTCGCAAAACGGTGCGATCGCCCCGTTCGGGTGCCTTTCGTGCGCTACACCGGGGCAACAATGGCCAAATGATATGACGTTCGTCGGCAAGTTCTTCGAGCCTGGAACCAAATGCCCTGAACACTATCAATGTGCCATCTATTCCCGACTGGCAAGGAGCGCTTCATGGACGCAGTCATCACCCAGATTACTCAGATCACCGATTGGGAATTCCTCATCGCGCTGGAGCGCAGCCTGGAAAGTCGCGGGCGCCTGGACATGGCGGCGCGCGAAGCCCTCGAACGCCAGGGGCATCTGCTCTCCCGGCGTTACCTGCAGCAGAAGTGCAAGCTCGGCAACGGCCCCTTCAGCCCGGTCGAGGACGAAATCCTCGACGTCCTGACCACCGCCACCGCAGCCCTGCGCCGTAGTCGCCGCCTGCCGCACAACATCGTCAAGAGCGTGCGCCTGGGCGGCCTGATCGAGGCGGTCGAGCGCAATGTCTGCCATGCCGGCGCCTTGCTCTGCCGTACCGACTTCGAAGCCGATGGCATTCCGCGCGGCACCCTGGAACGCCTCGTCGACCGCAATCCCCAGGCGTTCGAACTGGAAGCGCGCCGCGCCGCTGCCCGCTACATCGCCGAGAACGAACCCGCCTTCCGCGCCGCGGGTTGAAGCCACCTCCAGGCCGCCTAAGGGCAGCCTGATGGGCTAGGCGCCTAGGTTCGAGCTGCCGCTATCCCGTGCTACCGTTGCGGCGTCACCGCCGCAACGAGCCCCGCCATGTCCATCGTCGACAATCTCTTCGCCTTCACCCTCGCGGCCGCGCTGCTTACCCTCACGCCGGGCTTGGATACCGCGCTGGTACTGCGCACCGCCGCCGTCGAAGGCCGCGCCCAGGCCTGGAGGGCGGCCCTGGGCATCAACCTGGGCTGCCTGCTCTGGGGCGCCGCGGTGGCCTTCGGCCTGGGCGCGCTACTGGCCGTATCGGAGCTGGCCTACACCCTGCTCAAATACTGCGGCGCCGCCTACCTCTGCTGGTTGGGCCTGAATCTGTTGCTGCGTCCGCGTACCACCTTCACCAGCGCCTCGGCGGAGCAGGGCACCTCTTCCAAGTGGTTGCTCAAGGGCATGCTGGGCAACGTGCTCAATCCCAAGGTCGGCATCTTCTACGTCTCCTTCCTGCCGCAATTCATTCCCCAAGGCCAACCCCTGATCGCCTGGACCTTCGGCCTGGTCGCTATCCATGTGGTGTTGGGGCTGCTCTGGTCCCTCACCCTGATCGGCGCTACCCGCGCGCTGGGGGAGGTGTTGCGCAAGGCTGCGGTGATCCGCTGGCTGGATCGGACGACGGGGGTGGTCTTTCTAGCGTTTGCGGCGCGGTTGGTGGTGAGTAGGAGGTAGGGGGCTCCTAGCAGGAGTGCAGAAGAAGTCTTCAGAAACGACGAGGCGCGCACTAAGCGTGCCTTGAGGTGATCCTGGTAGATCGGATTTGGTCGAGCGACTACGTCAAGCCTAAGCGCTGCAGGCCGCATGAGAGTTGAGATTTGAGGCCGTGGTGGCTTGTCGGCATACAAGCTGGCATACACGGTGCTTAACCTGCGCCCTGGCTGAGGCCATTCGATCCATTTGGCCGGCGGTTCAATTCCCTATTCTGGCCAGTTGATGAGATGGATCAGGGAGCCCGGTTTATCTAGGTTCAAAGAATGTCTTCGCTCAAAGGACAGATCGGCCATTCGCATTGGTGAGAGGCCATGAACCACAGCCTCGCAAATTTGTACGAAGGCTAACGGTTGAGGGAAGAAATCAGCTGCAATGCGGAGCTCTTGAACACCGCTAATTTGCATGTGGGATTGACAGTGAGCTGTCACCGCAGCGTCAAAATCAAACCTAATATGAGATGTATTGCATGGGCTGTGACCCTGGCTTTCCATAAGCTCGGTCCAGTTGTAAAGGTGATTATAGAGGTCAAGATCTTCTCTATCGAGAGCCTCTTCTGCTGCTACAAAGATCTCGTCTTGACTTGATGAGCTTTTTATCGGTGAAGGGTAAAAGGCTAATCTCCCTTTTTGTAGTTTCTCTGTAGCATCAAAGCCATAATAAAACTGGAAAAATGATCCGTCCGATAAAAGAACTGAATATTGTTGGCTGTCTAATAGCTTTTGATACTCAATCGGGTAGTACGAGTTTTTGTAGATACCTGGCTTTCTGCCTTGCCAAGTTATTTGAAGCTCATCATGGATTATACAAGAGTTCTGAACTTGGGTATGCGATGCAAGATGCCGAATCGCATTTCGTATGCCTTGCTCTGCATGTGCAAATTTCATATGGCATCCTACTTGCGTCGCTCGATGTTTATCGAAAGTTCCGGATGCTTCTCAATAATCTCAAGGGCACGTTGTAACTCATCAAGCTCTTTGTCGGTTTTGTTCAGGAACGTTTTGTTGCTATTAACAATCGCTGGGTCGGGGCAGGCAAACTTAAATCTAGGGAAGTCCTGCTTGATGGCTTCAATTTCATTTGTAAGTGATGCCATATTAGTGCCGTAGCCAGTGATGTAGCACCATCCCCTAGATCGAGTGACTGCCACAAAGAAAGCGTTTCTCATTCTCAGTGTAAAATCGCTCACAACTAGTTGGGCATTTAGCACAAATACTATATTTGCCTCATTTCCTTTTGCTCGGAAAGGAGTGGTGATTGTGACAAAGCCTTTTGGCTTGAAAACATCGGCACTTTCCACATAGCCAGGAAGTACGGATTTCACTCCGGCATTAGTGAGGGCTCTTTGAATTGCCAGCATTGCGCTCTTGTTATTTCCTGAGCGGAGATTGATTACTATTATTTCTTCTGGTGCAACGGCATGTTCGTCTATCAGACGTTTAACGCTTTGGCTTATGTACGTAAGCTGATCATCTTCGTTTTCAGCTGTGTGAGTTTGTATAAGGTTCAGCGGTTTGCGTCGGTTGTCATTTAGAATTCCTTCAAGAAGGTTTTTACTGTTTTCGTCCGGTCTTTCTATGTCAACTTGATCGCCTTGATGAATTTCCAAGGTTCTTGGTTCGTTTACTCTGTAGCCAATGGCATTCCATTCGGCAGCGTAATAGAACATTTCGCTGGGCTGCTTAGAGTAAATGCCCATTGCGACCCCATGTGCAGTCATCAGAACAGGTCGTGGAGTTCGATAGCAGTTTGGTAGAACGAAGTCTTTGGGAATCCCGCCCTCATACGATCCATTGAGTATCGTGTCAGGTAGGTTTGGTTTTCCGTCAGTGCCTGACCCGAACAATTCTGACGGCCCTTTAATGAAAGAGTCACGAAGAGATTGGAATTCGTCGTATGCCCATATAATACGCTTTTGTTGGCCCTCACCCTTGGCCAACTTGTAAGCTACTTGGAAGATTTCATTTGAAAAATCCTGTGCCTCATCTATTAGTACCAAGTCGTATTCAGGCTGTATCTTGTCTCCAACTTTTAGGAGAAGATCTCTATAGATGGATCCCAAAGCGTCGCTCGATCCTCTTACATCTTGAAATGTTAGAGGCGTGATGCCCATTTTTTGGCATAGGCTTGAGTAAAGTCCAGGTCTCTGTCTTCCACCCCATGCATGGTAGACATCTATCCTTGTATCAAAGTCGGGTGCTTTTTTCGCTTCTAAGGTATAGTACCTCGAGATTAAGCTCTGAACATGCTGGTAAAGACTTTGGGTATTAAAAAGATAAAGTATTTTAAAATCTGGAAACTTTTTGTGTGTGATGGCTGCTTTCAAGCAGAGGACAATGGTTTTTCCTGTTCCTGCTAGCCCCCGTATCCTTTGTGGGCCAGGAGGTAGCTGCATCGCTGCCCTTCTTTGTGCATCGTCCTGTTTGAAAGTCGTCTGTAATGATTTTTGGATGTAGTCATTTATGGTGGTGAGCGGCTTTTCTTCTATCGGTATATCTTTGTTTTCATATACAAAGGTTCCCTCAATTAAAGAGTATATTTTTCCTAAATCTTCCTCGGAGCAGTTGTAATCGAGAGGTATGTTGTCTAGATATGCATCGATCTCATCGAAGCTTAAATTTTCTATTGAAGTTAATTCGATATTAACCAAGTCTGATTGCTCAGCCTTGTCATTTGCACAGAAAACTATAACGCTTCGGACTGGTACTTTAGAGCGGCGTGTTTTTCGATCATAGAGTGCTAAGTCGTTTTTAAGGCGGCTTTGTACTTCTTCTTCGTATATTTCGTTAATTATAACTCGAGAAGTTGTTATATGTCCGGACTCTGCCCTCCAGTAATCTGCGTCTCTGCGTTCTATTACGTCGATTATCCTGTCCTCAACAACATCGATTAGCAGTATGCCAATTTGCTGAGAAACTACTATGAAAGATGGTACGTCTTGGTCTGAGGATCTGCCAAGAGTAGTAAGTTTATAGCCTACATACCCCTTGTGGTCTTTAAGCTTGTTTTGGATGGTTCCAGCTATTTGAAAATGAAATGGCTTATTCTCAAGCGCTAATGATCCGGATAGAAATGAAAATTTGTCGTCCATACGTGCGCCCGAGTGAATTGGTGGAAAAAAGGCCATGGTGACGATGAAATGGCCTACCAGCGTGCCTAGGATAGCTAGGAATACGTACTATTTTAGCTCGACTACCGGTTGCCAGATAGCAACTGACCAAAATGCTTGGGGGGGCAAGGATCCGCAGGGAAATTCCAGGCTGCCATCTGCCTTCCTAGGCTGCGACTGGCGCAGCTTAAGGGCGAATACAGGGGTACAGAAAAAGCGACACGTTTAGCCCGCAGGTGTGGCGGGGTGACAACGGCGCGCGCCTGGTGCAGAGCCCTCCGGCGCGGCCTCTGGCGGCCAAGGTGTGGGGCCGGTTGCCCCGACACTGCCGCGCCGCCACGCCGCCCGTCGTCGGCCTTTCGCTGGCCAGGGAGGGCTGATCGGTGCGGTTGGTCGGCTGCACACCCTGTGGCCCTCTAAAGGCAGGAAGATTTAGGCGCTGCTAGTCCCTGGGGCTTCGGCGTGCTCGCGGTTCAGTATACAAGAGGGAGTGCAGGGCGTCTCCGTCAAAACAGGGCAGACGGTAATCGCGTCCAGCGATGAAAAGGAGAATGAAGAGGGGGAAGGGAGCCTGCTTTTGGCCTTTCCGTTACCTGGCTAGGGCAAGCATTTCCCAACGCAGGAATCAAGGCTCGGAAAGAGCGGCGCCCACACAAAACACCCAGAAACGACAAGGCCCGCACTAGGCGGGCCTTGGGGTGATCCTGCTGGATCGGATTTGGTCGGAGCGACTGGATTCGAACCAGCGACCTTCTCGTCCCGAACGAGACGCGCTACCAAACTGCGCTACGCTCCGTAATGGATGGCGCGCATTCTACCTAAAACTCATGCAAGCACAAGGGGTTAGGCGAAAAAAACGCGCCGGGCAGGAATCACAGTTCCTTGATGGTACGGATCTGGTCCTTGTTGATGCGGGTCGGCTTGCCGTCGAGCTGCTTGAAGGTATAGAAGCCCGAGTCTTCGTCGTATTTCGGCGTGTCGGTGGCCTGGATCTCGCGGCCATCGTTGAGGGTGATGACGCTGGGCGTGGAGCAGCCGGCGAGCAGGGCGCTGGCAACGACCAGCAGGGCGGCGGGGAGCAGATGCTTGTTCATGGGGCGGTCTCCTTTCTTGGCAACCAAGCGGGCTTAGGACCGCGGGTGAGGGGGTGAGTTCGTCCGGGAACCGGGCGGTCACGCAACCATTGTGGAAAGGACCCGCCTGCGCCCAGGTGAAGGCGCGAGCCTTTAGACGGGTCTTTCCAGCGCCGTGGGGTCGTTGAAGTTGGCCAGGCGTGGGTCGTCCTCGGCGAAGTCGACGGCAGTGAGCCCCAGGGGCAGCAGCGCTCCGCGCGGGCTGCGTTCGCCCTGGGCCCAGGCGCTGCGCAGTGCGGGCAGCAGGTGCCGGGGCAGGGCGGTGAACAACGGCTGCCAGTAGCCGCCCTGGCGGGCCATGACCGGTCCCTGGCTCGCCTGGGCGGCCGCCAGCAGTTGCTGGGCGAGAGCCGCATCGATACGGGGCGCATCGCAGGGTAGCAGCAGGACCCAGTCATGCCGGCTCGCGGTGATTCCGGCTAGGATGCCGGCCAGGGGGCCGGGATAGTCCGGTTCCTCGTCGGCCACTACCTGGTCGGCCCATTGGGCGTAGCGCTCGGCGTTGCGGTTGCAGGAGATGACCAGATCGTCGGTGAGCGCCCGTACCGCGCGCTGCACGTGGGCGACCAAGGGCTGGCCCTGCCATTCCACCATGCCCTTGTCGCGCCCACCCATGCGTTGCCCGCGGCCGCCGGCGAGGATGAGGATGGAGGCGGGCGGGAGCGGCATGCAGGAGACCTCGGCTGGGCGCCTGGGCGCAGGCCCAGGGCGGAATCGGGTCGTCATGCTAGCCCAGTTCAGGTTGGCTTGCTGGCAGGGGAGCGGGTTGGTCCTGGGCAGGACCCTGGGCTAGACTCGGGCGCGCTCGCTTAAAATCGGCGTGCTAGACACCTTTGATCCCGCTCCAGCTGCGAGTGGGAGTCCCTGCCCAGAAAGGAGTTTGTGTCACGATGAAGACGATGCTGCTGTCCATCCTCACCCTTGCGGCACTGCCCGCCTTCGCCGCAGGCGGCGGTGAGCCTCCCTCGGTCAAGGTCGAATTCGGCAAGCCGACCATCCGGCAGAAGCTCTTCTACGAAAAGATGTATGAGAAGAAGCCCTATCCCGACGCCACCCTCTATTACTACGACAATGGCGTGTACAAGATCATCTCGCCGGGTGAGGAGCATTACGGCGTCTACGTGGTACACGGCAAGCTGACCGACGATAAGTACGAGGTGGTTTTCATCTCCCTGCCATCCTCGGACTGGGGCAACAAGACGGCCCAGCACGTCCTCAAGTTCGACCGCAAGGCTGGCACCTTCACCCAGCAGGCGACCTGGGCGGATGATCCGAACATCGCGCCGCAATACGGCCGCTTCTCTCAGGACGCCAATACCATCGCCGATCCGCGGCCGATCAAGTGGGACACCCACGCCGAAGGCGAGCAGCGCCAGCGCTGAGCCCAGCAGCGGCGCCCCTTCGGTTGAAGGGGCGTCGGCTTTTCCTCTAGGCTGTACCCATGCAGATCCCGCGGACCCTCCGGCAGAGCCACGCCGGTCAGCGCCACCGGCACGGTCGCCCTCCTGGCCGCTGCCGATCCGGGTAACGGCGCTGCCGGGAAACCCAAGGTCCTTCCGGTGGTCTTCCGCTGCACTCCTTCTTTCCTCGCACTTCGGAAACCCAAGCAGATGAGCCACAAAGCCGAGGCGGTTTTCGTACCGCTGAACATCGCCGTGCTGACGGTCAGCGACACCCGCACCTTCGAGACCGATACCTCGGGGCAGTTGTTCGTCGACCGCCTGGAGTCCGCCGGCCATTTCCTCGCCGCGCGTGTGCTGCTCAAGGACGACCTCTATAAGATCCGCGCCCAGGTCGCCCAGTGGATCGCCGACGAGCAGGTCCAGGTGGTGCTGATCACCGGCGGCACCGGCTTCACCGGCCGCGACAGCACCCCCGAAGCCGTGGCCTGCCTGCTGGACAAGCAGGTGGATGGCTTCGGCGAGCTGTTCCGGCAGATTTCCGTGGCCGACATCGGCACCTCCACCGTGCAGTCCCGCGCCCTGGCCGGGCTCGCCAACGGCACCCTGGTCTGCTGCCTGCCCGGTTCCACCAATGCCTGCCGCACCGCCTGGGACGGCATCCTCGGCGAGCAGCTGGATAATCGTCATCGCCCGTGCAACTTCGTGCCCCATCTCAAGCAGGCCGAGCCCTGCGGGCCGCGCGGATGAGCCTGCTGTCCCTCGAAGAGGCGCTGGCCCGGCTGCTGGCCCTGGCCGCCGAAGACGGCCCCTTGCCCCAGGAGCGCGTCGCCCTGGAAGAGGCCGACGGCCGCATCCTGGCCGCGCCGCTGATCGCCGACCTGGACCTGCCGCCCTGGGACAACAGTGCCATGGACGGCTACGCCCTGCGGCTGGACGACTGGCAAGGCGAGCCGCTGCGGGTCTCCCAACGCATCTTCGCCGGCCAGGCGCCTGCGCCGCTGGAGCCGGGCACCTGCGCCCGGATCTTTACCGGCGCGCCGATACCGGCGGGTGCCGACTGCGTGGAGATGCAGGAAAACACCGAGGTACAGGACGACGGCCGGGTGCGCTTTCTCGAAACCTTGCGTCCGGCGCGCAACATCCGGCGCCGTGGCAACGAGGTGAAGGTCGGGGACGAGGTGCTGTCGGCCGGTACTGCCCTGGGGCCGGTCGAGCTGGGCGTTGCCGCCTCCCTCGGTCGCGCCCGGCTCGACGTCTATCGACGCCCCAGGGTCGCGGTACTCTCGACCGGTGACGAACTGGTCGTGCCCGGCCAGCCCTTAGGGCCGGGGCAGATCTACAACAGCAATCGGGCCCTGCTCATCAGCTGGCTGAAGCGCCTGGGCTGCGAGGTGTCGGACCAGGGCATCCTGCCGGATGACCTGGAGCATACCCGTACCCGGCTGGCGTCGCTGCAGGCCGATCTCATCCTCTCCACCGGCGGCGTTTCGGTGGGCGAAGCCGATTTTCTCGGCCAGGCGTTGCGCGAAGCGGGCGAGCTGACCCTCTGGAAGCTGGCGCTCAAGCCGGGCAAGCCGCTGACCTGCGGTCGCTTCCGCGGCATTCCGGTGATCGGCCTGCCGGGCAACCCGGCGTCGACCCTGGTGACCTTCGGCTTGCTGGCGCGGCCCTACCTGCTGCGCCGTGCCGGCAAGATCGATGTGGCGCCCTTGAGCATCGAGGTGCCGGCCGGTTTCGACTGGCCCCGTGCCGGTGCCCGCCGCGAATACCAGCGGGCGCGTCTCGAAGGGGGGCGGGCGGTCCCCCATCGTAACCAGGGCTCCAATGTGCTGCAGACGGCGGCCTGGGCCCATGGCCTGGTGGAGATTCGCGAGGATCGCACCTTCGGCGTCGGCGATCCGGTGCGCTTCATTCCGCTGGCGGAGTTGTTCAAGGCCTAGCGCCCGGCGGAAAAGTTGCCACGCGCCGACACTTTTCCGCCAAAGCCCAGCGAGCCAGCCGGCGGGACTGAACCGTGGCCGGCGGCCCACAGTCCTAGTCTGCAGAATCGCATGCCGGGCGCTGCCCGGCGCCTGACGTGGCATCTCGCCGCGTAAAGCCAACCTTGGACGACGATCATGACGACTACAGGCACCCTGGCTGACGCAGCCCTGGTCATCCTCAATGGCAAGGAAACCGGTAACGAAGAGGTCCGCTCCGCGATCCTCGAACGGCGCGAGGCCGGTCATCGCATCGACGTGCGGGTGACCTGGGAAGAAGAGGATGCGGCCCGTTTCGTCGAGCAGGCCACCCGGGAAGGCTATGGAACCCTGGTTGCGGCGGGTGGCGATGGCACCCTGCGCGCGGTCGCCGAAGCCATGGCCCAGAATCACTCTCAGGCGCGCCTCGGCCTGTTGCCGCTCGGCACCGCCAACGATTTCGCCCGTGCGGCTGGCGTACCGGTGGAGCCGGCCGCCGCCCTGGCCTTGCTCGATGGGCCGACCAGCGCCATCGATCTGGTCGCCGCCGACGGCCAGCTGTTCCTCAACATGGCAACCGGCGGCTTCGGCTCCCAGGTGACCGCCAACACGCCGGGTGAACTCAAGCGCCTGCTGGGCGGCGCGGCCTATCTGCTCACCGGCCTGACCCGCTTTGCCGAGGTGCATTCGGCCAATGGCCGCTTCCGCGGTCCGGGTTTCGAATGGGAAGGCGAATTCCTCGCCCTGGGTATCGGCAATGGCCGCCAGGCCGGCGGCGGCCATGTGCTCTGTCCCACCGCCCTGGTCAACGATGGCCTGCTCGACGTCGGCATCCTGCCGGCGTCCCAGGATGTACTCGGCACCCTCGGGGAATTTCTCAGCAAGGGGTTCAGCACCGAGGAGATGTTCATTCGGGCGCGCCTGCCCTGGGTCGAGCTGGAAGCGGCTGAGGGGCTGGACATGAATCTCGACGGTGAACCGGTCAAGCGTGACCGGGTGAGATTCGAGGTGCGTCCGGGTATCCTGCAAGTCCACCTGCCGGTGGATTCGCCTCTGCTGGGCGCCACCGCCGGCACCTTGACCGAACCGGCGGCGACATCCTGACCGAGCGCCCGCGGAGGTAACGTTGGAGCTACTGATCAATGCGGGAATCGTGCTGGCGACCGTGGCGGGCATGGAGGGCTTCGCCTGGTGGTCGCACAAGTACATCATGCACGGCTGGGGCTGGGGCTGGCATGAGTCGCACCATCGGTCGCGCACGGGCTGGTTCGAGAAGAACGATCTCTACGCCGTCGTCTTCGCTGGCCTGGCGATCCTGCTGATCGCCCTGGGCAACGCCGGCTATTGGCGCCTGGAATGGATAGGCGCGGGCATGACGCTCTATGGCTTGCTGTACTTCATCGCCCACGACGGCCTGGTGCATCAGCGCTGGCCGTTCCGCTACGTGCCCCGCAGCGGCTATCTCAAGCGGCTCTATCAGGCGCACCGCATGCATCACGCGGTCGATGGGCGCGAGGGCTGTGTATCGTTCGGCTTTCTGCTGGCGCCTTCCACCCAGAGACTCAAGCGACAGCTGCGCGAGATTCACGGCGGCGCCTTGGATTCCTCGCGCGAACGCAAGGCCCGTGAGCCGGTGCAGGAGTAGTAGAGAGGAGGGCGCGCCTCCGTAGAGGCGCTACCGAAGGATCAGGCGACGGCGGGAGTGTCGTAGGCGGCGAACAGCGAATGGGCGTACTGGCTGCGCTCGCTTTCGTTGCGCAGCAGGTCGATGAATTCCTTGGCCGGCGGATTCAGGCTGCCCGCAGCGGCGGCGCTCACCACCTCGGCCTGTTCACCCGCGGCCAGCTCGGCGAAGCCGACGCCCAGGCGGTCCAGGCAATAGGCATCCACCACGGCCAGGCCGTCGCGCAGCAGATCGCGCAGGTTGGCGCCCTGCTGGACCTGGGCCTGCTCGTCGAAGGGATCGACGATGTTGGAGCGATCGCCGTGGGCATAGGGGGTGAGCATGTGGCGGTCGATGAATTCGGGCAAGCGGGTATCGGCCTGCTCGCTGTCGGCCTGCAGGTGGACGCACAGGGCGACCAGGGTGCGCCACTGGGTGGCGTTGAAGAATTCGGGTTTGTAGCCGGACTGCGCGTTACCGGAAAGGCCAAGGGCAAGTACTGAAGAGGAGGCAGCGAAGCTAGCGTGCGAAACAGCCATTTCCGTCTTGTGCATGTGCAAATCCCATACTCTTAGGCTGACTACCGGATGCGGCCCTCTGGCTCAGGCATCCATCCATCCGCGTCCCGCGTGGGGTCGCTTTAATCCGACCCGTTTATCGCATAAAAGTTTGCTGGCGTGCACCCCCAAGGTGCGCACAAATGTGACCGCCGCGAGACGGCCGACGTCAGCGGCGCGGTCGGGTCCAGAGTTCGGTCGGGCGCGGCTCGTTGCGCTGGTGCCGGGAGAGCATGGCGCGGGCTGCGCCGCGACAGACCAGCCGCAGCTTGTCGGCGGTGCTGGTGCTGACCCGCTGGTCCCAGGCGTGGGCGCCCAGTTGCAGTACGTGTACGCCAATCTCGCGATAGACGCCGCGGGCGGTGGCGATGGCCCAGGCCGAGCGCAGGGGGAGGGCGGCGATGCCCTGGCGCGCCGAGTCGTAGTAGGGCTCGGCGAGGCGCACCAGGCGCTCGGCCAGTTGCGCCACGGCCGCGCGGTGCTGGGGTTCCGCCAGCTCGGCAGCCGGCACGCCGAGTTCGTCGAGCCACTGCCGGGGCAGGTAGATGCGGCCGATGCGGGCGTCCTCGACGATGTCGCGGGCGATGTTGGTGAGTTGGAAGGCCAGGCCCAGGTCGCAGGCGCGATCCAGGGTTTCCTCGTCTTCCGCGCCCATGATGCGCGCCATCATCACGCCCACCACCCCGGCGACGTGGTAGCAATACTCCAGGGTGTCTTCCAGCTCCACATAGACCCGCTCTTCCACGTCCATGCGAAAGCCGGCCAGATGGTCCAGCGGCAACGCCAGGGGGATGCCGTGGCGCTTGACCACGCGCTGGAAGGCGGCGAAGGCCGGGTCGCTCAGGGGCTCGTCGGTGTAGGCGGCCCGGGTCAGGCGTTCCAGCTCGGCCAGCCGTGCCTGGCCGGCGCTACGGTCGCCGTCGACCTGGCCATGGCCCAGTTCCTGGCCGTCGATGACGTCGTCGCAATGGCGGCACCAGGCATAGAGCAGCACCGCGCTCTCGCGGGTCTCGGGGGCGAACAGCTTGGCGGCGGCGGCAAAGCTCTTGGAGCCGACGGCGATGCTCTGTTCGGCGTGGTCGACGACGTCGTTCGTGGCGGTCATGGCTGGCCGTGCTCCTCGAGGATGACGCTGGCGGTGGCCTTGGCCGACCCCACCACGCCCGGAACGCCGGCCCCGGGATGGGTGCCCGCGCCGACCAGGTAGAGGTTGGGAATGACACTATCGCGATTGTGCGGCCGGAACCAGGCGCTCTGGGTAAGGATGGGCTCCAGGGAGAAGGCCGAGCCGACATGGGCATTGAGTTCCTGGCGGAAATCGGCCGGGGTGAAGATGCGCGAGGTGACCAGGTTGGCCCTCAGACCGGGCATGTAGCGCTCTTCCAGGTAGGCGAAGATCTTGTCTCTCAGGAGCGGGCCCTCCACGCCCCAGTCGACGTCGGCATTGCCCAGGTGCGGCACCGGCGCCAGCACGTAGTGGGAGCTGTGCCCGGGCGGTGCCAGCGACGGATCGGTGACGCAGGGCGAGTGCAGGTAGAGCGAGAAGTCGTCCGGCACGCCCGGGCCCTTGAACAGTTCGTCGATCAGGCCGCGATAGCGCTGGCCGAAGCAGACCATGTGGTGCTCGAGACCCACCGGCGGCTGGCTCAGGCCGAAGTGGATGACGAACAGCGACATGCTGTGTCTCTTGCGCTTGAGGCGATTGCCCTCGACCACGCCATGGGTGTGATGGCCGAGCAGCTTGCGATAGGTGTGCACCACGTCGGCGTTGGAAGCCACCAGATCGGCCGCGAGCTGGCTGCCATCGGCCAGGCAGACACCGGTGGCGCGATTGCCCTCGGTAAGGATGCGTTCCACCGGCGCGTTCAGCCGCAGCTCGCCGCCCAGGTCGGCGAACAGCTTGAGCAGCCCCTGTACCAGCGCATGGGTACCCCCCTTGGCGAACCAGACGCCCCACTTGCGCTCCAGCGCGTGGATCAGGGCGTAGATCGACGAGGTGGCGAAGGGGTTGCCGCCCACCAGTAGAGTGTGGAACGACAGGGCCTGGCGCAGTTTTTCGTTCTTCACGAAACCCGAGACCTGGGTATAGACACTGCGCCAGGCGGTGAGCTGGGCGAGCTTGGGCGCGGCGGCGAGCATGTCGCCGACCTTGAGGAACGGCTTGGCGCCGAGGCGGAGATAGCCTTCTTCGAAAACCGCCTGGGAATAGGCCAGGAAGCGCTGGTAGCCGGCCACGTCGTCCGGTTCCAGGGCGCGGATCTGTTCGTCCAGCCGGGCCTGGTCGTTGACGTAGTCGAAGCGGGTGCCGTCTTCCCAGCACAGTTGATAGAAGGGACTGACCGGCAGCAACTCGACGTAGTCGCTCATCCGCCGACCGCTGAGGGCGAACAATTCTTCCAGCGCCGAAGGGTCGGTGATGACGGTGGGGCCGGCGTCGAAGGTGAAGCCGGCGTCGTGATAGACGTAGGCACGGCCGCCGGGCTTGTCGCGGCCCTCGATGAGGGTGGTGGCGATGCCGGCCGACTGCAGGCGAATCGCCAGGGCGATACCGCCAAAGCCAGCGCCGATGACGATGGCCCGCTTGGGCGCGTTACCTTGGGTCATGGTGCTTCCTTGAACTGAGGAGGACGAGCCAGGGCGGCATCCAGCGCTGGTTTCAGCGGTACCGGCGGTTTGCCGGAAAGGATGCGCAGCCGATCGAAGGCGGTGAGGCGGCCGGCGTAGAAGCGCTGGATCAGCGGTTCGGCGAGGCCGTAGAAGCGTTGCATGACGCGCACCCGATGCTCGGGACGGCCGGCCAGGAACAGCATGCGATTGAGCAGGCGGAAGAAGCCCTGGCGCTGCCAGCGTCGCCGCGCATAGGCGTGCAGGCTGTGGCGTAGCGCCTCGGTCGAGGTGAAGGCTTGGGCGGCCAGGTGTTCGGCCAGTTGCACCGCTTCGGGCAGCGAATAGCCGGTGGTGGGATGGAACAGCCCCGCTGCCAGCCCTATGGGGGCGCCGGCCTCGACGTTGCGCCAATAGTGTTCGAGGTCGCCGCCGAGGGTGATGGGCAAGACGCCCTGTTCTTCGCGCAGCACCTCGGCGATTTCCCAGCCTTGGTGATCGGCGTAGTCACGGAGGTGTTGGCGCAGGCGCTCGACTGGCAGGCTCTCGCCGTCGGCGTAGTAGGTGTCTTCGATGAGCAGCCGATCCGGCGCCAGGGGCAGGCTGTAGACGAAGCGATAGCCATCCAGCTGGTTGACCGTGGCGTCCATCACGATGGGTTCGGCCAGGCCATGGGGCCGCGTCACCCGCACCTCCTGGCCGAGGAATTTCTGGTAGCCCAGCCAGAGCGCCGGGTCGCTGCGCGGCCCGCGCGCATCGATCACGACGCTGGCCTGCAAGGCGGAGCCATCGGCGAAGACCACGCCGTCGTCTTCCAGGCGTGCCACCGCGCGCCCCAGCAGCAGGCGCTCGGCCGGCAGCCGCGTGCGCAGGACCTCGTCGAAACGCTCGGCACTGATGCTGGCATAGCCACTGCCGAGGTGGCGTCGGCGATGGGGGAAACGCACCTCGTAGCCGGGCCAGCGATGGGCGACCAGCGGCGCGATCCAGGCATGTTGCGCCGGCGTCAGGTCCGGCTGGTGGAACGACCAGGTATGGTTGCCGCCCAAGCGTGGCTCGGCTTCCACCAGTCGCCAGTCCACTTCCGGACGGGTCTCGGCCAGGCGCAGGGCGAGCAAGCCGCCGGCCAGGCCGCCGCCGACGATCAGCAGGTCAGGACGCACGATCCAGTCCTCGCTGCGTCAGGCCATCCACCAGGTGCGCCGCCGCAGCGACGCCACCGGCAGCTGCGGCGATGGGCACGAAGCGTTCGGCGGCCCGACGATAATCGGGGTCGGCCAGCACCGCGCCGAGTGCCTGGGTGATTCGTGCCCGGCTGGCCAGCCGCGGCGCCAGGCAGAGGCCGGCGCCCACCCGCTCCAGGCGGCGGGCGATGCCGGGTTGGTCGAACACCATGGGCAGTGCCAGCATGGGTTTGCCGGCCGCCAGGGCGTCCAGCACGGTGTTGAAGCCGCCGTGGGTGATGACGGCGTCGGCGCGGGCGATGGCGGCTTCCTGGGGGGCGAAATCGGTGACCCAGGTCGCGCCGTCGTCCAGCAGGCGACGCTCGGCATTGGCATCGAGGCGACCGCAGTGGGCGATCAGCACCTGCACGTTCAATTGGCGACAGGCCTGGGCGATGCGGCGGAACAGCGGCAGGCGTCCGCCCTGTAGGGTGCCGAAGGAGGCGAAGACGAAGGGCCGGTGCGGATCGATGTCCAGCGTCAACCGCTGCTGCTGGACCTGGGGCGAGCGCAGGGGGCCGACCTCATGGAAATTCGGCGGCGGCGCACGCCGCGGGAAATCGAAACCTGGCAGGCACTGGCTCAGTTGCAGAAGGGGCGAGAAACAATCATCCAGTGTCCGCCGGTCGCCGAGGCCGAAGGCCTGGGCGTGGCGCTGGATGACCTTGCCCTGGGCACGCATCATCAGGTCGAACACCTGGGTCGCGCCCTGGACGATCTGCCGGTCCCGCTCGGTGCTGGGATAGGCGAAGGGCAGGGTGGGCAAGGGCAGATGGGGCTCGCGATTCATCGGCACGGCGCAGGCCAGGGACGCATAGGGCAGGCCGAGGTGCTCGCCGAGCAGGCCACCGGCGGGCTCCATCTGGTCGGCGATCAGGCAGTCGACGCCCAGGTCGCGCAGCGCGGCCGGGCCTTCGCGGCAAAACAGCTCGGTATTGCGCGCCATGTCGCCGATCACCCCGAACACCGCCCAGGGTTGGCGGCTGGCGGTGCGGGCCAGTAGTGGCGCCAGGCTGCCGCGCGGATGGCTATCCGCGCCTATGGCCTGGAAGTCGATGCCGGCCGGCCGGGGTCTATCACCGACATCCGCCTGGTGCAGCAGCGTAACCCGGTGGCCCAGCGCGACCAGGGCCTCACCCAGGACCATGTGGGTAGACAGGTGGCTCGGCAGCGGTGGCGAGATCAGGGCGACATGCATGGCGGCGTCCGGTCGGGTATCGGCCACTATGGGCACTGGGGCGCCGCAGCGTCCAGCAGCTCGGCCTGGCGTAGCTGGGCGAGATCGGCCGAGCCGGTGCAGAAGCAGGCGATGCGCAGTTGCTCGATCACCACGCGAAAATGCGCGATCACCGCCTCGCTCGACTGGGTCGCGCCCGGGAGGGCGGCGGCGGCCTGCCCGGCGAGGTCGGCACCAAGACGGATGGCCTTGGCCACGTCGATGCCATCGCGGATGCCGCCCGAGGCGATCACCGTCGCCTGCGGGCAGGCCGCACGTACCTGGCGCAGGCTTTCGGCGGTGGGAATGCCCCAGTCGGCGAAGGCGCGGGCGATGGCGCGCTGCCCATCGTCGCGGGCACGCTCGGCTTCCACCGCGGCCCAACTGGTACCACCGGCACCGGCCACGTCGAGCACGGCCACGCCGACATCGGCCAATTGGCGGGCGACCCGGCCCGAAAGGCCCGCGCCCACCTCCTTGACGACGATCGGCACGGCGAGATGTGTAACCAGGTTTTCCAGGGCTGCCAGGATGCCCTGCCATTGGCGGTCACCGCCGGCCTGCACGGCTTCCTGCAAGGGATTGAGGTGCACGATGAGGGCATCCGCCTCGATCATCTCCACGGCGCGGCGGGCTTCGTCGAGCCCATAGCCGGCCACCAGTTGCGCGGCGCCGAAGTTGGCCAGCAAGGGTATGTCCGGGGCCAGCCGGCGCAATTCGCCGGTCAAGCCCTGATCGCCGCCTTGTTGCAGCGCGATGCGCTGGGAGCCAACGGCCAGGGCGATTCCCAGGGCCTGGGCCGCCTCGGCGAGGTGGCGATTGATCAGCGCGGCCCGCTCTGGACCGCCGGTCATGGAGCTGATTAGCAGGGGCGCCGCCAAAGGGCGATCGAACAACCGGCTGCTCAGATCGATCTGATCCAGATTCAGTTCGGGCAGGGCGCAATGGTTGAAGCGATAGGCATCGAAACCCGTGGTGATGGCGCTGCGCGCCTTGTGGGGATCCAGCACGATGTCCAGATGGTCGTTCTTGCGACTTGCCAGTTCCCAATCCACCATATCTTCTTGAATCCGCCCTGAGTGACCTTTCGTCGGTCGTTGTGGTCTGGTAGGGGACTGCGGGTTCGCTATGCGAAGAACCTAATCCACCGAGGTTTGACCGTTCGTCGGTCCCTCACCTGGAGTATCTCGACTGATGGCGACCGTATTAGTGCCGAACGCGACAGACAATTTTGCCGCCTCGCTGCAGTGGCAGCGTACCCGTATCGACGAGCGTCTGGCAGAGCTGTTACCGGCCGGCGACGATCCGGTCGCCGCCGCCATTCGCGATGGCGTCCTCGCCCCCGGCAAACGGCTGCGTCCGCTGTTGATGATCCTGGCCGCCGAGGACCTCGGGCAGCCGGATGAGGCCGTCCTGGATCTGGGCTGCGCGGTGGAAATGGTGCATGCGGCGTCGCTGTTCCTCGATGACATGCCCTGCATGGACAACGCCCGCCTGCGCCGCGGCCGTCCCACGCTGCACGTCCAGTACGGCGAGGACATCGCCATGCTAGCCGCGGTGGCGCTGCTCAGCCACGCCCTGCGCCTGGTCGCCGGGCTGGAGGGCGTACCCGCAGAAACCCGTACCCTGATGGTCTGCCAATTGGCCGATGCGGTCGGCACCGCGGGCCTGGTCTGCGGCCAGTATCACGACCTGCACGGCGGTCGCCAGGCACGTCCGGCCGATGCCATCGCCCTGACCAACCAGCTCAAGACCGGCGCGCTGTTCTCCGCCGCCCTGGGCATGGCCGGCGCCACTCTGGTGACCACTGCCCAGCAGCGCGAGGCCTTCCACGTCTTTGCTTGCCAGCTGGGCCTGGCCTTCCAACTGCTCGACGATCTGGACGACGGCAAGGGCCTGGGCAAGGACGCTGGCAAGGACGGCGACAAGTCCACCCTGGTCAGCCTGCTCGGTCGCGAGCATGCCCAGCGCCAATTGCAGAGCCATCTGCGCCAGGCCCATGAGGCCCTGGCCGAGGCCGGTTGCGCCGATGGGGCCCTGGCGGGGGTGCTCGATATCGTCTTTCGTCCGCGCTAGGGCGAATTCCCTGGCATCTCGCCGTCTAACCCCTCGATAGCCTTTTTTCGAGAGGAGCGTTGAGATGTCGAAGTGGAAGATTGCCTACAGCAACACTGATGGCAACACCTCGGTGGTTTCCATCGAAGCCGACCAGAAACCCGACATGGAGCGCGTCGCCCAGATCGTCCGTGACGATGCCCTGGAAGAGTACGACGACAGCGAAGTACCGCGGGACTACGACGAGCCCACCGTAGCCCTGCTGGAACGCCACGGGATCACCATCACCGGGATCACCGAAGAAGGCTAATCCTTGCGGTATCTGGCCCTAGCGCAGGGGCCAGATGCCGCCATCCCCCACCACAAAGATCTTGCGCGCCGGGTCCGGCGCCAACAGGTGCCCACCGGTGAAGTCGCCGAAGGCCGGCAGGATCAGCACCTCTTCGTTCTCCAGGCAGAAGCAGGGCAGGCGCAACGCCTGGCGTCCGCGACCCTGCAGGCGAAACGCCGGATGGATATGCCCGGCCAGTACCGGCAGGCGCGGATGGGGATCGGGCTCGTGTTGCAGCGACAGGCCGTCCAGCTCCAGCGGCTCACCAACCACGTCGATGCCCAGCGCCGCCGGCGGATCGCCAGCGCGTCTATCATGGTTGCCGCGGATCAGCAGCATGCGCAGGCGAGACTGGCGCTCGCGCCAGCGCTCCAGGGTATCCAGCGTCAGGGGCGCGCGGGATTCGGGGGCATGGAGGAAGTCGCCGAGGAAGATGATCTCGCGACAGTCGTAGCGCTCCAGCAAGCCATCCAGGCGCGCGATATTGCCTGCCGTGGTGCCATGGGGCACTGGCTGGCCCAGGGCGCGAAAGGCCGCTGCCTTGCCGAAGTGGATATCCGCCACCAGCAGCGCCTGGCGCGCCGGCCAGTAGATGGCTTTTTCGGCGAGCAGCCAGAGTTCGACATTGGCGAGGGTGAGGGCGTGATGGGCAGGCATGACGGATCCGCTGTTGACTCCATTTCTGATGATGCCAGCCGCTCAGGGTTCAGCTGCGTTGCGTCTGGCGCAACACAGGCGCCGTGATTCCTTATTGGTTGGCCTTTAACGGCACACCATACTTGGGCTAGAACGCCACGGCACTTAGGGAGCGGAGTCTATGACGGCACTGTGGACACGGCTGTACCAGCAGGCACAAGAGCAGGCGGCGCGTACGCCGCGACTGGCCGGCTATCTCGAAACCCGGGTATTGCGCCACGACTGCTTCGCCGCCGCCCTGGCGGATCGCCTGGCCCAGGGGTTGGCGCAACCCGCTGCGGGTGTCGAGCTGCAGGGCTGGTTCGCCGAACTGCTGGATCCGGACATCCTCGCCGCGGCGAGCGCCGATCTCGAGCGCCTGGCACGGATCAATCCCGCCTGCCCGGACGAACTCTGCGGCTTCCTCGAATTCCGCGGCTTCCTCGCCGTCCAGACCCAACGCCTGGCGCACCGACTCTGGCTGGTCGGCGAGCGCCACGCGGCGGTGCTGCTGCAAAACTGGAGCGCCACCGCCTGGGGCCTGGATCTGCATCCGGCAGCCCAATTGGGCAAGGGCCTGTTCGTCGATCACGGCCTGGGCCTGGTGATCGGCGAGACGGCCGTGGTGGAAGACGAGGTGAGCCTCTGGCACGGCGTCACCCTGGGCAGCACCCTCAACGAAAGCGGAGATCGTCATCCGAAGATTCGCCGGGGCGCCCTGATCTGCGCCGGAGCCACGGTGCTGGGCAATATCGAGGTGGGTGCCGGTGCCCTGGTGGCGGCTGGCGCCGTGGTGACCCGACCCGTGCCTCCAGGGCGGGTGGTGGGCGGCGTCCCGGCGCGCGACCTGGGACCTGTCCCCGCGGCGCTGGGTGCGTTGCAAGAAACGGAGGAAATGTAATGGCACTAGCTCAACGACGCTTCGGTATCGATCATCCCCTGGTCAGCGTGCGGGACCATGCCGCTGCTCTGGCCAATTATCAGCGCCTGGGCTTCGCCCCTTCGCCCGTCAGCTACCACCCCTGGGGCACCGTCACCAGCCTGATGATGTTTCCCAGCAACTTCATCGAGCTGATCGGCGTGGCCGATCCCGCCAAGTTCGGCACCGGCGCGGTGGACGGCTTCTGCTTTGGCCGGCGCCTGGGTGAATTCCTCGCGCGAGAGGAGGGCGTGTCCCTGGTGGCGCTGCACAGCACCGATTGCGACGGCGACCATGCCGAGCTGGTCGCCCGTGGCCTCGCCAGCCAGGGCCGCATCGATTTCCGCCGCGCCATGCGCCTGCCCGATGGCAGTCCCGGCGAGGCGGTGGTCTCCCTCGGCCTCTTCCTCGATGACCAGTTGCCGGACGTATCCAACTTCATCTGCCACCAGCACCGCCCGGAACTCATCTGGGTACCCGGCTGGCAGCAGCATCCCAACGGCGCCCTGGGCATCGACGCCCTGGCCTATGTGGCAACCGAGCCCGAGCGCCTCGCCGCCCGCTGGCGGTTGATCTACGGAGAGGATGCGGTCGGCCAGGTCGCCGGACAGGTCCAGGCCGACAGCGGCTGCGGCCTCCTGCGGGCTCTCACGCCGGAGCAGACCGCCGCCGAGTACGGCGCGGTCGGCCTGCCGCAAGCGCGGGCCGAGCGGCCCCATGCCATCGCCATCCGCGTAGCGGTGGCCAGCCTGGCGCGGGTGCGCGAAGTGCTGAGCGCCAGTGGTATCGAAGGCAGGGAACAGAACGGCTGCCTGCAGGTGGCGCCTGAATACTGCGGCAACATGATCCTGGAGTTCGCCGAGCGCTGAGGTCGGTTGCCAATGTGAATGCTCCTGAGGCTACACGTCGTCCTATCGCGGCCATGGGCCGCTCCTACGGAAGCAACTGTAGGAGCGGCCCATGGCCGCGATCCGCTTCGCTACCGCGCTAGTCCACCTATTACCACCATTGAGCCACGCAGGATGCGCCGCCGCCGGTAGCCCGGTAAACTGGTCCTTCCCTAGAGTCCGGAGCGACCCATGTCGACGTCCTTCGCCCAGATGCTGGAAAACATCACCCCCGATATCTACGAGGGCCTCAAGCTGGCCGTGGAAATCGGCAAATGGCCGGATGGCCGCAAGTTGAGCCGCGACCAGGTGGAGCTGTGCCTGCAGGCGGTGATCGCCTACGAGGCCAAACACCTGCCCGAGGACCAGCGGACCGGCTACATGGGTCCGCAGGAGTGCGCCTCCAAGTCGGTGCCCATCGAGAACATCCTGTTCAAGTCCGACGCCATTCACTGATCGTCCGCGCGTTGCCCGACGAGGTGCCCTTCGCTCAGCGAAGAGGCACCTCGCGCATTTTAAAGAATCGAGAAACATCACCGTGATGACCGAACTGGGCCGTGGCGCCCTGCGCAAGATGGCCGTGACCCTGGCCGACCCCGTGAACTACGCCTTCCGTCTCGATGACCGCGAGGTGCCGGTCAATCCGCTGATCGGGCGCCACGTGCGGCTCGAATACCTGGGCGCCATCCATTGCACCCACTGCGGCCGCAAGACCCGCAAGAGCTTCAGCCAGGGCTACTGCTATCCCTGCTTCACCGCCCTGGCCCAGTGCGACAGCTGCATCGTCAGCCCCGAGAAGTGCCACTACGAACACGGCACCTGCCGCGAGCCGGAGTGGGGCGAGGCCCATTGCATGGTGCCCCACGTGGTCTACCTGGCCAACTCCTCGGGCCTCAAGGTGGGCATCACCCGCGCCACCCAGCTGCCCACTCGCTGGATCGACCAGGGCGCCTACCAGGCGCTGCCGATCCTCAGGGTCGCCACCCGCCAGCAGTCCGGCCTGGTGGAAGACCTGCTGCGCAGCCAGGTGGGCGACCGCACCAACTGGCGCTCCATGCTCAAGGGGGTGGCCGCACCGGAGGATCTGGTGGCGGTGCGCGAGCGCATATTCGACGCCTGCGCCCAGGGACTCGACGACCTCCAGGGCCGCTTCGGCCTGCAGGCGATCCAGCCGGTGGTCGACATGGCACCCATCGAGATTCATTATCCGGTCACGGTCTATCCCACCAAGGTGGTCAGCCAGGATCTGGAAAAGACCCCCGTAGTGGAAGGCACGCTCTTGGGCATCAAGGGTCAATACCTGATGTTCGACACCGGCGTGATCAACATTCGCAAGTACACGGCCTACCAACTGGCCGTGTCCGCCTCCGCAGCAGAGATGTAAGGACGTAAGCCATGCGCACCGACCAGCCCCAGACCATCTACCTAAAGGACTACCAGGCGCCCGAGTACCTCATCGAGGAAACTCGGCTGAGATTCGAGCTGCACGATGACCAGACCCTGGTGCACGCCGAATTGCGCTTGCAGCGCAATCCAGCGCGGGGCACTGGCTTGCCGCCCCTGGTGCTGCATGGCGAGGAACTGGAACTGCTGGCGGTGGCCCTCGATGACCAGGCCCTGGCGGCCGGCGACTACCAGGTCGAGGCCGGCAGCCTGACCGTGCACCCGCAGGGCGACGCCTTCGTGCTCAAGACCTCGGTGCGCATCCATCCGGAAAGCAATACCGCCCTCGAAGGGCTGTACGTGTCCGGCAAGATGTTCTGCACCCAGTGCGAGGCCGAGGGCTTCCGCAAGATCACCTACTACCTGGACCGGCCGGACGTGATGAGCGTCTTCACCACCACGGTGGAAGCCGACAAGGCCAAGTACCCGATCCTGCTCTCCAACGGCAACCCGGTGGCCAGCGGCGATGCCGAGGGCGGCCGCCACTGGGCCACCTGGGAAGATCCCTTCCCCAAGCCGGCCTACCTGTTCGCCCTGGTCGCCGGTGACCTCTGGTGCGTGGAAGACAGCTATCGCACCGGCAGCGGCCGCGACGTGGCCCTGCGCATCTACGTCGAACCGGAAAACATCGGCAAGCTGCAACACGCCATGGACAGCCTGAAGAAGTCCATGCGCTGGGACGAGGAGGTCTACGGCCGCGAATACGATCTGGACATCTTCATGATCGTCGCGGTGAACGACTTCAACATGGGCGCCATGGAGAACAAGGGCCTCAACATCTTCAACTCCAGCGCCGTGCTGGCCAGCCCGCGCACCGCCACCGACGCCGCCCACCAGCGCGTCGAGGCCATCGTCGCCCACGAATACTTCCATAACTGGTCGGGTAACCGCGTGACCTGCCGCGACTGGTTCCAGCTGTCGCTCAAGGAAGGCTTCACCGTGTTCCGCGACGCCGGCTTCAGCTCGGACATGAACTCGCCGACGGTCAAGCGTATCGAGGACGTGGCCTTCCTGCGCACCAACCAGTTCGCCGAGGATGCCGGCCCCATGGCTCACCCGGTGCGCCCGGACCACTTCATCGAGATCTCCAACTTCTACACCCTGACGGTGTACGAGAAGGGCGCCGAGGTGGTGCGCATGCTGCACACCCTGCTGGGCCCGGACGGCTTCCGCAAGGGCACCGATCTCTACTTCGAGCGCCATGATGGCCAGGCGGTCACCTGCGACGACTTCGTCAAGGCCCTGGAAGACGCCAACGGCGCCGACTTCAGCCAGTTCAAGCGCTGGTACAGCCAATCCGGCACCCCGCGCCTGGCGGTCAGCGACAGCTATGACGCCGCGGCCAAGACCTATAGCCTGACCTTCCGCCAGAGCTGCCCGCCCACGCCGAGCCAGCCGACCAAGGAACCCTTCGTCATCCCGGTCCAGCTGGGCCTGCTGGATGGCCAGGGGCGCGAGCTGCCGCTGCGCCTGGCAGGCGAGGGCGCGGCCCAGGGCACCGACCGGGTCCTGTCGGTCACCCAGGCCGAGCAGACCTTTACCTTCGTCGACGTGCCCGAGCGGCCGCTGCCCTCGCTGCTGCGCGGCTTCTCCGCACCGGTCAAGCTCAGCTTCCCCTACAGCCGCGAGCAGCTGACCTTCCTCATGCAGCACGACAGCGACGGCTTCAACCGCTGGGATGCCGGTCAGCAACTGGCCGTGCAGGTGCTGCAGGACAGGCTCGCCGGCCAGCCGCTGGATACCCGCCTGGTGGAAGCCCTACGCACCGTCGCCGCGGACGAGTCCCTCGATCCGGCCATGGTTGCCGAGATGCTCTCGCTGCCGGCCGAGGCCTATCTGGTGGAACTGGCCGAACAGGCCGATCCGAGTGCCATCCACGGCGCCCGCCGCCAGGCGCGCCGTGCCATCGCCGAGGCCCTGCGTGACGTGCTCTGGCAGCGCTATCGCCGTGCCCGCGAGGAGTCCCGCGCCACGCCTTACCAGGCCAGCGCCGACCATATCGCCCGCCGCAGCCTGCAGAATGCCGCGCTCGGCTATCTGATGCTGTCGGAAGAACCGGAGGCCCGGGACGCCGCCCTGGAGCAATTCGATAACGCCGACAACATGACCGAGCGCCTGGCCGCCCTGAGCGCCCTGGTCAACTCCGGCTTCGAACAGGAGAAGGCCGACGTCCTGGCGCGCTTCTTCGAAGAGTTCAAGGCCGATCCGCTGGTCATGGACACCTGGCTCAGCGTCCAGGCGTCCAGCCCGCTACCCGGCGGCCTCGCGCGGGTTCAGGCGCTGATGGAAAATCCGGTCTTCACCCTGAAGAACCCCAACAAGGTACGGGCCCTGATCGGCGCCTTCGCCAACGCCAACCTCGTCAACTTCCATGCCGAGGACGGCAGCGGCTATCGCTTCCTGGCCGACCAGATCATCACCCTCAACCGCCTCAATCCGCAGATCGCCTCGCGCCTGCTCACGCCCCTGACGCGCTGGAAGAAGTACACGCCGGAGCGTCAGGCGCTGATGCGGGCCGAGCTGGAGCGCATCCTGGCCAGTGGCGAACTGTCCAGCGATGTCTATGAGGTGGTGAGCAAGAGCCTGGCGTAATACGCCCCGATCGAGCGTTGGTCTGCGGCGAGCCGCAGACCAACGCTTCAGCTGCGCTATCTCCCTCTTGCATTTTCCTGCTGCCTTCTTCGGTACCCATCACCGCCCCGTACGCTAGCGAGCGGCTGTGGCGGGTCGCCCGCAGCCGCTGTCGCGCCGGGTTGACGCCGTCCCGCCCAGCGCCCTCCGCTGAAAAAGCCCTCGTTCACGCTCAGCACAGGCGAATCGTCCCCGCAAATCCGCCGCTTGGCTGCTGGAGATGATCTAAGGTGATGAATTGTATTCAAATCACTTTCTTTCGGGCTGAGCGTCCGGCGTGGATCCTATCCCGCTGAAAGGTGCCGGCCAGCCACTGGGGCAAGGTCTTGAGATTGAGTTCAAGACCCACCAGTCGGCGTTCCCGGTGTAGCGAACGGAGCAGCAGATGGATCATGCACGGCTGATGGATTGGGGATTCTTCCTGATTACCCTGTGCAACATATTGCTGATCGCCCTGGTCGTGTTTCTCCTCTGGCAGCGCTATTTCCCCAGCGACGCCGCGCCCAAGGTCGAACACGATAGCGAAGGCCCGGCCCCTGCCGTCCCGGAGGTAGTTGACAGCGCGCCTGCCGATGTCCAGCAGGAGCCACCACCCAGCCGTCCTGCTGCGAAACGGAACCTCGACCTCTTCGACGAAGGTCCAGAAGAGGTTTACGACGAAAACTATCCCGCCTGGAAGAAGAGCGACGATCCCTATGTCGTGGAGTTGCTGTCGCATCGCGAAGCCTTGGAGCTCAAGGTCGACAATATGGTCGCGAAGCTCGCTCGCGCCCATAAGGTGGTAACCGGGCTGCGTGCCCAGAATCGCGAGCTGCGCGCCTCCGAAGCCCACGCCCAGCGTCTGCAGGAAGAATTGACTCGGACCCAGACCACCCTGAGCCAGATCCGTCAGGAGCGTGATGCCTTGATGGCGGAGGTCCAGCTCGTTCGCAAACCGGACTGAATTGCGCAAGGTCCAAACGGCGCCGTAGTGTAGGCGCCCGGCACGGGAGCATGCTCTGTTCCCGTCGGGGCATTGGCACCCCAGGTGCGTACGTTGGTCCTGGAGGGCTTGATCTCGCGGATCGAAGCGGATAGCAGGTGAAAAGCGTCGAGTTAGAGCTGCTGGGACTGTTCTGTACCGTGTTGGAGCTGCCGTTTTTGCTGATTGAAGATAGAGTTCCGCCAACCGATGACCTGATATCGCCAAAAGGCAGCCTTCTGGCGACTAGTGGCTAAGTGCCGTCGGCTCAAGTTGGCTTCCGTGGCGTATGCTCGCCGCGGGGATAACGGGTTCTCAAAGCAAGGAAGGGTCATGAAGTTCCTCGTGGTAGACGATAGCAAGGCGGTGCAGACCATCATCAAGCGCATCCTCGCGAATACCGGCTACAAGGATGCCGAGCTACGTTTGGCTTCTACGGGAGAAGAAGCCCTGACATTGTTGCAAACCTGGACGCCCAACCTGGTGCTGACTGACTGGCATATGCCTGGCATGACGGGCCTTGAATTGCTCCAGGCGATTCGCCAAAGCTTCGGTACCGATATCCACGTTGGCTTCGTCACTACCGAATCCTCGGCGCGCCATGTCGAGGAGGCTTATCGCAATGGTGCTTCTTTCGTCGTCACCAAGCCCTTCGCCCAGGAAACCCTGCAGCAGGCGGTGCTCACGGTGCTGCAGGACGGCGCCAGTGCCGAGAAGGCCATCGAATCTTCGGGACGGGAAAGCCTGTCGGTACCGGTACGCTTCAATCCCGATCCGCAGGTCATCAACAAGCTCCTGGGGCTGTCGTCGATCGTCTGTCATATCGAGCCCATGGCGCCCATTCCCGTGGACCGCCTCAGCTTGCCTTACCTGATCGGTATCTACAGTCATCCGCAGAGCAAGGCGTTGGAAGCGGTGTGTCTGCTGGATCTCAATGCGGCCTGTATCCTGGGTGGATCGCTCGCCGGATTTTCGCCTGCGGTCATTCATTCCGCTATCGCCAGTGCCACCTTGAGTCGGGAGATCTATGAAAATGCCGCGGCCTTCCTGGCTGATCTCAGTGGGATGATTTCCGCAGGCAAGGGCGGCACGCCGCTGGTACTCAGTACCAGCCATCTGGTCCAGAAGCCCTTCGAGAAGCTCTACAGTCTCTGGCGACAGAACAACGGGCGCGCCGATTTCAGCCTGTCCTTCCCGGGACTGGGTGACGGCTTCATTGCCTTGCTGTTGAGCTAAACGCCATGGCCGACTCGCGCTTCGTCGAGTGGGGTTTTCTGCTGGTTACCGCGTCCAACGTCCTGCTGATCGCGTTGGTCTTGAGTTTGCTCTGGCAGCGGCTTTTTCCACGTGCTGCCCAGGTTGTGGTCGCGGAGGCCAGTGAGGCCAACACAGTGCCCGCGTCCGATGCGCCGGCCCAGGTAGCCGCAGGATTGATCGAGAATGTCCAACGACAGAATGTCGGGCCCTTGGGACAGGCCATGACGGATAGTCTCGATCTGGTCGGCCGTCTCGACGAGGTCGATGGCGCCGCCTATCCCGACTGGAAGAAGACCAACCAACCGCATATCGACGACCTGCTCTCCAATCGCCAAGAGTTCGAATTCAAGTTGGAAGATCTCAAGGCCAAATTGGATCGAGCGCACAAGCTGGTGACCAACCTGCATAGCCAGAATCGCGAGATGCGGGGTGCCGAAACTCAGCTGCACCGCATGACCCTGAAGCACGACCGCCTGCAGGATCAACTGGCCGAGACGCGCCGCGAGCGCGATGGACTCAAAGCGACCGTGGAGCAGCTCGGTATCGAGTTGGCACAGTTGCGGCGGCGGCACGAGGTTCCGGCGGCGGTAGCGGCGCCCGCGGTGGACGAGGAGGTCAAGCACGAGCTGGAAACCCTGCGCGAAAGCCTGGAAGAAGAGCGCGCCAAGCTGTCGCGTACCCTGGTGGAAAAGCAGTTCATCGAGCAGGTGTACATCGATACCGATGCCGTCACCGACGACTACCAGGCCTTGCAGCGCGAACACGCCGCGCTGCGGGAGCAAGTGCAGCTCCTGCAGGCCCGGTTGGAGGCGGGTCAGTCGGCGTAGACGGCATCACGTATGGCGTCGGGGAAGGGGCCGGCCATACCGGCGATGGCCGTATTGGTCAGGATCACCACGCTCAGCTCGCGGGCGGGATCGATGAACCAGGCGTTGCCGTAGACGCCACCCCACCGCAAGGTGCCTGGCGTCTGCGGAGTCTTCGCCAGCTGCGCATCGCGCAGCACGGCGGCGCCGAGGCTGAAGCCCCAACCCGGCGCATCGTCGCGTTGCAGCCCGGGGATCTGGTCTTCCACGAACAGCCGCTGGCTGGCCGGCGACAGCAGCAGGCCCTGCCGCACGCCCTCCAGAAAAATCAGATAGTCCCCCGCGCTGCCTTGCATGCCGCCGCCACCGGAAGGAAAGGCGTCCGCCGAGAAGGCCCGTGCCGGCGAATAGAGGATGCCACCCGTCGGCATGGGCAGCAGATAGGGTTCGCTCATGGGCTCGGGACGGGGATGGCCGTCGCGATAGGCGGTGGCGAGACGCCCGGGATCGGTCACCTGGAAAAAAAGGTCGTGCAACCCGAGCGGCGCTGCCACCTCGCGGCTCACTACCTCGGGCAGCGGCAGGCCGGTAGCCGCCTGCAGGACGCCGCCCAGCACATCCAGCCCGAGGGAATAGCGCCAGGCACTGCCCGGTGGGAAGTCCAGCGGGACCCCGGCCAGGCGGCGCAGATTTTCATCCAGGGTCAGGGTAGCGCCGTCGAGTCCGTCGGACACCCCGGCGCGATGGTAGGGGCCGTCCGCCTCTTCGCTGAAGCCGTAATGCAGACCGGAGGTGTGGCTCAGCAATTGCGCCAAGGTCGGCACTGCCGGAGTGCCATCGGCCAGTCGCGTGGTGAAGTAGGGCAGGTAACGGCTGACCGGGGCGTGCAGGTCCAGACGGCCCTGATCGGCGAGCCGCAACGCGGTGACGGCCACCAGGGGTTTGGTCAGGGAGGCGAAGCGGAACAACTGGTCCTCTCGCATCGTGCGTCCCGCTTCCCGATCGGCGAAACCCGCCGCTCGGTGATACACCAGTCGTCCCTGGCGAGCGACCATGACCACGGTACCGACGATGCGTTGTTGGGCGATGGCGCGCTCCAGGATCGGGTCCAGGCGGGCGGCCAGTTCGGTGTCCTCGGCCTGGGCGAGGGGGGCGCCCAGGCCGAGGCCGAGCGCACTGGCGAGCAGTAGGGAAGACATCTGGTTTAAGCTCCTTGCCGATACCGGCAGACCAGCCAAAGGAGGAATCCTCGCATGATTCGCGACATTTTGAAGATGGGTGATCCACGCCTGCTGCGCGTAGCGCCGCCGGTTGCGGCCGAACGCCTGGGCTCGCCTGAGCTGCAGGCGCTGATCCAGGACATGTTCGAGACCATGGCCGCCGCCTCTGGCGTGGGCCTCGCCGCGCCGCAGATCGGCGAAGACCTGCAGCTCATGGTGTTCGGCTTCGAGCGCAATGCGCGCTATCCGCACGCGGCACCCGTGCCTCTGCAAGTCCTGATCAATCCGCGCATCGAGGTGCTGGACGCCACCGAGGAGCTGGGCTGGGAGGGTTGCCTGTCCATTCCCGGGCTACGCGGCGAGGTGCCCCGCGCGCGGCGCATCCGTTACCTGGGTGTGGATGGTGAGGGGCGACCGGTGGACCAGGAGGCCGAAGGCTTCCATGCGCGGGTGGTGCTGCACGAATACGATCACCTGATCGGTCGTCTCTATCCGTCGCGCATCCAGGATTTCGCCCGCTTCGGCTTCAGCGAGGTGCTGTTTCCCGAGTTGGAGCCCAAGGCGCAGCGCTAGGCTTCGAGTTGGGCCCTTACCGCTGCTGCCAACTGGGCGAAGGGTACGGCGCCGTCCAGGGCCTCGGCCGCTTCGATGGGCGCCGCCGCGGGTCGCAGCAACAGGGTCGGTACCGCGGTGATACCCAGGGCTTCGGCGCGATCCTCGGCATGCAGGACCAGGTCGGTGTAGTCGCCGCGGCTCAGGCTGGCTTCCAATGCCTGGGCGTCGAGTCCGCTGCGCCGGGCCAGCTCGCTGAGTACGGCCAGGTCGCCGATGTCGCGGCCATCCTCGAAGAATGCCTGGAACACCGCCAGGTGGAAGGGCTCGAAGCGGTCATGCTCACGCGCGAATTCCGCCGCCTCCAAGGCCAGCCGGCTGCGCGGTTGCACCGGCGGCAGTCGTAGCGTCATGCCGAATTCCGCCGCCAGCGGATAGACGGCCCGGTCCCAGGTGCGCCGCAGATAGTCACCCGCCGGATCGAGGGTGGGGGTTGGGTCCGGCCGCAATTCGAAGGCGTGCCACTCGATCGCCAGGCGGTCGCCGAACTCCTTTTGCAGTCGTGCCAATTGGGGCAGTGCCAGGTAGCAGAAGGGGCAGACGTAATCGCTCCAGACATCCAGACGAACGCGCGGGGAGGCGGTCATGGCAGTGCTCCGGAAGGGCATGGTGACCGTCGGACCACCATTGGCCGCGGACGTTCGCTTAAAGCGCCGATAACCGGTGGCCCTTGGTTGCCGGACTAGCGGTGTTACAGCTGGTGTTGGACCGCGTTTCCAGCGCTCGTCAGCCAAGGCTTCACATCTGGAAACCAAAGTGTCCGCCGCCTTGCCAGAAATGCGCGGCGAGCCTCGTTCCAGGGGCCTGCGCTGAACCTGCGTCGACCTCGGGGTTCGTATGCCAGCACCTTCTTTCTGGCGATAAGGGCTGACACCGTGGGTTTCATCGAACGCAAACTGACCTTCCTTCGGCAAACCTTTTCCTACGTCGGCTGGTCGGTCTTCTGGCTGTTGTTGTGGGACATCGCCGTGACGGTCGACTACATGATCTTCGTCGACCACCGGGCCCAGTTGCCCAGTATTCCGCTCACCTTGATCGGCTCGGCGCTCATCGTGCTGACCAGCTTTCGCAACACCAGCGCCTATCAGCGCTGGTGGGAAGCGCGGACCCTCTGGGGCGGCATGGTCAACAGCTCGCGTAGCTTCGGTCGCCAGGTATTGACGCTGATCGACGATGGCGATGAGCGTTTCAACGCCATCAAGACGGTACTCATCGAGCGCCATCTGGCCTACGTACGCTGCCTGGCCTGCCAGCTCAGCGGCGATTCCCTGCCCAAGGAAGTGAGGAACTACCTGGGCAAGGAAGAATGGGCCATGCGCAAGGAAACCAACAACTTCGCCAATGCCATCCTGAGTGGTTCGGCCAACCTTATCGCCATGGAATACCGTGCACGACGGCTGGACAGCATTCGCCTGGAGCGCCTGGAAGCCACCTTCGTCGACATGTCGAACTGGCAGGGCGGGATGGAACGGATCGCCAATACGCCCTTGCCCTATCCCTACGTCAATTTTCCCCGGCTGTTCATCTTCTTGTTCTGTGTGCTGATGCCCATCGGCCTGGTCGAGAGCCTGGAGTGGTATACCCCGCTGGCCTCCACCGTGGTGGGCTTCATGTTCCTGGCGCTGGAAAAGGTCGGCACCGATCTGCAGAGTCCCTTCCAGCGCAGCCGGCACCAGATCACCATGGGTACCATCTGCAATACCATCGAAGGCAACTTGCGCACCATGCTGCGTGATGCCCGCGGTGGCTACGCCTCGGTCAGCGAGATACTCGAGGATTCGCGACTGACGTCCCCGGAGAAGGATTCCGTCTGATGGGCAGGTAGCCGTTCGGCGGTCGGCTGCAAAGACGACCACCGAACGTTCTCAACGCTACTTGAAGTCCCACTGCATCTGCATGGGGATGCTGATGTCACGCGAGGAATGCACGCAGACATCCAGATAGTCGGTGAAGCGCGGCGGAGCGGAGATACCTTCTTCCAGCAGGCGCTGGTTGTCGAACAGGTAGTTCAGGTCGGCGAAGCCGCCATAGAGCTTCAGCGCGCGCAGCACCAGGCGGGGGTTGGCCGGGCCGATGCGTTCGTTGAAATCAGCCGCCAGCTCCTTGAGATCGGCACTGTCCACCTGGCGATAACGCTCGCCTACCGGGGCGTCACCCATGGCACCGGCATAGGCCTGGTCGATTTCGCCGAAGGTACAGGCGCCGGCATGGCCCGCGGAGATGTGGTACAGGCTGTAGTTGAGCGAGGGCTTGAGTGCCAGCTCCACCAGCGCCTCAGCACAGTAGTCCACCGGGATCACGTCGATCTGCTCGTCCAGCCCGCACGTGAAGCGCTCCAGGGCGAAGCCCATGCGGAACACCCAGAAGATACTGCCCGACGCCTTGCAGCCGGAGCGGCGATGCCCTACCACGATGGACGGACGCGCGACCACCAGTGGCAGCTGCGGCAGCTCGTTGCGCAACTTCAGCTCGATGGCTGCCTTGGAGGCGGTGTAGTCCACCAGTTGCTCTTCCGGCTCCGGGAAATCCCAGGTCTCGGCGACCGGCGACTCACGCTGCGGACCGCAGGCCATGGCCGTGCTGACGTGCAGGAAGCGTTTCAGGCGCTTGGACTGGGCGCAGGCCTGGGCCAGGGCGAAGGTGCCGTCGACATTGACCGGCCAGATCTTCGGATTGCGCGAGAAGGAAGCCACGGCCGCGCAGTTGATGACCTCGTCCAGCGCCGTCAATTGCGGTAGCGCTGCCTCGATCCACTGGGTATCCAGCAGGTCGCCACAAAGGATCTGCTCGGGCGTCAGCCGTTCAGCCACGCGTTCATCGATATCGTGTACACGCAGGTTCTGCAGCAAACGCTCCAGCCCTTCCGCCTGGCTGGCGGCGCGGACCAGGAATCTCAGCCCCTCGACGTGTCCCAGCTCCATCAGACGCAAGGTCACAGCCCCGCCGAGAAAGCCGGTGGCCCCCGTGACGAGAATGCGGCGTGGGGCGGGGGAAAAGTGGATCGAGGAATTGGACGAAGCGGAAAGCGGCATGGCGATGGCCCTGGTTGGGTGGAACGTGGCTGTAACCTTAAGGCGCAACGCTGAAGGATCCCTTAAGACAAGGGAACCCGGTGCGCCCAGTACCTTTCTAGATGAATACCTTTACCGTTAGGCATTCGCCTGGAGACCGTCATGGAACTGCCCGTTCACGACCTGACCACCCTTTTCGAGCAACTGGGACTGGATTCGGACCCTGCCAGCATCGACGCCTTCATCGCCCGTCACTCGCCATTGCCCGACGAGGTGAAGGTCTCCGAGGCCGAATTCTGGTCTTCCGCGCAGAAAGCCTTTCTCAAGGACGAAATCATGGAAGACGCCGATTGGGCACCGATTGTCGACGAGCTGAACGTCCGCCTGCATAAGCGGGACTAACGATAGGGCCGGAGTGATCCGGCGCCCCTATTTGGCTACCGTTATACCCGGAGAACTGCCATGAATGCCGTCTACGCCCAGCAACAGCCCCAGGATCCGCCCGTCGCCGACGATGAGGACGAAGTAAGCGAAGATCAGCTCGACGAATCCATCGAAGAAACCTTTCCCGCCAGCGACCCCATCTCGCCCTGATGACTTTTTGGCGCCGTTTCAACGGCGCTTCCTTTACCCTTGATCCTGTTTTCCTGCGCATTCGTCGTCCGGACCGTCTGGTCCGACAAGCCCCTTTCCATCCGACTGCTAAGGTATCTGCGTCGCAATCGCACCGCGATCCGAGGTCGCCACGGGCGACTCGATGGACAGTTCATTCGCAGGGATTCCAATGACCAAGACCCTTCTCGCCACGCTGGCAGCCGTGCTGCTCGCTATCTTCGCGCCCTTCGTGCTGGCCGATCCCATTGTCATCAAGTTCGCCCATGTGGTGACGGACGACACCCCTAAGGGCCGTGGCGCGCTGCTGTTCCAGAAGTTGGTCGAGGAGCGTCTGGCAGGCAAGGTCAAGGTAGAGGTGTATCCGAACTCCTCTCTGGTGGGGGATGCGAACGAACTGGAGGCGTTGCGAACAGGGAAGGTGCAGATGCTGGCGCCCTCCGTGTCCAAGCTGAATGCCCTGTCCAAGCCCTTGCAGGTCTATGATCTGCCCTATCTGTTCGATAGCCTCGAAGCAGTGAAGCGTTTCCAGCACCGCGACAAGAGTCGCGAACTGCTGGGCAGCCTGGTGACCCACGGCTTCACCGGTCTGGCCTACTGGAACAATGGCGGACGCCAGCTCTCCGCTACGCGGGACATCCGTAGTCCCGCGGATCTCAAGGGGCTTACCGTTCGCGTTGAATCGTCCGATGTCTTGGCCGCCTACTATCAACTGCTGGATGCCCAGCCGGTGAAGATGCCGTTCGCCCAGGTTTACGAGGCCCTGCGGACGGGTAAGGTGCAGGGGGCGGAGAATCCCTGGTCCAACCTGCTGGGGCAGAAGATCAATACCGTGCAGCCCTATATCGTCGAGGACAACCACAGCTTCCTGACCTATATGCTCATCACCAACACCAGCTTCTGGAACAGTCTGCCCTTCGAACTCCGTAGCGAGCTGGAGGCCATTCTCGACGAGGTTACGCAAGTGGTGAACCGCGATGCCGAAGCCATCAATGCCAAGGCCCGCGAGCGGGTGGTGGCGGCCAATACCAGCAAGATCCTGGTGCAGACTCCGGCAGAGCGCGAGGCCTGGCGTGCGGCCGTGGCGCCCTTGATCAAGAGGTACGAGAGCGAGGTGGGCAGCGATGTCCTGCGTGCTGCCGAGGCCGCCAATCGCCGCTGAGATTGCGCGGGCGCCGCTCCCGGATTTGCGGCAAACTGGCACGGCTTGAATCCTGACAACAAGAGGAATAGCCGTGCAGCACGCGGTCATCAGCGGTAGCGGGCTCTATACGCCGCCCGAGAGCATTTCCAACGACGAACTGGTTGCATCCTTCAACCAGTGGGCCAGCCAGTGGAATGCTGAGCATGCCGAAGCCATCGCCCAGGGCACCCTGGCGCCCCAGCCGGAGTCCAGCGCCGCCTTCATCGAGAAGGCCTCGGGCATCCGTAGCCGCCATGTGGTCGACAAGGCCGGCATCCTCGATCCGGCGCGCATGGTGCCGCGCATTCCCGAGCGCTCCAACGACGAGCCTTCGATCCTCTGCGAGATGGGCGTCGCCGCGGCGCGCGAAGCCCTGAAACGCGCCGGGCGCACCGCCGCCGACATCGATGGTGTCATCGTCGCCTGCTCGAACCTGCAACGTCCCTATCCGGCAGTGGCCATCGAAGTCCAGGCCGCGCTGGGCATCCAGGGCTATGGGTTCGACATGAACGTCGCCTGCTCCTCGGCCACCTTCGGCCTGCAGACCGCCGCCAATGCCGTGCAGCTCGGCCAGGCCCGGGCGGTGCTGGTGATAGATCCGGAAATCTGCACCGGTCATTTGAATTTCCGCGATCGCGACAGCCATTTCATCTTCGGCGATGCCGCCACTGCCCTGGTGGTGGAGCGCGCCGACCAGGCGACCTCGGCGCACCGCTTCGAGATCCTCGGTACCCGGCTGTTCACCCAGTTCTCCAACAACATCCGCAACAACTTCGGCTTCCTCAACCGGGCGGCGGAGGAGGGCATGAGCCATCCGGACAAGCTGTTCGTCCAGGAAGGTCGCAAGGTGTTCAAGGAAGTCTGCCCGCTGGTGGCCGAACTGATCGCGGATCACCTCACCGAACTCGATATCCCGGTCGAGCGAGTCTCGCGCTTCTGGCTGCACCAGGCCAACCTGGCGATGAACCACCTCATCGTCAAGCGTCTACTGGGGCGTGAACCCAAGCCCAACGAGGCTCCGGTGATCCTGGATACCTATGGCAACACCAGCTCCGCCGGCTCGGTCATCGCGCTGCACCTGCACCACGAAGACCTGGCCAGCGGCAGTCTGGGTGTACTCAGCTCCTTCGGTGCGGGTTATTCCATCGGTAGCGTGGTATTGCGCAAGGTCTGATCGACGGCAGGAGTCTTCCCGAGTCGACCGTTGTCCGACTTGGGAAGGCAATTCAGACAGGGGAGGCCATGTGCAGCCAGGACGCCTGCTTCGGGTACAGCTGCGAGAGCTGCGCCCCACCCAGCCCGCTATCGGCCACGACCAGGTGCTGTACAAGCTCGGCAAGTACGCCAGCGACCGGCGCAAGCTGTTCGATGACTATTGCGAGGCCAATGGTCAACACCTGAGCAAGGGATTCCAGCCGAGCACCACGCTGCGTTCGGCGGGGGACGGCCTGGGCGTTCGGCCGCCCGGCAGTTGCCCGGACGAAATGAAGACCGTCGTCATAGGGCCGGGACAGCAACTCTATCTCACCGATGGTCACCACACCTTTTCCGCCTTCTGGGAGCACCCCGGCGGTGGGCCCGAAACCTTCGTCTGGGTACGGGTGACCGACGATTTCAGTGCGTCCGCCAGCATGGCGGAGTTCTGGATTCGCTTGCTCGACGAGCGCAAGGCTTGGCTCAAGGATCCCCAGGGGCGACCGATCCTGCCCGAGCAATTGCCGGAGTGCCTGGGGCTCGCCGCGATGGCGAACGATCCCTATCGCGCTCTGGTGTATTTCACCCGGCAGATCGGCTATGACAAGCCGCGTACGGCGGATGGCCGGGTACTGCCGTCCGAGTTCCTCGAGTTCTACTGGGCCGAGTGGCTGCGCATGCTGCTGCCCTTGCAGAATTACGATCTGAACGATCGCAAGAGCTACGCCAAGGCCGTGGAACAGGCGGCCAAGCTGATGGTGGCCAATCCCAACATGCTGATCGGCAGTTCCGGACGCACCGCACTGGAGATGGGCGCCTATCGGTCGCTGGACAAGAAGGTCCTGCGCAAGCTCGCGGCGAGCGATGGCAAGTTTGCCTATCTGCTGGCAGCTCGTGCCCAGCGCACGGCACTGTCCCGGGCGATTTGAGCGGAGCGGGGCATAAGTGTCTGTTACTAGCAGCTTTTTTGCTTTTTGGTGTTGACAGTGAGGACGAGGCCTCTTAACATGCGCCCCGTCCTGACCGACGGGGCTATAGCTCAGCTGGGAGAGCGCTTGCATGGCATGCAAGAGGTCGACGGTTCGATCCCGTCTAGCTCCACCAAATTTCGGTTTCGCCTGCGGGGGAAATCGGTAGAAGGTTTCGTCCCCTTCGTCTAGTGGCCTAGGACACCGCCCTTTCACGGCGGTAACAGGGGTTCGAGTCCCCTAGGGGACGCCATATCAGTCACGTATCCCAGGCGTGGCGAACGTTGTACGCGGGGCTATAGCTCAGCTGGGAGAGCGCTTGCATGGCATGCAAGAGGTCGACGGTTCGATCCCGTCTAGCTCCACCAAATTCGCGGTCCGCAAGGATCGCACCAGGGTAACGTCCCCTTCGTCTAGTGGCCTAGGACACCGCCCTTTCACGGCGGTAACAGGGGTTCGAGTCCCCTAGGGGACGCCATATCAGTCACGCATCCCAGGCGTGGCACGACGCTGTACTTGGGGCTATAGCTCAGCTGGGAGAGCGCTTGCATGGCATGCAAGAGGTCGACGGTTCGATCCCGTCTAGCTCCACCAAATTCGTGATCCGCAAGGGTCGCACCCGGGTAACGTCCCCTTCGTCTAGTGGCCTAGGACACCGCCCTTTCACGGCGGTAACAGGGGTTCGAGTCCCCTAGGGGACGCCATATCGAAGAAAACCGCCTCACGGCGGTTTTTTTTCGCCTGCACGAAAGCTGGTTTGGTGTTTCAGAAGTTATCTACACAATTTTGGCGGCGCTTTTGGTCCCTGAGCGGCGTTGCTGCTCCTCGCCATAGCCCTGCTATGACTCGTCCCGGCGCCTGGCTCAGAAAACAAAATCACTCGCCAATTCTTGCGCGAACTTCTGAAACACCACACCAGTCGCCAGGGTCTCTCCACAGATGCCGTTTCGGCGTCCGTCTGTGTTAGATCTGTACCACGAGCACAGGCTCTTTTCAGACAAAGCCAAGCAAGGGGAGTGGGATGATCGTCGAGTATCTCTACAGCCTGGCCCAGGTGCCTGCGGCGCAATGGAACGGCTTGCTGGCGGGCGACCAGCCCTTTCTGCGCCATGAATTCCTCGCCACCCTGGAAGACAGCGGCAGCCTGGGCAAGGGCACCGGCTGGCAACCGGCGCACCAGATTCTCAAGGATGCCCAGGGTCAGGTGCTGGCGGCGATGCCCGCCTATCTCAAGATGCACTCCTATGGCGAATACGTCTTCGATTGGGCCTGGGCCGATGCCTGTCGGCGGGCCGGCATCGACTATTATCCCAAGTTGCTGGCCGCCGTACCCTTCTCGCCGGTGCAGGGCGCGCGCCTGCTGGGCGATCCGGCGGCCTGTGCCACCTTGCTCGATGCGACTACCGGCAGCCTGGCGGGCCTCGAACTCTCCAGCCTGCACGTCAACTTCACCGATCCCAAGGCCGACGCCCTGCTTCAGGAGCGCGACGGTTGGCTGGCAAGGATCGGCTGCCAGTTCCATTGGCATAACCGTGGCTACCGGGATTACGGGGACTTCCTCGCCGCCCTGACCTCACGCAAGCGCAAGCAGCTGCGCAAGGAACGCGATCAGGTCGCCGGGCTCGGGGTGAGTTTCGAGTGGCGCAAGGGCGGCGAGCTGAGCGAGGCGGAGTGGGACTTCGTCTACGCCTGCTACGCCAATACCTACGAGGTACGCGGTCAGGATCCCTATCTGACGCGGGCTTTCTTCAGCCTGCTGGCCGAACGACTACCCGAAGCCATTCGAGTGGTGCTCGTTCGCCAGGGCAGCCGGCCGGTGGCCATGGCGTTCTACCTGCAGGACGGCACTACCCTCTATGGTCGCTACTGGGGCTGTTTGCAGGAATTCGACCAGCTGCATTTCGAGACCTGCTTCTACCAGGGCATCGAACACGCCATCGCCGAGGGGCTGCAGCGCTTCGATGCCGGCGCCCAGGGTGAGCACAAGCTGATCCGCGGTTTCGAGCCGACCCTCACGCACTCTTGGCATTACCTGGTGCATCCGGGGCTGAGAGCGGCGGTGGCGGACTTTCTCGAGCAGGAAAGGGCGGGGGTTCAGGCCTATGCACGCCAGGCGGCCGAGGCCTTGCCCTATCGCCAGGAGGACGGTACGGCGCCATGCTGAACTACCTCTGGTTCCTGTTGGCCGCACTGTTCGAGATCGCTGGCTGCTACGCCTTCTGGCTGTGGCTGCGGCTGGATCGCAGCCCCTGGTGGATAGCGCCGGGACTGGCCAGCCTGGTGCTCTTCGCCCTGTTGCTGACCCGCATCGAGGCCGCCTACGCCGGTCGGGCCTACGCGGCCTATGGCGGCATCTATGTAGTGGCGTCCCTGGGCTGGCTGGCGCTGGTCGAACGCACCCGACCGACCTGGACGGATCTGGCTGGTGGCTTGCTCTGTGTGGCAGGGGCGCTGGTGATCCTATTGGTGCCGCGGGGTAGTGCCTAGTGGTCTTAGGCCCTAGTCGTCCAGCAGCTCGCGAGGTACGTCGCGGCGCAGCACCAGCTGGCAGAGGGTGCTGTCCGGATCGAAGAGAATGACCGCCTCGCCGGTTTCCAGCGCCCGGCGCGCGCGCTGGGTGCGGGTCGCCAGGGGCGTGTCGTCGCCGTTGTCGGTGCCTTCGCGGGTGACGAAGTCCTCCAGCAGGTTGTCGAGCGTGGCGGCGGCGAGTTGGTCGTGGGGAATGATCATGGTGTGGTGCCTGGAAAAAAGCGCCCAGGATACCCCAGGCGCAGGTCATGGCTCTTATTTGCTGCCGTCGCCGACCACCTCTTCCAGGGGTGGCAACTGGGTCTGGTTATCCAGGTGCGTGTCCTCGGGCAGCAACTGGTGGCCGAAGCGTTCCAGGGAGCTGTCGGCGGGCTGGGCATCGCTGTCGAACACCGGCGGGCTGAGGATGTAGCCGGTCAGCAACTGGCTGAGCGCGGCCAGGCTGACGATATGGGTACGCTCGTAGCCGTGGGTCGCATCGCAACCGAAGGCCAACAAGGCGACCCGCACGTCCTGCCCGGAGCTGATCGCCGAGTGGGCATCGCTGTAGTAGTAGCGGAACAGATCGCGCCGTACCGGGATGTCGTTACGCTCGGCCAGACGCAGCAGGTGGCGTGACAGGTGATAGTCGTAAGGCCCCGCCGAATCCTGCATGGCCACGCTGACGCGATGCTCGTCGGATCTCTGCCCCGGGGCGACCGGGGCGATGTCGATGCCGACGAATTCGCTGACGTCCCAGGGCAGGGCGCCGGCGGCCCCCGAGCCGACCTCTTCGGTGATGGTGAACAGCGGATGGCAGTCGATGGGCGGCGTCTGGCCGCTTTCCTTGAGCATCTTGAGCGCGGTGAGCAGGGCGGCGACGCCGGCCTTGTCGTCCAGATGGCGCGAGCTGATGTAGCCGCTATCGGTGAATTCGGGCAGCGGATCGAAGGCGACGAAATCGCCGATCTGGACGCCCAGTTGCTCCGTCTCGTGACGGCTCTTGGTCACGGCATCCAGGCGCAGTTCGATGTGATCCCAGCTCACCGGCATCTTGTCGATTTCGGTGTTGAAGGCATGACCCGAGGCCAGCAACGGCAGCACGCTGCCTCTCAGGGTGCCATCGTCGGTGAACAGGCTGACGCGGCTGCCCTCGGCGAAGCGGCTCGACCAGTGGCCGACCGCCGCCAGGCCCAGGCGGCCGTTGTCCTTGATCTCGCGGACGATGGCGCCGATGGTGTCCAGGTGCGCCGAGACCGCGCGATCCGGGCTCTCCTTGTGGCCCTTGATCGTAGCGCGGATGGTGCCGCGGCGGGTCAGCTCGAAGGGGATGTCCAGTTCGTTCAGCCGTTCGGCCACGTACATGACGATGGTGTCGGTGAAACCCGTGGGGCTGGGGATCGCCAGCAGGTCCAGCAGGACCTTGCGCAGGTAGTCCAGATCGGGTTCGGGTAGTCGAGTCATAGCGGAACCTCCCGAGAGAGCGGGAACAGCAGGTCGATGAAGCGTTCGGCGGTGGGATGTGGCTCGTGATTGGCCAGGCCCGGCCGCTCGTTGGCTTCGATGATGACGTAGTCGGGTGCATCGGCAGCGCTGACCAGCAGGTCCATGCCGGTCACCGGAATGTCCAGCGCCCGCGCCGCCTGGATGGCCGCATCGGCCAGTACCGGGTGGAGGATGCCCGTGACATCTTCGAGGATGCCACCGGTGTGCAGGTTGGCGGTCTTGCGCACCGCCAGGTGGGTACCGGTGGGTAGCACACTGTCCCAGTCATAGCCGGCACCCCGGATCACGCGTTCGGTTTCTTCGTCGAGCGGAATGCGCGACTCGCCACCGGTAGCCGCCTGACGCCTACGACTCTGGGCCTCGATCAGCTCCCTGACACTGTGCTGGCCGTCGCCGACGATTTCCGCCGGACGCCGAATGGCAGCGGCCACCACTTCGTGGCCGATGACCACCACGCGCAGATCGAGTCCTTGGTGGAAGCTCTCCAGCAGGACGCGGTCGTCATAGCGGCGGGCGGCCTGGATGGCTGTGGCGAGGTGTTCGGCGTCGCGGATATCCACCGCAACGCCCTTGCCTTGCTCGCCATTGACCGGCTTGACCACCAGGGCGCCATGCTTTTGCAGGAAGGCGGCATTGTCTTCGTCACTGCCCGCCAGGCATTGCTCCGGCACCCGCAGGCCGGCGCGGGCCAGGGTGCGGCTGGTCAGCACCTTGTCGGCACAGAGGGTCATGGTCACCGCGGAGGTGAGGTCGGTCAGGGACTCGCGGCAGCGGAGGCGCCGGTTGCCCTGGATCAGGGTGAAAAGACCGCCTTCGGCATCGTCCACCTGCACCTCGATACCACGTCTCAGGGCTTCGTCGACGATGATCCGCGCATAGGGATTGAGGTCGGCGGCCGGACCGGGGCCGAGGAACAGCGTCTGGTTGATGCCGTTCTTGCACTTGATGGCGAAGGTCTGCAGCGGCCGGAAACCCAGCTTGTCGTAGAGCCGCTTGGCCTGCTGGTTGTCGTGCAGCACCGACAGATCCAGATAGGCCAGGCCACGGCTGGCGTAGTGCTCGACCAGGTGGCGCACCAGGGCTTCGCCGACGCCGGGACGGCTGCATTCCGGCGAGACGGCCAGGCACCACAGGGAGGAACCGCCATCGGGGTCTTGGAACGCCTTCACGTGATTGAGGCCCATCACCGAACCGATGATGGCGCCGCTATCGTCGTCTTCCGCCAGCCAATAGACCGGACCACCCTTGTGGCGGGGCGTCAGCCGCTCGGTATCGACGGGCAGCATGTGGCGTTGCTGGTAGAGGCGGTTGATCTCGCTCCAGTCCTGCGCGGAGCAGGCGCGCCGGATGCGGAAGCCGCGATAGATGCGCCGCGCGGGGCGGTAGTCGCTGAACCAGAGGCGCAGGGTATCCGAGGGATCGAGGAACAGTTGCTGGGGCGCCTGGGCCAGCACCTGGTGGGGCGCGGCGACATAAAGCGCGATATCACGCTCGCCCGGCGTTTCGCTCAGCAGCTCCTTGGCCAGGCTCGCGGGATCGGGATAGGTATGGCCGATGAGCAGGCGCCCCCAGCCGCAATGCAGGCAAAGAGGCTGGGAGGTGGGGTGGTCGCCTTCCGCCAGGCGGGCCTGCAGCCGCTCGTAGGAGGGCGTCTGGGCGCGCTGGAGGCGTTGGTTGTAGCTGGTCGCTTTCATGCGTCTTGCACCCTCACAGTCCGTGCTCGCTCAGCCAAAGGTTGAGCGCCGCCAGTTGCCAGAGCTTGGAGCCGCGCAGCGGAGTGATGCGGTCGGCTGGATTGGTCAGCAGGCGATCGATCTCCGCGGTCTCGAACAGGCCGCGATCCTGGCTGGGGTCCAGCAGCAGTTCGCGTACCCAGGTCAGGGTGTTGCCTTCCAGGTGTTTGAGGCCCGGCACCGGGAAATAGCCCTTGGGCCGGTCGATCACCTCATGGGGGATCACCTTGCGCGCCGCCGCTTTCAGCACCTGCTTGCCACCGTCGCCCAGCTTGAACTCGGCCGGGATGCGCGCTGAGAGTTCGGCCAGGCGATAGTCGAGGAAGGGCACCCGGGCTTCCAGGCCCCAGGCCATGGTCATGTTGTCGACCCGCTTGACCGGGTCGTCCACCAGCATCACGGTGCTGTCCAGGCGCAGGGCCTTGTCGACCCCGGCGCTGGCACCCGGCTTGGCGAAGTGCTGGCGGACGAAGGCCTCGGCGGCGTCTTCCTCCAGGCGCACGCCGGCCTGCACGGTGGCGGCGTACTGGGCGTAATCCCGGTCGAAGAAGGCCGCGCGATAGGCGGCGAAGGGATCGGCAGCGCCGTGCACCTGGGGATACCAGTGGTAACCGGCGAAGAGTTCGTCCGCACCCTGGCCGCTCTGTACCACCTTGCAGTGCTTGGAGACTTCCCGCGACAGCAGGTAGAAGGCGATGCAATCGTGGCTCACCATCGGCTCGCTCATGGCGGAGAAGGCGTGCGGCAGCTGCTGGATGATCTCGTCTTCGGCGATGCGCAACTGTTGGTGGCGGGTGCCGTAGTGGTTGGCGATCAGATTGGAATACTGGAATTCGTCGCCGCGCTCGCCGCCGGCATCCTCGAAGCCGATGGAGAAGGTCAGCAGGTCCTTGACCCCCGCGTCGTGCAACAGGCCGACCAGCAGGCTCGAATCCACGCCGCCCGATAGCAGCACGCCCACTTCCCGCGCGGCGCGCTGGCGGATCGCCACGGCGTCTTTCAGACCGTGCAGGACGCGCTCGGCCCAGTCGTCCAGGGTGAAGCGGCGTTCGTCTTCGTGGGGGCCATAGTCGAGGGTCCACCAGGTCTCCTGGTGCTGCTTGCCGGAGGCGTCCACGGTCATCCAGGTCGCTGGCGGCAGTTTCTGTACGCCTTGCAGGATGGTCCGGGGCGCCGGGACCACGGCGTGGAAGTTCAGGTAATGGTTGAGGGCGACCGGGTCGATGCGGGTATCGATGTCCCCGGCTTCCAGCAGGGCGGGCAGGCTGGAGGCGAATCTCAGGCGCTTGTCGGTGAAGGACAGGTACAGCGGCTTGATGCCGAGGCGGTCACGGGCGATGAACAGCCGGCCAGTGTCGCGTTCCCAGATGGCGAAGGCGAACATGCCGTTGAGCTTGGGCAGCATGTCCTTGCCCCAGGCGTGATAGGCCTTGAGCAGGATCTCGGTGTCGCCGCCCGAATGGAAGCGATAACCCTTGGCCTCCAGCTCGGTGCGCAGTTCCGGGTAGTTGTAGATGGCGCCGTTGAACACCATGGAGAGGCCCAGCTCCGGCTCGATCATGGGTTGGCCCGAGGCCTCCGCCAGATCCATGATCTTCAGCCGCCGATGGCCGAGGGCGACCGGCCCCTGGCTGTGGAAGCCCCAGGCATCGGGGCCGCGCTGTTCCAGGCGGTGGGTAATGCGCTCCACCGCGCTGATGGCTGCGGGTTGTTGATCGAAACGAAGCTCGCCGGCGATGCCGCACATGGTTGGGTGCCTCTTGAGTCCTTGGGATGCGGCGCGGGGAGTTCAGTCCTGAACCCGGCGTGCGCATCCAATGCGTGTGGACTTCTCGGATCCTTGAAAAGCCAGTGCAGGGCGTGGTGCGTACGGGTAGGCGCGGAAGAGGGCAGCTCGTCTGCCGGAGTTCATCGGCCTGGCCGCACGCATCGACCGACGACGGGTCTCATGCAACGTGGAGATGCCGCCAGTCAGGGCCTCAGGTTACGAGCCCCAAGCGCGGCGGATGGTTCCATGGCGAGGCTCAGAGCTGTCGCTGACGTCACAGGCAGGGCTGCGAGAGTCCTACTTATATGTTATAATGTATCTTTATCGAGCGTGCCGATGGACATCCCGTCACAGGCGCCAGAGCAGGAGACGCAACATGAAACCCGGTATCCATCCCAACTACCGCCCCGTGCTGTTCCACGACACCACTTCGGACACCTACTTCCTGATCCGCTCCACCGCCGAGAGCGACCGTACCCAGGAGTACGAAGGCCAGGTCTACCCCTACATCAGCCTCGACGTGTCCAGCGCCTCGCACCCCATCTACACCGGTGAGCAGCGTCAGATGAAGGTGGAAGGTCGCGTGTCGAGCTTCAACAAGAAGTTCGCCGGCTTCCCGGGCGGCAACAGCAAGTAAGCCCCCGAGAGCAGCGCGCCGGTTCAGCGCGCGCTGCTGACCCCTTCGAGGGTGGCGAACGAGGTGTCCTTCGCGGTCAGCAGGAAGTCCTGCATGAAGGGCGCCTCGAGCATGTCTTCGCGGATCGCCGCGTAGAGCGTTGCATAGAGGCCTTTTTCACCCAGCCTGCGCGCGGTGACGTACCCGCGCGAGCTGTATTCGTGGATGGCCCAGTTGGGCAGGCAGCAAACGCCGCGACCCGACGCCACCAGCTGCAGCATCATCACCGTCATCTCCGCCGTGCGTATCGACAACGGCTCGACATCGGCCGGATCGAGGAAGCGGGTGAAGATATCCAGGCGATCGCGCTCCACCGGATAGGTGATCTGGGTTTCCGCAGCCAGGTCCTGGGGCACGATAAAGGGACGCTGCGCCAGTGGATGCTGGTTGGCCACGGCCAGCAGGGCTTCATAGGTGAACAGCGGCACATAGGTGACCCCGGAGAGGTCCACTGGATCGGCCGTCACCACCAGGTCCAGATCACCGCGTGCCAGCGCCGGCAGTGGCGCGAAGGAGAAGCCGGACGCCAGGTCCAGCTCCACCTCCGGCCAGGAATCGCGGAATTGATCGATGGTCGGCATCAGCCATTGGAAGCAGCTATGGCATTCGATGGCCATGTGCAGCCGGCCCGCCGTGCCCCCCACCAGTCGCGCCAGGTCCCGCTCGGCGCTGCGCAGATGCGGCAGCACCGCGTCCGCGGTCTGCAACAGGCGCAGGCCGGCGCTGGTGAAGCGAATCGGCTTGGTCTTGCGGATGAACAGCGGGGTACCCAGGCGTTCCTCCAGTTCCTTGAACTGGTGGGAGAGGGCGGACTGGGTCAGGTGCAGGCGTTCCGCAGCTTCCACCAGACTGGAGGATTCGCGGAGGGCATGCAGGGTCTTGAGATGGCGGAGTTCGAACATGGAGCGGACACTGGAAATAAAGGCGCATCATGAACGTATTTCATGTGGCTGCCTATGCCTAGGCCGCTCTGAATGAACTGGCTACGTCGCGTTGGCCGTGGCTAACCCGAATGGAGCTACGCGAGCATCTCTGTCGCAAAAAAGTAGACCCGGACACTTCGAGTGTCCGGGTCTTGGCCGGCTCAGGCTGCGTTGCTGCCTTTCGCAGCCTGGGTTTCGGCATGAGCCAGAACGTGCTCCAGGGCGATCCGCTCGGCCTCGCTGAACACCAGGCCCAGCTTGGTCCGGCGCCAGAGGATGTCATCGGCGCTCGTCGCCCATTCCTGGCGCTGCAGATAGTCCACTTCACGCTCATGCAGGTCCGCACCTATCACCGCTCCCAGCTCTTCTACGGACCGGGCTTCGCCGAGCAGCGTCCAGACGCGGCTGCCGTAGGTGGTGGCCCAGCGGTGGGCCAGGGCGGGCGTCAGGCCGCTGACTTTCTCCAGCAGTTCGCGGGTCAAGGCTTGCGGGGTGCTCATGTCTTCGCCACCCGGTAGCGGTGCGGCAGCGGTCCAGCTATCACCGAGTGTGGGGAAGTAGGGCTGCAGTTGCGCCATCGCCGACTCGGCCAGCTTGCGATAGGTGGTCAGCTTGCCGCCGAACACCGACAGCAGCGGCGCGCCCTGTTCCTCGGCCAGCGACAGGGTGTAGTCGCGAGTGATGGCCGAAGGGTTGTCCGATTCGTCGTCGCACAGCGGACGCACACCGGAAAAACTGTGCAGCACATCGTCTCGGCTGAGCTGCTTGCGGAAATGGGCGTTGGCCACGCCGAGGACATAGTCCATTTCCTGCTCGGTGATGCTCACCTTGGCCGGATCGCCCTGATACTCGCGATCCGTAGTGCCAATCATGGTGTAGCGCCCCAGATAGGGGATGGCGAAGACGATGCGGCGGTCTTCGTTCTGCATGATGTAGGCCTGCTCGCCTTCGTACAGCTTGGGCACGATGACATGGCTGCCCTGGATCAGGCGAATACCATAGGGTGATTTCTGCTGCAGATCCTGGCGGATGAAGCTGGCCACCCAGGGGCCAGCGGCATTGACCAGCGCCTTGGCGCGAATCTGCCGACGACCCTGCGGGCCTTCGAGTTCGACTTCCCACTGCCCCTCTACCCGACGGGCGCTCAGGCAGTGGGTACGGGTGACGATCTCGGCGCCTTTTTCCCGGGCCTGCATGGCATTGAGTACCACCAGGCGGGCATCGTCCACCCAGCAATCCGAATACTCGAACCCTTTCTTGATCTCGGCCTTCAGCGGGCCATGGGCATCGAACTTCAGGCTGCGCGAGCCCGGCAGCTTTTCGCGCTTGCCCAGGTGGTCATAAAGGAAGAGGCCGGCGCGGATCATCCAGGCCGGACGCAGATGCGGACGGTGCGGCAGCACGAAGCGCATCGGCTTGACGATATGGGGGGCCTTGGCCAGGAGCACTTCGCGCTCGGCGAGGGCTTCGCGCACCAAGCGGAACTCATGATGCTCCAGATAGCGCAGGCCACCATGGATCAGCTTGCTGCTGGCGGACGAGGTATGGCTGGCCAGATCGTCGCGTTCGCAAAGGAACACCGACAGCCCCCGGCCCGCGGCGTCAGCTGCGATGCCTACGCCGTTGATGCCACCGCCGATGACGGCGAGATCGTAGGTAGGAGAGGTTGCGGTAGGTGCCTGGGCCATGGTGTCTCCTTTGAAACGAACATAATTATTCGGTTTCGAACATGATAGCCCAGTAAAAATCCAGCTTCCAGCAGGGCTCCCCTTTTGAGACCGCTAAAACGAACAAAAACGAATATTTACGAAGGTTGCCCGACGAGTGGTCGGTACCCAGGAGTCAGCGTGGCCGGGCAATCTCCACCTTGACCTGCCATTCCTTGAGGCAGCGGGCAAAGGCGGGCGAGGGTTCGCGCTCGGTGAACAGTTGATCGATCTGTTCGAGGCTGCCCAGGCGAATCATGGCGTTGCGACCGAACTTGCTCGAATCGGCGGCGAGGAACACCTGGCGGGCGTTATGGATGATGGCCTGGGAGACGCAGACTTCCTGATAGTCGAAGTCCAGCAGGGTGCCGTCCTCGTCGATGCCGCTGATGCCGACCAGGGCATAGTCGACCTTGAATTGCTTGATGAAGTCAGCGGTGGCCTGGCCCACCACACCGCCGTCGCTGCGCACCTTGCCGCTGGCGATCAGGACATCGAAATCGTCCTTGGCACTGAGGATGTTCGCCACGTGCAGGTTGTTGGTGATCACCTTGAGGCTGCGGTGCCCGAGCAGCGCATGGGCGATGGCCTCGGTGGTGGTGCCGATGTTGATGAACAGGGAGGCGTGATCCGGTACCGCGGCGGCGACGGCTTCAGCGATCAGGCGCTTTTCCTCGCGCATCTGGCCGGCTCTCATGCTGTATTCGGTGTTTTCCACGCTGGAGTCGTGGGCGGCACCGCCATGGTAGCGGCGCAGCAGTCCGGCTTCGGCGAGCTGATTGATGTCGCGGCGGATCGTCTGGGGAGTGACGGAGAAATGCTGGGCCAGTTCTTCGATACTGACGTAGCCACGCTCACGGACCAATTCGAGAATCTGCTGTTGGCGAGGCGCCAGGCTCATTGCGGCTTCCTTGGATGTTCGACTAAACCCGCAGAGGATGCCGTAGGTGATCGATACTGAAAAGCGCTTGTCGCGCAAAGCAAGACCGGCGTCGGGAAGACGCCGGTCTTGGCTAGGGCTTGGCTGAACAATCGCCCTGCCAGAGCAGAGGCGTTTCAAGCCGGGCCTGGGTCAATCGAGCGCCCAGCCGCGGGTCCGCTCCACTGCCTTCTTCCAGCCCTTGTACAGGGCATCACGCTTGGCGTTGTCGCAAGCCGGTTCGAAGACGCGCTCTATGGTGCTCTTGCTGCGCAACTCGTCCAGGCTGCTCCAGAAGCCGGTGGCGAGACCGGCCAGGTAGGCCGCACCCAGGGCGGTGGTCTCCTTCATTTCCGGCCGCTCGACGCGGGTACCGAGCACGTCCGACTGGAATTGCATGAGGAAGTTGTTGGCGGTGGCGCCGCCGTCCACGCGCAGGGACTTCAAGGCTTCGCCGGCATCCTGCTGCATGGCTTCCAGTACATCGCGGGTCTGGAAGGCAATGGATTCCAGGGTGGCGCGGATGATGTGGTCGACCTTGACGCCACGGGTCAGGCCGAACAGGGCGCCACGGGCATAGGGGTCCCAGTAGGGGGCGCCCAGGCCGGTGAAGGCCGGCACCAGGTAGACGCCATTGCTGTCAGCGACCTTGGTGGCGAAATACTCGGAGTCCAGGGAGTCGTTGATCACCTTGAGCTCGTCGCGCAGCCATTGCACGGTGGAGCCGCCATTGAAGATGGCGCCCTCCAGGGCGTAGTTGACCTCACCGCGAGGACCGCAGGCGATGGTGGTCAGCAGGCCATGCTGCGATTGCACGGCCTTCTCGCCGGTATTCATCAACAGGAAGCAGCCGGTGCCGTAGGTGTTCTTGGCCAGGCCCGGTTCCACGCACATCTGGCCGAACAGCGCGGCCTGCTGGTCGCCGGCGATACCGGCGATGGGGATGCCGGTGGTCTGGCCGCTGCCCAGGTGCGCCTGGCCATAGACCTCGGAAGAGGATTTCACTTCCGGCAGCATCTCGCGGGGAATATCCAGTACCTCGAGCAGGGTGGCATCCCATTCGCGCTTGTGGATATCGAACAGCAGGGTGCGCGAGGCGTTGGTGTAATCGGTCACATGGGCCTGGCCCTGGGTCATCTTCCAGATCAGCCAGGTGTCCACGGTACCGAACAGCAACTCACCGCGACGGGCACGTTCCCGGCTGCCTTCGACGTGGTCGAGGATCCACTTGATCTTGGTGCCCGAGAAGTAGGGATCGATCACCAGGCCGGTGGTCTTGCGGATATGGTCTTCCATGCCGTCGCGCTTGAGCTGGTCGCAGATCGCGGTGCTCTGGCGGCTCTGCCAGACGATGGCGTTGTAGATGGGGCGGCCGGTGGTCTTGTCCCAGACGATGGCGGTTTCCCGCTGGTTGGTGATGCCGATGGCGGCTACCTGTTCGTTGCTGATGCTGGCCTGGGCCAGTGCCTCGACGAAGACGGCGCTCTGGGTGGCCCAGATTTCCATCGGATCGTGTTCCACCCAACCCGCTTGGGGGTAGATCTGCGCGAATTCACGCTGGGCGATGGTCACCACGTTGGCATTGCGGTCGAGCACGATGGCGCGGGAACTGGTGGTGCCCTGGTCGAGTGCGACGATGTACTGCTTGTTCTGGTCGGTCATGGTCGTATTCCTTATTGTGATTCGCGGCGATCAGGACGCCTTGGAAACGGGAGTCGCTTCGCTAGGGGCGCTTTCCTCGGTTTTGGCCGGCACCTCGCAGGCACCCGACCCCAGGCCGGGCAGGTGGCGGCAGATCAATGCCTTGTAACCGGCGGCGCCCAGGCAGGCCCCGACGATGGGTGCGAAGATCGGTACCAGGAAGTAGGGGATCTCCCGACCGCCGGTGAAGGCGATCTGACCCCAGCCGGCGAAGAAGGTCATCAGCTTCGGCCCGAAATCCCGGGCAGGGTTCATGGCGAAGCCGGTCAGCGGGCCCATGGAGCCGCCGATCACGGCGATCAGCAGGCCGATCAGCAGGGGAGCCAAGGGGCCACGGGGCAGGCCGTTGCCGTCGTCGGTGAGCGCCATGATCATGGCCAGCAGGATGGCGGTGATGACGGCTTCGACCAGGAAGGCCTGACCGATGGACAGTGCGGGATTGGCGTAGGTGGAGAAGACGCCGGCCAGCTCCAGGCTCGCCTGACTGCCGCGGACGATATGGTGCGTCTGTTCGTAATCGAAAAAGAGACTGCTATAGAGGCCGTAGACCAGCGCTGCGCCGCAGAAGGCGCCGGCCACCTGGGCCAGGATGTAGGCGGGTACCTTGCGTCTTTCGAAGCCGCCGAACAGCCAGAGGGCGATGGTCACGGCCGGGCTCAGATGGGCGCCCGAGACCCCGGCCGACAGGTACACGGCCATGCTCACACCGACGCCCCAGATGATGCTGATTTCCCACAAGCCAAGCGTGGCGCCGCCTACCTTCGCCGCCGCGACGCAACCGGTACCGAAGAAGATGAGCAGGGCGGTGCCGAGGAACTCGGCGATACATTGACCGCGTAACGTTGGAGCGAGAGGAGTACTCATGGGGAGCCTCGTGGTTGTTGTATTTATAGGTGGCCGTTGAGCCATTGTTCGCAACCGAAAATCTAATTTCAAATATGAAAACTGTCAAAGCTCCTGAGCGCAAAAACAGTGACGACGTTCGACAATTCATTGCCAAGGCGACGCTGGCTGCTACCTTGGTCGTGAAGGTTCGCGAGACGATGCGCAGGTTGTCCGGTCTGATGCTGGACACCTCGCTGCCGTAGTGGCCGCCGTCGATGTCCGCTGTTTTCTCTCCCAGCCCAGGTAGCGCGCATGCCCTTTGAATTCCACCAGGTCGACTCCTTCACCGATCAGCCTTTCCGCGGTAATCCAGCGGCTGTCTATTGTCTGGAAAGCTGGCCTGACGACGAGCTGCTGCAGCGCATCGCCAGCGAACACAACCTCTCGGAAACCGCCTTCGTGGTGCGCGAGGCCGATACCTGGCGCATTCGCTGGTTCACCCCTCGGGTGGAAGTTCCACTCTGCGGTCATGCGACCCTGGCGACGGCCCATGTGCTGTTCGAGATCCTGGGTGAACCCGGTGATCGCCTAGAATTCATCAGTCAGGCAGGCAGCTTGCGGGTATTTCGCGAGCCGGATGGGCTACTGGCGCTGGATTTCCCGGCCTTGGTGCCGTCGGAGCTGGGGGTGACGCCCGAACTGGAACGGGCGCTGCGGCTGTCGCCAGTGGACGCTCTGGCGGCGGACAAGCTGCTGGTGCTGCTGGAGTCGGAGCAGGCAGTGCGCGACTGCAAGCCGGATCTGGCCGCCATAGCGCGTTTGCCCTGGCAAGGCGTCATCGTGACCGCACGGGGGCGGGAGGTCGATTTTGTCTCACGCTTCTTCGCGCCCGGCATAGGCATCGATGAAGACCCCGTCACTGGCTCGGCGCATTGCAGCCTGATTCCCTACTGGTCGCGCCGCCTGGCCAAGCGGATGCTCACCGCCCAGCAACTTTCCGCCCGTGGTGGCCAGCTCTGGTGTCGTCTGGACGGGGATCGCGTGAGTATCGCAGGGAGGGCGGTGACGGTCTTCAGCGGCCGTCTGCTGCTGTGACCGCTAGGCCGGGCGTCTGAAGCGCCCGGCCAGGGCCGCTCATCAGCCGTGCAGCGGCGGCTTGATGAGAAATTCGAGCAGCGCCTTCTGCGCGTGCAACCGGTTCTCGGCTTCGTCCCAGACCACGGCGCGAGGATCGTCCAGCAGCGTGTGACTGATCTCTTCGCCACGATGGGCCGGCAGGCAGTGCATGAACAGGACGTCGGGAGCTGCGCCGTCGAGCAGTTCGGCAGTGACCTGATAAGGCTTGAAGGCCGCCAGGCGCAGACGGGTTTCCTCTTCCTGGCCCATGGAGGTCCAGACGTCGGTACTGACCAGATGCGCCTGGGCCACCGCCTCGCGTGGATCCCTGACCAGTTGAACGCGATCACCCGCCCGCTCCAGGAAACGCGGATTGGGCTCGTAGCCTTCGGGGCAGGCGATGCGCAGGTTGAAGTCCAGCTGTTCGGCCGCCTCGATATAGCTGTTGCACATGTTATTGCCATCGCCGATCCAGGCCACGGTCTTACCCTGGATGTCGCCGCGATGCTCGAAGAAGGTCTGCATATCGGCCAGCAGCTGGCAGGGATGCAAATCGTCGGACAACCCATTGATCACCGGCACCTTGGAGTTGGCGGCGAAGGTGGTGAGCATTTCGTGGGCGAAGGTGCGGATCATCACCCCGTCGAGCATGCTCGCCATGACCCGGGCGCTGTCCGGCACCGGCTCGCCACGGCCGAGCTGGGTATCACGGGACGAGAGAAAGATCGCCTGGCCACCGAGCTGGATCATGCCAGCCTCGAAGGAGAGGCGGGTACGGGTGGAGGCCTTTTCGAAGATCATGCCCAGTACGCGATTGCGCAGGGGCTCGTGCAACACGCCCTGATTGCGCAGGGCCTTGAGTTCGATGCCGCGATTGATGAGTTGCCGCAGTTCCGCGGGGGAACAATCCATGAAAGAAAGAAAGTGCCGAGCCGTCATTTCGCTACCCTAGCGTCCCATCCCGGTAACGACCGCCCATCAGGGCGTGGCGAACCTGAGACCATGCCGTTTCGAACGGCGGAAAGACCAAAGGCGAAATGGTATAAGTTCATGTCGCATTTTACCACCATCGCAGGTGCGGCCTTTATCGCGAGGCCTCACCTGCGATGAGCGTACAGCTCTCTAGCACCCCAGTGGGCACTCAGTAGAGATCACAGCAGCTCGGCCGGTACGTTGCCGCCATTGTCGGCGAGCTTTTGCAGGACGGCCTTGTGCAGCCACATGTTCATCTGGGCGGAGTCGTTCAGTTTGTCCTCGGGGCAGTGCAACTCCTTGGCCAGTTCCTGACGGGCGGCCAGGCTGCTGTCCAGGTCGAGCAACTTGAGCAAATCGACGATGGACGTCTTCCAATTGAGCTGTTCGCCCTTCTGCGCGGCCAGGGCATCCAGCTTGGCGGTGACGTCCACCTGACTGATGGGCGCCGCGCTAGCGGTCGGAGCGCTGCTGCCGGCGGGGGCGGTGGTTTCGTTGGTGCTGGTGGTAGGTGCAGCGGCGGTATTGTCCGCCTGGGCTTCACCGATGCCGAGCTTGGATAGAATCTTGCTGAACAGGCTCATGGAATTCTCCTGGGTCTGGGGAAAAGAGGCACCAAGCGGCGCCTGCCCTTAACCTGACCACAGGTATGACGCCAAAGTTTGCTGGTCGATGATCACTCTTTTGCCGCGAACGGCCTGACGGGCGTGTGGTCGATTGGCAGATCATGGCGCGTCGGCTCTGGCCCGCCGGCATGGAAATTCCGGCGTGTGACTGGCCTTTCCGTTACAATCGTCCCACCGTATTAGCGAGGTGCATCGTGGACATCATCGATACCATCAAAGACCAGATTGCCAACAATCCCGTGCTGCTCTACATGAAGGGTTCGCCGAACGCACCCCAGTGCGGTTTCTCGTCCCGTGCCGCTCAGGTGCTGATGGCCTGTGGCGAGAAATTCGCCTACGTCGATATCCTGCAGAATCCGGAAATCCGCGCCAATCTGCCCAAGTACGCCAACTGGCCTACTTTTCCCCAGCTGTGGGTCGGTGGCGAATTGGTTGGCGGGAGCGACATCCTGGCCGAGCTGTACGAGAAGGGCGAATTGCAGACCCTGATCAAGCAAGCTGTGGAAACCAAGGACGCCTGAGTCCCTGGCCCATGAAAAAGCCCGCACTAGGCGGGCTTTTTCATGGGCGCGATTTGATCAATCGTCGTCGTGCATCTGCGACTGGATGTAGTTCTCGATACCGACGCTGGCGATCAGGGTCAGCTGGGTTTCCAGCCAGTCGATGTGTTCTTCCTCGGACTCCAGGATGTCCTTGAGCATATCGCGGCTGACATAGTCGCGGACCGTCTCGCAGTAGGTGATGGCTTCGCGCAGGTCGGCCACGGCGCTGATCTCCAGGCGCAGGTCGCACTGGATCATTTCCTGGGTGTTCTCACCGATCATCAGCTTGCCCAGGTCCTGCAGGTTCGGCAGGCCTTCCAGGAACAGGATGCGCTCGATCAGGCGATCGGCGTGCTTCATCTCGTCGATGGATTCCTTGTACTCGTGGTGACCGAGCTTGCGGATGCCCCAGTCGTTGTACATGCGCGAGTGCAGGAAGTACTGGTTGATGGCCACCAGTTCGTTGCCGAGGATCTTGTTCAAATGCTGGATAACGGTGATATCGCCTTTCATGGCCTGACCTGCGGAGGGGGTGGGATTGCCGGCAGTCTGAGCGCCGAAAAGCCCTTTGTCAAAAGCTTAAGTTGTTGAAAAATCGACGAAAATCGAACGGTAATCGAAAGCTTTTCCATCCTTCGCGTAAGCTTTTGATTAACCAATAAAAAAGCCGGACACAGGGTCCGGCTTTTGCTGCAGCGATTTTTTATACGCGGGGAACGTCGAGGGCGTAGGCGAGTTGCTGAGCGCCGTGCAATTCACCGAGCGTCTCCTTGACCACCTGCTTGGCGAGGCAAGCGCACTTGCCGCACTGGGTGGCGCAACCGGTGCTTTCCCGAACTTCCCGATAACTGCAGCAGCCGTCATAGATGGCTTCGCGGATCTGCTTGTCGGTCACGCCACGGCAAAGACACACGTACATGGATCGCCTGCTGTATGAGTGGAGGTGCCGCCAAAGCTAATGACAATGAGAATGATTGTCAAAGTTGTAGGCGGCGAAATCTCATTACAAAGGTGACCTAGGCGACGAACGGTAGATCAACTGGAGCGGTTAACAGCAGGTAGCGAGCGGTATCAGGAGGACGCCCTCATCGCGCAGGAACCTGGCCGAATTCAAGCGGGCATAGGACGAGTCCGAGCCCTGCACGTCTCCATCTGGTGGACGCGCAGGGGGTTTATCGGCCGCTCTCAGTCGAGATCGACCCAGCCACCCATTTCCCGCCAGCGATTGACGATGCCGCAGAACAGCTCGGCGGTCTTCTCGGTGTCGTAGCGGGCCGAATGGGCTTCGCGATTATCGAACTCGATCCCGGCGGCCTGACAAGCCTTGGCCAGTACCGTCTGGCCATAGGCCAGGCCGGCCAGGGTGGCGGTATCGAAGCTGGAGAAGGGATGGAAGGGGTTGCGCTTCAGGCCGCAACGGAGCACCGCAGCGTTGAGGAAACCCAGGTCGAAGCTGCTGTTGTGGCCAACCAGGATGGCTCTCTTGCAGCCACTGGATTTGAGCGATTTGCGCACGCCCTTGAAGATCTCGCCGAGGGCGTGCTCTTCGCTGACCGCCATGCGCAGCGGATGGTCGAGTTTGATCCCGGTGAATTCCAGGGCCGCCGGCTCGATATTGGCTCCGGCGAAGGGCTCGACGCGGAAGAAGTAGGTGTGATCCGGGTAGAGCACTCCTTCATCGTCCATGGCCACGGTGGTTGCGGCGATTTCCAGCAGGGCGTCGGTGGCGGCGTTGAAGCCGCCGGTCTCCACGTCCACGACCACCGGCAGGTAGCCACGGAAGCGGCGCGCCATGGGAATGCGCGAGTCGGACATCGGCTGGCTGGCGTCCAGCTCGTCGCTGAAGGTCTCGTCCATGCTCATGCGCCTACCTCCAGGCGCCAGCGCAGCGTTTCGCCGGCGCGCAGCGGCACGACGTCATGGTCGCCGAAGGGCAGGGAGGCAGGTGCCTGCCAGTCTTCGCGTACCAGGGTGACGGTCTCGGTGTTGCGCGGCAGGCCGTAGAAATCCGGACCGAAGTGGCTGGCGAAGCCTTCCAGGCGGTCCAGGGCGTTGCGGCTCTCGAATGCCTCGGCGTAGAGCTCCAGCGCGCCGTAGGCGGTGTAGCAGCCGGCACAGCCACAGGCCGCTTCCTTGGCGTGGCGGGCATGGGGTGCCGAGTCGGTGCCGAGGAAGAACTTGGGGTTGCCGCTGGTGGCGGCGTCCAGCAGGGCACTCTGGTGGGTGTTGCGCTTGAGGATCGGCAGACAGTAGAAGTGCGGCCGGATACCGCCCACCAGCATGTGGTTGCGGTTGTAGAGCAGGTGATGGACGGTGATGGTGGCGCCGACGTTGGCCGGGGCTTCGCGGACGAAGGCGGCGGCGTCGCCGGTGGTGATGTGTTCGAACACCACCTTCAGCGTCGGGAAACGCTGGACGATACGCACCAGGTGCTCGTCAATGAATTTTTTCTCGCGGTCGAAGACGTCCACCTCGGCATGGGTGACCTCACCGTGGACCAGCAACGGCAGGCCGACCTCGGCCATGGCTTCGAGGGTGGGGAAGAGGTTGTCCAGCGAGGTGACGCCGGAGTCAGAGTTGGTGGTGGCGCCGGCCGGATAGAGCTTCGCGGCGTGTACGAAGCCGGTGGCCTTGGCGGTGCGGACATCTTCCGGGCTGGTACGGTCGGTGAGATAGAGCACCATCAGGGGTTCGAAGCGACTGCCGGCGGGGCGGGCGGCGAGAATGCGCTCGCGATAGGCGGCGGCCTGCTCGGCATTGCGCACCGGCGGGACCAGGTTGGGCATGACGATGGCGCGACCGAACTCGCGGGCGGCGTCGGCGACGGTCTGTTGCAGGGCGGCGCCGTCGCGCAGGTGAATGTGCCAGTCATCGGGACGGGCAAGGGTGATCCGGTCGGTCATGCGGGATTCCAGGCTGCGGGAAAGTGCGGAAATGCTACCGGAAAAGCCAGGCTATCGGCACCCGCCGGGGTGGTCGGGCTCAAGTTTTCCGCCCGGTCGACCGATAGCTCTGGAGTCAGTCATATCCCCTGGAGCCCACCGTGCGCCCGCGTCACCTGCTACTTTCCGCTCTGCTGCTCAATGCGCCGGTTTGGGGGATGACCTTCCAGGACCGGCTCGAGAGCGCCGAATGGAAAGTGGAGGGCGACATCTTCGCCTGCCGCCTGCTGCAGCCGGTCCCGCGTTTCGGCAGCGGCGGCTTCCTCAAGCGTGCTGGTGAGGCGACGGTCTTCGAGCTGCGCACCACCGGTCCCTGGCTGGCCACTGGCAGCGCCAGTCTGCAGGCCGCCGCGGCGCCCTGGCGCCCGGGCCTGGGCAACGTCAACCTGGGCACGGTGCAATTGGTCGCGGGCGACCAGCCGCTGTCTTCCTCGGCGCAACAGGCGGTGCGCCTGCTCACGGGCCTGCGGGAAGGCCGGACGCCATTGGTGACTGGACGCGACGGCCTGGCCCAGCGGGTCGAGGTGCGGCTATTGCCGATGCGTTTCGATAAGGCCTACCAAGACTTCGAGGCCTGTACCCGCAAGCTGCTGGCGGTCAACTTCGAACAGATCCGCCATTCGCAGATCAACTTTCCGGACGGCGGCGATGCCCTGGACGACGTGGCCAGGGCCAAGCTCGACCTCATCGACGATTACCTCAAGGCCGATCCGCGCGTGAATCACGTGGTGGTCTCCGGCTATAGCGACAATCACGGCACCCGGCTGGACAATCGCCAGGAGTCGCGGCTGCGCGCCCTGGCGGTCATGGAATACCTCAAGGCCAAGGGCTTTCCGGCCGAGCAGATCGAGCTGCGCTTTTTCGGCGAGCAGTATCCGCTGGTCCCCAACACCAGTAAGGCCAACCGCGCGCGCAATCGTCGGGTGACCCTGGTGTTCTCCCAGGGACCGGCCACGCCGCCCCAGCCCACCACCGCGCCGACCGCCACCGCGGCCAATCCCGCCGAACCACCCGCACCCACCCCGGCACCACCGGCCAAGCCCAAGGGCTAGTGTGGTGCTTTAGACGTTCGCACCTGCCCAGGAACAAAAAGCGCCGCCAAAATCGTGCAGTCAACTTCTGAAGCGCCGCACTGGGTGTCGCCTCGACATCCGGCTGCGTCGCGCCTCTATAAAACCCCCGCTGTGATCGGTAGAATCGGCGCCTTTCCGATTCAACGCGACGCACGGGAGCAAATGGCATGGCGGATGTGAAGAAGGTAGTCCTGGCGTATTCCGGCGGCCTGGACACCTCGGTGATCCTCAAGTGGCTGCAGGACACCTATAACTGCGAAGTGGTGACCTTCACCGCTGACCTCGGCCAGGGTGAGGAAGTCGAGCCGGCACGTGCCAAGGCCCAGGCCATGGGCGTCAAGGAAATCTACATCGACGACCTGCGCGAAGAGTTCGTTCGTGACTTCGTCTTCCCGATGTTCCGTGCCAACACCGTCTACGAAGGCGAGTACCTGCTGGGTACTTCCATCGCCCGTCCGCTGATCGCCAAGCGCCTGATCGAGATCGCCAACGAGACCGGCGCCGATGCCATCTCCCATGGCGCCACCGGCAAGGGCAACGACCAGGTGCGCTTCGAGCTGGGCGCCTATGCGCTCAAGCCCGGCGTCAAGGTGATCGCGCCCTGGCGCGAGTGGGATCTGCTTTCCCGCGAGAAGCTGATGGACTATGCCGAGAAGCACCAGATCCCGATCGAGCGCCACGGCAAGAAGAAGTCGCCGTACTCCATGGATGCCAACCTGCTGCACATCTCCTACGAGGGCGGCGTGCTGGAAGACACCTGGACCGAGCACGAAGAGGACATGTGGCGCTGGACCAAGTCCCCGGAAGCCGCGCCGGACACCCCCACCTACCTCGAGCTGACCTACCGTAACGGTGACATCGTCGCCATCGACGGCAAGGAGCTGAGCCCGGCTACCGTGCTGGCCGAGCTGAATCGCATCGGTGGCGAGAACGGCATCGGTCGCCTGGACATCGTCGAGAACCGCTATGTGGGCATGAAGTCCCGTGGCTGCTACGAGACCCCCGGCGGCACCATCATGCTCAAGGCCCACCGCGCGATCGAGTCCATCACCCTCGATCGCGAAGTGGCGCACCTCAAGGACGAGCTGATGCCCAAGTACGCCAGCCTGATCTACACCGGCTACTGGTGGAGCCCCGAGCGGCTGATGCTGCAGCAGATGATCGACGCCTCCCAGACCAACGTGAACGGCGTGGTGCGCCTGAAGCTGTACAAGGGCAACGTCATCGTCGTTGGCCGCAAGTCCGACGAGTCGCTGTTCGACGCCAACATCGCCACCTTCGAGGAAGACGGCGGTGCCTACAACCAGGCGGACGCGGCCGGCTTCATCAAGCTCAACGCGCTGCGCATGCGCATTGCCGCCGGCAAGGGTCGTACCCTGTTGTAAGGGTCGCCTGGAAACGCAAAACCCCAGCTTTGGCTGGGGTTTTTTATGAGCTACAGATCGAAATCGTATTCGGAGATCTGCTTTTTCAGGCGGCGCTCTTCGAGCATGTTGTCGATCAGTCGCCGCTTGGTCAGGTTGGTCTTGCTGACGATGGGTTCGACGGTATCGGGCGCCTCACCCTCGGTCTCGAAATCTTCGTCTACATCGATATCGCTTTTGTCTTCGGCCATTGGTAACTCCTGCAAGGCTGAACAGGGTCACACGCCCGTCATCGACAGAACTGCGGGACCTTTTCGCGCACCTTATAACGACAAAGCAGGGGCCGGTAAAAAAGATTTTTTCAATCGCTAGAGGGCCTTGATCAGCCCTTTTTCAATCGTCGGAGGTTTTCGCCCTGTACTCGCACAGGTCTTCGATCCGGCAGCTGCCACAACGCGGTTTACGTGCCTGGCAGACGTAGCGGCCATGGAGGATGAGCCAGTGGTGGGCATCCAGCAGATAATCCTTGGGCACCACCTTGAGCAGCTTCAGCTCCACTTCCACCACGTTCTTGCCGGGTGCCAGGTTGGTCCTGTTGCTGACCCGGAAGATATGGGTATCCACAGCCATCGCAATCTGCCGAAAGGCGGTGTTGAGGACCACGTTGGCGGTCTTGCGGCCGACGCCGGGTAGGGCCTCCAGTTCTTCGCGCGTCTGGGGTACCTCGCCGCCGTGGCGTTCCAGCAGCAGTCGGCAGGTCTCGATGACGTTCTTGGCCTTGCTGTTGTAGAGCCCTATGGTCTTGATGTACTCCGACAGCCCCTCCACACCCAGGTCGAAGATGGCCTGGGGCGTATTGGCTACCGGATAGAGGCGGGCGGTGGCCTTGTTGACGCTGACGTCGGTGGCCTGGGCGGAGAGGATCACGGCGATCAGCAATTCGAACGGCGAGGCATAGGACAACTCCGTCTTGGGATCGGGGTTGTCCTCGTGCAGGCGACGGAAGATCTCCAGGCGTTTGGCGGCGTTCATGACGTGGTCTGTTCTTCCAGAGCGGCGAGGTGACGGGCGGCCTGCTGAGCGGCGGTGCGCAGGGCATCCAGCTGCTGGGCCTGCTCGGGCGCGGGGGTGGCACCAAAGGTCCGTTCGGCCTTGGTCAGCTGGGCGCGGGCCAGGGTGGCGGCGATGCGCGCCTGCTTGAGCGCGGCGGGATTCGGCGCCACGGTCGCGGCGGTCCCTTCTGCCTCTGGCTGCTGCGCAGCGTCCAAGGCTCGTTGGGCCTGCAGGGCGGCTTCGCGCAGCTGTTGTACCTGAGCCTCCAGGGCGGTCGTGCCGTATTGGGCCAGTTGCCGCTCGGCCTTCTGCAGAGCGACCCGGGCCATGGCGGCGGCGATCTTCAGCGGCTTGAGTGCAGGCTCCGTCGTTGCAGAGGCCACTGGGGGCGCCACGGCTACGGCGGGTGCCTGCCGACGCTGACGCTCGGCCTCCAGCCGCTCGCGCTCCCGCTGCAGGCGCGCCTGGCGGGCGTCGAAGCGCCGACGATAGTAGCGGGCACGCTCACGTTCCGCGGCGCGGTCGACCGGCCCGGGGGTCGCCACCAGATCGATGCAGTCCACCGGACAGGGCGCGAGGCAGAGTTCGCAGCCACTGCATTCGCTCTCGATCACCGTATGCATCAGCTTGGCCGCGCCGAGGATGGCGTCGGTGGGGCAGACCTGGATGCACTTGGTGCAGCCGATGCATTCGGCTTCGCGGATCACCGCGCGCTGGCTGGGCGTCACCGGGTAGGGCGAACCCAGTGGCAGCGCGGGGCGCTGGAGCAGCGCCGACAGTTCGAGAATGGTGGCCGTGCCACCGGGCGGGCACTTGTTATGCGCTTCGCCCGCGGCGATGCCGGCCGCATAGGGTTGGCAACCGGGATGGCCGCACTTGCCGCACTGGGTCTGCGGCAGCAGGGCGTCGATGGCGGTGATCAGATCAGGTTGAGCGTTCATGGTCATGACAGAAAGAACGGCGCCCTGAGAGCCTGTACAAAGTCGGCTGCGCGTCGGCCAAACTGCGTTGAAAATGGCTTCGGAATGCTCATTTACGCCTTGTAAACTCCGCTTCCTCAGCCATTTTCGCCTTGTTTGTCGCTAGCTCGCCCGCCTTTGAACAGGCTCTCGGGCGCCGTAGCTATCACATCACCCGCTGACCCGGCTTGGCGCCGCTGTCGGGGCTGAGCAGGTGGATCTCGCTGCCGCCGGGGCCTGCAGCCAGGACCATGCCTTCGGATACGCCGAACTTCATCTTGCGCGGCGCCAGGTTGGCGACGTACAGGGTCAGGCGGCCTTCGAGCTGGCTCGGCTCGGGATAGGCGCTCTTGATGCCGGAGAAGACGTTGCGCTTGGCATCGCCGATATCCAGGGTCAGGCGCAGCAGCTTGTCGGCGCCCTCGACGAATTCGGCCTTCTCGATCAGGGCGATGCGCAGATCGACCTTGGCGAAGGTGTCGAAGTCGATGGTCTCGGCCAGCGGGGCCTTGGTCAGTTCGCCGTTGCCGGTGGGCTGGGGCGCGGCCTGGGCGGCCAGGTCTTCCTTGGAGGCGTCGATCATGGTCTGGACCTTGGCGGGTTCGATGCGGGTGAGCAGCGGCTGGAAGGCGTTGAGCTGGTGATTGGCCAGGCGCTTGTCCAGGTCGGCCCAGGTCAGGGGAGCGACGTTGAGGAAGCTCTCGGCAGCGGCGACCAAGTTGGGCAGTACCGGCTTGAGCAGGATCGCCAACTGGCGGAACAGCTCGATGCCCTGGGCGCAGATGGCCTGGACTTCGTCGGCCTTGCCGTCCTGTTTGGCCAGGCTCCACGGCGCCTTGTCGGCGATCCAGGCGTTGGCGCGGTCGGCCAGCGCCATGGTCTCGCGCATGGCGCGGCCGAAGTCACGGGTCTCGTAGGCCTCGGCGATGCTCGGCGCGGCGGCGCGGAAGGCTGCCTCCAGCTCGGGGGCGGCCTGAGCGTCCACCAGCAGGCCGCCGTTGCCCTTGTGGATGAAGCCGGCGCAGCGGCTGGCGATGTTGACCACCTTGCCCACCAGGTCGGAATTGACCTTTTGCACGAAGTCCTCGAGGTTCAGGTCGATGTCCTCGACATGGCGCGAGAGCTTGGCAGCGAAGTAGTAGCGCAGGTACTCGGGATTCAGGTGATCCAGGTAGGTGCGCGCCTTGATGAAGGTGCCACGGGACTTGGACATCTTCTGGCCGTCGACGGTAAGGAAGCCGTGGACGTTGAGCGCGGTCGGCTTGCGGTAGCCGGCGCCTTCGAGCATGGCCGGCCAGAACAGCGCGTGGAAATTGACGATGTCCTTGCCGATGAAGTGGTACAGCTCGGCGCTGCTGTCCTTGTTCCAGAAGGCATCGAAGTCGAGGTCGTCGCGGCGGTCGCAGAGGTTCTTGAAACTGGCCATGTAGCCGATGGGCGCATCCAGCCAGACATAGAAGTACTTGCCCGGGGCATCGGGGATCTCGAAGCCGAAGTAGGGCGCATCGCGGGAGATGTCCCACTGCTGCAGACCGGCATCCAGCCATTCGGCGATCTTGTTGGCCACCGACTCCTGCAGGGCGCCGCTGCGGGTCCAGCCCTTGAGCATGTCGCTGAAGTCGGGAAGCTTGAAGAAGAAGTGCTCGGATTCGCGCAGCACCGGGGTCGCGCCGGAGATGGCCGACTTGGGGTCCTTCAACTCAGTGGGCGCATAGGTGGCGCCGCACTTCTCGCAGTTGTCGCCGTACTGGTCGGCGGCGCCACATTTAGGGCAGGTGCCCTTGATGAAGCGGTCGGCCAGGAACATCTGCTTGTCCGGGTCGAAATACTGGGTGACCGGGCGGGTAGCGATGTGGCCGGCGTCGCGCAGCTTCAAATAGATGGCGCGGGACAGCTCGCGATTCTCTTCCGCATGGGTGGAGTGGAAGTTGTCGAAGGCCACGCCGAAGTCGGCGAAGTCGGCACTGTGCTCGCGCTTGACGTTGTCGATCAGCTGTTCGGGCGTGATGCCCTCGCGCTCGGCGCGCAGCATGATGGCCGAGCCATGGGCGTCGTCGGCGCATACATAGAGGCACTGGTTGCCGCGCAGCCGCTGGAAGCGGGCCCAGATGTCGGTCTGGATGTACTCGACCATGTGGCCGAGATGGATGGAACCGTTGGCGTAGGGCAGGGCGCTGGTGACGAGAATCTTGCGGGGCTCGGTCATGGTCTTGGCTGGATCGCGACGCTGATAAGGTGACCGACCATCATAGCGAAATGGCCGGTCGGTTTCATCCGTGGGGGATGGGCAGGGGTAGGTCCGGACTCAGATATCCGCCAACTGCCAGTACAGGGCGCTGACCATCGCCGCGCCGAGGGCAGCGCTACGGGCACCGTTCCAGCCAACGTCCGGGCGGGGATCGTTGGCGTTGTCCTTGAATGGCAGTTCCAGGGTCAGGGCCAGGCAGCCGTAGGTGTGGCCGACGTACTTGGTGGCGAGCTTGAGCGTCTCGCTGCCGAAATGCCCGCGCGGGTAGCCGTAGCGGGTCTGGAAGTCCGGGCTGGCGCGCAGGAAGCGTTGCAGGAAGGCTTGCTGCTCGGCCTCTTCGCGCTCGCCGAAGTTGGGCAGGCCGTTGCAGCCGTCGACGAAGACATAGGGCAGGGCTTCGTCGCCATGGATGTCGAGGAAGAGGTCGCAGCCGGTCGCGGCGATGGCGCGGCGTACCGCCAGGACCTCGGGACTGCGTTGCTCATCCGGCTCCAACCATTCGCGATTGAGGTTGGCACCGGCGGCGTTGGTTCTCAGGTTACCCAGCGCCGAGCCGTCGGGATTCATATTCGGCACCACGTGCAGCACCGCGTGCTCCAGCAGCTTGGCGCCGACCGGATCGCCCTGGTGGTCGCCCAGGCCGAGCAGGCGTCTCAGCAGGCCTTCGACGAACCACTCGGCCATGGGTTCGCCGGGGTGCTGGCGGGCGATGACCCAGATGTTCTTCTTGCCGGTACCCGGCGTGCCGATGCGCAGCAGGTCCAGCGAACGCCCCAGCAGCGAACGGCCGACGGTTTCCAGACGGACGGCGGGATGCCGCTGCGCTTCGCCCATGAAGGCCAAATGACGGCTTTCCGGATAGGGCTCGAAATAGGCGAAGAACAGGCTGTCGTGCTCCGGGGTGACCGTCCAGCTCAGGGTCTTGCCGTCATAGCGGCTGGGGATGCGGAACCACTGCTGGCCGCAGTAGCTGGCCACCACGCCATAGTCGCGCCAACCTTCGGGGTAGGCGCACTCGCTGGCGTTGTCGAAGCTCAGTTGGCAGGGCAGGCCGCGGGCGCCCTCTAGGCGGAAATGGAACCACTGGGTGAAGGGCGAGGCGGTGTCGGGGCGGATGCGCAGGCGGATGTCGGTATGGTCGGCCAGGGACAGCACCTCGACGGCGCCGCTGTCGAAGGTGGAACTGATGTGCAGGGAAGAGGCGTTCACGCTGGGCTCCGCGGGCGAGGGGAAAGCCGGGAGTGTAGCGCCGCGTGGATAGGCTTTAGCAAGGACAGTGGGTAGCATAGGCCGCAACTGCTTTTCTCATCCGTCGTTTCCGGGAGTCTGCATGACCGCTCCGACTCGCGAGGCCATCGAGGCCGCGCTGCGCCAGTACCAAGATCCCTACCTCGAACAAGACCTGCTCAGCGCCGGCGCCCTGCGCGACCTCGCGCTGGATGGTGGTCGCGTGCGTGCCCGCTTCGAACTGGGCTATGCCGCCGGACTGTTCAAGGGTGGTCTGGCCCAGGTGCTCAAGACCGCTCTGGAGAACGTCCCTGGGGTCGAGACCGCCGAGATCCAGATCGACTGCCACATAGCGCCCCACGCCGCCCAGCCGCAGCTGGACGCCATGGGCAACGTCAAGAACATCATCGCCGTGGCGTCGGGCAAGGGCGGGGTAGGCAAGTCCACCACCGCCGCCAACCTGGCGCTGGCACTGGCCCGCGAAGGCGCCCGGGTGGGCGTGCTGGATGCCGACATCTATGGTCCCAGCCAGGGCATCATGTTCGGTTTCGCCGAGGGTACCCGCCCCGAGGTGCGCGACGAGAAATGGTTCATTCCGCTGCAGGCCCATGGCGTCGAGGTCATGTCCATGGCCTTCCTGACCAACGACAAGACCCCGGTGGCCTGGCGCGGGCCGATGGTTTCCGGTGCCCTGATCCAATTGATCACCCAGACCGCCTGGAACGACCTCGATTACCTGGTGATCGACATGCCGCCCGGCACTGGCGATATCCAGCTGACCCTGGCGCAAAAGGTCCCGGTGGCTGGCGCGGTGATCGTCACCACGCCCCAGGACCTGGCCCTGCTGGACGCCAAGAAGGGCGTGGAGATGTTCCAGAAGGTCAACATCCCGGTACTCGGGGTGGTGGAGAACATGGCAGTGCACATCTGCTCCAACTGCGGCCATGCCGAGCACCTGTTCGGCGAAGGCGGCGGCAGCAAGCTGGCCGAGCAGTATGGCGTGGACCTGCTGGCCTCGCTGCCGCTGGCCATGGCCATCCGCGAACAGGCCGATGCCGGGCGGCCCACCGCCATTGCCGATCCCGACAGCCAGATCGCGCTGATCTATCAGGAGCTGGCGCGCAAGGTCGGGGCGCGCATCGCCCAGAGCGGTCAGGCCGGTGGCGGCATGCCCACCATCACCGTCAGCGACGACTGATTTCGTCCGTTCGCCTTTGAGACCGCGCCGCTATCTAATAGAATGCGCGGTCATTTTTTCGCCCCGGAGCTAGACCTGCCATGAGCATCAAATCGGACAAGTGGATTCGCCGCATGGCCCAGGAGCACGGCATGATCGAGCCTTTCGTCGAGCGTCAGATGCGCGGCGCGGACGACAGCCGGGTGATCTCCTACGGGGTGTCCAGCTACGGCTACGACGTGCGCTGCGCCAACGAATTCAAGGTGTTCACCAACATCCATTCGGCGGTGGTGGACCCGAAGAACTTCGACGACAAGAGCTTCGTCGACGTGGTCAGCGACGTCTGCATCATTCCGCCGAACTCCTTCGCCCTGGCGCGCACCGTGGAATACTTCCGCATCCCGCGCGACGTCCTGACCATCTGCCTGGGCAAGAGCACCTATGCCCGTTGCGGCATCATCGTCAACGTCACCCCGCTGGAGCCCGAGTGGGAAGGGCACGTGACCCTGGAGTTCTCCAACACCACCACCCTGCCTGCGAAGATCTATGCCAACGAAGGGGTGGCGCAGATGCTGTTCCTGCAGTCCGACGAGGCCTGCGAGGTCTCCTACAAGGACCGCGGCGGCAAGTATCAGGGCCAGCGTGGCGTGACCCTGCCACGCGCCTGAGTCTCTCGCCGCTCGCTGAAGCCGCCCACTCGGGCGGCTTCGTCGTTTCTCGGTACTCAAGACCTGGCGATTGCAGCCGATAGCCTTCTACCTGACTTATCTTTGGAGCGGATTTTCCATGGCCAGTATTCTCGATACCGTCGATCAACGTACCCAGTTGGTTGGCGAGAACCGCCTGGAAATTCTCATGTTCCAGCTGTCCAGCCGGCAGATGTTCGCCATCAACGTGTTCAAGGTGCAGGAGGTGCTCAAGCTGCCGCGCCTGACCCTGATGCCCAAGCGGCACCCGGTGGTCTGTGGGGTCGTCCACCTGCGCGGCCAGACCCTGCCGGTGATCGATCTCGCCGCCGCCATCGGCATGCGCCCCATCACCCCCGACGAGAACAGCACCATCATCGTCACCGAGTACAACCGCTCGGTGCAGGCCTTCCTGGTGGGCGGCGTCGATCGCATCATCAACCTGAACTGGGACAGCATCCAGCCGCCGCCCGGTGGCTCCGGGCGCCAGCACTACCTGACCGCCATCACCCGCATCGAAGACAAGCTGGTGGAGGTCATCGATGTCGAGAAGGTGCTGGCCGAAATCGTCCCCTACAACGTCAAGGTCTCCCAGGAGCGCTTGGCCGATCCCTTGCTGGCCAAGGCCCGCGGGCGCGAGGTGCTGCTGGTGGACGACTCCAGCACCGCCATTGGCCAGCTGCGCGATACCCTGGTGCAGCTGGACCTGAAATTCCATGTCGCCACCGATGGCCTGCAGGCCCTGCGCAAGCTCAAGGCCTGGGCCGACGAAGGCGTGGTGCTGACCGACAAGCTCTTGATGGTGCTGACCGATGCCGAGATGCCGGAAATGGACGGCTATCGGCTGACCACCGAGATCCGCCAGGATCCGCGCCTCGCCGATCTCTATGTCGTGCTGCACACCTCCCTGTCGGGCAGCTTCAACGAAGCCATGGTGAAGAAGGTCGGCTGCAACGCCTTCCTCTCCAAGTTCCAGCCCGATCTGTTGGTCGAGGAAGTCCGCCGGCGCCTGGCGCTGGCCGAAGAGAGCTGATCCCCGCGGTTTCGCCTGCCCGGCACCTCCCTTACACTGGCGGCCCTCGTCAGCTGCCAGGAAGCCGCGCCCATGCCGCACCTCAGTGCCCTCTACCGTTATCCCGTCAAATCGACGGCCGTGGAAACCTTGTCACGCGCCGAGGTGGACGCCCTGGGCCTGGTCGGTGACCGGCGCTGGATGGTGGTGGACGCCGATACCGGTCGCTTCCTGACCCTGCGCCAACTGGCCCAGATGAATCGCATCGAAGCGCGTTGGCTGGCCAATGATCGCCTGCGCCTAAGTGCGCCCGGCCGCGAACCGCTCGAGGTCTCGGTGCCCGATCCCCAGGCCGAGCGCCTGGGCGTCACCATCTGGCGCGATACCCTGCAGGCGCCGGTGGCCGCCGCGGCCGATGCCTGGCTGAGCGACTTCCTCGGACGTCGCTGCCGCCTCGTACACATTGCTGAAAGCCACGCCCGCCAGATCAATACCGACTTCGCCGAGCCCGGCCAGAAGGTGCATTTCGCCGACGGCTTTCCGCTGCTGCTGACCAGCGAAGCCTCCCTGGCCGACTTGGTGGCGCGGGTGGGCAAGCCATTGGAAATGCTGCGCTTTCGGCCCAACCTGGTAGTGGAGGGTGCGCCCGCCTACGCCGAGGACGGCTGGAAACGGCTGCGCATCGGCACCGTGGACTTCGCCGTGGCCTGTCCCTGTGCGCGTTGCATCGTCACCACCCAGGATCCGCTCACTGGCGAGAAGGATCCCGATCGGCAACCGCTCACTGCCCTGCGCGAATACCGCTTCGAGGACAACCGCATGCTGTTCGGCATGAACGTCATCCCCTTGGGGTGCGGCGTCATCGAGGCCGGCATGCCGGTGGAGGTACTGGAATGAGCCCGTTGCGCCGAGTGGCGCTGGTCAGTCCAGCGGGTGCGGTCAAGGAAGAGCTGGTGATGGCGGCCATGGCGCGGCTACGGGAGGCCGGCATCGAGCCGCTGCTCGGCGAGCAGGCACTCAGCCGGCATCGCTATCTGGCCGGTACGCCGCAAGAGCGGGCGGCGGATCTGCACTGGGCCTTCAGTCAGGCGGACGTCGACGCGGTCTGGTGCCTGCGGGGCGGCTATGGATCCGCCCAGTTGCTGCCCTGGCTGGACTGGTCGCGCCTCTCCAGTAGCAAGGGGCGGCCCTTGATCGGCTATTCCGATCTGACGGTGTTGCTAGAGGCCTTCCATCGTCGTGGGTTGACCGCGATCCACGGGCCCGGCGCCCTGGACTGGGGGCGTCGTGACGAAGATCCCGAGGCTCAGACGGCACGAACTCGCTCGTTGCAGTCGGTGCTGGAACTGTGCGCCGGTGCGCGTCCGGCCTGGAACCTGGAGCGGCTGGCCGGTCCCGCCCAGGTCCCGGCGGGTGAGTTGATCGGTGGCAATCTCACCACCCTGGCCAGCGTGGTCGGCACCTCTGCCGCTCTGCGACCCCACGATGGCGCCATCCTCATGCTGGAAGACGTCGGTGAACCCTACTATCGGCTGGAGCGCAGTCTCTGCCAGTTGCTGGGCGGGCTTACCGAGCATCGCATCGGTGCGGTCTGCCTAGGCACCTTCACCGATTGCCCGCAACGCAACGTCGAGCAGTCGCTGGCAGAGATCTTCGCCGAATGGCTGGAGCCGCGCGGCATCGCCCTTTATCGCGGCCTGCCCAGCGGTCATGGTCCGGAGAACCAAGCCTGGCCCTATGGTGCGCGGGTACGGTTGGACGCGGGCCGCCTCCAGGTGCTCTGACGCGATCCGCCCCGGTCCGGATCAGTCCGGCCAGGGCGATGCCAGTTGCAGCTTGCGCAGCAGCTGGCGCTTCTTGCTGTTATAGCCCTGCATCCGTACCAGCAAGTCGTCCAGGGTGGCGACGGCCTTGAGGATGTGCGGGCCTTTATTGAGCATCACGCATTCGGCGCGCACCCCGGTGGCCGCATCGGTGATCTCGGCGCGGGAGGGCGAGCCCTTCTTGGCCAGATTCTCCAGTACCTGGGTCGCCCAGATCACCGGTACCTGGGCCGCTTCGCACAGGCAGAGGATGTCTTCCTGCAACGCCGCCAGGCGCTCGAAGCCGCCTTCCACCGCCAGATCGCCACGGGCGATCATCACGCCGAACCCCCCGCGGCGCATGCCTGCCAGCAAGAGCGCGGGAAGATTGTCGAAGCCGCGCCGCGTCTCGATTTTCAGGACCATGGCCAGCCGATCCGCCTGCAGTCGGTCCAGCTCCGCGAGCAGATCCTGGACGTCGTCCGCCGTATTGACGAAAGACAGTTCCACCCCATCCGCCTGCTCGGCGGCAAAGGCGAGTGCCGCGAGATCCTGCTCTCCCAGCGCTGCCAAGCGCAGGGCGCTTTGGGGAAAGTTGATCCCCTTGTCGCCCTTCAGCTTGACGCCGCCCGGCGCATGGGTGATGCGTACGCGCAACGCCTCCTGAGTGGCGCGCTCCACCACGCCGCCGAGCTTGCCGTCGTCGAACCAGACGGGCTCGCCAGCTCGTACGTCGGCGAACACCTGGGGTAGGGTGCAGCCTAAGGTCGCCGGTGTCAGCAACCGATCGCTGCTATCGTGGCTGGCGGGCCGCCCGGGTGTCTGGTCGGCGGTCAGGATGAGCAGATCGTCTTCCGCCAGTCGCAGGGTGCCTGGCTGGGGGGCGAACTCGCCGATGCGACTGTGCTTCCTGCGACCGTCGCGCTCGACGGTCAATCGCAGGCCGGGGGCAAGATATGAGGTCTTGTAGGCCTCCACCCAGCATCCGTCGGTGGTCACTTCGATGACCTCCAGCTGTCGCCGTGCCTGACGCGTATCCACCAGCCGAATCCGGTCGCCCGCCTGCAACCCGCTCAGCCAGCGAGTGCCCACCTGAAGGCAGGCCGCGGCGGAAGAGGGCGCCGGGCGCGGGTTACGCCGGCCCGTCAGCCAGACGCGCGCTGCCTGCCGTACGCGGCCCTGGCGGTCCCGCTCGGGTTTCACCTTGCAGACCATCGGGCCGGGGGCAATGGGGCCGGTACGCAACTTGGGTCCCGGCAGGTCCATGAAGATCTTGCACGGCTGTTCCAGCTCCGCACTGGCGCGCCGGGTATGTTTGATCATTCGCGCCCAGGTGGCGGGTTCGTCATGGGCGCAATTGATCCGCACACAGTCCATCCGCGCCGCGAGCAGGTCCCGAACCAGCGAATAGTCGTCCGCCGCCTCGCCGGGCAGGGTGACCATGATGCGTACCTCCCTTTGCCGCGGTGCCACGCCGAACAGAGCGCGAGCATGCTGTGCCAGGGAGTTGTCGGGCCTGGTCACCGCCCTGGTCGTCGGACTGTGCCCCAGCAGACGCTCCAGGGTGTCGATGAGGGTCGCCACGGCGGGGAGTACGGCGGCTTCGGAACGGCCGAGGGACGACAGTCCCTGGGCTGACAGCTGCAATTGCAGCCTGTGCAGGTCCTGCCGGCGCAGCGCCAGGTAGGCCAGCAGATTCTGGGCGCTGGCGCGGTAGCCGGGGTTGAGCGCTTGGTGTTCCAGGCGAGGATCTGTTGCGGCTTGCTCCAGCGTGGTGTGCAGGTTGCGCAGGTCGTCGAGCAGGTTGGCGAGCTCGTGGTCGGATGACCGGGAACGGGAGGTCGAACGAGGCGGCACGGTGGGTCTCCATGAGGCTACTGGCGAGGCGCTCGCCGGGCATTCCTGTCTCGGACCCGTGCCTGCACGAGAAGTGAAAAGCCAAGTGTTGCCAGACGTTAGCGGCAGATGGCCATTCATCAGCCACGATCACTGCTGGCGACCGTAGGGAGTCGGCCAGGATGCTGCTATGATTCGCGACCTTGACGACCCCCGTTTTCAGGTACCCGCCATGGCGCAGATTTCCGAACGTCTCCTGGTCCAGGCCCATCTGGCCGCCAAGCAGCCCAAGGCGCTCGGGCCGGACGAGATCGCGGCCTACAAGACCGCCATCGCCCGCGAGCTCAAGGCGCAGAACGCGGTGTTGCTGGCCCACTACTACACCGACCCGCTGATCCAGGCCTTGGCCGAGGAAACCGGTGGCTGCGTCGCCGATTCCCTGGAAATGGCCCGCTTCGGCAATCGCCATCCGGCGTCCACGGTGGTGGTGGCCGGGGTCAAGTTCATGGGCGAGACGGCCAAGATCCTCAATCCGGAAAAGCGGGTGCTGATGCCGACCCTGGAAGCCACCTGCTCGCTGGACCTGGGGTGCCCGGTGGATGAGTTCTCCGCCTTCTGCGACCAGCATCCCGAACGCACCGTGGTGGTCTACGCCAATACCTCTGCCGCCGTGAAGGCGCGGGCGGATTGGGTAGTCACTTCCGGCTGTGCGCTAGATATCGTCGAGCATCTGATGGACAACGACGAAACCATCCTCTGGGCGCCGGATCGGCACCTGGGTCGTTACATCCAGCGCGAGACCGGGGCGGACATGCTCCTGTGGGAGGGCTCCTGTATCGTCCACGAGGAATTCAAGGCCAGCCAGCTGGAAGACCTCAAGCGCCTCTATCCGGAGGCCGCCATCCTGGTCCATCCGGAGTCGCCCGAGTCGGTGATCGAGCTGGCTGATCACGTCGGCTCCACCAGCCAGATGATCAAGGCTGCCCAGACCCTGCCCAACCAGCAGTTCATCGTCGCCACCGACCGCGGCATCTTCTACAAGATGCAGCAGGCCTGCCCGGACAAGGTTTTCATCGAGGCGCCCACCGCCGGCAATGGTGCTGCCTGCCGCAGCTGCGCCCACTGCCCCTGGATGGCGATGAACACCCTCGAACGTACCCTCAATTGCCTGCTCGACGGCTCCGGCGAGGTCCTCGTCGATCCCGCGCTCATTCCTAAGGCGGTCAAGCCGCTCAAGCGGATGCTGGACTTCACCCAGGCCCTGCAGCTGAAGGTCAAGGGCAACGCCTAAGGCCCGCTACACCAAGACCTAGCGCAGGATCTCTTCGCTCAGCTTGCGCTGGGCGATCATCTCCTGCTGGCGGGCGTCGATTCGCGCGGCGAGCTGATAGTTGCTGGCTGCCCGCTGCTTGGCGAAGCCCAGTTGCTGGATGGCCTGGTTGTAGTCGCCGGTCAGGGCGAAGTACTCGGCGCGTGCCTGGTGCACGCCCACCAGATCACCCGCCTGGCCACGGATATCCGCTGCCAGGTTCCACAGATCCGGATCGATAGGACGCTGCTTGAGCAGCTTGTCCAGTAGTTGGCTGGCCGCCTTGGACTGTTTGGTCTTGTTGAGCAGGTCGACTTGAGCCAGGGCGACGGCCAGGTCGTCCGGATAGAGCTCCATCAGCCGCTGGGCGCGTTTCTGGGCGTCGGGCAGGCGATTGGCGGTGATGTCCAGGTCGACCTGGGCAAGGTTGTAGCTGACGTCGTCCGGCGCCTTGCGCAGCAAGGGGGCCAGGGTTTCGCGTGCCTCGTTGAGCTGGCCCTGGCGAGTCAGGGCCATGGCCAGGCCGTAGCGGACGGAGTCGTTGTCCGGATTTTCCTGCAACTGGGCTCTATAGCGCTTCACCAGCAGGCCGGCGGTTTCCTCGAAATACATCTGAGCACGCACCTTCATCAGCTGGAAGCGCTTGCTGTCCTCAATGCCGCCCTTGGGAAAACGCTCGGCGCGCGCCTGGGTATCGGCGATCCGGCTATCGGTGACCGGGTGAGTCAGCAGGAACTCCGGCGGGGTGCGGTCATAGCGATACTGGCGGGCGAGCCGCCCGAACATCTCCGGCATGGCGCGTGGATCGTAGCCGGCGCGCTCCAGATTGACGATGCCGACGCGGTCGGCCTCCTGCTCGTTGAGCCGGGAAAAGCGCAACTGGCTCTGGATCGCCGCCGCCTGGGTCGAGGCAATGGCGGCGATTCCCGCATCGCCGCCGCCCGCCGCAGCCGCCACGATCCCGGCGAGCAAGGCCGCCATCAGCGGCAGCTGCATGCGCTGCTGGTTTTCCACCCCACGGGCGAAGTGGCGCTGGATCAGGTGACCCAGCTCGTGGGCCATGACCGCGGCATACTCGGCTTCGGTTTCCGACTTGAGGAACAGTCCGCCATTCACCCCGATCACCCCGCCGGGCGCGGCAAAGGCGTTGATCTCGGGATCCTTGATCAGGATGAAGACCAGGCGGTGGTCCTGCAGGTCGCTGGTCTCGGCCAGCTTGTAGACGGTCTGTTCGACGAACTGCTTGAGCTGCGGATCGTTGATGGTCGGTACCTGGCCGCGCAGCATGCTCAGCCAGGCGCGGCCCATCTGAAACTCCTGCTCGGGCGAAACGATCGAAGAGCTGGCATCGCCCAGCGAAGGCAGATCGTTCGCGCCATGCGCCAGAAGCGGCGCGGTCAACAGCGCCAGGGACAGCAGGGCGGGGCGCAGAGCTTTCATAACATGACTCGTGAACGCAAAGTCGTTACTTTAGCGGCCCGTCGTCCGAGTGCCTAGCAAGCGCAGGCACTGTCGTATCCCGTACCGGAGAATCCCATGGCTGACATGAGCCAACCCTATACCGGCGCCGTGACCGCCCATCTCGACGCCAGCGGCCTGAATTGCCCCATGCCCTTGCTCAAGGCCAAGCTCGAACTCAACCGACTGGCCGCGGGCGAGGTCCTCGCCGTGGTGGCCACCGATGCGGGCTCGCAGCGTGACTTCCGCACCTTCGCCAAGCTGTCGGGACATACCCTGGTCGGCGAAGAGGTGGCGGGAGAAACCTTCCGCTATTGGCTGCGCAAGGCCTGATCAGGCCTGGTTCAGCGCCTGGGCGGCGGCCAGCACTTCCGCAACGTGACCGGGTACCTTCACGCCACGCCAGATCTGGCGCACCACGCCGTCGCGATCGATGAGGAAGGTGCTGCGATCGACGCCGATGTACTCCTTGCCATAGAGCTTCTTCGGTTGCAGCACCTCGAACAGATTGCACAGGGTTTCGTCCTTGTCGCTGATCAGCTCGAAGGGAAAGCCCTGCTTGGCGCGGAAGTTCTCGTGGGTGCGCAGGCTGTCGCGGGAGATGCCCAGAATCTGGGTATCGGCGGCCTGGAACTGCTCATGTAGATCGCGAAAGCCCTGACCCTGGGTGGTACAGCCGGGGGTGTTGTCCTTGGGATAGAAGTACAGCACCGCCTGGCGCCCACGCAGGCTGTCCGGCGAGACCGCAAGGCCGCTGGTGGCCTGGGCCTCGAAGGCGGGAAGCGGTTGGTCGAGGGTCACGCTCATGGACAGGTCCTCTGGTTGCTACGCGATTAGTTGCTTTGCGGCCGCCAGGGCTCGATCAGGGCGTCGAGATTCAGGGCGTCGGCGAAATCCAGGAACTGGTCACGCAGCCAACTGATCTGGGTGCCGGCCGGCAGGGTGACGGTGATGGTGGCGTTGAGCATGGTGCCACCGGTCTGCGGTGCCTGGTAGGAGTCACAGACCAGGTTTTCCACTTCGATCTTGTGGTCGGCGAAGAACTGGCACAGCTCGTTGAGGATGTCGGGCCGATAGGCGGCACTGACATAAACGACGTACGGCAGCGCCTGCGGACGATTCTCCAGCGCGGCGCTACGGGTGACCCCGACGGTGAAACCATGGCGTTTGCCGAGGCCGGCGAGGCCGCCTTCGAGGCGCGCCAGGCCATCCCAGTTGCCGGAGACCTGCAGGATCAACGCGCTGTATTCTCCGTGCCGGCTCAGGCGGCTGCTGACCACGGCGCAGCGATTGTCCATGCAGCTGCGAAAGAGCACGTTGGTCAGCTCCATGGGATTGGCGCCCATGGCACTGATGACGAGAAATTGTTCGCGAATCGGGGGGGTAGCGGACATTGGGGTTCCTGGCAGGGGAGATACGACTAGTGTGCTGTTTCAGACGTTCGCGCAAGAATTGGCGAGTGATTTTTTGCCCTGGGCTAGGCGCCGCGACGAGTCATAGCAGGGCTATGGCGAGGAGTGGCAACAACGCCCAGGCCGAAAAAGCGCCGCCAAAATTGTGCAGTCAACTTCTGAAACAGCACACTAGCAAAGGCGAAAGGGTAGCGAAAAGCGCTCGCGGGGGGAATGCCCGTCGGGGCGCGTTGCTTGTGCTGGCGCAGAGGCGTCAGTACCATTACCGCTCTCTTTTTCCGGCAGGAGCGGTTGCATGATTGCGGGGAGTATGGTGGCGCTGGTCACCCCCATGGACGCCCAGGGGCGTATCGACTGGGATAGCCTGACCAAGCTGGTGGACTTCCATCTCGCCGAAGGCACCGACGCCATCGTCGCGGTGGGCACCTCGGGTGAATCCGCCACGGTCGATGTGGACGAGCACGTCGCCGTGATCCGTCATGTGGTCGAGCAGGTCAAGGGCCGCATTCCGGTCATCGCCGGCACGGGCGGCAATTCCACCCGCGAGGCGATCGATCTGACCCGCGCCGCCAAGGACGCCGGTGCCGATGCCTGTCTGCTGGTCGTGCCTTATTACAACAAGCCGACCCAGGAAGGGCTGTACCAGCACTTCCGCATGATCGCCGAAACCGTCGCCATTCCGCAGATCCTCTACAACGTGCCGGGCCGTACCGCCTGCGACATGCTGGCCGAGACCGTCGAGCGCCTGGCCAAGGTGCCGAACATCATCGGCATCAAGGAGGCGACCGGTGATCTGTCGCGGGCACGGGACATCCTCTCCCGGGTCAGCAAGGATTTCCTGGTCTATTCCGGTGACGACGCCACCGCAGCCGAGCTCATGCTGCTGGGCGGCAAGGGCAACATCTCGGTGACCGCCAACGTCGCCCCCAAGGCGATGAGCGAGCTGTGCGCCGCCGCCATGCGTGGCGATGCCGACACGGCGCGCGCGCTGAACGAAAAGCTGATGCCGCTGCACAAGAATCTGTTCATCGAATCGAACCCGATCCCGGTGAAGTGGGCCCTGCACGAAATGGGCATGATCGACGCCGGTATCCGCCTGCCTCTGACCTGGCTCAGCTCGCGCTGCCATGAAGTGGTACGTCAGGCCCTGCGTCAGGCAGGAGTGCTGGCGTGATTAGGAAGCAGGCGATGAAACGTATCCTGGGTATGACGACGCTGGGCTTGGCCGTGGCCACCGCGAGTGGTTGCAGTTGGCTGTGGGGTGAGCACGGTTACTTCCGTGATCGCGGCAACGACTACCTCGAAGCCCGCGAGACGCCTCCCATGCAGATCCCGCCGGATCTGCACACCAAGCCGCTCGATCCGCTGCTGCCGATCCCGAACAATGTGCCGGACACCCAGAACCGCGCCTATGGCTACCAGGTGCCGCCGCCTCCGGCGCTGAGCGTCCAGGGCAGTGGCAACGAGCAGTACAGCGTGCAGCGCAGTGGCAATGCTCGCTGGCTGGCGGCGCAGAAGGTCCCGGCCTCTGTTTGGCCGACGGCGCGCCAATATCTGACCGACAACGGTTTCCGCATCGCCGAAGAGCGCCCGCAGACCGGTGAGATCATCACCGCCTGGCAGTCGCCCACGGAGCTGTCCACGCCGCTGGCGCGTAGCCTGAGCGCCAATGGTCGCCTAAAGCCGGGCAACGAGGTGCGGGCTCGGATGCGCATCGAGCCGGGCGTAGCCTCCGGTAGCAGCGAGATCTTCGTCCAGACCCAGACCCGCAGCCAGGGCAGCACCAGCGATCCGGCCTGGTCCAGCAGCCAGGACAGCTCGGCGCTCGACGATGCCCTGCTGAACCAGGTCCTGGCCGGTCTGGATCGCAGCGCCGAAGGCGGTAGCTCGGTTTCTCTGCTCGCCACGGGCGCTTACGATACCCCCGAGCGCGTCACCTACGAGCTCGACGGCAGTGGCGTGCCCATGCTGGTGCTGGATAGCGACCTGAATCGCGCCTGGTCCAGCGTTGGCCGCGCCATCGAAGGGGCCGATATCCGCGTCGACGACATGGATCGCAGCCTGGGCGTGTACTACGTGAACCTGGCCGAGGGCGCGCAGAAGCCCGAAGAGCGCAAGCCGGGCTTCTTCGGTCGTCTGTTCGGCAAGGGTGAGACCAAGGAAGAGGAAGACGCCCGCGCACGGCGCTTCCAGGTCCGTCTCACTCAGGTCGGCAACGCCGTTCAGGTCACCCTGGACAAGACCATCAATACCGCAGCACCCAACGATATCGCCGAGGGCGTGCTGAAAAAGCTTCAGACGAGCATGCAGTATGCGCTTCGCAATCCTGGGCAGCGGCAGTCGGGGCAACTCGACCCTGGTGCACAGCCATAACAGCTACATCCTGATCGACTGCGGCTTCTCCCTGCGAGAAGCCGAGCGTCGGTTGGCCCGGCTGGGTGTGGTACCTGCCCAGCTGGACGCCGTCCTGGTCACCCACGAACATTCCGATCACGTCCAAGGCGTAGAGCTGCTGGCGCGCAAGCACGGTGTGCCGGTCTACTACAGCGCCGGTACCGGTCGTGGCCTGCGCAAGCCCGTGGCGGCCCAGGGACTGCTGGTGGATGGCGAGCGACTGGTGCTGGATGCGCTGGAAGTGACGGTGGTGCAGGTGTCCCATGACGCCCTGGAGCCCACGCAGTTCGTCTTCGACGATGGCCGCAGGCGGCTGGGTGTACTCACCGATCTGGGCGAGGCCACCCCGGGCGTGTTGGCCCATTATCGCGGCCTGGATGCCTTGGTGATCGAGGCCAACCACGACAGCGCCATGCTCGCCGCGGGGCCCTATCCCTACCACCTCAAGGCGCGCGTCGGCGGTGTCCGGGGCCATTTGAACAACCGCCAGTCGGCCGATCTGGTGGCGGAGCTGGGCTGTCCTGGCTTGCAACACCTGGTGCTCGCCCATTTGAGCGAGAAGAACAACAACCCCTGGCTGGCGCGGGCCTGCTTCACCAACGTCCTCGGCTGCGAGGCGGATTGGCTGCAGATCGCCGATCAACAGCAGGGGCTGGAGTGGCGAGCGATCGCCTGAAACAACATCTACCGAGTTTCTTTGAGGACCACGCCTCGCCGCGCGGCCAAAAGATCCAAGATCCTATGTAAACTGCGCTTCCCGGCTGTATTCATCCCGAACCGCTCGCCTCGCCTGGGTTCGTCCACAGCCTGCAAGCCATTCGAACCGGAGTCCAAGATGGAAAAACGCGCAGAACTCTACCGTGGCAAGGCCAAGTCGGTATTCACCACCGACGATCCCGATCGCCTGGTCCTGTTGTTCCGCAACGACACCTCTGCCTTCGATGGCGAGCGCATCGAGCAACTCGACCGCAAGGGCATGGTGAACAACAAGTTCAACGCCTTCATCATGCAGAAGCTGGAAGACGCCGGCATTCCGACCCAGTTCGAGCAGCTGCTGGGCGACAACGAATGCCTGGTGAAGAAGCTCGACATGATTCCGGTGGAATGCGTGGTTCGTAACTTCGCCGCCGGTAGCCTGGTGCGCCGTCTGGGCGTGGAGGAGGGCCTGGAGCTGACTCCGCCGACCTTCGAACTCTTCCTGAAGAACGACGCCCTGCACGATCCCATGGTCAATGAAAGCCACGTCCAGGCCTTTGGCTGGGCCACCCTCGACCAACTGGCGGAAATGAAGACGCTGACCTTCCGCATCAACGACATCCTCAAGCAGCTGTTCGACGATGCTGGCCTGCTGCTGGTGGACTTCAAGCTGGAATTCGGCCTGTTCCACGGCAAGGTGGTGCTGGGCGACGAATTCAGCCCGGACGGCAGCCGTCTGTGGGACAAGGCAACCCGCAAGAAGATGGACAAGGATCGCTTTCGCCAGGGTCTGGGTGGCGTGATCGAGGCCTACGAAGAGGTCGCCCAGCGCCTGGGCGTCCCGCTCTAAACGCAAGCCGCTGATACCAGAGCTTTTTTTGCAATTGCTTGTTCGCTTTTGCAGTCATGGCTGGTATCATGCGCCGCGTTGGAGAGATGCCGGAGTGGTCGAACGGGACGGATTCGAAATCCGTTGAGTCAGCAATGGCTCCTAGGGTTCAAATCCCTATCTCTCCGCCATATACAGAAAACCCTTGCAAATCAGTCATTTAGGTTTGCAGGGGTTTTTTATTTCTACCCCTTTTTCTATCCCCTTTTCCTACCCGCTCTCAGCCGCCGCCGCGGCGCTTTCTCAGCCTGCTTTAGGGCACGCCCCTGCATATCCCGCTTCGTCCCTAAGCGAATTTCAAGCCTCTTTAAGCCCCATTCTTGGCCTACCTATTGCTCACCCCTTGCTAGCTCTTATTCAGCCTCAAAACGCACCAAAACAAGTTTTGGCACCTTTTGAGGCTCCGCCTAAAAGCCATCGCTTCGGTTGAATCCAACTCGCCGGGAAAATCCAGCGCAAAGCCGCCCTAACAAGTCAGGCTAGCCGGACAAATCCGGCTAAAAGCAAAGCAGGCTTCGACCCATTTTAAAAATGTTAAACTATTTAAGTGGGCATATATTAACCCGTTGGGCTTACCACCACACTTTGCTGCGCAAAGACGCTTCGCTTGCGGTAGTAAGCACGGGTTCCTTGCCGGAAGGGCAGAAGCAAGGCCGTTATAGCTTAAAATTAACAATAAATATGAGGAGAAAATGAGTGGCAAAAAAACTGTTTCGATGATTTTTAAAACTTTGAACTATACGAATGAAATTAAGAAGAAATCCACCAATGGTCATGGTGGGCGACGTCAGCTAATTAAGAGCTTACGCCATTCCTTACGAATACCAGCCAGCACTCCCAAACAATTGGAATGGATAGATGAACAATCCCATCTTAATTTAATTTGGTTGCCAGAGATGGGGGTAATCAAGCTGGATGATTTCTCAGAAGAGCAGAGAGAGGAATTGCTTTCCCGGATCACGGACGAGGCGGAATCACCAACTATTGCAAATGACAATAGATCGGAGCTTCTGGAGTTAAGAACAAAATTAAAGAACAAGGTAAAAAACGCCAGTAAACAAGAGACCAACGAAGCTACGATTTCGGCCTTTCAAAAAATTTTGAATGTGCAAGGTATTGCCGAAATAGATGAGTTATTGACAGCTCTTACCCAATTCGAAATTAGGAGAAAATCCCAAAAGCTAAGCACGGCTAGACAATTTCTTGAGTGTCATAATGAAATAGAACGTGGTCCGAAGCCACTTATTAGAAAAAATCAAGCGGTAATCCAGGAGGCTTTTTTCAAGTTCCCTTCAAAAAATCAGGTTGAGGGTCTGAGTGCTGAGCAACGAATTGAGCTAATCAAAGACTTTTATGGAGTTGTATTTCCAGAATACCCGATACATTTTGTGGTGTTGCACGGCGATGAAGATGCGGATCTAACAGATCATAGCGACCATCCGCATATTTTCATCTCAACCAAAAATAGCAAAACAGGGCGTTATGATCTTCGTGAAACGCAGATCAACAAGGTCAATTCTTATCTCAAGAAACATAGGCCAGGAACGATTCCAGTTAGCGAAAAACCTGACTTCTTAGAATCTCAATTATTGTTCGGCTATTTACAAGATATGTTCTATTCCTTCACCAATAATAGGCTGCTGAAAGCAACGCCTTATTTCGCCAGGAAAAATAGCAAGACCGAAAGGTATGCGAATACGCTTAGATTTATTAACGATGAGTCAAGAAAAGCGAAATCAGAGCGGGAATTTAGCCTATACCAGTTGATTAAGGAAAAAAGAAGTCGGGCAGCCCAAGATTTAGAACAGGCACAAAGGCAGGCAGCAGAAGCTAAGGAATATACCCACAAAGCTAAGCAATATGTTTCTGTCCAAAAAGCCAAGGCAAAAGACGCCCAAGAGTCTGCTAGGGATGCAGAACAGCGTCAAAAGCTTGCTGAAGAGGCAACTGAAGAAGAGTATCAGCGAGCTGCCGCTTATCAAAGGCGAAGCGATTCATTTATCCAGTCCTTGCACAAGTCAAGTGTGCAGTATGACAGGATACAAGATGAGATAGAGAAGAAGCGCAAACAGCTTAAGTTATTTAAAACTAATCTTACCGATCTGATTGACGGCATAATGCAATGGCTAGACGAGTTTTTCCAAGATAAAAAACAGGATTTACAGGAGTTATGTCTGGAGCGCGCTAGACAAGCTTATGCAAGAATTCGAGAGAATGACGAATCCTCTGATGGAATATTTGTAAGGCAAGCCGAAGAGGCCATTGATCAACAATTAGGGTTTCTAGATGAATATGGCACAGCGCTACCAGAATTGCCCAAAGCACTAGAAATAAAGAGAAAAATTATCAAGCCTTAAATTAGACAGACCTTAATATTACTGGTCTGTCTAACCTAAGCATATGGCTCAAGAAGCTACAACGCCTATTTAGCGAAATATAGTATACCGATACTCACTATTTCCAAGATAAGAATGGTTTTTGTAAAACCATTCTGGTGTCTTGATTTCGTCCATTCCATCGCGGACCAGATAAATCTGAACCAATCCTGTATTACTCCCAATATTTATTTCAGCAGCATACTGTGGTTCGACGCTCGATACTCCAGGTTTTTTTCTTATGTCTAGATAGGCACTCTGTCCGCCATTGATGCCGTTTGGCAAAAGAATGTTCGGATAACTAAAAAGGGGGTTTTTGAGCTTGTAGAAGCTGGGAGAAACTAATATGTTCACTATGGCGGTTAGATTATATTTACTTCCTTTCGGTGGGGAGCCGCATGCTTTAACCATCTGCTTAATATCTTCAATTTCTCGGCTTTTAATAAAGTCACGATCTTCATACGCCTGCCATTTTTTAATCGAAGCTATTGTGAGTTCAGGCTTATAGTAGTAATAGCGATCATTACAAGCGGCTTGCGACTTAGTTGTTAGTAATAATGAAACGCCAATCAATAGTATTCTCTTCATCTAGGCGAATCCCAACAAAAAGCCCCTTTAACGGGGCTTAGAAAGGTGATGGCTTATCTGAATGCGCCACGAATGGCGGAGCGGATAGAGCTAGACACCTCATTTTTCAGTGAGCTAGCAGCATCTTTCGCCATGTCTGTAACGAAGGATGAGCCTCCGTCTGAGCTATCCCTCTGTGTTCCAGTGCGACCAGAGGCGGACTGACTGGCCCCCAAAGACTGCACTGGTTGACCTCCTTCATAAGCGACCTGCTGATTGCCTGCCTGTGAGGATGGTGTGAATCCGCCTGCTTGCTTTTGCAGATCAGCACATCCGCCCAAAGCGAGGCTGACTCCGATTGCCAACGCCATAACTGCTTGTTTCATAGCGATTTTCTCCATTTGGTAGCGCAGGATGCCAAGCTGCATCAGCGATACTATACGAAAAATAGCTAGTTTTTGGCAATTTTATAGACTCGCTATGAGCTTTAAGGGGGTGCTAATAGGTGTAAGCATCTGATTTTTGTAGGATTTTCAGATGATGCACGCAGCTGCTAAGGCTCTTGGCAAGCGAATCAAAGACTTGCGATTAGACAAAAGGTGGACACAGGCTAACCTTGCGGAGGCGCTTGGCTGCGAATCCATGACCGTGAGTCGTTATGAGAGAGGTGAATATGCACCAAGCATTGAGGTTTTAGAGCAGATTGCAAAGGCATTAGATGTTGAAATCGGAGAATTTTTTAACAATCGACGCGATGATGCAATTGTGCACTCTAAGCTAAGGCATGATCTTTGCGATATTGCATATCGTGCTGATGCTGATGCCTTAAAAGAAATTGTTAACGCGGCAAACAAGATTTTAGCGAGAAAAAGGTGAAGTTTCTATATTCAGACTGTATTTCTAAGTCGCTTTCTGAGCGTTGAGATATTAGATTCCTCATACTTCTAATCATAGAGGTATTATACACTTAACGATGTGTTAGTCATATCAGAAGGGAGATTGATGTGAATTTCGAAAAGATTATAGATGGGATGAATAAATCCGATACGCAGTCTTCACCTCTAATAGCATCTATATCAATTAAGGGTCTGTTTGGGCTTTACGACTATGAACTCCCTGCAGATGGCCTTTTTTCCAACGCTGCAATTCTTTATGGAGACAATGGCGTCGGTAAAAGCACTTTGCTTAGGTTGGCATTTCATTTGCTCTCTCCTAGTAATCGGAATGGTCACAGGTCGGCATTATACGAGGCCGAGTTTGATGAGCTAAGCGCGACACTTGCGAACGGAGTAACTGTTCGCGCTAAAAAGCAAATGACCAGAACTCGAGTTGCATCTGGTGACCACCTGAAAAAACTCATTCTTACGGTAGAGCGCGACAACGCAATACTAGCACTATGGGAGTTTGTTCCACGAGCCTATCGGTCCGAAACGAATGACTACTATTATCAGGATGCTGATGGTTCAGTAGTGATTCGTAATTCAAAAAAGAATATCGCGGAAAGATATAAGGTCGGAAGTGATGTTGTGGGAGAAAGCCACTTCATCTCTAGGCTAGAAACTGTAGCGCCCAACATTTTTATATTGAATGCTGACAGACGTTTGGATAGTGATGCTGTTGCAGACCCCGGCGATGAAGTTGAGTTGCGACGGTTTATGCGTATGGATGAGCCAAGGCGGCTATATGACATCGTCACAAGGTCCAGACAGATAGCTCTTACTCAAGCTTTAACGTCTGCGAGTAGATGGATTTCTCGCAAAGCTATATATAGCGCCAACCGTGGTTCTGAAAATGTCCATACTGTCTACACAAATGTCATTAAACAGCTGACAGCGACCAACTCGTCACCTGAGATAGATCCAGATTTCGCTGAGCTTCAGAACAAACTGTCAAGAATTGAACACAAAACTAGTGAGCTCGCGCGATATGAGCTTGCTACACCTTTAAATACTCTTGAATTGAAACGCTCTCTCAGCTCAAGATCAAAAAGTAAGAAGCGTTTGGCTGCTGAGCTATTAGTTCCCTATATAGAAAGCTTGCATAGCCGTCTAGACGCTCTTAATCCAATCTATCAGTTGATTGAAAAGTTTGTTACAACTATCAATAGTAACTACCTTAGGGATAAATACATAACTTACAAGGTGAGTCAAGGCTTTAGTATATATAGTGCTAAAGGGGAGCCGTTAGAAGCTAAACATTTATCTTCTGGCGAACAGCAGCTTATGCTTCTGTTCTGTTATGTGCTTTCTGGTCGCGATAAGCCATGTGTTTTTATGATTGACGAGCCTGAGATTTCTTTGAATGTTAAGTGGCAAAGACAGCTTATACAATCACTGTTAGACCTCACGAAGGAAAGCAGAATACAGTTTATATTTGCTTCCCATTCTATGGAGCTGCTCGCACAGCATAGAGATCGAGTCGTTCCTATGCAGAGTAAGCCTCAATGATTCCGAGACGAAAAATTGAGGAGCTTATTGTTCGTCACCACTACGAGCCGACATTGCGGGATATCTATGTAGAGGGCATGTTCGACAAAGAAGTGCTGACGTCTTTTATATCATCGGCGGGTAGTGACCAGGTTGTTTATGAAATTGATGGTATTGAAGTTGGCCCTGATATATTAGCTAAGCATGGCCTGACGGAAGGTAATAAACAGCGAGTGATAGCTCTTGCAAAGGAGTTATCCGTAGTAACAGCAGATAGTCAATATCGTTGTATTGTAGATAAAGACCTAGATCATTGGATGGACCTAGTCGAAAATATTCCTCGGCTAACGTGGACTGAGCATACTTCCATAGAGCTTTATTTTTATACGAAAAAGATTCTGACTGACATTATTATGGTTTCGGCGCGAGCCAAGATTACTCACATCGATGAGTTTATGGACTCATTAGCCGTAGTGCTCAAGTCTCTCTACGCGTTACGCGTCGTAGATCGCGAACTTGGTTGGAATATGGAATGGGTCGAGCCATTCAAAGATTTGTCGACCAAAGGAAGCATTCTCACGCTCAATCTAACCAGCTATATAAATCGGCTCGTGTCTAAAAATGGCAGGCATCAAGATCGGGCTCGACTTGTTGAGCAGTTAGATGTTTGGTTGCCCAAGCTAACTGGAGATCCACGTTCTTATATAAGGGGGCATGACTTTGTAAGCGTTCTGGCTTGGAGCGCGAAGGAGTTTAAGGGGATCAAAGAACTTGGTGATCCTATAATTATAGAGCGTATGTTAGTTCTGATATCGCACTCAGTAGAGGAATTGGCCGTCCTGCTGGAGTAAGTCAAGATGCCATCTTTAACTCTCGTTTGACTAATTGTGAAAACAAAAACCCCTTAAGGCTTGCGCTTTAAGGGGTAAATGCTATTTTAAGTAAAGGAGTAGAGATTACAGGCCGGCAAGCTAATTAATTTCTACACTTGTCACTCGCTAATTCAGTTTAACATTTAAAAGCAAAGTCGCAAGGGTAAGGTCAAGAATCTCCTCCTAAATAGAAATTTATAGAGGAGAAAATGATAAATGCACAATTAAGACTTGAAAATACGCTTGAGCTTTACAAGTCAAAACTTCCGTCGAAGCCATATTATACCAATAATTTTTTTTTAGGGAAAAAAATAGGCCATCTTAAGACCGCCCTATGTGCGAGTCATATTCAGTCGAATTCGTCCACTCACAAGTATTTTATACTGCTCGATCTGGACAGTGAAACAAGCACGTTTGATTGGGCTGATAAAGGATTGCCAGCGCCTCACCTAATCGTTAGAAATTTAAACGATGGGCGATCTCACATGACTTATATTCTCAAAACGTCAGTTAAAGTTGATCTTCTTGGCCATTACAAGCCTATTAAGTATTGCTCTGACATTGAGCATGGGCTGGCTGTAAAAGTAGGCGCGGACATGAACTACAATGGTCTTCTAACTAAAAACCCATTCAAGTCATCTCTCTATAAAGTTTTTTCATTTCAAGATGAACCGTATGATCTCGATTATCTTCATGAGTTCGTGGATAAAGACCTTGTGAAAAGACATAAAGAAGCTAAAAGGGAAAAAGGGATTGAGGATGGTTTTGCGTCAGGCAGAAACTGCACATTATTCGAGAACCTACGTCAGTGGGCTTATAAAAATTGGCACAGATGTGACTTGGCGGAGTTGCAATCAATGCTCTTTTCCCAAGCAATGGAGTTCAATGCTTTTGAGTGCCCGCTAAGCACGAATGAAGTTAGCACCATAGCAGATAGCGTATTTCGCTTTATAAGGCGTAATTTTTCAATTGGAAGACTTAGTGAACTGAAAAGCGAGCGTGCCAAGCGTTCAAGGCAGAAGAGTAAAGGGAATGTGATTTACAATGGTGAAAAACCATGGGAGACGGAAGGCATTCCATCTTCTACTTACTACTATAGGAAAACGAATAGTGTTAAATCAGAACGACAAACAATTTCCGAGATGAAGCCTTGGAAAAAACTGGGTATAGGACGAACGAAGTGGTATGAGCTCGGTAAGCCGGATAGTATTTAGTTGCGGACAAAAGTTGGAATTTTACTATATCAGGATAATAGCCCTGTAAGGGAGCCTCCCTGGCGAAGGTTTTCCTTATATGCATATAGGGATTTTCGCGATATGGTTGTTAAATCTCGAAATTTAAACTCTCTACTGCATCTGACTTTTGTTTGAGGCTTGGGCCGGCACTATATATATCAAATGTTATAGAGTTTGTTTTATGTCCTACGATAGATGTAATGGTTAGTGGGTCTATGTTGTTCCTTTGAAGCTCAGTAATTAATGACTTTCTGAGTGAGTGAAATACATATTCAGAGCCAAACCCTAGCGCCGTCTTGTGCCTTCCGAATCGTTTAGACAAAGCATCGCTTCTATTCCCATACTTATTACCTGCGGAGCTTGGAAATAGATACTCATCATTAGGGTTAATCTTCTGATAGCTCTCAATTAAATCCTTAATGTGTGAGTGAATAGGAACTTTTCTTCGGCCTGCTTTTGTTTTGGCGCGGGAAACGTTGATGGATAATACGTCCTGGTGTTTCTCTATTTCGGCTTTCTTGATCTTAAATAACTCCTCTATTCGCATGCCGGTGTATGCGCCAATTTTAATGATGTTGCGCAAGTTTTCATCATCAGCCTTTTGGTGAATGTCTTTTATTTCTGCGACTGTAAAGGCTTTTCGCTCCTTTATTTCAACGCTCAGTTTTTCTCTTAAGTCATGGCTTTCAAAAGGATTTGCTAAGTCTTTGTATTTTTCCCGAACAGTTTTATCGTATTTCTTTCCCCACTTGAAAAAGCTGTTATAAGCGAATAAATATTGCTTCTTTGTTTTTTGTGAATGTTCTAGAGAGTTTAAATGAAGCTCTACACTGTCGAAATTGAGATCCAAGTCGTTTTTTTCAAGCCATGCTCTGAATTTTTTCAGCCTAGATAGTTGAGTGTCTATTGTTTTAGGTATTATCCGGTCGTTTTGAAACTCTGCGTATGCTTTTAGACGCGCATCAGTGAATATTGTTTTGGCAGTATAAGTAGACTGTTTGGTCAAAATATTGATGAGCTCGTCTCTATCCTCTACGCTCTTGATCTTGTGCTTCTCAACCAACTCAATAAATTTGATTGTCTCTATAGGAAGAGCGTTGCTCTCTTGTCGCATCGTTTCTGAGACGTATAGCGCTTCATCTTTCCAGTTTTCTTTGCGGCTTATACTTTTCTTCTTCCGTGCCTCAGCAATCTGTCGCTTCCACAGTTCGATAAATTCGTATTTCTTGTGATTCGCCTCGCTTTTAGAGGTGGTGCCAAGGCTTTTGGTCAAAACCTTGCGGTTCCCGAAGGCTTCGCGCACATCGACTGGGATGTCTAAGCGGACGTGGAAGATGCCCCGTTTGAGGATGAGCAGATCGGACATTTTTGGCGTCTCAGAGATTCAACTTCTATCCCGATTTCTACCCCCATTTTCTATCCCATGCAAGTCTGAAACCCTTGTATGATGCGGCATTGCTGGATTTTATAGTTCTTGTCATATAGTCCCTATCTCTCCGCCATATTGCAAATCGCTGAAGCCCCTGGAAATGTCGAATTTCCAGGGGCTTTGTCGTTTCTGGGCGATACGCTGGGACCACTTCGGGCCCGATGCAGCCTGCATCGTCCACCACGTCACTGTCTGACGCTTTGGGTTTGCAGCTCGCTGGCTTTAACTTGGCTGGCCTCGTTTGGCGATGTCTCGCTGCGGGAGTGTCACTCTTTGTGTGCTGCCGACTCAGTGGGGACGAGTGCATCGGCGGATGCGGAGAATTCCTTGATGCGGTGATAGCGGGTCAGCCAAAGGCCAAGTTCCAGGGTAAGCGTCTTGCGCTCCAGAGTGGTAAGCGCTGATAAATCTTCTCTAATAGCTCGCTCTGCGAATTCTATGGCTGCCAGTTGCCCAGTCGTACGTGCAGGGCAATTTTTAATCGCGTAGCGCAGTGCCTCTTTATAATCGCTACTCAAACCAGGCATGGCACGTCCTAATTAGTCTTTCGATAAGCAGTAATGTGTTGATGCTTATCGATAGGTGGTTGTTTGATATCTCGGCATTCTTGCCGCCTTTCACCTATCCCGAAGTGGCTGCTCGGCCCCATGGGTACGCTCGGGCTACGCCTGTGCTGCCATGAAAGGTGCTCAAACCCTCGTTGGCGCTCGATTCGTGTGGTGTGCTCAGCTCCTTTGGTCCGGAGAAGGCTAGGAGTCAATGATGTTTGGAGCGTAGCCGGATTGGTATCCCGTCTGGTGGCTTTTCCAGATTTAGTGATAAGCGGTCCATTAACTTGTACTCGATTTATATCGGGCTCTAAATCGGCACTTTTAAAGACTTTCGCCTATTAAAAGAGCCTCGGTATAAAGATAAAACCTGTATCGAAATTGGACGAAGCCGCGGGTACAGCCGCGCTGCACTGATCGGCCAGGGCTGCTGATCCATGCCGGCACAGCCGTCGAGCGGTAGGGGGGATCGCTGGAGATGGCTGGACGCGTTGTCTAAATGGAGCGATGCTGAAAACGTCCGCTGCAGAGTGGACGATCCCCTGAGCCAGGCCCGCAGTGCGGGGCCGGGGGGAAGTGGCTTCGCCGAATAAAAATAAGAGAGGAGTCGAGCGATGTTCTACAAGGTCAGCGTGTATTCACGGCCGGAAGATCGTGGGCTATTGGTCTGGCGGTGGAAGAAGCAGTTTCTCGGTGAATGGGTCGAGTCCCGTCAGGAGTTCGAGGACTGTGACCACTGCGTGCATCATGCACTGCTGGATGCCAAAGGCCAGCGCGTCCATCTTGAGACCGATCGCTGCACCCTGTATCGCTATCGTTTCCAGAGCATGCTTCACCAGTACGGAAGCTGCTACTGCCTGGGCGGTGGTCGAATGTCCGAGGCCATCCTCGATCTCATCGCCCAGATCGAAGAACGCCACAACATCATTGTCCTGCGGAACGGCCAGCCCTTCTTCGCGCATTACCGCGCCGACCTCCAGGCGGAGGGGACACTCGATCCCGAGTTATGGCAGGGTGTGGAATGGCGGAACCTGGAAGGGCGCTTCGAATACGCGCGCAATCCCAGACTACTCTGACCATCGAGCCAAGTTGGGGGAGCCTAGAAGGGTAGGAGTTCCTGGCGCATGATGCTGATGTCGGCAGGTGCCTGGATACCGACCTGTACCCGCTCCCCCTGGACCTTGATGATGCGGATGTTGATGCCGCCATTGAACAGCTGATCCAGCACCTGTTCCTCATCAGCACCTGGTTTCAGGGATAGATTGATGATTTCGTTGGTGCGGCGCGTCAAGACCAGATAAGACATGAGCATCCCTGCCATGATTTCAAGGTTCAGATGATAGCCAGTTCTGCTGAGTATGAGAACAAGTCGGCAGATTATTCGCTCTAGGACAGGAATCTCCGCCTATTCAGCCGCCGCTGCCGGGGTTTCAGTTGCCAACGCCGGATGACGAAACCCAGCAAGCCGGCAGCAATCGTCAGCAGATTCACCCGATCGGTAGGACCGCTGCCGTGATAGCCCGCGACAAATGCAACCAGGGTGGCGAGTGCCCACATCGAGATGGCTGACGCAATAGCGACGGCCATCTCATTCAAGTCCGAAGCCGGTGCTCGCCTCGCGGCCGGGAGCGCTTCGTTTTCGTAGTCTTCTTCAGGCATGGGGAGCTCCGGCGTGCGTCTTGTTTGAGATTATCGCCAAGTGTCTTATCGACTGCTTATGAGCAGTCTGGATGGGAGCGATAGCGCGATCAGCAATTTTTTCCGCCGAACGGACCAGAGGTACTCGCTAGAGCCATGGATGGTCAGCGGAAGCGGTCGAGGCGCCGTTTCGTTGTATGACAGCTCGTCTGACGGCGGACAACTGCTGAAGAAAAGGATCGGTCACTCCTGTGTTCGACGTGAACAGCCTGGAGACCATCATGAGCGACGACAAGATCACTCTCACTACCCGCCAGGGCCACCCGGTACGGGATAATCAGAGCCTGAGAAGCGTAGGGGAGCGCGGCCCGGCGACGCTGGAAAACTATCAGTTCATCGAGAAGATCACCCACTTCGACCGGGAGCGGGTACCCGAACGGGTCGTGCATGCCCGAGGAACCGCCGCCCATGGTTGGTTCGAGGCCTACGGCACCATCGGCGACGAGCCGGCCAGCCGCTATACCTGCGCCAAGGTGCTGACCAAGACCGGCGTGAAGACACCGGTCTTCCTGCGCTTTTCCACGGTGATCGGCGCCAAGGAATCCCCCGAGACCGCGCGGGATCCCCGCGGCTTCGCGATCAAGTTCTATACCGAAGACGGCAACTGGGATCTGGTGGGCAATAACCTGAAGGTGTTCTTCATCCGTGATGCCATCAAGTTTCCCGACATGATCCATGCCTTCAAGCCCGATCCCATCACCAACCGCCAGGAACCATGGCGCTTCTACGACTTCGTCCAGCACCATCCAGAAGCCCTGCACATGGTGACCTGGGTGAAGAGCCCCTGGGGTATCCCCGCGGACTACCGGCACATGCAGGGATCGAGTGTGAATACCTACAAGCTGGTCAACGACCAGGGTGTGGCAGTGCTGTGCAAGTTTTCCTTCGAGCCCAAGCAGGGCATCAAGAATCTCACCAGCGAGAAGGCGGCCGACATCCAGAAGTACGACGTGGGCCATGCCACCCGAGATCTCTACGACGCCATCGACCGCGGCGACTACCCCGAATGGGAGATGTGCGTGCAAATCATGACGGATGAGGCGCACGACGAGTTGCCCTTCGATCCTTTGGATGACACCAAGCGTTGGCCCGAGGATCAGTTTCCCCTGCTGCCAGTGGGTCGGCTGGTGCTGGATCGCAATCCCTCGAATGTCTTCGCCGAAACCGAGCAGGCGGCCTTCGGGACAGGGGTCCTGGTGGAAGGGATCGACTTTTCCGACGACAAGATGCTGCAGGGGCGGACGCTGTCCTATTCCGATACCCAGCGCTATCGGGTCGGTGCCAATTACCTGCAGTTGCCGATCAATGCGCCCAAGTGCCCCTATGCGACCAATCAGCGCGATGGCCAGATGGCCCTGCAGGTGGATCGCAGCGGCAGCAATCCCCATGTCAATTACGAGCCGAGTTCCGAGGGCGGCTTGAGCGAGGCACCGCGACCGCAACACGAGTATCGCCAGTGGATCGAGGGACACCTGGGCCGCTATCAGTCGCGCAAGACCGCGGCGGACTATCAGCAGACCGGCGCGCGCTACCGTTCCTTCGAGGAGTGGGAGCGAGACGACCTCATCGCCAATCTGGTCGCCGATATGCGGGCGTGTCCCGAGAACATCCAGCTGCGGATGGTCTGGCACTTCTGGCACTGCGATCCGGATTATGGAACCCGTGTGGCTAAAGGCGCCGGCATCGACCTGGAAAAGGCCAAGGCCTTGCCGAATCTACCGGGGCATCCAGCGCCCAACGAAGATGTGCCGGTCGCGACCTACCAGGGCGGTGAGCGGGAGGCGCCGAAGCCTGGACAGCCTGCCTAACCTGACGGCGACCCGACGGACAGGCGCCGTCGGCAGCGCCTTGATCAGCGCGGCTATTCGTCCCGTTCGAAGAGCATCCAGCAGCGGTCGAAATCCTCGCGCCAGTCGGGCAGGGCGAATGGCAGCACCGCCTGGGCCTTGCTGCAATCAAGCCGGGAATAGAGCGGTCGGGTGGCCGGGGTAGGATAGTTGCGCGTGGTGGTCGGATAGAGGCGGGCGCGCAATTCGCCACGGTTGGCCAGGCATTCGGCGATGGCTTCGGCGAAGCCGTACCAGGAGGTCTGGCCGGCATTGGTCAGGTGGTACAGACCGCCCAGTTCAGGCTGTTCGGTGAGGCGCTCGACCAGGTGACGAGTCGCCCGGGCGATCGTCGGTGCCCAGGTCGGAGCGCCTTGCTGATCGTCTACCACATGCAGTTCGTCACGCTCCGCGAGCAGGCGGCGCATGGTGTTGAAGAAGCACTGGCCATCGTGGGAGTAGACCCAGGAGGTGCGCAGGACCAGGGCGCGGCCACCGCTGGCCAGTACCGCTTGCTCGCCGGCCAGCTTGGAACGTCCATAGACGCTCAGCGGCGCTGGGGCGCAGCCTTCGGTATAGGGCTGGCGACCCGTGCCGTCGAAAACGTAATCGGTGGAGTAGTGGACGAAGGGGATGCCACGGTCACGTGCCCACTCGGCCAGGATCCACGGCGCCTCGGTGTTAATCGCGGTGGCGGTCTCGGCGTCGTCCTCGGCCTGATCGACCGCGGTATAGGCCGCCGCATTGATGATGAGATCGGCAGTGAGAGTTTCGAGCGCCGCGCGCAAATGGGAGGTCTTGGCGAGATCCAGCTCCGCCTGACCGATGACGGTGAGCCTATGGGTACTGGCGAACTCGCGCTGCAAGGCACGCGAAACCTGGCCGGAACGGCCGATGATCACAATATTCATGAAACCATACCTGGGCGCCTGGCTACGAAGGCGCACGTCCTGAAAATCGATTCCTGAAAAGCCCAAGGCTTTTCCCACACGAAAGCCAACCAGCCGCACGGGGCGACAAGCTTGGATTTCCGGTCATCTTTCGCGAGAAAGATGGCAGCCGCTGGCTATGGCGGAGTGAGCATCGATTGGCTGGACGAGGTGGTCATGGTGCGACTCGAAAGGGATACGCGGCTAGGACTGCCATCCATCGGCGTGAGTTCAGCTTGGACGGGACAGCGGTGCCAGCAGCTTGCCAAGCTCCAGACCTGTCGTCGAGGCGGTCAGCACGGCGGTATGGAGAACCTGTTCAAGTTCGCGGATGTTGCCGGGCCAGGCATAGGCGAGCAGGGCGGCTTCGTCCTGGGGCGTCAAGGCAGGCGGCGAGCGACCGAGACGCTCGGCGTGTTGCGTGACGAAATAGCGGGCGAGCGGCAGTAGATCGGCCGGACGCTCTCGCAAGGCGGGCACTGGTAGCTGCCCAGGACTTAGCAGCCGCCAGAGTCCAGCGTCGAAATTGCCTGCCGCGACCGTACGTTCGAGGTCCACACTGGAACCGGCGACCAAGCGCACGTCCACGGCGGTACGCTGGTTGCTCCCTTCGCGCAGGATGCTGCCGTCTTGTAGAACCTGGGCCAGCTCCTGCTGAAAGGCAAGCGGCAGATCGGCGATTTCATCGAGATAAAGGGTGCCGTGCTGGGCCGTACCGAACCAACCCATGCGACTACCCGAGGTACCCGCGTAGGCGCGGGGCAGATAGCCGAACAATTCGGCACCGGCATGGCGCCGGCTCAGCGAGGTGCAACTGAGGCTGCTGAACAGGCCGGAACGGCCACTGCGCTCGTGGAGGCGCCGGGCCAATAGCTCCCGGCCGGTGCCCCATTCGCCGGAAAGCAGGACGGGGTAGGGATGAGGGGCGAATTCATCGAGCTGGTCGAGCAACTGGCGTGAACGGGGATCGGCGAAGGCCAGCGCCTTGGCGCGAATGGTGAGGGTGTTCTGCTGATCCGCAGGTACGATCAGCAGATCATGGGAAAGGGTAGGCATGGTGACGTCACAGGCTGGCAAGGCGCCCAGCATAAAGGCTGAGCGTTATAGCTAAAAATAAGCATTAGCTATGCTTTTAGCTGTTTTGGTTATTTTGCCGAACGTCTGTCCCTGACGGGTATCGATATAGAATTCTCCGGTTGGCCATCGGTCCGCCGACGTGTCACGGAATCTAGCAGCCCGCTGGACGGATCCACCTTGAGTACAGGAGGCTCGGCTTTGGCTTTTTCTCTGTTGGCAGTGATCGTTGGCGGCGCCCTGGGGTGCGTGCTGCGCTGGTTGTTCGCGTTGAAATTCAACGGGCTGTTTCCCTCGCTGCCGCTGGGTACCCTGGCGGTGAATCTCATCGGTTGCCTGGTCATTGGCGTGGCTTTGGCCTGGTTCGCCAAGGCGCCAGGACTGGACCCCGCTTGGCGTACCCTGATCACGACCGGCTTCTGCGGCGGGCTGACGACCTTCTCCAGCTTTTCCGCGGAGGTGATCACCCTGCTGCAGGACGGTAAGCCAGGCTGGGCGCTGACGGCCATGGCGGCGCATCTGGTCGGCTCTTTGCTGATGACCGCCTTGGGGTTCGCGCTGGTGAACGGGTTCTACCGCGCCTAGCGCCGAGGTGAAGTTCTATGGCCGTCCTCCGTACGCCCTGTCCTCCCGGTGTCTGTACCTGCGAGCGTGAGCGCGTATTGGCCGATCCGCATCTCGATGCGCGGGCGCTGCTGCTCAACCGCACGGAAGAGCAGCGGCTGCTGGCACGCTTGGAGGAGGTCGCCAGTCTCTCCGACTTGCAGCGCTTGCAGCAGCGGCTAATCGACCAACTGGGTATCCATCTCGAAATCGCCCCGGGCCTGGGGGAGGTGCGCAGCGCGCGAGGCTTGGTGATCGAGTTGCAACCCCGTCCTGGGCTGTGTCGCAAGCTGCATCAGTCGATACCGGCAGCCATTCGCCGTGGACTGACGCAACGGCCGGAGATCCTCTACGAGCTGCTCAACGCCAACGACCTGCTACGCGACGCCTGAGCGGTTTCAGGCCTAGGTCGGCGCCGCGAAGTTAATCCAGGTAGGGGCATGGTCGCTGGTTTTCTCCTGGCCCCTTACCTAGCGATGTACGCCGGCGTCCTCCAGGTGGGGTGCCAGCGCGGGGCTCAACAGCAGATGGTCGATGCGCAGGCCCGCATTGCGCTGCCAGCGCTGCCGAAAATAGTCCCAATAGGTGTAGATCGCCTCATCCGGGTGTCTCGCGCGCAGGGCATCCAGCCAACCCTGGTCGAGCAGGCGTTGGAAACAGGCACGACTCTCGGGTTGCAGCAGGGCATCCTTGCGCCAGGACTTGGGATCGTAGATATCGCGGTCGGTGGGCACTACATTGTAGTCACCCGCCAGCACCACGGGGTGGTCGCTTTCGAGCAAACCCTGGGCATGCTCGATGAAGCGTTCGAACCAGGCCAGCTTGTAGTCGAACTTGGGCCCCGGCCAGGGATTGCCGTTGGGTAGGTATAGGCAGGCCACGACCACGCCTTTCACCGCCGCTTCGAGATAGCGACGCTGAGGATCATCCTCCATCCCGGGTAGGCCGCGACGGATCTCCAGCGGTTGATCATCGCGCGCCAGGATGGCCACCCCATTCCAGGATGGCTGGCCATCCCAGAGCGCACCGTAGCCTGCCGCTGCGAGCTCCGCCTGAGGAAAGTCGGTCGCCTTGGCCTTGAGTTCCTGCAGGCAAACGATGTCCGGGCGCTCCCGCTCCAGCCATTGCAGCAGGATGGGCAGCCGCGCGCGGATGCCGTTGACGTTATAGGTCGCGAGAGTCAGGTCGGCCATCTTGTGCTCCTGCAGGAAGTATCAAACCTGACCCATCAGGCTATAACTCGGTTCCTTGTCATAATTTATGTGATGCAGTTCACTTTAATTAATGACTTACTTTTTTTGGCACCTTCGGGAACTTTTGGTCGCCTGCCGAGATTTCCGCAAAGAAAAATTGACGATGAAGATGAAATCTCTGTTTCAGTGCTTGGTTTTAGAATGACCAGTCAAGCGAGGCGACGAGTGGTAAATATAAAATATCTATAAAAATCAGTGTCTTGAAATAATATAATGTAGTAGCCAAATAGTGGCCACCTTAATAAAGCGCAGAAGTTGGCATATCGCTTGTATGGATCGATAGGCCTGGAGGCATCGCTTCGCTGCACCCTGTCAGCGAAGCCCTTCTCTCACTTCATATCGGCGAGTGTTCAAGGAGAGCGTTCACGTGTCGATTTAGCGCAGTTGGTGATGATGAAACAAACCATCCTGAAGTTTTCCCGTGGGGTCGCGCAGACGTTACCCTTCATTGCCGCCCTGGCACTCGCTCCCAGTGCCAAGGCCGAACAGGTCAATCTGGTAGGTCTCAACCTGTCCGGTGCCGGCTTTGCCGGCCAGGTACTACCAGGCGTGAACGGTACTCACTACATCTTCCCGGTGGAGGCCTACTTCAAACAGTGGAGCGCCAAGGGGATCAAGCTGATCCGCTTCCCAGTCATCTGGGAGCGCTTGCAACCGACCCTGGGCGGACCGCTGGATTCGACCTATGCGGCCCTGATCGACCAGACCTTCGCCAATGCGCAGAAATACGGCATGCGCATCATCCTCGATCTGCACAACTACACCTTCTATCGCGGGTCGGTCATTGGCAGTGCCGCGGTTCCCTATGATCGCTACCAAGAGATCATGACGCGCATCGCCCAGCGCTGGAGCAACCAGCCGTCGCTCTATGCCTACGACATCATGAACGAGCCGCACGACTCGATGGCGCAGTGGCCGATCGCCGCCCAATACGGCATCAATGGCGTGCGGGCGGTCGACAAGACCCGCATCATCATGATCGAGGGCAATGGCTGGTCGGAGGCGACCCGCTGGCCGCTGTGGAACGACGCCCTGCTGGCGCTCAAGGACCCCTCCGACAACCTGGTCTTCCAGGCGCATTCCTATTTCGACGAAAGCGCTGGCGGCAACTACACCGGCATCGACGTGGGCAAGCTGAGCCAGGACTATGGTGTCGAGCGCGTACGGCCCTTCGTGGAGTGGCTGAAGAAGCACAACAAGAAGGGGATGATCGGCGAGTTCGGTGTGCCGGACAACGATCCCCGCTGGCTGCCGCTGATGGACCGCATGCTGGCCTATCTCAAGCAGAACTGCATTCCCTCGACCTATTGGGCGGCGGGCCCGGGCTGGGGTAATTACTTCCTGTCGGTGGAGCCGATCAATGGCGTCGACCGGCCGCAGTGGCCGACGCTGCGCAAGTACATCGACGACAGCAGCTGTACCTCAATCGGACCCATCGCCAGCGGCTCGGGCAACTCGTCCGGTAGCGGTACGGGTGCCGCAAGCGGCTCCAGTGGCTCCAGTGGCTCCAGCGGCAGTAGCGGCTCAGGCAGCAGCAGTGGCAGCAGCGGTTCGGCCAGTGGTGGCACGGCGGGAGCGGGCAGCGGAACCGACAGCGGCAGCGGCTCGACGACTACCACCGGGGTGACTACCTCGATCAACGATTTCACCAATGAAGACTGGCTCCATGGCGTCTATCGCAAGGCTGCGGGTTTCTCGATTCCGGCTTCCGCCGCGAACGTAGGGGCCTTCAAGGTCGGTGCGCTGCTCACGCCAGCCGATGGCAAGAGCTACAAGGTGACCTATGCCCAGGTCGTGGGCAGCAATATGAGCGTCTTCATCGAAAGCCCGCAGTTGGATGGCAATGTCTTCGGTTATCCCAAGACCTTGCGCACCGGGACCACCACGTCCGGGTCGAGCACCGCTGCGCCGGCTGTGACGACCGGCTCGACGGCTAGCAGTGGCAGCTCCGCCAGTTCCGGCTCGAATGCCAGTTCCGGCAGTGCGACGTCTGCCGTGACGGTACCGTCCGGGTCGGGTGCGTCCAGCAATGGAACCGGCGCCTCGACGTCGACGGGCAGCACCACGACGGCTAGCACTACCGCGCCCTCGGGGGCCACCACGGGTTCGACGGGAACCGCGGCGAATACGGCCAAGCTCAACCTGGTCGGGTTGAATTTCTCGGGTGCGGCCTTCGCTCCGCAGACTCTGCCGGGCGTGCTCAACGTCAACTACATCATGCCGGTCGAGGCGCATTTTCAGCAGTGGAGTGCCAAGGGGGTGCGCCTGATCCGCTTCCCGGTGATCTGGGAGCGCCTGCAGACCCGTTTCTTCGGCAGTCTGGAACCGGAATACACCCGGCAGGTCACCCAGGTGCTGGAACTGGCCAAGAAGTACAACATGAAGGTAATCCTGGCGCTGGATAACGGTGGTCGCTACAAGGGCACCGTGATTGGTACCGGCAACGTCACCAACTTCAACTACTGGGACCTGACGTATCGCCTGGCCTACCAGTGGGGTAACCATGCCGCGCTCTATGGCTACGACATCATGGGCAAGCCCAACGGGGCGGACAGCAGCTGGCCGGTGACGGCGCAGTCCGGTATTGACGGGGTGCGCACCATGGACCGGACCCACCCGGTGATCGTCCAGGGTAATGCCTGGGGCAGCGCAGTGAACTGGCCGGGCGCCAGCAACGCCTTGCTGGGCCTCAAGGATCCGGCGAACAACCTGATCTATGCGGCCAACGTGTACCTGGATCAGGACGGCAGTGGCAACTACGCGGCACAGGACATGAACAGCGTCGATCCGCAGGTCGGGGTCAATCGCGTCAAGCCCTTCGTCGAGTGGCTCAAGCGCAACGGTAAGCGTGGGATGATCGCCGAGTTCGGCGTGCCGGCCGGGGACAGCCGCTGGTTGACGGCCACCGACAATCTGCTGGCCTACCTGCAGCAGAACTGCATGCCGCTGACCTATTGGGCCGCGGGACCGGGCTGGGGCAGCTATGCCCTCGCGGTGGAGCCGGTGAACGGAGTCGAGCGACCCCAGTGGCCGATCCTGAAGAAATACGTGGATGCCAGCAACAGCTGCACGGCCATAGGGCCACGCTAAGCGCCACTCGGCTAGCCGGAGCGGCGGCGGATTCCCTGGGGAATTCGCCGCCGTTTTCGTTTTGGGTTATTGCGAGAGTCAGACTTTCCGCTGTCACATCGAGCAGGAAAGGGCAGCGAAACGGCTCTGGAACAGGTCTTAGGCGGACGACGAACGGCTATAGCTCGACTTATTGGCTCACGGGTAGAGTCCAGTTGTCACTTCAAGCACAGGGAGTAGGTGCCATGACGCAAACCACTCAGCAACGGCTGCAAAACTTGGAAGAACAGATCCTGAATCATCGTCAGGATCTCGCACGGAGTCGGCAACGCTTCCAGGAGCAATTCGTCATCTATACCAAGAAGCATGCTCGTCTGAGCGTGCTCGAAGCCCAGCTCGAGCTGGTACGCAAGAACGCCAGGACAAGTTGAAGCCCGGCGGCGCCATGGCTCAATCGTCCCGTGTCAGGACTTCCAGCAGCTCGATTTCGAAGGTCAGGTTGGCGTGTGGCTTGATCAGCGCGCCGACCTGACGTTCGCCATAGGCCAGCGCTGCCGGGACTTCCAGCCGCCGCTTGCCGCCCACCCGCATGCCCATCAGGCCCTGATCCCAGCCCTTGATCACTCGCCCGGTGCCGATGACGCACTGGAACGGGCGGCCCTTGGCGCGGGAAGAGTCGAACAGGGTACCGTCGTCCAGCCAGCCCTCGTAATGGGTGGTGATCAGGGCACCCTTGACCACGGCCTTGCCGTCGCCTTCCTGCAGGTCCTGGATCTTCAGGCTGTCGTCCATCGTCGTGCTCCTCGGCGCAAAGCGCGGATTCTAGCGGGAGGCGCGCGCTGCTGCAGCGGCCGCGATCAGGGTGTTTCGTCCTGTGCAATTGGCTGGTCCCACGTCGCATCGCTGGCAGGACGATCCAGCGGGCTGGGCAGGGCCGTGCGCGGTGGTACCAGCAGGGGCGGAACCTTGTGCAGGCGCACCGTGGCTTCGGGCTGATCCATCAGGGTGAAGGCGAGGTCCAGGATACGGTCGACGTTCTGCCGCATCATGTAGATCGGGAAGGGCAGGAAGGAGGCGAAGGGGTCGTAGTCGAAACAGCCCACCACCAGGTCGTTGAGCACCTCTGCCGACTGCTGCGGCAGCACGCCCAGCAGACCTTCCAGATTGATGGTGGAGTTGATGAAGACCCCCCGGGGCAGTCGCCCCTGGCGCTGGATGTAGCTTGCCAGGGCCTGGTGGGTCAGCGCTGGCGAATAGCCGGCGGCGCTGAAGACGTCTTCGCTGGCCGAGCTGCCGAAGTGCGCGCGTTTGGCGGCGACGAAGCCGCGCATTCGCTCGCGGCTGGCGTAGTCGGAATAGCCGCCGAACAGGCAGAGATCCTCGGCGACGAGATCTGGACGGCTGGCCAGTTCGCCGAGGATCGCCTGGGTCAGCTCGAAGGCGCCGACGTAGTTGTCGCTGGTCACCGAGGTCGCCAGGGTGCCCGGCAGGTCGAGGTTGAGATGCCGCACCCCGGCGCGTTCGCAGGCGCGGTGGATGCTGTCGGGATCGGTCGCGCCAGCGATGAACAACTCGTCGATCGAATAGGCCAGCAGCGACTCCACGGTACTGCGCTCCAGCTCGGGATCACGGCAGCCACTGACCACCAGCGGGCAGAGCCCACGGGCCCGTACCCGCGCCTCGAAACCCTGGGCCAGCGCCGAGAAGAAGCGGTTGTCGTACAGCGGCAGCATCAGCCCTACCAAGCCGGAGCGCGACTGGCGGAGCCCGCGCGCCTGTAGGTTGGTGCTGTAGCCATGTTCTTCGGCGAGGGACTGGATGAACTGGGCGGTGGCTTCCTTGATTCGCCGCTTGCGCCAAGAGCCGTTCAGCACGGCGCTGACCGTGGACGCGGAGCTGCCCGATAGCTGGGAGAGATCGTAGATAGTCGCTTTTTTCTTGCCACCAGGGGCCATGCTAGAGCTTTCCATTGGTCGTCGAGCCACTTGACAGTAGTGGATTTCACGGAGTAATTCTATTTGCACCATCGATTGTGCAATCTGTGCAGCATCGTCGAGGGGATTGCAATCCGGTCTGCAAGGCTGTGCCGCTGGCCGTATCCATCAGTCGTCGGGTCTCGTGATCGGCGCCGGTTGGATGCGCGCTGTCGGTGGGGAGTATAGCGATCCAGGTAGTCCCCACCGCAGCCGTTCCGCCCATCGGCGGAGCCACGGCTGGTGAAGTGTCCGGTTCGAAGCCCTATCCAAGGAAAACAAGAAAATGGCGCGAATCTCCAAGCTATCCCGGTTCACCCGCACCCTCCTGGCCGCGACCGTCGGGACGGGGCTGGCCGTCTCCGGTGTGCAGGCCGCGACGCTCACCGCGGCACCGGTGGCCTTCCTGATGCCCGACCAGAGTTCCACCCGCTACGAAGAGCATGACCTGCCAGGCTTCCAGCGGCAGATGAAGACGGTCTGCGCGGAGTGCCGGGTGATCTATCAGAACGCCAATGGCGATGCCTCGCGGCAACAGCAGCAATTCAACGCCGCCTTGGCCCAGGGCGCCAAGGTGATCGTCTTGGACCCGGTGGACTCCAAGGCTGCCGGGTCGCTGGTACGCATGGCCCATGCCAAGGGTGTCAAGGTGATCGCCTATGATCGTCCGGTCACCTCGGTGCCGGTCGATTACTACGTCTCCTTCGACAACGAGGCCATCGGCAAGTCCATCGCCACCTCCCTCGTCGAGCATCTGCAGGCGGAAAAGGTCGACCCCAAGAGCGGTGGCTTGCTGGTGATCGGCGGTTCGCCCACCGATGCGGCGGCCGGGCTGATCAAGAAAGGCATGCTGGCGGGCCTCGCCAACAGTGGCTATTCGATCCTGGCGGAGTACGACACCCCCGAGTGGGCGCCGTCCAAGGCTCAGCAATGGACCAGCGGCCAGATCACCCGCTTCGGCAAGCGCATCCTCGGCGTGGTGGCGGCCAACGATGGCACCGCCGGCGGTGCGGTGGCGGCGTTCAAGGCGGCCGGCGTCAATCCGGTACCGCCGATCACCGGCAACGATGCCACGGTGGCGGGTCTGCAACTGATCATCGCCGGCGATCAGTACAACACCATCTCCAAGCCCAGCGAGATCGTCGCCAGCGCGGCGGCCGACGTGGCCGGCGAGTTCCTCGCGGGCAAGACGCCCAAGCCCGAGACCACCCTGTACGACGCGCCCTCGCGGTTGTTCGTGCCGAACCTGGTCACCGCCAAGAATCTCAAGGCGGAGATCATCGATCAAAAGGTGGCCGGCCAGCCGATCCAGACCGCGGCCCAGCTGTGCACCGATCGTTATGCCGAGGGTTGCAAGCAGCTCGGTATCCAGCCCTGAGCCGCAGTGGGCGGCCGGGGTAGGGCGGGCGACACGCCGCGCCTGCCCGGGTCGCTCGCTCGGCTGGATCTTCTGACGACCGGCGCCCCAGGCGCCCACAACAACAATAGAGAGTCGAACATGGCTGAACAGTCCGGCCCGACGGCCCCGCGCGAGCCCGTGCTGAGCTTGCGTGGCATCTGCAAGAGTTTCGGTGCGATCTCGGTGCTCGCCGATATCGACCTGGATCTCTATCCCGGCGAGGTGGTGGCCCTGGTGGGCGACAACGGCGCCGGCAAGTCCACCCTGGTCAAGATCATTTCCGGCGTGCACCAGCCGACGTCCGGCTCGCTCAAGGTGGCGGGTCAGGAGGTGAGTCTCGCCAGCCCCGCCGCGGCCCAGGCGCTGGGTATCGCCACGGTGTTCCAGGACCTGGCGCTGTGCGAGAACCTCGACGTAGTCGCCAACATGTTCCTTGGCCGGGAACTGCAGCCCTGGGCGCTGGACGAGACCACCATGGAGGTGCGCACCTGGACGCTGCTCAGCGAGCTGTCTGCGCGCATCCCCAGCGTGCGGCTGCCCATCGCCGCGCTGTCCGGCGGCCAGCGCCAGACCGTGGCCATCGCCCGGTCGCTGCTGCTCGAACCCAAGGTCATCCTGCTCGACGAACCCACCGCCGCCCTGGGCGTGGCCCAGACCGCCGAGGTGCTCAACCTCATCGAGCGAGTGCGCGACCGCGGTCTGGCCGTGGTGGTGATCAGTCACAACATGGAAGACGTCCGGGCGGTGGCCGACCGGATCGCCGTCCTGCGCCTGGGCCGCAACAACGGCATCTTCGCCCCGGACGTGAGCGCCCAGGAGCTGATCGGCGCCATCACCGGCGCCGATGACAATTCGGTATCGCGGCGCGCTCGTCGACGCCAGGCCGCCTCCCTCGAAGCCACTCAGGAGCAGCCGCTATGAGCCAGCCCCACGAATCGGCCGCCTTGCTCGACCGCAGCGACAGCCGCGTCAACCAGACCGTGGGCCTGGCCGCCAGTCTCAAGGCGACGGCCGACCGCATCCGCTCCGGTGATTTGGGCCCGCTACCGGTGGTAATCGGCCTGGTAGTGATCTGGACGGTGTTCGGCATTCTCAACCCGGTGTTCCTGTCCAGCGCCAACCTGGCCAACTTGCTGTTCGACGCTGCCACCGTCGGCATCATTTCCCTCGGCGTGGTCTGCGTCTTGATGGTGGGGGAGATCGATCTCTCGGTCGGCTCCATCAGCGGCTTCGCCTCGGCCTTGGTGGGCATCCTCTGGGTCAACCAGGGCTGGCCGGTGGGCGCGGCGATCCTGGCCGCCCTGGCGGCCGGTGCGCTGATCGGCAGCCTCTATTCGCTGCTGTTCACCCGCCTGGGCATGCCCAGCTTCGTCGCCTCTCTGGCTGGCCTGCTGGCAGTACTGGGGTTGCAGCTCTATCTGCTGGGCAACGCCGGCTCCATCAACCTGCCATACGACTCCTTCCTGGTGAGCTTCGGCCAGCTCGATACCCTACCGCCGTTGTTGGCCTATCTGCTCGCCGCCGTTAGTGGACTGGTGCGCTTGCTGCTGGGTTACCGTGCCCATCAGCGGCGGCGCCAGGCCCAACTGTCGACGCCTTCGCTGGCCGGGGTGGCCCTGCAATCCCTGGCGCTCATGGCGCTGTTGGGCTTCGTCGCCTACTACCTCAACCAGGACCGCGGGGTGCCGTGGATCTTCGTCTTCTTCATGGCCCTGGTGGCGGCGATGCATTACGCCTTCACCCGTACCCGCTGGGGGCGCAGCCTGGCCGCGGTGGGCGGCAACCGCGAAGCGGCCCGTCGCGCCGGCATCAACGTGCGGCGTATCTACACCTCGGCCTTCGTACTGTGCGCCAGCTTCGCCGCCCTGGGCGGCATCCTCGCCGCAGCGCGCCTGGCGTCGGCCAGCCAGCAGGCGGGGACCGGTGACGTCAACCTCAATGCCATCGCCGCGGCGGTGATCGGCGGCACCAGCCTGTTCGGCGGGCGTGGCAGTGCCTATTCCGCATTGCTCGGAGTGATCGTCATCCAGTCCATCGCCAGCGGCCTGACCATGCTCGATCTGTCGTCCGCACTGCGCTACATGATCACCGGCGCCGTGCTGGCCCTGGCGGTGATCATCGACGCCCTGGCGCGTCGTTCGCGGGCTTCCCACGGACGGGCCTGAGGCCTGCCGTTCCTTTTCCGAATTCAGGGGTGAACACATGAACAAGAAACTGTCCCAGAAAGTCGCCGCCATCACCGGGGGTGCCTCCGGCATCGGCCTGGCCTGCGCCAAGGAAATGCTCGCCGCCGGCGCCCAGGTGGCCCTGGTCGACCGCTCTCGCGAAAACCTGGAAAAGGTCTGCGCCGAGCTGGGCCCCGATGCCTTTCCAGTGGTGATCGACCTGCTCGATCCGGCCAGCGTCAAGACCATGTTGCCGCAGATCCTCGAACGTTTTGGCCGCCTGGACATCTTCCACGCCAACGCCGGGGCCTACATTGGTGGCGAGGTGGTGGAGGGCGATCCGGATCAATGGGATCGCATGCTCAATCTCAACATCAACGCCGCCTTCCGTTCGGTGCATGCGGTGCTGCCGCACATGGTCGAGCGCGGCAGTGGCGACATCCTGCTGACCAGCTCCATCGCCGGGCTGATCCCGGTGGTCTGGGAGCCGATCTACACCGCGTCCAAGCACGCTATCCAGGCCTTCACCCACAGCCTGCGTCGGCAACTGATCAAGCATGACATCCGCGTGGGTGCGGTGGCGCCCGGGCCGGTGGTGACGGCGCTGATCAGTGACTGGCCGCAATCCAAGCTCGACGAAGCCATGGCCGCAGGGGCGCTGATGGAGGCCAGCGAAGTCGCCGAGGCGGTGCTGTTCATGCTGACCCGGCCGCGCAACGTGGTGGTCCGCGACCTGATCATCATGCCCAGCAGCGTGGATCTGTAACGCCATGCGCCGGCATTTCATAGGGGTCGACGTGGGAACCGGCAGCGCCCGGGCGGGGATCTTCGATGCCAGCGGGCGCCTGCTGGGTGCGGCCAAGGCGCCAGTGGAAACCTGGCACGCGCCGGGGCAGCGGGTAGAGCAGTCCGGCGAGCAGATCTGGCAGGCCATCGCCAGCAGTGTACGCGGTGCCCTAGTCGAGGCGGCGGTGGCGCCGGAGACCATCGGGGGCCTGGGCTTCGACGCCACCTGCTCGCTGGTGGCGGTGGCCGCCGACGGCAGCCCGGTCGGCATCGGTGATTCCGGTGACGACCAGCGCAACGTCATGGTCTGGATGGACCACCGGGCCACCGAGGAAGCCAACGAGATCACCGCCAGCGGCCATCCGGTGCTGCGCTACGTGGGGGGGCGCATCTCACCGGAGATGGAAACGCCCAAGCTGCTCTGGCTCAAGCGACATCTGCCCGCGGCCTTCGCCCGAGCCGGACACTTCTTCGATCTCGCCGACTACCTGACCTGGCGCGCCACCGGGGATCTGGCCCGCTCGGCCTGCACGGTCACCTGCAAGTGGACCTATCTCGCCCACGAGCAGCGTTGGGACGCTTCCTATTTCGAGACCATAGGCCTGGGCGAGTTGGTCGCCGAGGGTTTCGCCCGGATCGGCACGCGCATCGTCGAGCCGGGTACGCCGTTGGGCCAGGGCCTCGGCGCCGCTGCTGCGGCCGACCTGGGCTTGCTGCCCGGCACACCGGTGGGGGCGGCGCTGATCGACGCCCACGCAGGGGGCGTCGGCTCCCTCGGCGGTGCGGATGCTCAAGGGCGGACGGCGGTGACCCGGCGCCTCGCTTACATCTTCGGTACCTCGGCTTGTTCCATGGCTTCCAGCGAGCAGCCCGCCTATGTGGATGGCGTCTGGGGCCCCTATTATTCGGCCATGCTGCCCGGACTCTGGCTCACCGAAGGTGGCCAGTCGGCGGCGGGGTCAGCCATCGACCACCTGGTTTCCCTGCATCCCGCCGCCACGGCGGCGCGTGAGGTGGCCGAGCGTCAAGGGCAGGCGCTGCTCCCCTGGCTCGAAGCCCAGGTGGCGGTCCGGGGTAGCGCCGCGGTAGCCCTGGCCGAAGGGCTGCATGTGGTGCCCGAATTCCTCGGTAATCGATCACCCTTCGCCGATCCGGATGCCCGGGCGGTCATCGCCGGATTGACCCTCGACCGTGAGGTGGAGGGGTTGCCGGCCCTTTACGTCGCTGGCCTCTGCGGCATCGCTTACGGCCTGCGCCAGTTGCTCGAAGCCCTGTCACGCGACGGCATCGCTATCGAATTGATCGTCGCTAGCGGTGGCGCCGCCCAGAGCGATTTCGTCCGGCAATTGCTGGCCGATGCCACGGGCGTGCCGGTGGCGGTCAGCGATACGGAGGAACCGGTGCTGCGGGGCGCGGCGATGCTGGGGGCGGTCGCAGCGGCTGATGGCACCTCGCTGCTTGATGCCATGGGCCGCATGGCACGCCTCGACCGGGTGTTCAGCCCGGTGCAGGGCGCGCTCGCCGAGGAACACCGTCGCCGCTACGCTGCCTTCGAGATCCTGCAAGGCGCGGAGCGGCAGGTGCGAGGGTTGTTCGCCGCCCGCTAGGGCGGGCGTCAGTCCGGCACGTCGCCGAAGAGGCCCGCCTGGTAGTCACGGATCGCCTGGCGGATTTCCTCGGCGCTGTTCATGACGAAGGGCCCATGGGCCACGATGGGTTCGGCGAAGGGGGCGGCATGGCCATAGAGCAGCACGGCGCCGTCGCGGCTGGCGATCTCGACCTGGTCGCCATCGTCGGCGAATTCGAAGAGCTGCCAGGGGGCTTCGTCGCGGCCGGCGATCTGCAAGGTACCGCGGACGCCGTAGCAGAATACCGTCGTCCCGGCCGGGGCCGGCAGCCTGGCCGTGCCGCCAGGGGCGATTTCGACGGTCATCAGGGTGATGGGCGTCGGCGTCTGCACGGCGCCCTGGATGCCCTGGTGCGTGCCGGAGGCCAGCCGGATGCGTACCCGGCCCTCGTCCTCTTCGGTCAGCGGCATGGCCTCGGCGGGCACGCCATGGTAGGCCGGCGGTGTGAATTTGAGACGGGCGGGCAGGTTGACCCACAGCTGCAGGATCTCCAGGTCGCCACCGTCGCGCTTGAAGGCGGCCGGTGACAACTCGGCATGAACCAAGCCGCTGCCGGCGGTCATCCACTGGATACCGCCCGCTTCGATGACGCTCTCGTGGCCGCCACTGTCGCGGTGAGCGAGGGAGCCGGCGAGGATGAAGGTCACCGTCTCGAAACCGCGATGGGGGTGAGGCCCGAAGGGCAGGCCGGCGTTGTGGGGCGGATAGACCTGCGGCCCGTGGTGATTGAGGAAGAGGAAGGGGTCGAGATGGGGCAAGCCGGGGCCGGGCAGGGGGCGGCGGGTGTGGAGTTCGCCGATGTCGTCACGCTGGGCGGGATGACGATGCAGCAGGGTACGGGCGCTCATGCGGGACCTCGGGAGGCTAAAACCCCAGTGTAGGGCGACCCTCGCGACGCGGGTATCCCCAGGTGCTGCCGCCCGTGCTCTCAGATGGAGAACTGCACCTCGCGTTCCGGTCGCTGGGCGATCGGACGACGGTGATTGACCACCAGCTCGCCGATGCGGATGAGGTGGGCGCGGGTGACGTTGCGACTCAGCCCCAGCAGGCGGGCGGTGTGGACCTGGTTGCGGTGGCAGAAGCGGTAGGCGGCGCGTACCAGGGCATCTTCGACGCGCTCGTGCAGGCCATCGGGCTGTTCCTCGAACAGCTGGGTGAAGGCCTCGGTCAGCAGGGAATCGGTCGGGGCCGGCTCGGCGGAACGGGTCGGGGAGGTGGCCAGGGCAGGGCGCTGGACGAAGACCAGGTCGCCAGCGTCCAGCACACCCTGGGGCTTGAGCAGCAGGGCGTGCTGCAGGGTGTTTTCCAGTTCACGGATATTGCCGGGCCAGGGGTGTTCCAGCAGGCGCTGCTCGGCTGCCGGACTCAAGGAGACCGGCGCCTGGGCGTAGGCATGGAGGAAATGGCGGGCCAGCGGCAGGATGTCGCCCCGGCGCTGTCGCAGGGGCAGCAGCGGCAGGTTGACCACGTTGAGGCGATACCAGAGGTCTTCGCGGAAGGTCCCTGCGGCCACGGCCCGCTCCAAGGGTACGTTGGTGGCGGCGATGATGCGCATATCCAGCGGGATGCTGCGTCGGGATCCGAGGCGCACCACTTCGCGTTCCTGCAACACCCGCAGCAACTTGACCTGTACCGGGAGCGGCAGGTCGCCGATCTCGTCGAGGAACAGGGTGCCGCCATTGGCCTCCTCGAACCAGCCGGCACGAGCACCCAGGGCACCGGTGAAGGCGCCCTTTTCATGGCCGAACAGCTCGGCCTCGACCAGGCTTTCGGCGAAGGCGCCGCAGTTGACGGCGACGAAGGGCCCGGCATGGCGATGGCTGAGTGCATGGATATGGCGGGCGATCAGCTCCTTGCCGGTGCCCGTCTCACCGATCACCAGAACGCTGGCCTCGCTGGGGGAGATCTTTTCCAGATGCGCCAGCAGCTCGCGCGAACGCGGGTCGGCGAAGACCTGGGCGGTGGCCCGGTAGCGGGGTACCTCGGGAGTGCGCGTCAGGGTCAGCAGAGTCATGCGGGGTCCTCGTCAGGAGTAGAAGCTGGGGGTGGGCAGGACGTCGTTCAGGGCCCAATCGCCCAGTTCGTGCAGCTTGTAGTCGACCGGATCGTGCAGGGTCTGGGTGCGCAGGTTGCGCCAATAGCGATCCAGGCGCAGGGCACCGGCGGTGGCGCGGGCGCCGCCCACCTCGAACAGCCGGCTGGCGATCTCGAGGCCGTGCCGGCTGGCGGCGACCTTGGCGGTGGCGATGGCGATGGCCAGCTCGCCCCGCGCCTGTTCGGTGAGAGCTGTGCCCTGGCCCCAGGCCTCGGCGAAGTTGCCGTTCGCGCGCTCGACCAGCAGGCGTGTGCTTTCCAGGGCCACCCAGAATTCACCGTAGTGTCGCAGGACGTAGGGGTCGCCGCTGGCGGTGCTGGCGGGCGACTTGAACCAGGGGCGAGCCTGGGTACTGGTATAGCGCCGCGCCTCGGCGAAGGCGCCTTCGGCCAGCCCCAGGAAGATGTTGGCGAAGATCAGTTGCGCCAGCAGCGGGCGCAGGCAGGCGAAGGGCGTACTCAGCGGACCGGGGTCGAGCAGCCATTCCTGCTGTTCGACACGCACGCCGTCGAAGCGGGCGCTGCCGCTATCGGTCTGGCGTTGCCCGTTGTTGTCCCAATCATCGAATAGCTGGATACCGGTGCGCCCAGTGGGTACCACGGCGATCAACAGCCGGCCCTGGTCGTCGTTCTCCAGCGCCGAGAGCAGCAGTAGATCGGAGTCCAGGGCACCGCTGCAGAAACTCTTCTGGCCGTCCACCTGCCAGGCGTCGCCCAGGCGCCGCGCCACGGTCCGCCGATCCAGCGGGTTTAGGGCATTGCCCCAGAACAGCGCCTCCCGGGCGGTGCGTTCCAGCCAGGGACGCCACTGCTCGGGCCGGCCGAACAACTGGGCGGTGGCCAACAGCAAATGGTGGAAGCCGAAGACGTGGGCCAGGGAGCTGTCGACCCGGGCGAGTCGGCGCACCGCCTCCAAGGTTTCGTCCCAGGGCGCACCCAGGCCACCCAGCTCTCGTGGAATGCTCAGGGCCAGCAGGCCGCTGTGGCGCAAGGCGTCTCGTTCTGCCTTAGGCGTTCCGCCTTTGCGGTCGCGCTCCGCGGCCGTGGCAGCGAACGCCGACAAGAGGGGAATGAGGGGTTCCAGCAGGGGATAGGACATGAGCGACTCTTGTAATAGAGGGATTCGGCACTTGTTAGAACGTAAAGCCACTCAAACCCTTAGATAAAATATTTTTTTGTTATTAGGTAATGGTCAGGCTCCATCCGTCTCCCCGAGAGACCGTCTGGTTACCGGGTCAATTATCGGGCTGAAGGCCTGACTAATGCCCGTCGATACAGGTCTAACTCAATCTCGCGGGTAGGGACGTGCCATGTTCAACAAAGGCTTAAAACAAGAACTGCAACGCCTGCGGGAGCAGGTCGATTCGTTCAAACGGCTCAAGGCCGCGCTCGATGTGGAGATGATGGGCGTGGAGCTGGACGGCAGGGGCTGCGTCACGGCCGTGAACGTCAATTTCGAAAAGGAAATTGGCGTGCGCGCCGCGGATATGCTGGGCCGGCCCTTGGTGGACTCGATCCCGGCACATGTCAGGAACCAAGAATACAGCCGTCGACTCCAGCAGAGCCTGAACCGGGGTGAACCCTACAGCGGCGCCCTGCACTTGCTGCGCGGCGATGGTCGTGAAGCCTGGTTGCGCGGCATCCTGCATCCCTTCCATGACAGCCAGGGCCAGCAGGACGGTGCCCAGCGGGTGGTCGGTGCGGTGGGGCGTTTCGCCCGGCAGTTGTCCAGCTGACATCCGTCTTTCCGGGAGGCGAACGATGAAACGGCAACCCTGGGGTTGCCGTTTCGCGTTTGGCGCTGTTGCGAAGGGCGCGGCTAGCCTTGCTTGCTGCCGCCGCCGATTTGCCACACATAGGGCGGCTCGGTGCCTTCGATCTCCCAGGCGCCGACGATGCGCTCCTTGTAGATCAGCGGATTGTGCGAGGCGGCGGTGCGGGCGTTGCGCCAGTGGCGGTCGAGTCCCTTGGCCTGGCTGGTGCCCGAGGCGCCCAGGGCGTTGAACAGGTCGCTGGTGGCGCGCAGTACCAGGTCGGCTACCGCCGCCTGCGCCTGGGCCGATTCCAGTTCGGCCGCCACATTGGCCTGGTGCTCGGCTGCCTCGTCGCCGGCATAGCGGGCTTCGAAGGCGGCCTGGGCCGCTGCTGCCGCGCTCAGGCTGGCCGCCTCGGCGGCGTAGACGAAGGCCGAGGCCTTGCCCACCACCTGCTGCACCTGGGGATCGGCACTGGCCGCGCTGGCGTTGCCGTGGCTGTAGACCCTTTTGCGCGCCCGTACTTCCTGGGAAAAGTCCCGTACCGCCGCCCGGCCACTGCCGGTGACCACGGCGAGCAGCACCAGTTGGTAGAAGGCGGTCTGGTACTTGAAGCGGGTGGCGAAGTCGATGAGATTCTCCGGCTCTACGGTTACGTCTTCGAACACCGAGGTGCCGCTGGCGGTGGTGCGCTGGCCGAAGCCATCCCAGTCGTCGGATTGGCGTACGCCCGGCTGGTCGGTACGGATGGCGGCGATGACATCACCACCGGTGTCGTCGCGCTGGGCGTAGACATCGATCCAGTCGGCGAACAGGCTACCGGTGCTGTAGTACTTGGTGCCATTGAGGCGCCACTGGCCGTCACGCTGGCTGACGCGGGTGATGACCTCACCGAGCTTGACGGTGCCGATCTCGGTCCAGGCGTTGCCGACCAGCTCCCCGGCGACGAAGCGGTCGAACCAGACCTGCTGGGAAGCGCTGGCATGGGCGTTGAGGCGATCCTCGACGAAGGCGAAATGGCCACGTAGGGCCTGGGGCAGGTTACTGTCGGCCGCCGCCAGCTCGATCAGCAACCGCACCAGCTGCGGCAGGCTGGCGCCGCTGCCGCCGAACTCCACGGGCACCCGCACGGCGCCGAAGCCGGCCTCCTTGAGCCAGGCGACCGGGGCATAGGGCAGGGTGCGGGTACGTTCACGCTCCAGGGCACCCTCGGCGATCCGGGCGAAGATCGGCCGGAAGCGAGCGGCCAGCTGTTCGTAGTCGGGCGCAGCGGAACGGGCGGGTGGCAGGTGGCGAGCGGGCAGATTCATGATGGTCCTCGGCGGATGAAAGATCGACGGCAGAGCCATTGCAAGAGCGCTGCCAGCCCGCGAAGGCCGTCTTTGCTGGGTTTTTCGGCCGGTGGCCTGCCCTGGATGCAGCAGTGCTGCCCGATCACTGTTGCCGGGGCGACACCTGGCCGGTCACGCTAGACTGCCGCTTTTGCGGAGCGCCCATGGACATCCTCTTTCTCGGCACCTCGGCCGGGGTGCCAACCCGCCGGCGCAACGTCGCGGCCCTTGCCCTGATCGAGGACCAGGGCAAGGGCTGGTTTCTCGTCGACTGCGGCGAGGCCACCCAGCATCAGCTCCTGCGCACGCCGTTGTCGGTGGCGGACCTGCGGGGTATCTGCATCACCCATGTGCACGGCGATCACTGCTACGGTCTGCCGGGCCTGCTGGCCAGTGCCGCCATGAGCGGTCGCAGTGCGCCGCTGGCGTTGATCGCCCCGCAGGCCGTGCAGGACTGGCTCGCCGCCACCCAGGCGCTCACCGCCTTGCACCTGCCGTTCGAGTTGCAGTTCCAGGCCCTGGAAACCTTTACGGGCCTGTCGTTGGGCGGCTGGGACATCGACGCCTTTCCGCTCTCCCACCGGGTCCCCAGCCATGCCTTCCGCTTCCGCGAGACCCGCCGGCCGCAACGCCTGGACCCGCTGGCCCTGGCCGCGGCCGGGGTGCCGCGTGGGCCGCTGTGGGGGCGTCTGCACGCCGGCGAAGACGTGCTGCACGAGGGACGCCTGCTGCGCAGTGCCGACTTTCTGCAGGCCGCCTATGCGGAAAGGCGGTTGGTGGTAGCGGGGGATAATGACCGTCCCGAGCTGCTCGCCGAGGCCTGTCGCGGCGCCCAGGTACTGGTCCATGAGGCCACCTACGCCCAGGCGCATATCGACAAGACCGGCCAGAGTTGGGGCCACAGCAGCGCGGCTGGCGTTGCCCGCTTCGCCCAGGCAGAGCGACTGCCGGCCCTGCTGCTCACCCATTTCAGCCCGCGCTACCAGGCCGATCCGGGGCGCTTGCCTTCCATTGAGGAACTGCGTGAGGAAGCCGCGGCGTTCTTCCATGGCGAGTTGCAGCTGGCCGAGGATTTTTCGCGTTTCCGCCTGGATCGTCAGGGTCGGCTCAAAGCCGTGGACTAGAGCGGCGGGTAGGGCGCGCGGTGAAATCCGGGCGGCAACGGCCGGATGATTCGACCTTGTCTGACCTGTTCTGCTTGGGCATAGTGCGAACGTTTATCATTTCCGGGGTCACGCGATCCCTCGCACCTTATCCGTAGGAGAAGCAAATGGCGGTGTCTTTCAACGAGGTTTCCAAGCTGGGCGCCATGGCGCTGCTGTCGCTGGCAGTGGCTGCCTGCTCCACCCGCTCGGAGGCGCCACCGCCAGCCCCTCCCGCGCCGACGCCAGTCGCCGCCCAACCCGCCACACCCCAGGCACCGGCCGAGCTCAAGCGTATCGAGCTGGGCTATGGCGTCTACGAACTGGCCTACAGCCCGGCCAAGCAGTCGGTCTATGCGGCGACCGCCCAGTTGACCAAGGGCGTCACCGGCGGGGTGATCTACCAACTGGACCCGGTCACCCTGGCGATCACCGGGCAGATCCATACCGATCTGAAGAACTTCGCCCTGACCACCGATGCCAGTGGCGAGACGCTGTTCGTCACCAACTCCCTAGACGGCGGCCTGAGCCGTATCGATCTGCGCACCGGCAAGGTCGAGAAGCGGCTGAAATTCAACGAGATGGGCCGCGATGGCCATCCGGTCAATCCGCGCCAGGTCATCCTGCACGATGGCTTGCTGTACGTCGGCGGCGTCGGCGATCCGGGCGTCATCTGGGTGGTGGACGCCAAGACCCTGACCCTCAAGGCGCGCATTCCCAACGCCGGCAAGTGGGTCACCGGCCTGCTGTATTCCGATGACACCGGGCGCCTCTATGCGGCCAACGGCAGCGGCGAAGTGCTGGTGATCAATCCGCGCACCCGCAAGATTGAGCACCGCTGGACCCCCGGCGACGGTGGCAAGTACCTGCTGCTGAACCTGGCCGAGGATCGGGCGAACCATCAGTTGTTCGTCACCGACAACTCGGAAGCCAAGACCGTGCTGGTCTTCGACATCCGTACCGGCAAGGTGATCAAGCGCCTGCCGGTGGGCGATGCCCTGGCCATCAAGCTCAATACCCAGCGTAACGAGCTGTACATCACCCAGCGCGAGACCGGTCGCCTGCTGATCCTCGACGCCACCACCTACGCCGAGAAGAAGGCCTACGACCTCAAGCCCAATCCCAACAGCCTGCTGGTCAGCCCGGATGGCCAGACGCTGTATGCGACGGTGAAGACGCCCTTCGACAAGGAGTACATGAATACCGCGCCGGAAAGCGTGGTGCGCATCGACCTGACCGCGATCAAGTAAGACCTGCCTGGCGGTGGTCCGCCGCGCGCTGCGGACCGCCCGAAGGCGGACAGGGCTTCCCAAGCCCGCCGGCGTGCTCTTGAATGCGATGACGCCTGTCGCGGTCTTCGAGGAGAGCACGCTTGTCCGCCACCGATCTCACCCTGCTTCCTCTGTTGGAAGACTCCTATCGCCACTGGCTCGGCCAGTGTCTGCCGCGTCCCGCCGGGTTACCCCAGGCTGAGGCCTTGACCTGGCTGCACGAGCGAGCGCCCTATGCCTTGCTGGCCCACGGCAACGAAAGCGATCCGCTGTTCTGCTACGCCAACGAGCAGGCCCTGCGCTGCTTTGGCTATCCACGCGCGGAATTCATCGGCATGCCATCCCGGTTCAGCGCCTCGCCGAAGGACCGAGCGGCGCGTCAGGTATTGATGGAGACGGTCGTGCGTCAGGGCTATGCCAGTGGTTACGAAGGCTGGCGGGTAGACCAGGCGGGAAGGGCCTTCATGATCCACGCCGGGGTGGTGTGGAATCTGCTCGACAGCGATGGGCAGCGCCTGGGACAGGCGGCGTTGTTCTGGCCGGATAAGGAGCGGATCGGCCAGGTGAAGTGAGGGCGGCGTGGGATTGTTGGGCTTCGCTGCGCTCAACCGCAACCTAGGATGCAACACCTGGCGCCCCCTCTCCCTGAGGGAGAGGGCTGGGGTGAGGGGGATGGCACAGCTCACTCATCCTCCACGATCAACACCACCAGATCCTTCGGCCCATGGGCGCCGTAGGCCAGTACCTGCTCGATATCGGCGGTCTTCGACGGTCCCGAGATCAAGAGCGCATTGGTCGGCATGCCGCTGCGCCAGTCGTGCTGTTGCTGCAACTCGTAGAAGTTGTCGACCACGGTGCTGGCTCTGAGCAAGGCGATGTGCAGCGGTGGCACCAGGCTCATCAGGCGTGGTTCCTGGCGATCCGGCCAGAGCACCAGGCTGCCGGTGGAGGCCAGGGCACCGAGGGTGCCGGTGAGGCTGGCGGGGGTGTCGTCGAATAGTTCGGCTTTCCACTCTTCCACAGGGCGGTCATAGGCCTTCCAGCGCGGCTGGCCTTCGCCCTGCCAGCGCTCCACCAGCCGCGCGCCGTGGGGCGTGCCGGGGGCGATCAGCAGCTGGTCCAGGCCGCGCTCGGCGAGGAGGCGCTCCACCAGTGCCGGCCAGTCCGCCGTGGTGGTGAGATGGGTTTCGGTGTGTACCGTCTCCATCAGGGTGCGTAGACGGGCGACGCGCTCCCCAGGCGGATAGAGCCAGGGCTTGGTCACCAGGGCTTCGTCGAAGTCGTCGGCCAGGGGCTGGGTGCCCTGGAGACTGCCGCGCAGCTTGGCGAGGATGTTGGCGCGGGCGCTCATGGGCGTCTCTCCAGGTGTTCGCGGGCCAGTTCGTGCAGCGAGCGCCGCGCCGGTTTGGGGGCGCTGTGGTGCTCCGTCCAGGGGCCGAGCTGGCCGGGGGTGAAGCGGCCGAAGCGGGTCGCCAGGTAGCTGAAGCCGCGATAGAGCAGCGGCGAGGTATAGAGATTCTGCCAGGCATGCCAGGTCCAGCGCTCCCGGGCGGAGAACTTGCTGCCCTGGCCGCGCAGCAGGTGCGGCTCGGCGTCGGGCGCCTTGACGTTCTCTTCGCGCAATCGCCGCAACAGCGCCGGAATCGGGATCTTGACCGGGCAGACCTCGCCGCAGGCGCCGCACAGCGAAGACGCGCTAGGGTGATCGGGCGCCCGCTCCAGACCTACCAAATGCGGGGTGATGATGGCGCCGATGGGGCCGGGATAGACCTCGCCATAGGCGTGGCCGCCGATGCGGGTGTAGACCGGGCAGTGGTTCATGCAGGCGCCGCAGCGGATGCAGTTGAGGGTCTGGCGCAATTCGCTGTCAGCGAAGGCCTGGCTGCGGCCGTTGTCCAGCAGCACCAGGTGCACCTCGCGAGGGCCGTCCAGTTCCTCGGCCTTGCGTGGCCCGGAGATCATGTTGACGTAGGTGGTGATGGGCTGGCCCAGGGCCGAGCGGGTCAGCAGCGACAGCAGGGGCACCACGTCGCGCAGATTCTCCACCACCTTTTCGATACCGGTCACGGCGATGTGCACCGGTGGCACCGTGGTGGACATCCGCCCATTGCCCTCGTTTTCCACCAGCAGCAGGGTACCGGTCTCGGCCACCGCGAAGTTGACCCCGGAGATGCCGATATCGGCCTCGAAGAATTTCCGCCGCAGCACCCGCCGGCCGGTCTGGATGAGTTCGTCGACGTCGGTGGTGTAGGGCTCGGCCAGGTGCTCGTGGAAGAGAGTGCCTACCTGCTGCCGGTTGAGGTGGATGGCCGGCATGATGATGTGCGACGGCTTCTCCCCGGCGAGCTGGATGATGTACTCGCCCATGTCCGACTCCAGGCAGTCGATGCCCTGGGCGCCGAGCACGTGGTTCATGTCCATCTCTTCGCTGACCATGGACTTGCCCTTGATCAGCAGTTTGGCCTCGTGGCGCTCGGCGATCTGCTGGACGATGGCGTTGGCCTCGGCGGTGGTCTCGGCCCAATGTACCTGGACGCCATTGCGCGTCAGATTCGCCTCCAGGCGCTCCAGCAACTCGGGCAGCTTGGACAGCGCCCGGGCGCGGATGCGATTGCCCAGCTCGCGCAGCCGCTCGCGTTCGTCGGCATCGCTCATGCTGGCCAGGCGCTTGGTCATCAGCGAATCCATGGCGGTGCGGAAGTTGCGCCGCAACTGGTCGTCGCCCAGGGCCCGACGCGCGCGTGCCTTGAAGGGAGGCGCTTCGCTGACGTCGGTCAGGGGAATCTTCAACATCTCGTTCATGCGGCACCTCCGATACGGCGCCAGAGGAAGCTGGCCAGGTGTTCGCCACGCAGGGCGGCACGCTGTTTCTCCAGGGCACCGTTGATGTTCATCAGGCAACCGCAATCGGCGGTGATCAACTGGGCGGCGCCACTGTCCTGCAGGGCGCGGGTCTTGTCCGCCACCATGGCGCCGGAGATGTCCGGCATCCGTACCGAGAAGGTGCCGCCGAAGCCACAGCATTCGCTTTCGTGGTCATGGTCGACACGCTCCACGGCTTGTAGCTGGCCGAGCAGGGCACGCCCGTGCAGGTGGGTCTGCATTTCGCGGCGAGCGCTGCAGGAGGTGTGCAGGGCTACCTTGAGCGGGGCGCCGCGGTCCTGGTAGTCCACCTGGCAGACGTGCAGGAGGAATTCCGCCAGTTCGTAGGTGCGGCCGGCCAGGTCCTGCACCTGCCGCAAGGTCTCGGGTTCGTCGGCGAACAGCTCGGCGTAGTGATGGCGCAGCATCCCGGCGCAGGAGCCGGAGGGCACCACCACCGGCCAGGGTTCGGCGAACAGCGCCAGCTGGGCACGGGCCACGGTGCGGGCCTCCTCGGTATAGCCCGAGGTATAGGCCGGCTGACCGCAGCAACTCTGCGCCTGGGGGAAATGCACGCGGAGGCCTTCGCGCTCCAGCAGGCGGATGCTGTCCATGCCGGCTTCGGGATAGAAGAGGTCGACCACGCAGGTGCCGAACAGATAGACCTGGGTCGGCTTCTCCGACGGATAGGTCCGCGGCGGCGCCAGCGGCGGCGCGGTCCGGGTGGCGTTGGGGGCGGCGTTGTAGAAAAGATCATTCATCAGGCGTACTCCGGGTTGGCCCGGTCAAAAGAGAACCGGCGGCGACCGGGGCCGCCGCCGGGAACCGCACGATCAATGCACCAGCATGCCGGTGAACACATAGGCCTGCGCCAGGGTGATCAAGCCGACCAGCACGGCGAAGCCGATGCTGTGGCGCACGGTGAAGCGAAACAGGTCGGACTCCTTGCCCACCATGCCGGTGGCGGCGCAGGCCACGGCGATGGACTGCGGCGAGATCATCTTGCCGGTCACGCCGCCGGAGCTGTTGGCGGCCACCAGCAGGGTGTCGGAAACGCCGATCTGGTGCGCGGTGGTCGCCTGCAGCGAGCCGAACAGGGCGTTGGACGAGGTATCCGAACCGGTCAGGAACACCCCCAGCCAGCCGAGCAGCGGCGAGAAGAAGGGGAACAGTGCGCCAGTGCCGGCCAGCAGCAGGGCCAGGGTGGTGGACATGCCCGAGTAGTTGACGACGAAGGCGAAGGCCAGCACCAGTCCGATGGACAGGATCGGCTTGCGCAGCTCCACCAGGGTTTCCTTGAACACACCCAGGGCGGTCGAGGGCTTGATGTGGAAGATGGCCATGGAGATCAGCGCCGAGATCAGGATGGCGGTGCCCGAGGCCGACAGCAGGTCGAGCTTGTAGACCGCCGGCATGGGGGTGGGCGTGGCGACGATGGGCGCTGCCTTGAGCACCAGCTTGTCCAGATAGGGCACCGGCACGTTGATCACCAGGGCGTACAGGGCACCGCCGCTGGCGAACAGCGCCTTGAACGCCTTGGTGGTCCAGATGGTGACCACCACGGTGAGGATCAGGAAGGGCGACCAGGCCTTGATCACGGTGCCGAGGGAATGCTCCGGCGGCAGACGACCGCCGCTGCCAAAGCCGGCGCCGCCGCCCAGCATGGCGGCCCCCCCGCCGCTGCCGACCATGGTGGTGGCACCCGCGGTGGCATGCTGCGGCTGGCGCAGCTTGAGGTAGCCGGTGAGGGCGATCATGGCGGCCAGCGACGAGGTGATGTCGGGCAGTTCCGGGCCGATGAAGTTGGAGGTCAGGTACTGGAAGACGGCAAAGGTGCCACCGCAGATCAGCGCCGGCTTCCAGGTTTCCCGCAGGCCGCGCAGGCCATCCATCATGAACATCAGCCACAGCGGCACCAGCAGCGACAGCAAGGGTAGCTGGCGACCGGTCATGGCGCCGATCTTGAAGGCATCGATACCGGTGACCTGACCGGCGACGATGGTCGGGATGCCCAGGGCGCCGAAGGCAACCGGCGCGGTGTTGGCGATCAGGCAGAGACCGGCGGCCTTCAGCGGATTGTGGCCCAGGCCCACCAGCAGGGCAGCGGTGATGGCCACCGGGGCGCCGAAGCCGGCCGCGCCTTCCAGGAAGGCACCGAAGCAGAAGCCGATCAGCAGCACCTGCAGGCGCTGGTCATCGGTGATGGAGAGCACCGAGCTGCGGATGATATCGAACTGGCCGCACTTGACCGTCAGTTTGTAGAGGAACACCGCCGTCACGATGATCCAGGCGATGGGCCAAAGACCGTAGAGGAAACCGTAACCGGCCGCGGCCAACGCCTTGTCCACCGGCATGTGGTAGACGAACAGCGCGATGAGCAGGGCGATCCCCAGGGTCAGGGCGCCCGCCACGTGCCCTTTCAGGCGCAGACCGGCGAGGGCGACGAAGAAAAACAGGATGGGCAGCGCGGCGACGAAGGCCGAAAGGCCCAGGCTGCCAAGGGGGAGGTAAATCTGTTGCCAGGTTTCCATCGAGTGCTCCTTGATTGTTTTTGTAGGGAGGCGGCGGGACGGGGTTGCATCGCATCGCGGCTTGTGGCAAAAATTGGTAAGACCAATTTACAAGGGCGACTTCCCGCACGTTATTCGCGGTCTTTGTCGCTGTCAAACGCGTTATCGTGCGACTTTAGTCTTTGGCGTTTTCTGCTGGTCGAGTCCCAGGCTCTGCCACGCGCTCTTTCAGAGGCCCCCATGAGTTTCGAACCGGTCAAACAACGTCGTCTGTCCGACGACATCGTCAAGCATCTGGAGGCCCTGATAGCTGAGGGCTCGCTGCGACCTGGCGAGCGGCTGCCCGCTGAGCGCGCCCTGGCCGAGCGCTTCGGCGTCTCCCGGCCGTCGTTACGCGAGGCGATCCAGAAATTGACCGCCCGAGGTCTGCTGCTCAGTCGTCAGGGGGGCGGGACCTACGTCACCGAAGCTCTCAACAGCGCCTTCACCGATCCCTTACTGCCCCTGCTGGAAAGCCGTGAGGAAACCCGTCGCGATTTATTGGAGTTTCGTCACACGTTGGAAGGCGCCTGTGCCTATTACGCTGCTCAGCGTGCCACGCAGCCGGATCTGGCACGGCTCACGCTGGCCTGGGAGCGGCTGGAAGATTGTTATCGTCGGCGTGAAACCCTTAGTCGGGAAGAAGAAGGAGATGCCGACGCCGCCTTTCACATGGCAATCGCCGAAGCCAGTCATAACACCGTTTATTTGCATAGCATTCGCAGTCTTTTCGAACTGCTACGCCACCATATGGTGACCAATATTGGCGGCATGCACGCCCATCGGCGGGAGACTCGCGAAAGACTGCTCGAACAACATCGGGCGTTATATGAAGCCATCGTCGAGGGGCGCGCCGACGAGGCTAGAGCGGCGGCCAGCCGGCACCTGGATTACGTTCAGGAAGTGCTGGTGGAAGCCGGTGCCGTGGCCCACCGATTGGCCCGGGCTAGACGTCGAGATGAGTTCTAATATCCTAAGATACGACATAAGATAAGAGTGTAATTTGACCACGTTTAATAATGGCCTTTTGCTATCATCGATCTTTTTTAAACAAGTAAATTAAAGTTTTTGCTGTTTTGAGCTGATAACCCGGTCACACTATCCCGCCTGAAGGCGTCTAGACCGGTACTCGACAGTGGCAAAAATTCCTCCTGAGCTTTCTGTTTCCGCCTTTCCGCTGGCGCCCGTACTGCTAGGTACGACTTCGGTCCTGGCGCTGTTCGGCATCGGCGGCTTTTCCACCCTCACCACTGTCGTAGCGCTGGCCCAGGCGGGCCTCGCGACCGGCGTGGGCTTCTGGCAAGCCCAGCAGTCGCGAAAGCTGCAGCGTGACATCCATGCTTTGCAAAGCACCGAGGCGAACACCATCGCCACCGGGCGGGACGAAGCCCTGGAAAACCTCTGCGTTGCCGTGTTGCCGGTCTGGTCCGAACAGATCGAGGCGGCGCGTTCCCACACCGAGCAGGAGATCGTCAGCCTGACCAGCCGCTTCGCCGAGCTGGCGGGGCGCATCGAAAGCGTGGCGGGCAACGATCAGGGCAGTGGCGATCGCCTGGTGAACCTGATGGCCACCAGCCAGAACCAGCTGGACGGCATCTTGCGATCCTTGCGTGAAGCCCTGTCCAGCAAGAGCGCGTTGCTCAATGAAATCAACGGCCTGGCTGCGCTCACCGAAGAGCTCAAGAACATGGCCAAGGATGTGGGTGATGTGGCCCGGCAGACCAACCTGCTGGCGCTGAATGCCGCCATCGAAGCCGCTCGTGCCGGCGAAGCCGGTCGTGGCTTCGCAGTGGTCGCCGACGAGGTTCGCAAGCTGTCCACCCTGTCCGGCAACACCGGTCAGAAGATCGGCGAAACCGTGGAAACGGTGAATGGCGCCATCGCCCGCACGCTGGAATTGTCGCAACTGCATGCCGAGCGTGATACCGGTACCCTCAATACCTCAGGCCAGACCATCGAGCAGGTCATCGGCGCCTTCGGCGGCACCACCCGTGACGTCGTCGAGCGCAGTGACGCCCTGGCCAACAATGCTTCGGCCGTAGGCGGCGCCATCGCCGATGTACTGGTCGCTTTGCAGTTCCAGGACCGGGTCAGCCAGATGCTCGGGCACATCCGGGACGACCAGGCCCGTCTGGAGCGTCTGGTAGTGGAGCGCCGGGCCCTCGCCGCTCGTGGCGAGCCGCTGCCGGCGCTCGATACCCAAGGGTGGCTCGCCGAGCTGGCCCGCACCTACACCATGGCCGAGCAGGTCGCCGTGCACCACGGCAAACGACCCGCGGCGGCTGCCGAATCCGATATCACCTTCTTCTAGCAGGGAAGTTCCATGAGCAACAAAACCATCATGATCGTCGACGACTCCATCTCCATCCGCCAGGTGGTGGCCATGACCCTCAAGGGCGCTGGCTACGACGTCATCGAGGGCTGCGACGGTCGCGATGCCCTCACCAAGCTGGATGGTCGCAAGATCCATCTGATCATCAGTGACGTGAACATGCCCAACATGGATGGCATCACCTTCGTCGCGGCGGCCAAGAAGCTGCCGGCCTACAAATTCACCCCCGTGATCATGCTCACCACCGAATCCGATGCCGCCAAGAAGGCTGCCGGTCAGGCCGCCGGCGCCAAGGCCTGGATGGTGAAACCCTTCCAGCCGGCCCAGATGCTGGCTGCCGTTTCCAAGCTGATCATGCCCTGATAGCCCCTGGAGGCTAGCCATGAACGACGTCGTTCGCACCCGGTTGCCCGTCGCAGGGCCGCTGACCATCTACACCGCAGCGGACAGCAAGCCGCTGTTGATGGAACCCCTGAGCGCGGGTGTCACCGTCGCGCTGGAACTTGCCGAGGTCGACGAATTCGACTCGGCTGGATTGCAGCTGCTGCTGCTGGCCCACCGCGAGGCACGACGTCTGGGGGGCAACCTGGAATTGGTTGATCCCAGTCCTGCGGTTACCGAATTGCTGGAACTGGCCGGCCTGACCGACTTCTTCGCGTTCGCTGCGGCGGAAGGAGTGGCAGCATGAATCTGGACGAGATCCTCAAGACGTTCATCGCCGAGAGCGAGGAGCTGCTGCAGCAGATGGAAGCAGCGCTGCTGCAGATCGAGCAGGCCCCGGACGATGTCGAGCTGATCAATGCCATCTTCCGCGCGGCCCACACCATCAAGGGTTCGGCAGGGCTCTTCGGCCTGGACCACGTCGTGGCCTTCACCCACGTTGCCGAGAGTGTGCTCGACCGCATCCGCAGCGGTGAGCTGGCATTCGACGAAACCCTGTCCGCGTTGTTCCTGGAAGTCTGCGACCACCTCAATGGGTTGATCGCCCAGGTGGCCGCCGGCAGTGCCGCCGAGGCTGGCTTCGAGGCCGCCGGTGCGGCCCTGGTGCTGCGGCTGGAGCGCTATCTGCAAGTGGAAACCAAGCCCGAGGCCACCGCGCCCTCGCGTAGCCTGGTCATGCACGCGGACGGCGTCGCGGCTAGCCATTGGCACCTGTCGCTGCGTTTCGGCCCCGACATGCTGCGCAACGGCATGGACCCGCTGGCCTTTGTACGCTACCTCAACAGCTTCGGTCGCATCGTCAACATCGTCACCCTGACCGATGCCATCCCGGCGGTCGCCGAGATGGACCCGGAAACCTGCTACCTGGGTTTCGAGGTGGCGTTCGACAGCGATGCCGACAAGGAAACCATCGAGTCGGCTTTCGAATTCGTCCGCGAAGACAGCGAAATCCGCATCCTGCCGCCGCACAGCCGCAGTAGCGATTATTGCCAACTGATCGACGCCCTGCCGGAAGAAGACCTCCGCCTGGGCGAGATACTGGTGCGCTGTGGCACCCTGACCGCCACCGAATTGGACGAAGTCCTGCGGCGCCAGGCCGATCCCGCCATTCCCCGGCAACCCATCGGCGAAGTGCTGGTGGAAGCCCATCTGGTCAATCCACCGGTGGTGGATGCGGCGCTGAGCAAGCAGCGCAAGATCCAGGAGCAGCGTGCCGGCGCGGGCGGCGAGGGTCAACTGATCCGCATCGACGCGACCAAGCTCGACCAACTCATCGACCTCATCGGCGAACTCATCATCGCCGGTGCCGGCACCCAGCTCATCGCCCAGCAGAGTGGTCTGGCTGCCCTGGTGGAGTCCACCGGTGTCCTGTCGCGCCTGGTGGAAGAGGTACGGGACACCGCCCTGACCCTGCGCATGGTGCAGATAGGCACCACCTTCAACCGCTTCCAGCGGGTGGTGCGCGATGTGTCCAAGGAGATCGGCAAGGACATCGCCCTGCGCATCAGCGGTGGCGAGACCGAGCTGGACAAGACCGTGGTGGAAAAGATCGGCGATCCCTTGACCCACCTGATCCGCAACGCCATGGACCATGGCATCGAATCGGCCGAGCTGCGTCTCGCCCGCGGCAAGCCGGCCCAGGGTACCGTCGGACTCAACGCCTATCACGAGTCCAGCAGCATCGTCATCCAGGTCACCGATGACGGTGGCGGTCTCTCCCGCGAGCGCATCCTGCGCAAGGCGACCGAGCGCGGCCTGATCGCCGAGGGCCAGGTACTTCCCGACAAGGACGTGCTCAACCTCATCTTCGAACCCGGCTTCTCCACCGCCGAGCAGATCAGCAACCTCTCCGGTCGCGGCGTCGGCATGGATGTGGTCAAGCGGAACATCACCGCCCTGCGCGGCAGCGTCGACCTGACCAGCGAGGAGGGCCGTGGTACCACGGTGACCATCCGCCTGCCGCTGACCCTGGCGATCATCGACGGCTTCCTCATCGGGGTCGGCAAGGCGACCTACGTGGTCCCGCTGGACACGGTGGAAGAGTGCATCGAACTCAGCGAATCGGCGAGCGCCGAGGTACGCGGCAACGACTACCTGGATCTGCGTGGCGAGGTACTGCCCGTGCTGCGGCTGCGCCAACTATTCGCCATCGAAGAGGCGCCGCCGCGGCGCCAGAACGTGGTGGTGGTGAGCTACGCGGGGCGGCGTGCCGGCCTGGTGGTGGACCAACTGTTCGGCGAGTTCCAGACCGTGATCAAGCCGCTCGGTCCGCTGTTCGGCCATAACCGCAGTCTGGGTGGCTTCACCATCCTCGGCAGTGGTGCCGTGGCCTTGATCCTGAGCGTTGGGGGCCTGATCAGCGAGGCATCCTTGAACATACTGCCGGCGTCCGCGCCGGCCGTCGCCTGACCTCTTTCTGGAAGCCGATCCCTATGACTGTCACCAAACGCATGTCCCTACTGGTTCTCTCCGCGCTGCTGGGCATCCTCCTGCTCTCCGGTCTGGGCTACTTCCAACTGCACAAGGTCTACGAAAGGGCCAACTACGGTAACGATAGCGCCATACCCTCGATCCTTGGCATCGACGCGATAGATGCTCATTCGGCCGATATCATCACCAACATCTATCGTCATCTGGCGGCGAACGGCGACGTCGCTACCGAGCAAGCCGAGAAGGAGTTGGGTGAGTCCCAGAATCTTACTCAGGAAGCACTCAAGGCCTATGAAGCACGGGTGTCCAACGATACTGACCGACGTATGCTGGATGACGACCGTACGGCCATCGCCGCTCTGAACAAGCTCGCGGAGCGGGTGATACCCCTGTCGCGAGCGAGCCAGGACGAAGAGGTCAAACGCATCCTCGATGAGAATAGAAAAATCATCGATCACGTGGGTGATGTCCTGGATGCCCATCGAGCCTTTAACCAAAAACTGGGTATCAATGAAGCTCAGGTCGCCGCTCATGCCCGCGACCAAGCTATCCTGATGTCCATCAGCATTTCGCTCGCCACCCTGCTGGCGATCGGTCTGCTCGGTCTCTTCATCACCCGCAATCTGCTGCGTCAATTGGGCGGCGAGCCGGCGGCGGTCGCGACCGTGGCCAATCGGGTGGCGGCAGGCGATCTGCCCGACGACCTGCGTCTGCGCGAGGGGGACGACGCCAGTCTGATGGCCGCCATGCAGCGCATGGTGCTGACCCTGCGCGGCCTGGTAGCTGACATGACCTCCATGGCGACCGAGCACGATCGCGGTGAGACCGACGCGCGCATCCCGGCGGAGCGTTTCCAGGGCACTTTCCGCAACATGGCCGAAGGGGTCAATGGCATGGTGGCCGGCCATCTCGAGGATTCGCGCAAGGCCATGGCCTGCGTGAAGAGCTTCGGTGAAGGCGATCTGGCTGCCACGCTGGAACGCTTCCCGGGCAAGAAGGCGGTGATCAACGACAACCTCGAGCAGGTGCGCGGCAACATCCAGACGCTGGTGGCCGAAATGAACCTCGTGTCGCAAGCCCATGATCGCGGCGAGACCGACGCGCGCATTCCAGCGGAACGCTTCCAGGGCACCTTCCGCAGCATGGCCGAAGGCGTCAATGCCATGGTGGCCGGTCACCTGGAGGATTCGCGCAAGGCCATGGCCTGCGTGAAGAGCTTCGGCGAGGGCGACCTGTCCGTTACCCTGGAACGTTTCCCCGGCAAGAAGGCGGTGATCAACGACAACCTCGAGCAGGTACGCGGCAACATCCAGCGCCTGGTCGAGGATGCCAATCAACTGAGCCAGGCCGCCATGGTCGGGCGCCTGGATGCCCGTGCCGATGCCGCCGCCCACCAGGGCGACTTCCGCCGCATCGTCGCCGGTATCAACGGCACCCTGGATGCCATCGTGGCACCGCTCAACGAAGCCATGGGCGTGATGGGCGGGCTGTCGCAAGGCGACCTGAGCCGTACCGTACAGGGCGACTACCAGGGCCAACTGCTGGAACTCAAGAACTCCATCAATGGCACCGTCGGCAAGCTGAACCAGATCATTGGCGATGTCCGCCTCTCGGCCGATGCCCTGGCCAGCGCCTCGGAGGAAATCTCCGCTACCGCCCAGAGCATGAGCCAGGCCAGTACCGAGCAGGCGGCTTCCGTCGAGGAGACCAGTGCCAGCGTCGAAGAGATGTCGGCCTCCATCGCCCAGAACACCGAGAACGCCAAGGTGACCGACGGCATGGCCGGTAAGGCCGCCCGCGAGGCGCATGAGGGTGGCCAGGCCGTGGGCGAGACCCTGGTGGCGATGAAGACCATCGCCGACAAGATCGGCATCGTCGACGACATCGCCTACCAGACTAACCTGCTGGCGCTCAACGCCGCCATCGAAGCCGCCCGTGCCGGTGAGCACGGCAAGGGCTTCGCCGTGGTGGCCGCCGAGGTACGCAAGCTGGCCGAACGCAGCCAGGTCGCGGCCCAGGAAATCGGCACCGTGGCCAAAGGTAGCGTGGCCCTGGCCGAGCGCGCCGGAACGCTGCTGGACCAGATCGTGCCCTCCATCGGCAAGACGTCGGAGCTGGTCCAGGAAATCTCGTCGGCCAGCGAAGAGCAGAGCAGCGGTGCGAGCCAGATCAACAGCGCCATGATGCAACTGAGTCAGATCACCCAACAGAATGCCTCGGCCTCCGAGGAACTGGCGGCTACCGCGGAGGAAATGAGCGGTCAAGCCGAGCAATTGCAACGATTGATGGGCTTCTTCCATACCGGAGAGAGCAGGGTGGTGAAGGATCTGGAGCGGGCGCTGGATGCCTCGCGACCCAAGGCATCCCGACAACCGGGCAACGCGTTGCGTAGTGGTACCCATTCGAATGTTCCCGAAGGCTTCACCTCCTTCGACTCCTGATCCTTCATACCCGGCCGCTCCCCAACGGCCTCTTCGAGAATGCCGCTATGACTGTCGTAAAGAAAATGCTGTTGCTGGTGCTTTCCGCCTTGTTAGGCATCCTGCTGTTGGCGGGTGTGGGCCAGTATGAAATAGACCAGGTCTTCGATGCGGCCAACTACGGTAATGACAATACCGTGCCCAGCCTGAAGGCACTCGGCGAGATCAACGACAGCCGTTCCGACTATGTGACGGCGATTTATCGCCACGTGCTGTCGACCGATGCCCAGGGCATGACGGAGGTCGAGCAGGACCTGGCCGCGGCCAAGCAACGGGTCGAGCAGAGCCTGAGTAAGTACGAAGGCCTGTTATCGGATAATCGCGACCGCGAACTGCTGGCCGCCGATCGCGCCGGCATCAACGCGCTGTTCGCCCTGGGCGACCAGGTGGTGTCGCTGTCGCGCCAGAATCGCAATGAAGAGGCTCAGGCCTTGTTGCGCAGCAAGGCCGATGTGCTCAATGCGGTCAACAAGTCACTGGACGAGCATGTTAGCTACAACCAGAGCCTGGCCCAGCAAGGTGTCCAGGTCGCCGTGAAGACCAAGGTCCAGGCGACCTGGCTGGCGATGTCCATCGCGCTGGCCACCCTCTTGGCCGTTGGCCTGCTGGGGTTCTTCATCACCCGCAACCTGCTGCGTCAACTCGGCGGTGAGCCGGCGGCGGTCGCCGCGGTTGCCGGTCGGGTGGCCGCAGGCGATCTGCCCGACGACCTCAAGCTACGCGCAGGTGATCAGACCAGTCTGATGGCGGCGATGCAGAACATGGTCAAGACCTTGCGCGGCTTGGTGGCAGAAATGACCGCCATGTCGACCACCCATGATCGCGGCGAGACCGATGCGCGAATTCCCGCCGAGCAGTTCTCCGGCACCTTCCGTACCATGGCCGAGGGCGTCAACGGCATGGTGGCCGGTCACCTGGAGGATTCGCGTAAGGCCATGGCCTGCGTGAAGAGCTTTGGCGAGGGCGACCTGTCCGCGCCGCTGGAGCGTTTCCCCGGTAAGAAGGCGGTGATCAACGACAACCTCGAACAGGTACGCAGTAACATCCAGCGCCTGGTCGAAGACGCCAACCAACTGAGCCAGGCCGCCATCGTCGGGCGCCTGGATGCCCGTGCCGATGCTGCCGCCCACCAGGGCGACTTCCGCCGCATCGTCGCCGGTATCAACGGCACTCTGGATGCCATCGTGGCACCGCTGAGCGAAGCCATGGACGTGATGGGTGGGCTGTCGCAAGGCGACCTGAGTCGTACCGTACGGGGCGACTACCAGGGCCAGCTGCTGGAGCTGAAGAACTCCATCAACGGCACCGTCGGCAAGCTGAACGAGATCATCGGTGAGGTCCGGGTTTCGGCCGATGCCCTGGCCAGCGCCTCGGAGGAAATCTCCGCCACCGCCCAGAGCATGAGCCAGGCCAGTACCGAGCAGGCGGCCTCCGTCGAGGAAACCAGCGCCAGCATCGAAGAGATGTCGGCCTCCATCGCCCAGAACACCGAGAACGCCAAGGTCACCGACGGCATGGCTGGCAAGGCGGCGCGTGAAGCGGACGAGGGTGGCCAGGCGGTGGGCGAGACCCTGGTGGCGATGAAGACCATCGCCGACAAGATCGGCATCGTCGACGACATCGCCTACCAGACCAACCTGCTGGCGCTCAACGCCGCCATCGAAGCGGCCCGGGCCGGCGAGCACGGCAAGGGCTTCGCCGTGGTGGCCGCCGAGGTGCGCAAGCTGGCCGAACGCAGCCAGGTCGCCGCCCAGGAAATCGGCACCGTGGCCAAGAGCAGCGTGGCCCTGGCCGAACGCGCCGGCTCGCTGTTGGACGAGATGGTGCCCTCGATCAGCAAGACCTCGGACCTGGTGCAGGAGATCGCGTCCGCCTCGGAAGAGCAGAGCTCCGGCGTCGAGCAGATCAACGGCGCCATGATGCAGCTGAGCCAAATCACCCAGCAGAACGCCTCGGCGTCCGAGGAACTGGCGGCCACCGCCGAGGAAATGAGCGGCCAGGCCGAGCAACTGCAACGCCTGATGGGCTTCTTCCATACGGGCGAAGCGCGCGCTGTCCAGCACCTCGAACGCGCCATCGAGCAGGTACGTCCCGCTCGCGCGGAGCCTGCTGCGGCAGCACGGCGACCCAAGGCCGCTGTTGGTGCCACACCGGACGGCTACGTGCGCTTTTCGGAGTGAGGAGAAATCGGGTGCCTGTCTGCTGAGGAGCATTCAGGCCCCCAGCAGTACCGGCATCTGGTGATCATGGTTGCGGGTGAAACCCAGGCGGTGGATCCCCCTCCTTGCATCGGATCCACGCGTTCCGTCAGTTGACCCTGGTGCTGCGGATGACTGCCCGCGTCCGCGGCCAATCAACCTGTCGGCGCCCTGATGCCCACTGTCGATCTGAAAGTGCGCTGCAACGACAGCCGCGACCTGCTCGGGGCACATCCTGGCAGCGTCCCGCTCATCGCCCGTGGCGATGGAGAGACTCGACTGGTGAAGCGTCGCGCTGCCGGCGACGAGGAGGTACTGGAGATCCAGCCCGCCCAGGCTCTACCGGCGCGGGCTTTGGGCGGTCGTCTACCGTTTGGGTTCATCGCCGGCATGGTCACCTCGGTCGATGATTTCGTAACGCTGCCCGAGATGGCGTAAGTGATGGAAGCCGGTGAAGGTGCCGGCTTGGCAGGTTCCCGCAACAAAAAATACCGGGCTTTCGAACCCGGAATTACAACCGAGACTCAGGAGACATGACCATGATTAGGTCATTCCAAGGTTCCACTCGTATCCACGTGATCTTTGCCGGCCTGGCGGTGGGCGTACTGCTCCTGCTGGGAATTTCCTGCTACCAACTGAGTGCCCAGGGCGGATCGGTCCAGTGGTGGATAGGCATGATCGGCGCCTTGGTGCTGGCGATGATCATCCTGGGCGACGTTCTGATCGTACGCGGCATGCGCGACATCCTAGACCAGAGCCTGGCCGATCAGGACAAGGTCAGGGCTTGCCTGCATGCCTTCAGCCGGGGTGACTTCGACCATCCGCTGGAAACCTTGCCGAGCGGCATGGCAACCCTCGGCGAAACGGTCGAGCGGCTGCGCAGCACGGTACTGACGCTGTCCAAAGAGCTGCAGCGGATGTCCCGCGAGCACGATGCCGGCGACATCGAGGTCACTATCGATGCCGATCGCTTCCAGGGACTCTTTCGCGAACAGGCTGCCGGCATCAATGCCCTGGTGGCGAGCCATATCGCGGTCAAGAAAAAGGCCATGGCCTGCATCAAGGCCATCGGCGAGGGCGACCTGTCCGCGCCGCTGGAGCGCCTGCCCGGCAAGAAGGCCTTCATCAACGACAGCATCGAGCTCTTGCGCGGCAACATCCAGGCGCTGATCGACGAGATGCAGCGCATGTCCCAGGAGCACGACGCCGGGGACATCGACGTCTTCATCGACGCGGCGCGCTTCCAAGGCTCCTATCGGGGTATCGCCACGGGCATCAATGCCATGGTGGCTGGCCATATCTCGGTCAAGAAAAAGGCCATGGCCTGTATCGAGGCCTTTGGCGCAGGCGACCTGTCCGCGCCGCTGGAGCGTTTCCCCGGCAAGAAAGCCTTCATCAACGACAACATCGAACGGCTGCGCAGCAATATCCAGGGGCTGATGAGCGAAATGCAGCACATGTCCCAGGAGCACGACGCCGGGGACATCGACGTCTTCATCGATGCCGCGCGCTTCCAAGGCTCCTACCAGGAGATCGCCCATGGCATCAATGCCATGGTGGCCGGCCACATCTCGGTGAAGAAAAAGGCCATGGCCTGCATCAAGGCGTTCGGCGAGGGCGACCTGTCCGCGCCGCTGGAGCGCTTCCCCGGCAAGAAAGCCTTCATCAACGACAACATCGAGCAGGTGCGCGGCAACATCCAGCGGCTGATCGACGACGCTCAACAGTTGAGCGAGGCTGCCATGGCCGGGCGCCTGGATACGCGTGCCGATGCCAATGCCCATCAGGGCGACTTCCGCCGCATCGTCGCCGGCATCAACGGCACCCTGGATGCCATCGTGGCACCACTGAGCGAAGCCATGGGCGTCATGGCGGGTTTATCCCAGGGCGATCTCAGTCTCAAGGTAAAGGGCGACTATCACGGCCAGTTGCTGGAGCTGAAAACCTCCATCAATGACACGGTCGACAAGCTGAGCCAGATCATCGGTGACGTACGGGAAGCGGCTGATGCTCTGGCCAGCGCCTCGGAGGAAATCTCCGCCACCGCCCAGAGCATGAGCCAGGCCAGTACCGAGCAGGCGGCCTCGGTCGAGGAGACCAGTGCCAGCGTCGAGCAGATGTCGGCCTCCATCGCCCAGAACACCGAGAACGCCAAGGTCACCGACGGCATGGCCGGCAAGGCCGCCCGCGAAGCGGACGAGGGCGGTCAGGCCGTGGGCGAGACCCTGGTGGCGATGAAGACCATCGCCGAAAAGATCAGCATCGTCGATGATATCGCCTACCAGACCAACCTGCTGGCGCTCAACGCCGCCATCGAAGCCGCCCGGGCCGGCGAGCACGGCAAGGGCTTCGCCGTGGTGGCCGCCGAGGTGCGCAAGCTGGCCGAGCGCTGCCAGGTCGCGGCCCAGGAAATCGGCTCCGTGGCCAAGAGCAGCGTGGCCCTGGCCGAGCGAGCCGGGTCATTGCTCGACGAAATAGTACCGTCCATCACTAAAACCTCCGATCTAGTGCAGGAAATCGCCGCTGCGTCCGAAGAACAGAGTAGTGGGGTCAATCAGATCAATAGCGCCATGACGCAACTCAACCAGATCACTCAGCAGAACGCCTCTGCCTCCGAGCAACTCGCGGCCACCGCGGAAGAAATGAGCGGCCAGGCCGAGCAGCTGCAGCGGCTGATGGGCTTCTTCAACAATGCCGAAGCTCGGGCCGTTCAGCATCTGGACCGCGCTTTAGAGCAGGTTAGACCCGCCACGGGGCGTGTACCGCAGTCGTTTGGGCGGACCGGCCAACTGAGCGTAGGCAATTTTCCGGACGGTTACGTCCGTTTCCCGGAGTGAGCAATTTATGACCGCCCTGACCCTTACCGACGCCTTCCAGGAATCCCTTGGCCACCAGCACCTGACCTTCATGGTGGATGGCGAGACCTATGCGGTGGATACCCTGGCCGTCCGCGAAATCATCGAATTCGGCCAGTTGACCCAGGTGCCGCTGATGCCGGCCTGCATCCGTGGAGTGATCAACCTACGCGGCGCCGTGGTGCCCGTGATCGATCTGGAGGCGCGCTTTGGCGGGACGCCGACCCGGGTCGGTCCGCGGACCTGCATCGTCATCCTCGAGGTGTTCGATGCCGAAGACACCCAGGTGCTGGGCGTCGTGGTGGATGCGGTGAGCGAGGTGTTGGAGATCGAGCCGGCGCAGATCCGTCCGGCGCCGGCCTTCGGCAGTCGCCTGGCACCGCATTTCATCGCCGGCATGGTCAAGTCCGGCGAAGGTTTCATCGTGGTACTCGATGTCGCCCGTGTACTAGACGTCGGCGAACTGGCCAGTTTGGCCCAAGCAAGCGCATAGCGATTCGCAACGCAGTGTCAGCGGCGATCCCGTATGGAAACGCCAAAAAAAGAAGTAACAACCGCGCCGGAGGCGCACCCGACATGCTCAATAATCTTCGCGTCTCGACCAAGTTGGCGATCGGCTTCGGTGTCGCCATTTTGATGCTCATGCTGACCATCGGCGTAGCGCTCCTGAACATGGAAAAGATGAAGGAGGCTGCCGACACCATGTCGCAGCGTTACTTCCCGATTACGGTCCAGGCCAATACGCTGACCCGCAACACCCTGGATTCCGGTCGGCTGCTGCGCAACCTGTTGTTACTGGACAATGCCGATGCGTTGGCCAAGACCCGCAGCGATATCGCGCGGATTCGTAGTGAGAACAACGATATTCTGATCGACCTGGGCAAGAAGGTGCGCAGCGACGAAGGCAAGCGCAAACTCAATGCCGTGCTGGAAAGCCGCCAGCGATTGCAGGACAAGTACACTGAATACTTCCGCCTTGTGGAGGCGGATCGTAATCAGGCGCGCGATTATCTGCTCAATGTCTTCGCTCCGAACAACAACGAGTTGGTGGACGCCGCCAGTGCCTTCAATGAGCATCAGGCACAGCGCATGGTCGAGGCGGGCGAGAATGCGAATGCTGCCTATACGGATGCGCGTAACCTGATGACGGTCATCGGTGCCGTTGCACTGTTGGTCTCCGTCCTGCTGGGCTATCTCATCGCGCGCAGCCTGATCCGGCAACTGGGCGGCGAGCCGGCCTATGCCGCCGAGGTGGTGCAGCGCGTCGCCAAGGGCGACCTGACCGTCGAGGTGGTGACCCGCGAGGGTGATACCACCAGCATGCTGGCCTCGGTGCGCGTCATGACCACCACCCTGGCCCAGATCATCACCGACGTACGCAGCTCTGCCGATGGCCTGGCCAGCGCTTCGGAAGAAGTTTCCGCTACCGCCCAGAGCATGAGCCAGGCCAGTACCGAGCAGGCGGCTTCCGTCGAGGAAACCAGTGCCAGCATCGAAGAGATGTCGGCCTCCATCGCGCAGAACACCGAGAACGCCAAGGTCACCGACGGCATGGCCGGCAAGGCCGCCCGGGAAGCGGTGGAAGGCGGTCAGGCGGTGCGTGAGACCCTGGTAGCGATGAAGACCATCGCTGACAAGATCGGCATCGTCGACGACATCGCCTACCAGACCAACCTGCTGGCGCTCAACGCCGCCATCGAAGCCGCCCGTGCCGGTGAGCACGGCAAGGGCTTCGCCGTGGTGGCCGCCGAGGTACGCAAGCTGGCCGAACGCAGCCAGGTCGCGGCCCAGGAGATCGGCACCGTGGCCAAGAGCAGTGTCGCCCTGGCCGAACGCGCCGGCTCGCTGCTGGACGAGATGGTGCCCTCCATCAACAAGACCTCGGATCTGGTCCAGGAGATCACCGCGGCTTCCGAGGAGCAGACCGCCGGGGTCGAGCAGATCAACAGCGCCATGATGCAGCTGAGCCAGATCACCCAGCAGAACGCCTCGGCGTCCGAGGAACTGGCGGCCACCTCCGAAGAGATGAGCGGCCAGGCCGAACAACTCCAGCAACTGATGGAATACTTCACCGTGAACGGCAGTGGCGCGCCCAGTCAGGGCATTTCGCGTACGGTGTCCAGGAAGGCGGGCACGGCGCCGGTCGAGCACGCCTCGGCGCGGGCAAGCGTACCTTCCTACCGCCGTGGGCGGGATGTCGTGCCGGATGGCTTCGCTCGCTTCGAGGAGCAGGTGTGATGAGTAGTACGGAGCTGTCCCGGCAATTCCTGACCTTCCAACTGGCGGGCGACCTCTACGGTGTGAACACCGGCTGCGTCCGGGAAATCATCGAGTATGGCGCGGTCACGGCGGTCCCCATGCTGCCGCCGACGCTGCTCGGCGTCATCAACCTGCGCGGCGCCGCCGTGCCGGTGATGGACCTCGGCATGAGATTTCGCAATCAGTTGACCGAGACATCCCGCCGCAGCTGCATCGTGGTGCTGGAGACCCAGGTGGGCGAGGGCGCCCAGGTCTTCGGCGTCGTCGTCGATGCCGTATGTGAAGTCCTGGAAATCGCTGCGGACACCATCGAGCCGGCGCCGCGTTTCGGCGCTTCGGTTCGCACCGACTTCATCCTGGGCATGGCCAAGCAGGGCCAGGGCTTCGTCATCCTGCTCGACATGGATCGCGTACTGGGTGAGGACGACCTCGCCCAACTCGCCGATCTCTCGGCTGCTTGAGTGGGGATGTAATGGAGCTTCCCGCGCTGACCGACAGCGAATTCCGCCAATTTCGCAGTTTCATCTTCAAGGTCGCTGGCATCAGTATGTCCGATGCCAAGCGTCCCTTGGTGAGCGGCCGACTCGCCAAGCGCGTGCGGCAGCGCGGAACCCCCAGCTACGAGGCCTACTTCCAGTTGATCCAGCGCGATCAGGCGGAATGCCAGATGGCGGTGGATCTGCTGACCACCAACGAGACCTATTTCTTCCGCGAGCCCAAGCACTTCGATTTCCTGCGCGACAAGGTGCTACCGAACTGGGACCGGCGGCAGCCGCTGCGGCTCTGGAGTGGTGCCTGCTCTTCGGGCGAAGAACCCTATACCCTGGCGATGACCCTGGCCGAAGGCCTTGGTGAGCGGCCCTGGGAAATCGTCGCGTCCGATCTCAGCACCCGGGTACTGGCCAAGGCACGCCAGGGTCAGTATCCGCTGACGGAGGCCGAGAGCATTCCGCCCGCCTTGCTGCGGCGCTACTGTTTCAAGGGCGTGGGCGAAAACGAGGGCACCTTCCTGGTCGATCCCAAATTGGCCGCGCGGATTTCCTTTCGGCAGATCAATCTGAACAACACCCTGCCCGAAGTGGGGACCTTCGACATCATCTTCCTGCGTAACGTGATGATCTACTTCGACCTGCCGACCAAGCGCCAGGTGGTGGAGCGTCTGGTCCGCCATTTGCGGCCCGGTGGCTACTTCTTCATCAGCCATTCGGAGAGCTTGAACGGCGTGACCGATACGCTGAAGATGATCAATCCTTCCATCTATCAGCGACCGTTCTAACGATGCCCACCCTGCCGGAGGTCTTCCTGCGTCCTGGCGACTGGTACTTCGGTCAGGGTGATCGGCTTATCCGTACCATCCTCGGCTCCTGCGTATCCTTTGTCTTTTGGCATCCGGGGCAGCGCCTGGGTGGCATGACCCACGCCTTGCTGCCATCGCGGCAGCGCCCCGCGCCGGGCGCCCCGCTCGACGGTCACTATGTCGACGAAGCGCTGGAGCTGATGCTGGGTGCCATCGCCCGCCATGGCGGCGATCTGCCGGGCTACCAGGTACACCTCTATGGCGGCGGCAACATGTTTCCGCAGATCCTGCGCGGGCGGGTCAAGAACATCGGTGACGTCAACGTCGATACCGCCTTGGCCCAGCTCGCCCGCGTAGGGCTACGCTCCATTCGTACCCATGTCAGGGGCGACGGTCATCGCAAACTGTCCCTGGATCTCGCCGATGGCCGGGTACTCATACAACAGGTGGAGGTCACCCAGACTCCGCCGCTCACGAGACGTACTCCATGAACAAGATCAAGGTCCTTATCGTCGACGACTCCGCGGTGGTGCGTCAGGTCCTCGCCCAAAGTCTCGCCGAGGACCCCGCCATCGAGGTCATGGGCGTCGCCGCCGATCCGGTGTTCGCGCAAGAGAAGATGCGCAAGCAATGGCCGGACGTGCTGGTACTGGACGTGGAAATGCCGCGCATGGATGGCATCACCTTCCTCAAGAAGATCATGGCCGAACGCCCCACGCCGGTGGTGATCTGTTCGACCCTGACCGAGAAGGGCGCCGCGACGACGCTGCAGGCCATGGCCGCCGGTGCCGTCAGCATCGTCACCAAGCCCCAGGCCAACCTCAAGCAGTTCCTCAAGGACGCCTCGGATGACCTGACCAGCGCGGTCAAGGCGGCGGCACGCGCCAATCTCAAGCGTCTGGCGCCGCGCGCCGCACCCGTCGTCCCGCCGCCCAAGCTGAGTGCCGATGCCATCCTGCCCGCCGGGAGCGGCGGTGCCATGGCGCGCACCACCGAGCGAATCGTCGCCCTGGGTACCTCCACGGGCGGCACCCAGGCATTGGAAGCCGTCCTCACCATGCTGCCGCGGGTCTGTCCGGGCATCGTGGTGGTCCAGCACATGCCCGAGCGCTTCACCGCCGCCTTCGCCGAGCGCCTGGATCGGCTCTGCGAGTTGGAGGTGCGTGAAGCCCGTCATGGTGACCGCGTCCTGCCCGGACGGGTACTCATCGCGCCGGGCGGTCGCCACATGCTGGTCAAGCGCAGTGGTGCCCAGTACCAGGTGGACGTCGTCGACGGTCCGCCGGTCAGCCGACATCGGCCCTCGGTGGACGTACTGTTCCGCTCGGTGGCCCGCGCGGCGGGCAGCAACGCCCTCGGCATCATCATGACCGGCATGGGCGACGACGGTGCCCGCGGGCTGAAGGAATTGCGCGATGTGGGTGGCCGCACCCTCGGCCAGGACGAGGACAGCTGCGTGGTCTATGGCATGCCCAAGGAAGCCATGAAGCTCGGCGCGGTGGAGCAGGAGATCGGTCTCGGTCAGATCGCCGCGGCCATTCTCAAGGCAGGCTATTGAGTCATCCCGGAGCAGGCGCTTTCCGGCAACGGCGAGACGAACTTGCGGGGTGCGCCGGACTCCAAGCGCCAGTCTGCGAGGAGAGCGCCATGTTCGACATCTGCCACTGGATCAACGAGCCCGAGACCTGGCTGGCCGAGGCCGATCGGTTGAGAGTCATCACCGATCGGCACAGCGACTTCTGGAACCTGACCCACGACGGCGCCGAACGCCATAGCGGCCATTTCTTCGGCGCCCGGGTTACCAGCGGCTTCACGGCGCAACTAAGGGTAGCGGCGCGCTGCAAGAACCAGGGCGATTACGCCGGGCTCATGGTGCGCATCGACGAACAGCTCTGGCTGCGCGCCGGCATCGGCTACTTCGACGATACTCCGCAGTTGCTCAGCGTCCTGACCCAGGGGCGCTCGGATTTGGCGCTGGGCGCACCGCTGGGAGAGCAGGAAGAGGTCTGGCTACGGGTGACCCTGACCCAGGGCAGCGTGCGCGTACAGGCCTCCCTGGATGGCCAGCGCTGGCCGCTGCTACGGCTGGCCAGCCTGCCGCCGGCAGCCGAGTATCGAGTGGGCCCGGCGTGCGGCACGCCGGAGCGCGGCGGCATGGAGGTGGCGTTCAGCGACTTCAGCCTGCAAGCCCCGCTGCAACGGGGCCTTGCCGATCTGAGTTGAGGCGGGTAGAGGGGTATTAGCCGACGGTGACCGGGGGCAGTTCGACCTGCTGCACCTGCACCTGCTTACGCGGTGCTACCACCTTGGCGACGCCGTCCACCACCTTGTCACCGTGCTGGTTGAAGACGCGGGTCGCCAGGTTCACGCGGAATTTCGGCAGCTTCTCCAGCACCTCGATTTCCACGGTGAGGGTATCGCCCAGCTTGACCGGCTTCTCAAAGGTCATGGTCTGGTCGACATAGAGCGTCCCAGGTCCCGGCAGGTTGCAGGCCACCGCGGCGCTGATCAGGGCACCGCTGAGCATGCCGTGGGCAATGGGCTCGCGGAACAGCGTCTTGGCCGCGAACTCGGGGTCCAGGTGCAGGGGGTTGCAGTCACCGGACAGGGCCGCGAACAGCAGGATGTCGCGCTGTTCGATGGTGCGGTTCACCGTGACCTTCTGGCCGATCTCGAGGGCTTCATAAGGAATGTTTTCGGTCAAACTCATGACGCGCTCCAGCAGCATTGAGAAGGCGGCAGGGGCCGCGAAGCGGGGCATTCTACCCAGGCACGCGGCCCGAGGCTAATGGGGGCTGGAAAAACCCTGAAACAGCATGACTATTATCGACTGATCAGTCATTAAGTGACGTTTAGGGCGGATATTGATGCTGTTGCGTCCCAGGCAAAACTGCTAGGCTCGCAGGGCCGATCCAGCACGATACGGCACTCTCCCACGAACAATAACCAAGAGCAGGAGCGGGCTGCATGATGCCGAATTTCTGGAGTGACAAATATCCCGAGGGCATCCAGACAGACATAGATCCGGGACGCTATCGCAACGTCCTGGCGGTGTTTCGCGAGGCCTGCCAGACCTACGCCGACCGGCCGGCCTTCAGCAATCTGGGCCGTACATTGAGTTACCGCGAACTCTACGAGCTGTCCGGTCAGTTCGCCGCCTACCTGCAGAAGCACACCGACCTGCAACCCGGTGATCGCATCGCCGTGCAGATGCCCAACGTGCTGCAGTACCCCGTGGTGGTCTTTGGCGCCATGCGCGCCGGGCTGGTGGTCGTGAACACCAATCCGCTGTACACGGCGCGCGAGATGCAGCATCAGTTCAAGGATTCCGGCGCCCGGGCGCTAGTCTGCCTGGCCAACATGGCGCACCTGGCCGAGCAGGTGCTGCCGCAGACCGACATCCGTCACGTCATCATCACCGAAGTCGGCGATCTGCTGCCGACCTTCAAGCGGCTACTGGTCAACGCCGTGGTGCGCCACGTCAAGAAGATGGTGCCGCCGTACCGCATTCCCCAGGCCATCCGCTTCGTCGATGCCATGACCAAGGGCGAACACGTCGACTTCGTCGACGCCGATCCGGCCAGCGAGGACGTGGCCGTCCTGCAATACACCGGCGGTACCACCGGCATCGCCAAGGGCGCCATGCTGACCCACCGCAACCTGGTGGCCAACATGCTGCAATGCCAGATGCTGATGACCAAGTACCTGGGCGCGGACGCCCAGGTGATGGTCGCGCCGCTGCCGCTCTATCACATCTACGCCTTCACCATTCACTGCATGGCCATGCTGATCCAAGGCCATCACAACGTCCTGATCACCAATCCGCGCGATCTGCCGGCATTGGTCAAGGAACTCAAGCAGTGGCGCTTCAACGGCTTCGTCGGGCTCAACACCCTGTTCGCCGCACTGTGCAACAACGAAGACTTCCGCCAGCTGGATTTCTCGGGGCTGCGGGTGACCTTCTCCGGCGGTATGGCCCTGCAGCAATCCGTGGCTCAGCGTTGGGAAGAGGTCACCGGCTGCGGTATCTGCGAAGGCTACGGCATGACCGAGACCAGCCCGGTGGTGAGCTTCAATCCCCTGGAGCGTCGGCGCCTGGGTACCATCGGAATGCCGGTGCCGGGTACCGACTGCAAGGTGGTGGACGCCGACGGCGTGGCGCTGGGGTTCGACACACCCGGCGAGCTGTGCGTCAAGGGCCCGCAGGTCATGAAGGGCTATTGGCTGAGACCCGAGGCCACCGCCGAGGTGTTGGATGCGGAAGGGTGGCTGCGCACCGGTGACATCGCCGTGATCGAGCCGGATGGCTACCTGCGCATCGTCGACCGCAAGAAAGACATGATTCTGGTGTCCGGCTTCAACGTCTATCCCAACGAGCTGGAAGAGGTACTCTCCCAACTGCCCGGGGTGCTGCAGTGCGCGGCCATCGGTCTGCCGGACGAGGTGGCGGGCGAGAAGATCAAGGTGTTCGTGGTGCCCAAACCTGGTGCTTCCTTGACCACCGAGCAGGTGCTCAAGCACATGCACGACCACGTCACCGGCTACAAGCGGCCCAAGCTGGTGGAATTCCGCGACAGCCTGCCCACGACCAACGTCGGCAAGATCCTGCGTCGTGAACTGCGTGACGCGGAGCTCAAGAAGGCGTAACCAGGCATCAGCCGGCACCCGGTATCGCTACCTCTCGTCGACTGGTAGCGCTACGGCAGGGGCGCGAGCATGGTTTTCGCAAGAGGTTCGGGTATAAACCGCAGGCGGCATTGTGCCGTCATCTATCCGACCTCTCTTCCTGAGGACACACCATGCGAATTCGCGTACGCCAGGCCTTGCTGGGTCTCCTGCTGCTGGGCTCCAGCGCGCTCGGCCAGGCCTGGGCCGGTGAGCCCATCCGCGTCCTGTTCGTGGGCAACAGCTATACCTTCGTCAACGATCTTCCGGCGATGGTTCGTCAAATGTCCGTCGATGCCGGCCAGGCGCGCCCGCTGGACGTCAAGCACATCACGTTCAACGGTGCCAGCCTTGAGGAACATTGGAAGCGCCACGATGTGCAGGACGAGTTGGCCAAAGCCAACTACGACTACGTGGTGATCCAGGATCACAGCATGATGCCGGTGAAGAATCCGGACCTCACCCGCCAGTACGTGCGCCTCATCGCCGATCTCGCCCGCAAGGACGGTGCCCAGCCGATCCTTTACCTGACCTGGGCGCGGCAGAACAATCCGACCATGCAGGCGCAGCTGGACAGCGTCTACACCCCCCTGGCCAAGGAAACCGGTGCGCTGCTGGCGCCGGTGGGCCAGGCCTGGCAGAAGGCGCTGGCCGAGCAGCCGCAACCCGGCCTGTTCCTGCCCGATGGCAGCCATCCGTCCTTCACCGGCACCTACCTGGCCGCCTCGGTGTTCTATGCGCTGATCTATGGCAACCGTCCGCCGCTGCCCGCCGCTGCCGAAAAGATCAAGTTCGATCACGCCGATCCGGCCGATCTGCAGCAGGACGCCTGGAAGGCACTGCAGTCCCTGGACATGGCCCTGCGCACGCCGCCAGCAAAACTGAACATGGCCAGCGCCCAAGCCAAGCGCTGATCCCTGTCAGGCCCTGCGCGACGTCCGTCGCGCAGGGCCTCTTACCTCGCTTCTTTTCCCCGCCATCTTCTTGTAAAGCCCCGCCACACCCCCCAACTCTTTTACACTTACCGGTCCAAGCGACCGCCGTCGAAAGAGTTTCATGACCGATACCCCCTCCGTTGCCCGTCTTGCCGCCAACCTGGATCAGGCCTTCAACGCCGACCGCCATCGCCTGAGACGCCAGCTCCAGGCCTTGCAGAAGCAACCCGATCCGGATCGCGAAGCCCAGTGGCTGGAGCGCTTCCAGGCCTCTTGCGCCAAGGTCGAGGCGCGGCGTGCCAGCGTGCCGACCATCCGCTACGACGACGCCCTGCCCATCGCCGCCAAGCGCGAGGAGATCAAGCGGGCCATCGCCGGGCACCAGGTGGTGGTGATCGCCGGTGAGACCGGCTCGGGCAAGACCACCCAGCTGCCCAAGATCTGTCTGGAATTGGGCAGAGGTGTGCACGGCCTGATCGGCCACACCCAGCCGCGGCGACTGGCGGCGCGCAGCGTGGCGGCCCGGGTGGCCGAGGAGCTGGCGTCGCCGCTGGGCGAGTTGGTGGGCTACCAGGTGCGCTTCGAGGACCAGAGCACCGACGCCAGCCTGATCAAACTGATGACCGACGGCATCCTGCTGGCCGAGACCCAGCACGACCGCTTCCTCGAACGCTACGACACGATCATCGTCGACGAGGCCCACGAGCGCAGTCTCAACATCGATTTCCTGCTGGGCTTCCTCAAGACCCTGCTGCCGCGCCGGCCCGATCTCAAGCTGATCATCACCTCGGCGACCATCGACCTGGAGCGCTTCTCCAAGCACTTCGATGGCGCGCCCATCGTCGAGGTGTCCGGCCGTACCTATCCGGTGGAGACCTGGTACCGCCCCCTCAGTTCGGAGGTGGATGAAGACGGCGAGCGCCTGGTGGACGACCTCTCGGTGGACCAGGGCATTCTCCAGGCGCTGGACGAGATCGCGGCCCACGAGCGCAGCGTCGGCCAGCGTCCGGGCGATGTGCTGGTGTTCCTGCCCGGCGAGCGCGAGATCCGCGATTGCGCCGAGGTGCTGCGCAAGGCCCAGCTGAAATTCACCGAGGTGTTGCCGCTCTATGCGCGGCTGACCCCGGCCGAGCAGCAGAAGATCTTCCAGCCGCGCCCCGGGCGCAAGATCGTGCTGGCCACCAACGTCGCCGAGACCTCGCTGACCGTACCGGGCATCCGCTACGTGATCGACAGCGGCACGGCGCGCATCAGTCGCTACAGCTATAGAGCCAAGGTCCAGCGGCTGCCCATCGAAGCCATCTCCCAGGCCAGCGCCAACCAGCGCAAGGGCCGCTGTGGCCGGGTCGAGCCGGGCATCTGCATCCGCCTGTACAGCGAAGAAGACTTCCTCGGCCGCCCGACCTTCACCGATCCGGAAATCCTGCGCACCAACCTGGCGGCGGTGATCCTGCAGATGCTGCATCTGCGCCTCGGCCGGATCGAGGATTTCCCCTTCATCGAACCGCCGGATGGCAAGGCAATCAAGGACGGCTTCACCCTGTTGCAGGAGCTCTCGGCGGTGGACGTCGAGGGTCGGCTACTGCCGCTGGGTCGCCAACTGGCGCGGCTGCCCATCGATCCGCGCCTCGGGCGCATGCTGCTGGAAGCCACGGAGCAGGGTAGCCTGGCCGAGGTGCTGATCGTCACCAGTGCCCTCTCGGTGCAGGACCCGCGCGAGCGTCCGGCGGATCGCCAGACCCAGGCTGACCAGGCCCACGCCCAATGGAAGGACCCGGATTCGGACTTCGCCGCCCTGGTCAATCTCTGGCACGGCTTCGAAGAGCAGCGCCAGGCGCTGGGTTCCAATGCCCTGCGCAGCTGGTGTCGCAAGAACTTCCTCAACTATCTGCGGCTGCGTGAGTGGCGCGACGCCCACCGCCAACTGACCCTGCTGTGTCGCGAGCTCGGACTCAAGACGCGCAAGGCCGAGGCCGAACAGCCGGCACCTGCGGTCGCCAGCGACAAGCCGGTGCTCACCACCGACAAGAGAGTCAACGCCAAGGCCCAGCAACAGGCCGAGGCCAGCGAGGCGGCGCTGCGTGCCCGTGGCTATGCGGCCCTGCACAAGGCGATTCTGGCTGGCCTGCTCAGCCAGATCGGCCAGAAGAGCGAAGACGGCGACTACCTCGGTGCCCGCCAGCGGCGCTTCTGGATCCATCCCAGCAGCGTCATCGGCCGCAAGAAGCCCAACTGGATCATGGCGGCCGAACTGGTGGAGACCACCAAGCTGTTCGCCCGCATGGTCGCCAAGATCGAGCCTGACTGGATCGAGCCGGTGGCCGGGCACCTGGTCAAGAAGACCCATCTGGAACCCCACTGGGAGAAGAGGCGTGGTCAGGTGGTGGCCTTCGAACAGATCAGCCTCTATGGCCTGATCATCGTCGGGCGGCGCCCGGTGCACTTCGGCCCCATCGATCCGCCCGCCGCCCGCGAGTTGTTCATCCGCGAGGGCCTGGTGCGCGGCGAGATTAACAGCCGCGCCAAGTGCCTGGCGGCCAATCGCGCTCTGTTGGAGCGGCTGGACGAGCTGGAGGCCAAGGCGCGTCGGCGCGACATCCTCGCCGACGAGGAAACGCTGTTCGACTACTACGCCGCGCGCTTGCCGGCGGACGTCTACCAGACCGCCACCTTCGACAGCTGGTACCGCCGCGAAAGCGCCAAGCAGCCGGATCTGCTGATCATGCGCGAGGAAGACGTCCTCGCCCGTGAGGCCAGCGAGGTCACCGCCGCCCAGTATCCGGATACCCTGCGCCTGGGCGAGCTGACGCTACCGCTGTCCTACGAATTCGACCCGACCCATCCGCGCGATGGCGTCACCCTGCGCGTGCCGGCGCCCTTGTTGCCGCAGCTGCCGCCGCAGCGGCTGGACTGGCTGGTGCCGGGCCTGCTCTATGACCGCTGCGTGGCCCTGGTACGCAACCTGCCCAAGGCGCTACGCAAGAACTTCGTGCCGGTGCCGGATTTCGTCCGCGCGGCGTTGGACAAGATCCCCTTCGGCGAGGGCTCGCTGCACGAGGCTCTGGGGCGCGAGCTACAACGCATGACCGGCGCGCGCATCCCGGACGAGGCCTGGCCGGAAGCCGAGGCGGGTCTCGACCGCCACCTGCGCATGAATCTGGAAGTCGTGGATGCCCAGGGCAAGCCCCTGGGCGAGGGCCGCGATCTGGCCGAGGTGACGGCGCGTTTCGCCGAGGAAAGCCAGGCGGCGCTGGCCCTGCCGACGCAGAAACGCCAGGAGCAGCGCCCGGTGGAGGCCAAGGCCTTCGCCGAGGTGGCGGCCAAGACCCAGCAGCAGGTGGCAGGGCTGTCGATGACGGTCTATCCGGCGTTGGTGGACGAGCAGGGCACGGTACGCGAGGGGCGCTTCGCCACCCAGGCCGAGGCGGCCTACCAGCACCGGCGGGCGCTGCAACGGTTGTTGTTGCAGCAACTGGCGGAGCAAGCCAAGTTCCTGCGCGGCAAGCTGCCCGGCCTCACCGAGTTGGGCCTGCTGCACCGCGAGCTGGGCCGACCTGAAGCCCTGGTGGAAGATATCCTGCTGGCCAGCCTGGACGCCGCCATCCTCGCCGATGAAGCCGAGCTGCCGCGGGATGGCGCTGGCCTGGCTTCCCTGGCCGAGCGGCGCAAGGCTGGTTGGACCGAGCAGGCCGAGCGCCTGGCGCGGTTGACCCTGGAGATCCTCAAGCTCTGGCATGGCCTGCAGAAGAAGTTCAAGGGCCGCATCGACCTGGCCCAGGCGGTGGCCCTGAACGACATCAAGGCGCAGCTGGCCAGCCTGGTCTATCCGGGCTTCGTCCGAGCTACGCCGCTGGAGTGGCTCAAGGAGTATCCGCGTTACCTCAAGGCCATCGAGCAACGCTTCGACAAGCTCGGCGGCCAGGTGCAGCGTGACCGCGTCTGGAGCGGCGAACTGGCGGGGCTCTGGGAACAGTACCGCGCCCGCGCCGCCAAGCATGGCCAGGAGGGCAAGCGCGACGCCAACCTGGAACTCTATCGCTGGATGCTGGAGGAATACCGGGTTTCGCTCTGGGCCCAGCAGCTGGGTACGCGGATGCCGGTCTCGGACAAGCGCCTGAACAAGCAGTGGAGCCAGGTGGAGGCCTGACCAGGGTCATCCATCGGAAGCGGCGCCGACCTGGGACGACCCCTGGCATAGTGAGGCCATGACCCAGGCCAGTTTTCGCTTCCATGGTGCCCTCGAACGCTTCCTGGCCCCGGCCCATCGCGGCCGGGCGATCTGGGTCGAGTGCGCGGCGGTGGCGAGCGCCAAGCATCAGATCGAGGCGCTCGGCGTGCCCCATACCGAAGTGGGGCTGCTGCTGATCAATGACCAGAGCGCCGCGCTCAGGCAACGCCTGGCTGATGGCGACCAGGTAGTCGTGCATCCAGCCCGGGCGGCTGAGGGGGAAATCCAGGGTGGGCAGCAGCCGGCAGGGCGTCCGCGCTTCGTCGCCGATGCTCATCTGGGCGCCCTGGCGCGGCGGCTGCGCATGGCCGGTTTCGACACTCTCTACGACAACGCCTACGCCGATCCCGCCCTGGCCGAACTGGCCAATCGCGAAGAACGCATCCTGCTCACCCGGGACCGGGAGCTACTCAAGCGGCGCAATGTACTCCTGGGCTGTTACGTCCATGCCTTGCAGCCCGAGGCGCAACTGCGCGAACTCTATGAACGCCTGGCCTTGCGGGCCTGGGCGGCGCCGTTTTCCCGTTGCCTGGCCTGCAATTCGGGGCTTCAGGCAGTAGATCTTGCGCAGTTCAGCGAGCGGGTACCACCGCGCGTGCGGGAGCGTCATCGGCATTTTCTCTACTGCCCCCAGTGCGACAAGGTGTTCTGGGAGGGGAGCCATTGGCAGGCCATGCGCCAACGGCTGACGCTGGTCTAGCGCGGCAGCACCTGGCGTAGCGACCCGCCGACGTCCGGCAGGTCCATCTCGATGCGCCGCCAGTAGGCTTCGGCGAAGCTGTAGAGGGCGAAGGCGATCAGGCCGAGGCCGACCACCGACAGGATGAGGGTGCCGAAGGGCAGGTTCTGCAGGCCGTTCAGCGCATCCTTCATGCCTGGGGGATGCAGCGCCTGGTAGCGCGAGCCACTGATCATCAGCAACACGGCGATCTCGACGAAGGCCACGCCACGGGCGACCAGACCGAAACGGCCAATGGGGCGAATCAGGCGAAGCTGTTCGGGACTGGCTTCGAGATAACGCTCGAAGCTGGCTTTCCAGCCCTTCACGAAATGCGCCAGGCCCACGCCCAGGGGGATGAGCGCGGCGACGTACACCAGCAGGTTGGAATAGCGCCAGCTGAGCAGCAGTTGCAGGAAGTCGTTGGTGTTGCCGCCCGAGCCGCCGCTCTGGCGCAGGCCGCTGACCAGCAGGCCGAGGGCGAAGAAGGCGAGGGCGCCATAGGTGATACCGCCCACCAGCAGGCCGGCGCGAATCACCAGGCCCTTGGGCTTGCGACCGTGGTCGTCGACGTCGCGTAGCGCCTGCAGGATGCGCCAGGCGGCGAAGGCCACCAGGCCCACCACCACCAGGCCGACCAGGAAATGGCCGAAGGGTTGGGTGAGCAGGGCTTCCAAGCTGTCGTGGCTGTCCGCCGGCTGACCGGAGCCCCGGGCGGCGAGCAGGGCGAGCACCCCGATGATCAGGTAGACGAGGCCACGGGCGGCGTAGCCGCTACGGGCGAGCAGGGTGAGTCCGGTACGGGTGCGCATCTGTTTGATCCTGTTACATCTTGCCTTCTACTGACCGGTGGCTCGCGCACGGGTTCTGGCCAGCGGACGGACGCTTCGCCCAGGCTGGCGGGGCGAAGAGTTTAGCCTTAGGCTCGCACCCTTTGCCCCGGCGATGGCTTCATGGACAAAGCACGACTGCTCACCCTCATCCTTCAGGCCCTGGAACAGGACCGCGACGTGCTTCGCCAGCAACTGGCGGCCAGCCACGAGGCGGCCACCCACAGCGAAAGCAAGGCCGAGAACAAATACGATACCCGTGGCCTGGAAGCCGCCTATCTGGCCGACGGCCAGCGCCGCCGCTTGCACGAGATCGAGCTGGCCCTGGCGGCCTACCGGGCGTTGACGCCAGTCGCGATGGACGACGGCATCCGCGTCGGCGCCCTCATCGAATTGGCCACGCCAACGGGTAGTCGCTGGCTGTTCCTCGGGCCGGATGGCGCAGGCCTCCGGGTGAGGTTCGAAGAGCAGGAGGTCTTGGTGATCTCGCCGCGGGCACCGCTTGGTCAGGCCCTGCTGGGCCGGGACGAGGGTGATGAGGTCGAGGTCAAGGTAGAGGGCAAGGTACATCGCCAGGAAATTGTGGCGGTGTATTGACCCTCCAGGGTCCGTCGTAGGTTGGGTCGAGCGTAGCGAAGCCCAACCTCGTCCAAGATCGAACACCCTTGTTGGGCTTCGACGGTGGAGCCGTCTCAACCCAACCTACCCGACGACACCGTAGGTTGGGTTGAGCGCAGCGAAGCCCAACATTGCCCAACATTGAGCACCCTTGTTGGGCTTCGCCGATGAAGCCGTCTTAGCCCAACCCAAGCGCCATCGCGGTCGTAACCCTGATCAGGGCGATAGAGTCTTCAAGTCTCCACTCCCTCCACCGACTTGCCGACCCTGCCCGGTGGCGCTTCTTCCTTCTCCTGCTTCGGCCCATGCTGATCCAACCAGGCGCGGCCCTGCTTCTGGGCTTCGTCGACCTTCTTGTTGAGTTCGTCGAGGGTGCCGCCCAGGGTTTCCCGGGCCTGTTCCCGGGCGGCCTGTTCCACCTTGGTGGCGAAGCTGTCCGCGGCTTTCTCGGCGCTGTCACAGCCGCCGAGACCGAGGAGCAGGAGGATGCTGGCGAGGCCGAGGGTGGTCTTGAACATCATGATCTTCTCCCTTTGCTCACGAAGGTTTCTTCAGCGAGTCGTGCGCGGCATGACCCGCAGAGGCGTTCTTGGCCTCGCCACGGGTCTTGTACAGCGACACCAGCACGCCACCGGCCAGCAGGCCCAGGGTCACGCTCAGGGAAATCGCCGGCGGGATCTTGCCGATGATGCCCACTAGGAAGATCTTGCAGCCTATGAACACCAGGACCAGCGCCAGGGCGTACTTGAGGTAGGCGAAGCGATGGATCATCGCGGCCAGGGCGAAGTACAGGGCGCGTAGGCCGAGGATGGCGAAGACGTTCGAGGTGTAGACGATGAACGGGTCCTGGGTGATGGCGAAGATGGCCGGCACGCTGTCCACGGCGAACACCAGGTCGGCGCACTCGATCACGATCAGCGCGAGGAACATCGGCGTCACCCAGAGCACCGTCTTGCCACTGGCATCGGGCTTGCGCACGAAGAAATGCTCGTTGTGCATCTCGTCGGTGACGCGCAGTTTCTTGCGCAGGAATTTGATGAAGACGTTGTCGTCGAGGTTGGGCTCTTCATCCACCTTGGCGAACAGCATCTTGACCCCGGTGATCACCAGGAAGGCGCCGAAGATATAGAGGATCCAGTCGAACTGGTGGATGAGTGCCGCGCCCAGGCCGATCATGATGGCGCGCAGCACGATCACCCCGAGGATGCCCCAGAACAGCACCCGGTGCTGGTATTCGCGGGGGATGGCGAAGAAGCCGAAAATCACCGCCATCAGGAAGACGTTGTCCATGGACAGCGACTTCTCGATGAGAAAGCCGGTGACGTAGTCGAGACTGGCGTCGGCGCCCTTGAGCTGCCAGACGAAGAGGGCGAACAGCAGCCCCGCACTGATGTAGCCAGCGGAGAGCAGCAGGCTCTCCTTCACCTCGATGGGTTTGTTCTCCTTGTGGAGCACACCCAGGTCGAAGGCCAGCAGGGCGATGACGACGGCGAAGAAGGTGAGCCACATCCAGGTGGCGGTGCCGAGGAAGTCGGCGAAGAAAAATGCATGCAGGGCGTTCATGAGCCCCTCCTTAGTCAAGTTTCAAGACTATGACTCGACATGGCGGCTTAAGCCGTCAGAGGGGCCCGGGTCACCCAGACAGGATTTAGAACTGACGCACATTCGGCAAGGACTGCATCTTTACAAAATGCAACCGCTCTAGCTCAGGCCTCTCGGGAGGAGTGGTGGCCGGTGATCAGCCAGCGACCGTCGATCTGCTCGAAGGTGAAGAGAAAGCGGGCGGGGACGCTGACGACGGCGTCGCCCTCGTGGTAATGGAAGACATAGAGACCACCGACCACCACGGTACTGAGCTTGCTGCTGACCCTTTTCTTGAAGATCTGCACGTCGCACACCAGGCCTTCGTTGGCGAGGAAGTTGCGGAAGTATTCGCGGCGGCTGTCTTGGCAATCCCGCACTTCGTTGGACAGGGTCGGCACCAGGATGGCATCCGGCGCATAGAGAGCGAGGATGGCCTCCACATCACGGGTGGCGACGGTCGCGGCCCAGGTATGTAGGGCAGCCTTGGCGCCGGCCAGGCAGGCGATCTCTTCATTGGAGCGGGCGGGCGCCGGGGCGGGAATAGCGTCTGACATACGATGATCCTCAAACGATGCTGAATTGTTATATTATAACAATTCAGCATCGTTTGGTTCTTGGCAATCACCGCTTGATAGGGTCTAGTTGCAGTGGGAGCGGCAGCCCGGAAATATTCAGCGGATCAGCGATTTTCCACCTTGGACCGCAGCGGGATTTCCTCGCGGGAATCGGTCTGGGTCTCGGGCTGGCCCACCATCTCCTCATAGACCGCCGGCTGGGCGATGAACAGGCGGACGTCCTTGACGTCGTCGAGGATGCGGCGCGCTTCTTCCACCGAGGCCACATGCAGGGTCGCGCCCTTGTCGTCGGCGACCGGAACCGAGGTGCCCTCCACCAGCGCATGGATGACGTAGGAGCCACCCTCCATGGAGACCAGGTTGACTTCCTGTACCGCGCCGGCCTTGACCTGCTGATTCAGCTCTTTGACATTCATCGAGACACCTCGGTTATCACGCTAACGAACCCTGCGCAGTGGCTAGGGGTGGATATGGATTCGAGGTGGGAGCGGTGCCGGGAGTTCCGGTCATTGCCATTGCCGCACGGCTTCCTGCAGGGTGGCGCGGATCTCCGCGGCAAAGGCCAGGGTGAGGGTGCCGGCTGGGCGGTGATCGGCCAGCAGCAGATAGCTGGTGAAGCGGATCGCCGGCTGGAAGGGGCGCATTTCCAGGCCGGCGTGCAGGTAGTCCAGCGCCACCAGGGGACTGACGATGCTGACGCCCAAACCGAGGCCGACCATGGCGCAGATGGTGGCGGCATAGGGTGTCTCCAGATTCAGTCGACGGCGTTCGACCGGTTCCTGGAAATGGCGGTCGATGCGCGTGCGGGTGCTGTCGCCCGGCACCAGCGAGATGAATTCCTCGCCGGCCAGGTCGGCCGGTGTCACCTCGCTGAGTTGGCTCAGACGATGTCCGCGCGGGAAGACGCAGACTCCGGGCACGTCGCTGAGCAACTCCGCCGCCACGCCCGGTAGCTGCTCACCCACATAGGAGGCCAGGCCCAGGTCGCAGAACTGGGAGGCCGCCCAGTGCGCCACCGTGGGGGAATCGCTGGTGTGGATGGTGATGGCCACCTGCGGGTGCCGCTCGCGAAAGCGTTGTACCACCCGCGGCAGCAAGGTGAGCGACAACGAAGGCACCGCGGCGAGGCGCAGCCGTCCGGTGCCGCCCTGGGCGATGGCGCGGGCCGAGGCCTGTAGGCTGCCCAGGCCGACGAAGGCGCGCTCCACGTCGCGGAACAGCGCCGTGCCTTCCTCGGTGGGCAGCAGGCGTCCGGCGATGCGCTCGAACAACCGGAAACCGCAGCTGCGTTCCAATTGGCCGATGAGTCGGCTGATGTTGGGTTGCGAGGTATGTAGGGCCTCGGCGGCTGCGGTCATGGAGCCAGACAGCATCGTCGCGCGAAAGGCTTCCACCTGCTTCATGTTCATCCGCTCACCCCATATCAGATCCGTATGGCTGCCTAGCGTATTGGCATTTGCCAGCATGGCGCCATAAGTCTTACAAAAGACCCAAGGCGCAATGAACGCCAGCCACAGACGACCCCCCGCTGCACCCTTCGATCTGCCCTCGTAGCCCTGCCGCCGGCCACCGGCCCCGCGGCTGTCACCGCTCTTCTAGGAGGCAACATGTCGTATCGCGCGTTTACCGGTGCCGTCCTGGCGCTGGGTCTGGCCAGCCTGGTGCAGGCTGCAGCCTTGCCCCCCGTACCGCCCGCCCTCACCGAAGCCGGTACGTTGCGCGCCGGGGTGCGTTGCGATCAGCCACCCTATGGCTACCAGGACAGCAACGGCGATTTCGCCGGCGTGGAGGTGGAGATGTCCCGGCAGATCGCCGAGTGGGCATTGGGCTCCCGGGACAAGGTGAGCTTCACCTGCGTCACCGCCGAGAACCGGGTGCCGCAACTGCTCGGCCGCAAGGTGGACATGCTGATCGCCACCCTCGGGGTGACGCCGGAGCGGCAGCGGGTGATCGACTTTACCACTCCCTATCGCTGGGGCGCGAGCGATGTGCTGGTGCGCAAGGACAGCGGCATAGATTCCATCGCCGCCCTGCGTGGCAAGACCCTGGCCACCCTCAAGGGCTCGGTACAGGCCAAGTGGTTCGAAGACCACGAGCCGGAGATCAAGACCCTGCGCATGAACAGCGCCGCCGATGCCCTGCAGACCTTTCGCCAGGGCCGGGTCGATGCCTATACCCACGACGCCGCCACCCTGGTGGTGGTGACCGCCCACGACGACAGCGTCCGCCTGGTGGGCGAGCCCTTCCAGATTTCCGACGCCGCCATCGGGGTGCGCAAGAACGAGGCCGAGTGGCGTGACTACCTCAGCGCCGCCGTGGCGCGCATGCACGAGGAGCACCTGTTCCGTCCCTGGGTGGAGCGCCTGGTCCCGGAGAACATCCGCAGCTACTACCTGAGCGTCTTCGAACAGCCGCGGCCTGCGGAACGCCACTAGGAGCGCGGCGATGGACTTCGATCTGGACTATCTTTGGGCCCAGTGGCCGGCGCTGCTCGACGGCCTGCTGATGACGCTCAGGGTCTCGCTGCTGGCGATAGCACTGTCGCTGGTCATCGGCGTGGTCGGTGGGGCGGTTCGGCTGTTTCGCGTGCCGTTGCTGGCGCAACTCGCCGCCGTCTATGTCGAGGTGATCCGCAACACGCCGATCCTGGTGCAACTGTTCTTCATCTTCTACGGCCTGCCGGCGGTGGGCCTGGGGCTGTCGCTGTTCTGGTCCGGGGTGGTCTGCCTGTCGCTGTGGGCGGGTGCCTACCAGATCGAGAATCTGCGCGGCGGCCTGGCGACGGTGGAGCGGGGCATGCGCGAGGCGAGCCTGGCGCTCAATCTCAAGCCCTGGCAATTCTTCTGCCTGATCGCCTTGCCCATCGCCGTGCGCACCGCCTTGCCGGCGGTGCTCAACACCGCCATCTCGCTGCTGAAGAACTCTTCCTACCTGCAGGCCATCGGCCTGGCCGAGCTGACCTTCGTCGCGGTGGATCGCATCGCCACGGATTTTCGCGCCCTGGAGATGTTCAGCGCCATCTGCGTGCTCTACCTGGGGCTGGTGGCGGTGCTGGCCCTGGCTACGCAGCGCCTGTCCGCCCACCTGCAACGACCCTTTCGGCAGTGAGGCGAGCATGAGCTTCTTTCTGGAAAACTGGAATTTCGTGGTCAAGGGCCTGCTGATGACCCTGCAGTTGGCGCTGGTGGTGCTGCTCTTCACCACCCTGGTCTCGGCGGTATTCGGAGTGCTGGCCACCTTGCCGCAGCGCTGGCTGGGTTGGCTGATCCACGGCTACGTCGAGTTGTTCCGTTCCATCCCGCTGATCGTCAACGTCTTCTTCATCTTCTTCGGCGCCCCGCTGCTGGGGCTGGACCTGTCGCCCTTCGCCGCGGTCACCACCGGCCTGACCCTCTGGGGCAGCGCCAACGGCATCGAGATCGTCCGCGGCGGCTTGCAGGCAGTGCCCCGGCACCAGTGGAAGAGCGCCTGGGCGCTGGGCCTGCCGCGCTGGCGCATCTACCTGCACATCGTCGGGCCCCAGTCGCTCAAGGCCATCCTGCCGGCCTATACCGGACTGCTCACCCTGCTGGTCCAGGCCACCTCCCTGGGCGCCCTGGTTGGGGTGGGCGAATTCCTCAAGACCGGCCAGACCCTGATCGAGCGCACCACCATGATGACCGGCGCCAGTCCGGCCTTCACCGTCTACGGCACGGTGCTGCTCGTCTACTTCGTCATCTGCTCGCTGCTCAGCTGGCTCAGCCGCTACCTCGAGCGGCGCCTGGGTCGTCCGCTGACCCGCAATCCGTCCTAGAGAGGCATCCCATGCAAGAATCCAAGGTCAGCCGTCGGCTCCGGGAGGCCACCGCGCCCGAGGTCTGCGACTTCATCTATGCCCCGCGCCTCGCCGGCTTCGCCGAGGGCTTTCCCTATCTGGGTGACGTCAACAAGGCCCATGTGGTGATGCTCGCCGAACAGGGGCTGATCGACCGCGCCCAGGCTGCCGCCCTGGCGCGCGGCATCCTCGACTTGGAAGCTGCGGGTCCTGGCGCGGTACCCCTCGACCCGCTGCGCGAGGATGCCTATTTCAACTACGAGGCGGCGCTGATCGAACGCCTGGGCACGGACGTCGGCGGGCGGCTGCACATCGGCCGCAGTCGTAACGACATCCTCGCCACCCTGGATCGCCTGCGCGCCCGGGATGTCCTCGCCGAGGTGTTGGAGACGCTGCAGCAGGTGCGCGCCACGGCCCTGGAAGGGGCCGAGCGGCATGCCGCCACGGTCATGCCGGGGCATACCCATCTGCAGCCGGCGCAGCCGATCACCTATGGCTTCTATCTCGCCGGCGTGGCCCAGGCCCTGGAGCGCGACAGCCTGCGCCTGGCCGCCACCCTCGACAGCATGAATCAGAGTCCGCTGGGTGCGGCGGCCTTCGCTGGCACGCCCTTCGCCATCGACCGGGCGCGTACCGCCGAGCTGCTCGGCTTCGACGGCTACCTGGACAATGCCCTGGACGCCGTGGCCTCCCGCGACTTCATTCTCGAAGGCCTGTCGCACCTGAGCTTGCTGGCGGTGTTCTGGAGCCGGGTGGCCCAGGACTATTTCGTCTGGGCCACCCATGAATTCGGCCTGGTGGAGTTTCCCGACAGCGTCGCCGGCACTTCCAGCATCATGCCGCAGAAGAAGAATCCGGTGGTGCTGGAGTACCTCAAGGGCCGCAGCGGCCACATCGCCGGACTGCTGATGGCCGCCACCATGACGGTCAAGGGCACCCACTTCAGCCACAGTGGCGATGCCAATCGCGAAGGCACCCGCGGCTTCTGGGAGGCCGCGGAGGAAAGCCTGCGCTGCCTGCGGCTGTTGGATCTGGTGCTGCGTACGGCGCAGCCCGAGGCCGCGCGCGGACTGGAGCGCAGCGCCCGGGATTTCTCCACCGCCACCGGCCTTGCCGATCTCATCGTGCGCGAGGGCGGACTGTCGTTCCGCGAGGCGCACCATGTGGTGGGCGCCGTAGTACGCCAGGCGTTGGACGCGGGGCTGCCCGCTCACGCCATCGACAGCGCCATGCTCGACCAGGCCGCCCAGGCGGTGATCGGTCGCCCCCTGGGGCTGGACGCCGCGCGCGTCGGCGAAAGCCTGGACCCCACCGCCAACGTCGCCTCGCGGCAATCGCCCGGCGGTCCTGGTGCCCCGGCCCTGGCCCGGACCCTGGCGGCCGCTCGGGCGCGCCTGACCCTGGAGCGGGAGCGCCAGGAGGCCCGGCGCGCCCGGCAGGTGCAGAGCCAGGCGCGCCTGGACGCCAATCTGCGGGCGCTGACCCAATGAGCGCACTGCTGAAGGTGCGGGGCCTGAGCAAGAGCTTCGGCGAACAGCAGATCGTCCGTGGCGTGGACCTGGACGTCGCCGCCGGCGAGGTGGTGGTGGTGATAGGGCCCAGCGGTTCGGGCAAGTCGACCCTCATCCGCTGCCTCAACAGCCTGGAAGAGCCTTCAGCCGGCACCGTGGAGCTGGACGGCGTTCCGGTGCACGCCGGCGACCGTCGCGCCCTGGCGACGCTGCGGCAGAAGGTCGGCATGGTGTTTCAGGACTACACCCTGTTCCCGCACCTCTCGGTGCTGCGTAACCTGACCCTGGCGCCGGTCAAGCTCGGGCGGCTGAGCGCCACCGAGGCCGAGCGCCAGGCACGGACGCTGCTCGCGCGAGTCGGGCTGGCGCACAAGGCCGACGCCTATCCGGCCGAACTCTCCGGCGGTCAGCAGCAGCGGGTAGCCATCGTCCGGGCGCTGGCCCTGCAACCGCAACTGTTGCTGTTCGACGAGCCGACGTCGGCGCTGGACCCGGAGACGGTCAACGAGGTGCTGGCGATCATGAAGGACCTGGCCCGGGAGGGCATGACCATGATCGTGGTCACCCACGAGATGGGCTTCGCCCGCGAGGTGGCGGACCGGGTGCTGTTCTTCGACGCGGGCCGCATCCTGGAAAGCGGCGCTCCGGCACAGTTGTTCAGCGCGCCCCGGGAGGCCCGCACCCGGCAGTTTCTCGCCAATGTGTTGCACTAGGCTCTGTACGAAAAGTCGCCGAGCGAAGGTTAGGCGAGGCCTAGGCGGCTCCGCGAAAAAAGCTGAGGAAGTGGATCGGAGTCGCGCTCGACCGGGCTCGCGAACGAGTTTACAAATGGTAAATGAGCATTGCGACGGGGCCGCCTAGGAGGGCCTGGCCATCCAGGCCTTTTTCAACGAAGCATCACCGAGCGCAGGCATTTTTCGTACAGAGCCTAATAGCCCGTCATCTCCAAATAGCCCACCCCCTTGGCGCTACCCTCCACGCTGACCGGGCCCTCCCAGTAGGGGGTGCCCAGGGCCATCCAGGCGTTGGGGTTGAGCGCGCTGATGCGCAGGTCGACGTCTCGCCCCGGCAGGATGATGGACCAGCGCACCGGCACCTCGCGGCCGGCTACCGGGTGCGTTGACAGGGGCGCGAGGCGGATGTCGCCGGGATGCAGGGGCTGGTTGTGGCCGTCGGCGGCGATCAGGTTGCCGAACAGATAATGCTGGCCATCGGCCTGGCGCAGGCGATAGAGCATCAGCTGGCGACCGTCGTCCAGGTGCAGGGAAAACCAGTCCCAACCAAGCTGGTCCGCCGCCAGGTGCTGGCTGCTCCACTCGCGATCCAGCCAGGCCAGCCCCTGCACCGGGATACGCCGGCCCTCGATCTCCAGTTCGCCCTGGGCCTGGAAGAACGGCTGACTGTAGTAGTAGGACGCCTGACCGCTGGCGGATTTGCGACTCACCCCGCCTTCGCCCTGCAGCACCAGCGGGCCGGTAGCGACGAGGTCCAGTCGATAGGCGAAGCCCGGGCCTTGGGCTTGGACCTCGGCCTGGCCCGCTAGATCACCTTGCAGACGCCAAGCGTCGATCCAGGCGGCGAAGGGGCTGGCCGTTACCCCGGCCTGGCCGACGCCGCCCCGCGCCTGGGTCTGGGCGGAGAATTGCCGCGTCTCGGTGGTGAGTCCGGCATGGCCCAGCCAGAGATTGCCGTTGCCCCAGCCGGGTTGGTCGGCCGCAGGCCGCAGCGCGCTACGGAACAGCGTCCACTGCACACCGTAGCGATGGCCGGCGGCGTCGCTGAGATTGGCGGTGACGTACCACCACTCGATGCGAAAATCCGGATGGGCCCCGTGATCCGCCGGGAAGCTGAAGACCTTGCCGGGCACCACCGGCGCGAAATGCTCGCTGCCCTGGCCTAGCCCGGCGAAGCCTTCCGGGGCCGGTTTGTCATCGCAACCGGTCAGCAGCAGGAGCGCGACCAACAGGGCCCTAGCGTTCATTGCCGAGCTCCCGGAGCAGGTCCAGCGGTTGGCTGCGCCTGAGTCGCAGCAGGGGCCAGGCAGCGGCCAACAGGGTCGCCAGCAGGGCGATACCGGCAAGCGCCAGCAACTGACCGGGGAAGACTTGCAGCGGTAGACGCCAGCCAAAGGCCTGTACGTTCACCACGGCCACCAGGCACCAGGCGAGCAGGATACCCAGCGGAATGGCCAGGGCCAGGGTGAGGAGCGCAAGGCCCAGCAGTTGCCCAAGGCTGAGCAGGATCAACCGCGGACGTTCGATCCCCAGCGCCCACAGCGGCGCGAGTTGGCCGAGGCGGCGCTGCGCCTGGCCGAGCAGGGCGATGAACAGCGCCAGCCCGGCCACTGCCAGGGTCAGGGCGTTGAGGGCTGCGGTGGCGCTGAAGGTGCGCTCGAACACCTGGTCGGCATAGCGGCGCAACTGACCCTGGTCGATGGAGCGACTGGCATCCAGGCCGAACTGCTGCTGTAGCCGTTCACGCAGGGCATCCACCTGGGGCGGTGCCAGGCGTACCACGATGCGGATCAGGCTCGCCTCCGGCCACAGCGCGCGCAACCGTGGCTGGGGCAGCAGCAGATGGCCGCGCGGATTACCGTAGTCGGCATAGGTGGCGAGGATGGGCGCGGACCACCTGCCCTGGCTACCCTGCAATTCGATCCGCTGGCCGGTCGTCACCTGCAGGCGCCGGGCCAGCTGTTCGCTGAGCATCACCCCCTCACCGGCGAAGAAGGGTGTCCAGGCGGCGGCCCGGGCATCGAGTAGCGGCCAGTGCTCGCGATAGAGCTCATCGTCCACCACGCCGCTCAGGGTCGTCGGTTGTCCCTGCAAGGTGATCTCCTGTTCGTACACGGGCAAGACCGCCCGGACAGACTGCTGGCTCGGTAGCCAGGCTTGCAGGGCCGCCGCCTGGTTGGCGTCGGTCGGGCGCAGGTAGAGTTCGGCTGTCAGGCGTTGATCGAGCCAGCCGTCGAAGGTGCGGCGAAACCCTTCGGTCATGCTGCCGGCGCCGACATTGGCTGCCAGGGCCAGCAGCAGCGCCATCAGTGCCTGGGACAGTCCGGGCAATTGCTGCCGCGCATCGGCGAGGAACCAGCGGGCAAGCGGCCGCTGCGCCCGCTGCAGCAGCAGGTCCAGCACGGCACTCAGCAGCGGTGGCAGGGCCAGGGCCGCGGCCAGTAGCAGACAGCCGAGCAGGGCAAGTCCACTGGCCAGGCTGTTGCCACCCAGCAACAGGCCCAGGCCCAGCAGCGCCACCAGCAGCGCGGCCAGCGCCTGGCGCCTGAGCCAGCGGCCATGGGCGGCGCGCCAGGCTTCGCCCTGGGCCAGGGCCAGCACGGGTAGCCGCGCCGCGCGCCAGAGGCCGTCAGCCCCGGCCAGCAGCGCACCGCCCAGACTCAGTCCGAGTCCGGCCAGCCACCAGGCCGGGCTCAGGGTCAGGCTGCCGGCCACCTCCGCGCCATAGAGCCCGCGCAGGCTCGCCGCCACGTCCGGCAACAGCAGGGCCGCCAGGCCATAGCCACTCGCTACGCCCAGGGCACCCGCCAGCAGGGCGATGAGGGCCAATTCCAGCGCCAGCGCCGTGACCAGGGTTGCCGCCGCGAGGCCACAGGCGCGTAGGGTGCGCAGTAGGGGGCGACGCTGTTCCAGGGCCAGGCCAATGGCGGCATGGACGATGAACAGACCCACGGCGAAGGCCAGTAGGCCGAGCGCCAGCAGATTGAGGTGGAAGCTGTCGGTCAGTCGCCCCAGTTCGGCACCCTGGTCGTTCTCCACCCGGTGCAGGCGGGTACCCTCCAAGGGCGGCAGATCGCGCTGGAAGGCTTTGGGCAGGATCAGCCGTGACAGCTGGTCCGGTGCATCCAGCAGCCGCTGCGCCTGTCCGATATCCACCACCAGCATCCCGGGCGCCAGACCCGGACGGTGCTGGAGCGGCGGCAAGGCCATGCCGTCCGTACGCCGCAGCACCTCGCCTTCCCGCAGGTGCCATTCACGCAGGGTTTCCGGGGCGATCCAGGTAGTGCCCGCTGGGCTGAGAAAGTCGAACAGGGCGGCGGGCGGTGCGCTGGCCGCAACGCCGCCATCGGTGGGCAGGCTGACCGGCTCGATACCCAGCAGGGGCACTGGACGTTCGCGTCCCGCCAGGGCCAGCCGTCCTTGCAGCACGGGCGAGACCGGCCAGCCCTGGCGACGCAGGTCGACGAACACCTGCTGCGGGAAGCGACCGCCGTCGCGCGCCTCCAGGGCGGCCTGGTTGGCGCCGAACAGGGCACTGGCCTGGGCATAGCTCTGCCGCGCCTGGGCGTTGAGCGCCAGCACGCCGATGAGCAGGGTAGTGGCCAACCAAAGTCCCGCCACCAGCCCGGCGAGTTGCAGCGGATGGCGTCGCCAATGACTGGCGAGGCTGTGCAGGCTCCAGTAGAGCAGTCTCATGGGGCCGCGCCGCTCAGGCGCCCCCGTTCCAACTGCAGGGTACGGTCGAGCTGGCTGGCGATACGAGCGCTGTGGGTGACCATCAGCAGACTGCTGCCGGTCTCCGCCACCAGCTCCAGCAGCAGGGCCAGGGCCTGGTCGCCGCTGGCTTCGTCGAGGTTGCCGGTGGGTTCGTCCGCCAGTAGCAGCGGCGGGCGCGAGGCGAGGGCTCGTCCCAGGGCGACGCGTTGTTGCTGACCTCCCGACAATTGCTCGGGATAGCGATCCAGTAGGGCGGCAAGCCCCAGCCTGGTGGCCAGTTCGGTCTGCCAGTGCGGATCGTGGCGGCCGGCCAGACGCGCCTGGAAGGCGAGGTTATCCCGCACCGTGAGGCTGGCGATGAGATTGAATTGCTGGAAGATCAGCCCGATGCCCTCGCGGCGCCAGGCGGCCAGGGCGCCTTCGTTCAGGCGGGACAGCTCACGACCTGCCACCTCGATACGGCCACCATCGGGTCGGTCGAGGCCGGCGACCAGATGCAGCAGGGTGCTCTTGCCACTGCCGGATTCGCCCATGAGGGCCAGGCTGGCGCCCCGGGCCAGGGCGAGATCGACGCCACGTAGGACGGGTAGGGGGCCCTGGGGCGTCGCATAGCTCTTGTGCAGATCGGTGATGGTCAGCATCGCGCCTCCCGCGCCGGTCGTCATGGACAGTCGACCGGGCGCCGGCTGCGTCGTTCGGTCCGGCTAACGGCGTTTCGAGTTGGCCTTGCCGGCTTTCTCGTCCGCCTCGCGCTGCAGGCGCTCGCATTTGCGGACCATGGCGAGGTAATACACGGCACTGCCGACGAACAGAATGATGGGCAGGGCCATGGACATCTGCAGCAGGTCGCCGGGGAAAGCGGAGGGCACCCAGTGGTGGTAGAGGAGGATGCCGATGGCCAGCAGTACCGAGTACAGCAGACCATAGCCACCGGCCTTGCGCGATTCGCGGGCAAGCTCCAGGGGCGGGCGATTCAGATCATTGGGCTCGAACATGAACGTCTCTATCAAGCGCTGAGGAAGGCGCCAGTTTAACGCCTGGGACGGCGTCAGTCGTGCCCTTGCGGCTGGCGGTCGCAGCCCGGCAGCAGGCACGCCTGCACCTCGTTCACGCAACGTTCAGGCAGACCTAAGCTTGAAATCTTATCCTTTGCAGCCATTTAGAGGCCTGGCCATGGCAAGCGAGCAGGTCTCCTTGTAAGCTCGATCAGTTATTTGAACGCGCACGATGCGCACGGATAAGGAATCAACATGAAACAGTATCGGTTAGCAGCAGCGGTGGCCCTGGTGGGTCTGGTTCTGAGCGGCTGCGACTCCAAGCCCAAGGTCGAACTGGAAAGCCCGGCCCAGAAGGCGTCCTACGGCATTGGTCTGAACATGGGCAAGAGCCTGGCCCAGGAAGGTATCGACGATCTGGATCCCAAGGCCGTCGCCCTCGGTATCGAAGACGCCGTCGGCAAGAAGGACCAGAAGCTGACCGATCAGCAACTGACCGAAGCCTTCGCCGCCCTGCAGAAGCGTGCCGAAGAGAAGATGGCCAAGGTCAGCGAAGACAATGCCAAGGCCGGCAAGAAATTCCTCGAAGAGAACGGCAAGAAGCCTGGCGTCATCACCACCGCTTCCGGCCTGCAGTACGAAGTGGTCAAGAAGGGTGATGGCCCGCAGCCCAAGCCCACCGATGTGGTCACCGTGAACTACGAAGGCAAGCTGGTCGACGGTACCGTGTTCGACAGCTCCATCAAGCGCGGTACCCCGATCGACCTGCCGGTCAACGGCGTGATTCCGGGTTGGGTCGAGGCGCTGCAACTGATGCACGTCGGCGAGAAGATCAAGCTGTACATCCCTGCCGACCTGGCCTACGGCGCCCAGAGCCCGAGCCCGGCGATTCCGGCCAACTCGGTACTGGTGTTCGACCTGGAGCTGCTCGGCATCAAGGATCACGGCGCTGCGGATGCCGAAGACGCCCCGGCTGCACCGGCCGCCGACGCGGCACCGGCAGCGACCGAGAAGGCACCGGCCAAGAAGTAACGGGCCGCACCAAGCCCTCAAACGCCCTGCTTGCAGGGCGTTTTCCATTGGGGTACCGGGAAACCCTCGCGGCCCTTTGCGATCAGAGTGTTAGCATGCCGTGCCGCATAGGCTCGCGCACCGGCCATGTCCCTAACGTTCGAGGTGCCCATGAAGCCGCCGAAGAATTTTGATCGCTATCTCGGTATCGCCCAACGCCTACTGATTCGTGGACGCCTGCCCGCCTTGCTGCTGGGGGTGGCGCGCAAGACCCGCCAGCGTGGTCTCAAGCTGGGTGATGCGCGCGATACCCTGAACCTGTTCCATCAACTGCTGCTGGCCTGGTGGCGCGGCCAGTACCGGGGCATCAGCCGCAAGACCCTGCTGACGGTGGCCGGTGGTCTGGTCTACTTCCTGCTGCCCATCGATCTCATTCCCGACTGGGTACCCATGTTCGGCCTGCTCGATGACCTCGCCGTATTGGCCTGGATCGGTAAGGCCTGTAGTGGCGAGCTCGACGCCTTCCGTACCTGGCGCGACAATAGATCCGCCACCCAGCAGGCCGCCCTGGCCGCGCTGCCGGACAAGCACGAGCGCCCCGCACCGGGTGTGGCCCTCGACCAATTGCGGGACTGAGTTCTCTTGAGTGTACGTATCAGCCGCCAGCATTGGTTGGCCCTGCTGGATGAGTTGGAAAGCGCTCGGCGCAGCCGCAGCCTCCTGACCTACCGCTCGCTGATCGAGCGGTTGGGGCTACCCCAGCCGGCCATGGTGACCCTGACCACCGCTCTGGAATACCTGGCTGCCCTCGACCGCCGCGAAGGCAGGCCACTGCGCAGCGCTCTGGTCGTGAGCCAGAGTGGCAGCCGCATTCCCCGTGAGGGCTTCTTCGACTGCGCGCTACGGCTGGGCGCCCTGGAGGGCTCGCCGCAGGTGAGCGATGCAGTCAGCTGGCATGCGGCCGAGGTGACCCGGGTGTTCGAACACAGCTATCCCGATCACCGTCAGGAATAGGCCTCAGGCGCGCATCAGGTGCAGGCTATAGCCGGGGACCATCTTGGCATTGCGCTTGGCTTCCGACGCCAGACCTGCCAAGGCGCTGGCATCCACGCGCTTGCCGGCATCCTGATCCAGTTCCACCACCCCGAGCGACAGCGACAACAGCGGATACTCCCGCCGGCGGCCGTCCCGGTCGTAGGCCAGGAAGCAGCCGGCCTCCAAATGCTCGCTGCGATAGAAATGCCGGCAACGCTCTTGGAAGGCGGCCATCAGGCCATTGAGTCGTTGGCGCCAATCCGTGGAACCCAGCACCACCAGGAAGTCGTCACCGCCGATGTGGCCGACGAAGTCCTGATGCGGGTCCAGGCGCTCGGACAGCGTCTGCGCCAAGCAGAGCAACACCTCATCGCCCTTGGCGTAGCCGTATAGATCGTTGAAGGGCTTGAAGCCATCGATGTCGACGTAGCACACCACGGCTTCGCGGCGCTGATCCAGCAACCGGGTCAGGCACTGCTGGATGGGCACGTTGCCCGGCAGCTGGGTGAGCGGGTTGGCATGCTTAGCCTGCTGGATGCGCTGTTCGGTGATCAAGCGCAACAGGTCCATGACCCGGCCGACCCCGACGTAGCGACCACCTTCGGTGATGATGAAATCTTCTTCGATACGCTGGCGCGCGCGGGCAGTGAGCAGGCGACTGACCTGTTGCAGGGACTGGGTGGTTTCGGTCGCCAGGAAGTCCTGGCTCATCAGCCGCGCGATGGGCTTGCGGGCGAACACCTCGTGGGCGAAGGGCTTGAGCAAGGCCGAGCTCAGTTCATGGTGATGGATGATGCCCACCGGTCGATCATCGTCGTCCACCACGGCCAGGGTGTTCAGGCTGGGTTGCAGGCGAAAGCGCTCCAGGACATCGGGGATGAGCATGTCCTGGCCGACCGCCACCTGTTCGATCCTGAGGCTGGCGATGGTGGTCGACTCTTCGGCGAGCTCGGGACTGCGGGTAACGATGACCGGCAGCAGGGTCTGGATCTCCCGCGGCGGCGTCGCGCTCGGCCGACTCAGTAGATAGCCCTGGACCAGGTCGACGCCCATGTTCGCCAGCGTGGACAGTTCCTCGTGGGTCTCGATGCCTTCGGCGATCACCCGTGCCCGGGAGGCCTCGGCCATCTTCAGGATGGAACCGACGAACTCGCGCTTCACCTGGTCGCGGTGGATGGACTCGATGAAATGGCGGTCGATCTTGACGAAATCGGGGCGCAGTTCCGACCAGCGCCTGAGGCTGGAATAGCCGGCGCCCAGGTCGTCCAGGGCAATGGAAAAGCCCATGGCGCGATAGTGGTGCAGGGCGGTGGCCAACAGTGCGAAGTCGTCGATGGGGGCCTGTTCGGTCAGCTCGATCACCACCTGGGCCGGCGAGAGCCCCAGCCGCTGCAGCAGCTTGAGAGTCTGACCGGACTGGTGCGCAGGCTCCAGGAGGGTTTCCGGGCAGACGTTGAGAAACAGCAGCCCTTCCAGGCCCAGTTCACGAAAGCTCTGACAAGACTGCTGGCGGGCGGCGATTTCCAATTCGGATAGGCGCCCTGCCTGGCGTGCCGTGGCGTAGAGCGGCAGGGGCGAGTGCAAAGGAGTGTTGGAGGCGCCACGGATGAGCGCCTCATAGCCCAGGATCCGGCGCTCGCTGAGGGACACTATGGGTTGGAAGAGCGAATGCAGCTCCCGATTGGCAAGAATGCGCTCCAACACTCCAGCCTGGTCATTCAGTGTCATGGTTAAGCCTGCGAGAACCCTATAACGAAAATGCCCGGGGGCCGTCTTTAGCGGCCCCCGGGCATTTCACGACAGTCTTGTGACGTTTTGATGTCAGCGCTTGGGCGGGGTATGGCTCAAGTCCAGGTAGTCCAGCAGTACATGGCCGGATTCCATCAGATAGGCATCGTCCTGGGGCTTGGTCTTGTTGTCGTCGAGGGCCGGGTTGTCCTCGTCGATCTTCTTCAGCTCCTTGAGCGGCGCCTCACCCTTGGCTTTGCGCTTCTCGTTCTCCATGGCCAACTGGCGCTGGTCGAGGGCATCCTGCTCGGCGCGGCGCTTCTGTTCGTTGAGGCTGACCGTGGTATCGGCGGCCAGCTCCTCGGCGAGCTTGAGGCGCTCCTTGGCGAAGATGAAGTCCGGATCCTTCTGTACCCGGGTGTCATGACGCTTGATTAGATCCTTCATGTAGGGCGCGAAGGGGTTGTTCGGATCGCTGATGACCGGGGCGATGGTGTCCCAGGGCATGGAGTTGGGCAGGGCGCTCTCGCCGATCTGCTTGGTATCCACCACAGCCGGGTAGTCGATGTCCGGCAGCACGCCCTGGTGCTGGGTGCTCTGGCCGGAGACCCGGTAGAACTTGGCAATGGTTAGCTTGAGTTCACCGTGATTGAGCGGTTGGATGGTCTGCACCGTGCCCTTGCCGAAGGTCTGGCCACCGAGAATGAGCGCGCGGTGGTAGTCCTGCATGGCGCCAGCGAAGATCTCCGAGGCCGAGGCCGAAAGCCGGTTGACCAGTACCGCCAGAGGGCCCTTGTAGTAGGCGCCGCCTTCGTCGTCGTTGAGCACCTCGACCTTGCCGTCGCCATTGCGTACCAGCACGGTGGGGCCCTGGTCGATGAACAGGCCGGTCAGTTCGGTGGCTTCCTGCAGCGAGCCTCCGCCGTTGTTGCGCAGGTCCAGGACGATGCCATCGACCTTGTCCTTCTGTAGCTCGCCAATGAGCTTCTTCACGTCACGCGTGGTGCTCTTGTAGTTGGGGTCGCCGGCACGATAGGCCTTGAAGTCGAGGTAGAAGGCCGGCACGGTGATCACGCCGAGCTTGTAGTGCTTGCCTTCGTGAAGAACGTCGATCACGTGCTTCTGGGCAGCCTGCTCCTCGAGCTTGACCGCCTCACGGGTGATGGTGACGATCTTGGTCTTCTGGTCGCTTGGGGCGTTGCTCGCCGGGATGATCTCCAGGCGTACCTTGGAGCCCTTGGGTCCGCGGATCAGCTTGACCACCTCGTCCAGCCGCCAACCGACCACGTCGACCATCTCGCCGTCGCCCTGGGCCACGCCGACGATCTTGTCGCCGGGCGCGACCTGCTTGGACTTGTCCGCCGGACCAGCCGGCACCAGGCGCAGGATCTGCACGTAGTCGTTGTCGTTCTGCAGCACCGCGCCTATGCCTTCCAGCGACAGGCTCATGTTGATGTCGAAATTCTCGGCGCTTTCTGGCGAGAGGTATTCGGTGTGCGGGTCGTAGGACTCGGCGAAGGCGTTGATGTAGGTCTGGAAGACGTCTTCGCTGCGGATCTGGTTGAGGCGTGCCAGCTGATTCTTGTACCTCTTGGTCAGCTGCTGCTGGATCTGGGCGTCGGTCTTGCCGGAGAGGCGCAGTCGCAGCACCTCGTCCTCGAGCTTGCGCTTCCAGAGATCGTCCAGAGCAGCCGTGTCGGCCGGCCAGGGCGCCTTCTCGCGATTGGTGTCGAAGCTCTCGTTGGTGTTGAAGTTGAGCTTGTCGATGCCGGCGCTCAGTAGCCCCAGGCCATAATTTAGTCGCTCGGCCACGCGCTGGGCATAGCGACGGTAGATGGCGAAGCCCGGTTCGAGGTTGCCCTGCTTGAGGTAATCGTCGAAGCGGGTGCGGGACGCATCGAATTCGCGAATGTCGGCGGCATTGAAATACAGCCGCGCGGGATCAAGCATCTTCAGATAGCTGTCGTAGATCTTGATCGACTGGGCATCGTTGAGCGGTGGCTTGCTGTAATGATGGCGCTTGAGCAGCTCGACGATGTTGAGGCTGGCGATGACCTGGTCGCGGTCGGGTTGCAGCTTGTCGACGCTAACCGGTGAGTTGGACTTGGCGTAGAGGGGCGTTGCGACGACGCCAAGCATTACAACGAGGGCGGTACGGGACAAGAGCTGCTTCATGTGTATTCGACTAATGCACGGAAAGGAATAGGCTATAGGCCGTCCCGGGCCCGGGCGGTTCCGCGGCCGAGGGAAGTATGACGGGCGCTGACGAAAGTCGTCTGGAGGCGGTCTGAGGGTGGGAGCGACAAGTAGACGCGGCTGTGACAGCCCTCCGTCTTCGGGTCCGCTCGACTCCCGCAGAACCCGCCGGCGCAGGCGCTTTTCGTCAAAGCCTGAGCCACTATGGAGGCACCGTGAACGCATTGCAAGGTATCGAAGGGCAACTGGAATGGCAGTCATTGAGCGCTCGCGCTCTGGCGCCAGGGGAAATCCGCATCCGCGTAGCGGCTGCCGGTCTCAACCGCGCCGATCTGCTGCAATTGGCGGGAAATTACCCGCCGCCGCCCGGTGCGCCGGCTACCCTGGGCCTGGAGTGTTCGGGCGTGGTCAGCGAGACCACCGCGGATTCGCGCTGGCAGGTGGGTGATAGGGTCTGCGCGCTGCTGGCGGGAGGCGGTATGGCCAGCGAGGTCGTGGTGGACGGTCGCCAGGCCGCCGCCGTACCCGAGGGCGTGTCGCTGATCGAAGCCGCCGCGCTACCCGAGGTCTGGGCGACCGCCTGGAGCAATCTCTTCGATCTGGCCGCCTTGCAGCCGGGCGAGAAAGTCTTGCTGCACGCCGGAGCCAGTGGGGTCGGCTCGGCGGCCATCCAGCTGTGCAAGGCCTTCGGCAATCCCTGCTGGGTCAGCGTGGGTTCCCAGGAGCGTCTGGCCCACTGCGAGCGCCTGGGCGCCGAAGGCGGGGTGCTGCGCAAGACCGATCTGGAAGGCCTGCGGGACTTCGCCCCCTTCGACGTGATCCTCGATCCGGTCGGCGCGGGTTATGCACCGCTCAATCTGGACCTGCTGGGCCGGGATGGTCGCTGGGTGCTGATCGGACTCATGGGCGGGCGCGAAGCCGAACTGGATCTGGCCAAGATCCTCGGCAAGCGCATCCGCCTGATCGGCTCGACGCTGCGCAACAGGTCCGTCGAGTTCAAGGCCAAGACCATGCTGGCGCTGGAGGAAAAGGTTTGGCCGCTGTTCGCCAAGGGGCAGCTGAGCGTCAACCTGGAGCGCCGCTTTTCCGCCCAGAACGCCGAGGCCGCCTTCGCCGCTCTCGAAAGCAACGAAGTGAACGGTAAGGTGGTGTTGGTGCTGGATGAAGGGCTGGAGTAACTTTTAGATGTTGATATCGCGGCCATGGGCCGCTCCTACAAAGTGAATCAAGACCTGTAGGAGCGGCCCATGGCCGCGATACGCCGTAGCGTTTTCAGCTCGGGCTTGGGCACGCAGCAATAGTGGATAAGGCTAAGCTGTTATCCACCCTGTACGTTACCTAACGCCAGCTTAGGATCGGCCAGCCCGCCTGTTCGGCGTGTTCGCGCAGCACGGGGTCGGGGTTGACCACATGGGGTTTGCCTACGGCTTTCAGCAGCGGGAGGTCGTTGCGTGAGTCGGAATAGAAGCTGGCGGTGGCGAGCAGGCTCTGGTCACCGTCGAGCAGTTCCAGCAGCCGGGTCAGCTTGCCTTCGCGATAGGTCAGCACCCCTGCCACCTGGCCACTGTAGACGCCATGGCTGACCTGCAGGTCGATGGCCAATACCTCTTCCACGCCCAGCCGCTCGGCAATGGGCTGCACCAGATGTACCCCGGAGGCCGAGATGATGATTACCCGGTCGCCGGCGGCACGGTGGGCGGCGATGCACTTCATTGCGTCGCTGAAAATTATCGGTTCGATCACGTCTTCGACCCAGGGGCCGACCTCGAAGTCCACTTCCTCGGGCGTGCGGCCCACCAGGGGTTCGAGGTGGAAGGCCATGTAGTCTTCCATCGCCAGTTCGCCCTTGGCGTAGGCCGCCATGAGTTCGGTGTCGCGTTGGATGAAGGATTCAGAGTCGACCCAACCGAGTGCGCCCATCTGCCGGCTCCAGAGGCTGGCACAGTCACCGTCGATGAGGGTTTCGTCGAGATCGAAAATCGCCAGGGTCATGCCACTTCTCTCAGGCTGTCGGAATTGACGGCTAGAGTGACGGCCGTACCGTTCGAGTGCAAGGCCTCTGGCCCGTGGTTGAGCACATCGACGTTGAGTTCGCAGGCTTCGGTGGCGATCCGGTAGCGGATCACATTGCCCAGCAGGCTGTGGCCAACGATCCGGCCCGGGATACCCCCGGCACCGCCGAGGCGAATGGCCTCGGGACGAATCGCTACCTGGCTCTTGAAGGTCTGGCCGAACAACCGGCTGGCCTGGTCGGCTTCGAGCAGATTGTAGTTACCGATGAAGCCAGCGGCGAAGACGTCCACCGGCGCCGTGTAGAGCGTCTCGGCGTCACCGCTCTGGACGATGCGGCCCTCGCGCATCAGCACGATGCGGTCGGACAGGGTGAGGGCCTCTTCCTGGTCGTGGGTGACGAACACCGTGGTCAGGCCCAGTTCCTGCTGGATGGCGCGGATCTGCTCGCGCAGGTGCCGGCGGATGCGCGCGTCCAGCGCCGAGAGGGGCTCGTCTAGCAGCAGCAGGCGAGGGCGGACGATCAGCGAGCGCGCCAGGGCCACGCGCTGGCACTGACCGCCGGAGAGCTGGTGCGGATAGCGCTCGGCGTAACCTTCGAGTTCCACCAGCGTCAGGGCCTCGATCACCCGCCGGCTGACCTCGTCCCGCGCCAGGCGCTGCATGCGCAGGCCGAAGGCGACGTTCTGCTCCACGGTCATGTTGGGGAACAGGGCGTAGCTTTGGAACACCATGGCGATGCCGCGGCGCTGGGGGGACAGGGCGGTGATGTCCTGGCCTGCCAGCACTATGCTGCCGCGGTCGACCTCGGTGAGACCGGCCAGGCAGCGCAGCAGGGTGGACTTGCCGCAGCCCGAAGGGCCGAGCAGGGTGACCAGTTCGCCTTGTTCGGCATGGAAGTCGATGTCGGTGAACAGGGTGTTGGCGCCATAGCGCTTGTGCAGTCCCTTGACCGCGAGATAGCTCATGTCCGCTCCCGATTCAGGCAATTGGCGATCCAGGTCATCAGCAGGACCGCGACGAAGTACGAGATGACCAGGGCGCTGGTGAAGTGGCCGCTACCGTTGCGCAGGTTGTAGAGATAGACCTGCAACGTCTCGTAGCGGGTGCCCACCAGCAGGTTGGCGAAAACGAATTCGCCGATGAGGAAAGAGAAGGACAGGAACAGCGCCACCATTAACCCGGTTCTCAGGTTGGGCAGCACCACCAGCAGGGCGGCGCGCCAGGAGCTGGCGCCGAGCAGATGGGCCGCGTCCATCAGGTCGCGCAGATTGAGCGCTTGCAGGTTGTTGCTGATGGCCCGGTACATGAAGGGCAGGGCGATGGTGAAGTAGCAGAACACCAGGATCCAGGGTGTACCGGTCAGCGGCAGCGGCCCGCTGGCGTAGAGCTGCAGCAGGCCGACCGCCGAGACCACCGGGGGCACGGCGAAGGGCAACAGGATCAGCACGTTCATCAGCGCATCCAGCCGCGGGAAGTGATAGGCGATGGCGAACATGGCCGGCAGGATCAGCACGCAGGAGAGCGCCAGGGCGCCGAAGCAGATCGCCAGGGAGCGGCCGAAGGCGGCGAGAAAGCGCGGATCGCTCCACAGCTGCAGGTACCACTTGAAGGTGAAGCCGGCCGGCAGCAGGGTCGCCGACCACTGGGTGGCGAGGGAATAGACCAGGGTCGCGGCCAGGGGCGCGAACAGGATCAGGAACAGCAGCCAGACCACCAGGCGGTGGTAGAGACGCTCAGTTCTGGACATGGCGACTCCGCCGTAGCAACCACTGGTGGACCAGGGTGATGAGAGTCATGAAGACCACCAGCAGCATGGCCAGGGCCGCCGCCAGGTTGGGCTCCAGATCGATGTCACCGGACACCAGGGCGGCGATGCGCACCGGCACCACGTTGAAGTTGCCGCTGGTGAGGGCGTAGACCGTGGCATAGGCGCCCAGGGCGTTGGCCAGCAGGATGATGAAGGTACCGATCAGCGCCGGGCTGAGCACCGGTAGCCCGATCTGCCGCCAGTATTGCCAGGTACCGGCGCCCAGTAGCGCCGCTGCCTCGCGCCAGTCCTGCTTGAGGGCTTCGAAGGCGGGGAGCAGCAGCAGGACGCCCAGGGGGATCTGGAAATAGGTGTAGATGAGGATCAGCCCACCCCGGTTATAGAGATTGAAGCTTTCCAGCAGGCCCAGGCGCTGGAGCGCCAGGGTCAGGCAGCCGTTGATCCCCAGCAGGATGATGAAGGCGAAGGCCAGGGGGACCCCGGCGAAGTTGCTGGTCATGTTGGTGAAGGCCACCACGAAACCGCGCAGGCGTGACTCCACCCGCGTCAGCGAGTAGGCACCGATCAGGGAGATGGCCAGGCCCAACACGCTGGACCAGAGCGAGATTTCCAGGGAAAGGCGGATGGCCTGGAGGTAGAAGGGCGAGCCGAGGATTTCACCATAGTTGGCCAGCCCCCAGCTGCCGTCGCTGGCCTGGAAGCTGTTGAACGCTATCCAGGCCAGGGGCGCAAGTTGGAAGGCGCCGAACACCAGCAGGAAGGGCAGCAATAACAGCAGGGCGAACCAGGGGCGCCTCATGCCAGCAACTCCTGGCAGCAGGGCTTGTCGTGGGCAAGGCCCAGCAAGGAGCAGACCGTGCCACAGATTTCCACCTGGCGTGGCGTGGCCTCGCCCAGGGAAAAACCATCGCCAAAGACGAACAGCGGAACCTCGCGCTCTTCGGCCAGGGTGCCGCCATGGCTGCGGTCGTCGTTCATGCCGTGGTCGGCGGTCACCAGCACCTGGTAGCCGGCGTCCAGCCAGGTGGGCAGGTAGTGGGACAGCAGGCCATCGGCGCGCCGCGCGGCGTTGCGGTATTCGGGGCTGGAGAGACCGTGCCGGTGGCCGGCATCGTCGATGTTCATCGGATGCACCAGCAGGATGTCCGGGGCATGCGCCAGGCGCAGGTGCTCGGCGTCGTCGAACAGGTGGGAATCCGGGTAGTGATCGGCGTAGTAGAAGTGCCCGTGTTGGATCGGCAGGCTGGTGTCGCTGACGTGCCTGTCCCGTGCCGGCTCGAAGGGGGTGCGGTTGTAGAGTTCGCTGACCCAGTGATAGGCCGCGGCGGCGGTGGTGAGCCCGGCGGCCTGGGCCAGCTGGAAGAGACTTGTCTGGTTGGAGAGGCGATTCACGCCGTTGTGGACGATGCCGCTGCTCACCGGCGGTATGCCGGTGAGCAGGCATTCGTAGAGCGGACGGGAGAGCGAGGGCAGCTCGCACTCCAGCCGGTAGAGGCGACCCCGGCCGGCCAGGCACAGGGCCTGGAGGAAGCCGAGTCCGTGTTCGGCGACCCTCAGAGCGAGTCCGTCCAGGACGACCAGGATGACCTTCATGGCGTTACTGCTGCATGTTGATCAGGACGCGCTCCTGCCAGAGCCGCGGCAGGCGCTTGGCGGTCTCCTCCCAAGCCTTGGCGTCGGCGATGGGGCGGGCTTTGGCGTATTCCGCCTGGGGCAGCAGCTTGGCCTGTACATCGGCCGGCAGGGTCAGGTGCTCAGCGCGGATCGGCCGGGCATAGCCCTCGGCCAGATTGATCTGGCCGGCGTCGGAGAAGATGAACTCGCGGGTCAGCTTGGCGGCGTTGGGGTGCTTGGCGTACTTGTTGATGATGGTGGTGTAGCCGGAGGTCACCGAGCCATCGGAGGGAATCAAGACGTCGAAGCGACTACGGTCGATCTGGTCGCGATAGTTCAGGGCATTGAAGTCCCAGACTACGCCGACTTCCACTTCACCCTTCTCGATATTGGCCACCACCGGGTTGGTGAAGGACAGGCGGCCCTGCTTGGCCAGCTTGGCGAAGAAGTCCAGCGCCGGCTGGATGTTCTTCTCGTCGCCACCGTTGGCATAGGCCGCCGCCAGGACGCCACTCACTGCCTGGGAAGAGGCGCTGACGTCACCGATGGTGACCTTGTACTTGCCCTTGAGCAGGTCGGCCCAGGAGTGCGGCACGTCCTTGACCGTCTGCTTGTTGACGATGAAGGCGATGGTGCCGGTGTAGGCCAGTGCCCAGTAGCCGTCCTTGTCCTTGGCCCAGGCCGGTACCTGGTCCCAGGTAGTGGGTTTGTAGGGCTGGACCACGCCCTTCTGCACGGCGACGGGGCCGAAGGAGGCGCCCACGTCACCGATATCGGCAGAGGCGTTCTCGCCTTCGGCGGCGAACTTGGCGATCTCCTGGGCCGAGCTCATGTCGGTATCCTGGTGCTTGAGCCCGTACTTCTGCTCGAGATCGCGCCAGGTGGCTTTCCAGTTCGCCCAGGAGTCGGGCATGCCGACGCTGTTCACTTGGCCTTCCTTGCGGGCGGCGGCTTCGAGGGCTTTGAGGTCGACGGTATCGGCGAAGGCGGTACCGGCCTGTACCGCAATCGCAGTGGCCAACAAGGAAGCAAGTAGACGGGTCATACGAGGGCTCCAGGGTCGATGGCTGGTCTAGGTCAATAAGACACGGGCCAATCTAGGAGCTGGGTATGACGTTTTAATGGCAATCCGCCCTGTTCCAGCGCTGGCACGGGCACTGCAGTCGTCACCAAGCGGTCATCTGACCGTCTTAGTCTCCAACCAAACCCTAGTCGAGGCGCTCCGGGTGCCCCCATTGGCAACTGGTCTAGTCCAAACGAGTACGTCGGGTGCCGGTGCCATCCGCCAGGCGCTGCAGGAACAGATCGCCCATGGGCTGCTGCCGGCCATGGGCAAGTTGCCGTCCGAGCGGCAGCTGAGCGAATTGTTCGCCACCACCCGTATCACCCTGCGTGAAGCCCTGCTGCAGCTGGAAGCCCTGGGTCTGATCTATCGCGAGGAGCGCCGCGGCTGGTTCGTCGCGCCGCCGCGCCTGACCTACAACCCACTGGCGCGGACCCACTTTCATGCCATGGTGGAAGCCCAGGGCCGCCGACCGGCGACCGAAGTGCTGGCGGCGCGGCAGATGTTGGCTTCAGCCGAGATCTGCCGCGTGCTGGAGTTACCGGCACTTTCCAGTGTTTATCAGATCAGGCGCGTGCGCCGGATCGATGGCCGCCTGGTGCTCTATGTCGAGCACTACCTCAATGCGACCTATTTTCCCGGTCTGCTGGAGCATGACCTGCAGCGCTCCCTTACCGAGCTGTATCGCGACCGCTATGAGATCCGCTACGGCGAGGTGCGCTTCGAGATCCTGCCCACGGCGCTGTTGCCGGAGGCGGCCCAGGCCCTGCGGGTAGCGCAGGGCAGTCCCGCCCTGCACATCACCCGCATCAACCATGACCAGCAGGGCCGGCTGATCGACTGCGACCTGGAATTCTGGCGGCATGACGCCATCCAAGTCAGGGTTGAGGTGCCTGACTAGTCGGGGCTCAGAGCGGCAGCTCCGAGCTGGCGTAGAAGGCCGTTAACACCTTGATCAGATAGCCCAGGTCACGACTGCCGGCCAGTTCGCGGATGGAGTGCATGGCGAAGGTGGGCAGACCGATGTCCACGGTGCGCACGCCCAACTGCCCGGCGGTGATGGGGCCGATGGTGGAGCCGCAACCCATGTCGCTGCGCACCACGAAGCTCTGCACCGGTACCCCTTCGCGCTGGCAAAGATCGCGGAAGAAGGCCGCGGTCTCGCTGCTGGTGGCATAGCGCTGGTTGGCATTCACCTTGATGACCGGTCCGGCGTTCAGTTTCGGGCCGTGGTTGCCATCGTGCTTGTCGGCGTAGTTAGGGTGCACGCCATGGGCGTTGTCGGCCGATATCAGCAGCGAGCGCTGCAGCGTGCGGGTAAAGGCATCCCCTGCGGGCAGCAGGCGCTGCAGCACCTGTTCGAGGAAGGGACCGTCGGCGCCGCAGCAGGAGGTGGAGCCCACTTCCTCGTGATCAGTGCAGACCAGCACGGCGTTTTCGTCACCCTCGCTTGCCAGCAGGGCTTCCAGGCCGGCATAGCAGGACAGCAGGTTGTCCAGGCGCGCGGCGGCGATGAAGTCGTCTTCCAGGCCGACCAGGGCAGCCGGCTGGACGTCATAGAAGCTCAGTTCGAAATCCAGTACCTCGGCGTCGCCGATGCCGTGTTCCTGTTGCAGGCGGGTGGCCAGCAGGGCGCGGAAGTCGCGCCGCTCGCCGGCAGGCACCTGGGCCAGGATCGGTGGCAATTCGTTCTGGGCATTGATGGCCCAGCCCTGGTTGGCTTCGCGATTGAGGTGGATCGCCAGGTTGGGAATGATCGCCAGCGGTTTGCGGAAATCGACCAGGCGGCTCTGTACGCGCCCCTCGGTGCGGAAGGTTACCCGTCCCGCCAGCGAGAGGTCACGATCGAACCAGGGAGCCATGAGCATACCGCCGTAGACCTCGACGCCGAGCTGCCAGAAGCCCTGCCGATGGAGTTCCGGCTGCGGTTTGACCTTGAGGCAGGGACTGTCTGTGTGGGCGCCGACCAGGCGCAGGCCGCGCTCCAGCGGCTGGCCGCCCAGGCGCACGGCGATCAGCGAGGAATCGTTGCGGGTGATGTAGTAGCGGCCGCCGGGCTGCACGGACCAGGTCTCACGCTCATCCAGCCGCTGGTAGCCAGCCGCGTCGAGGCGACGGGCGAGGCTGGCAGTGGCGTGGAAGGGGGTAGGGGAGCTGGAGAGGAAATCGACGAGGCCTTGGATCTGATTGGTACTCATGAATGACTCCGGACGACGAGGCGCCCAGTCTAGGTTCTAAGGCCCGGATGAGTCGAGCACAGCGCCTTTGCTGCTCAGCGCCGACGCAGCACCAGGTGATGGATATGCCAGTGCTTGGGCTGGCCGACGGGGGTGTGGCCATCCTCTTCTTCTTCCCGATGATGCAGGACGTCCCATCCCTCGAGCAGCCGCTGCAGCCCGACCTCGCTCACTACCGTCACGCCTTTGCGGGCCCAGCTATCCCGCTCGCCGAACAGTTGGCCGCAGAAGAGCCCACCCGAACGGGTTGCCGAGGTGATCCGTGCCCAAAGCTCGGCGAAGCGGGCCGGCTCGCAGAAGGGCAGGGCGAAGCTGGAATTGACGAGGTCGTAGCGCTCCAGTTCCAGCGTCTCGAAGGATGCCTGGCGCGTATCCAGCCGATCGCTCAGGGCGTTCGGCACCCGCTGGCGCAATTCGCTGAGCGCTGCGGCTTCGGCATCCACCGCCAGCACCTGCCAGCCGCGCTCCAACAGCACCAGGGTATCGCGGCCGGTGCCACAACCCAGGTCCAGTGCCCTCGCCGGCGGCTCCGACCAGAGCGCCAATCCCTGCAGCAGGGTAGCGCGCGGAGCGCCGCCCGCCGTGGCGGCGTAGTAGGACGTCCAATTCGACAAGGCACGCTCCTCGAAGGTAGGTTCCGTCAGTATGCCAGCGCCGCTGGGCGTCAGAAGGGCGCGGGGCTCTCGAATCTCAGCCGCTCGCCCGAGGTGGGATGGGTAAGTACCAGCAGGCTGGCGTGCAGGCACAACCGCGAATGAGCGGCCAACGCTTCGGGGTGGGCATAGAGCTGATCGCCCAGCAGCGGATGGCCGATGCTCAGCATATGGACCCGCAACTGGTGGGAACGGCCGGTGATGGGCGTGAGCCCCACCCGGCTGTAATGACCATGACGTTCCAGCACTTGCCAGAAGGTCAGGGCATGGCGGCCCAGTTCGTGATCCACCACATGACGCGGTTTGGTCGGCGGATCGTAGCGCAGCGGCAGCTCGATCCGGCCGCTGTTGGCTTCCGGCTCGCCCCAGCACAGGGCGATGTAGGCCTTTTCCGTCTCCCGGTCATGGAATTGCCGCGACAGCTCGCGATGGCTATCGGCATCCCGCGCCAGCACTATGACCCCGGAGGTCTCCCAGTCCAGGCGGTGGACGATGCGCGCCTCGGGATAGCCGTTTTCCTGCAGGCGGGTCACCAGGCAGTCGCGGTTGTCTTCGGCGCGACCGGGGACGGAGAGCAGCAGGGTGGGTTTGTCGACTACCAGCAGGGCGTCGTCCTGATGGAGGATACGAATGTTGGAAAGAGGCATGGGATTCCTAAACGCCAACGGCGGCCCTGGGGCCGCCGTTGTCCTGCACCTTGCGCCTCAGCGGTCGGGCAGGGTGATGTTGAGTTCCAGGATGGAGCAACTGCCCTGGTTCTCCAGTTCCACCTGGATCTGGTCCTGCTCGATGGGCACGTACTTGCGGATCACCTCCAGCAAGTCCTTCTGCAACTGCGGAAGGTAATCCGGTTGGGCATGACGACCGCGCTCGTGGGCGACGATGATCTGTAGCCGTTCCTTGGCTATCGAAGCGCTGTTCTGCTTCTTCCGATCGCGAAAGAAGTCGAAGATGCTCATTCGCCACCACCCCCGAACAGACGTTGCAGGAAGCCTTTCTTCTTCACGTCGAGGAAGCGGTAGGCCACTTCCTTGCCGAGCAGTCGCTCCACGGTATCACTGTACGCCTGGCCGGCATCGCTCTGTTCGTCGAGAATCACCGGAATACCCTGGTTCGAGGCCTTGAGCACGGCCTGGGATTCCGGGATCACGCCGAGCAGGCGGATGGACAGGATCTCTTCCACGTCTTCGACGCCGAGCATTTCGCCCTTGGTGACGCGCTCCGGGTTGTAGCGGGTCAGCAGCAGGTGCTCCTTGATGGCTTCCTCGCCTTTCTCAGCGCGGCGGGACTTGCTGGCCAGCAAGCCGAGCATGCGGTCGGAGTCACGTACCGAGGAGACCTCGGGGTTGGTGACGACGATGGCTTCGTCGGCGAAATACATCGCCAGGTGGGCACCCTTCTCGATGCCGGCGGGGGAGTCGCAGACGATGAAATCGAAGGTCTGCTTGAGTTCGTTGATCACGCGCTCGACGCCGTCCTGGGTCAGGGCGTCCTTGTCGCGGGTCTGGCTGGCGGCCAGCACGAAGAGGTTCTCGAGACGCTTGTCCTTGATCAGGGCCTGGGTCAGGGTCGCCTCGTTGTTGATCACGTTGACGAAGTCGTACACCACCCGGCGCTCGCAACCCATGATCAGGTCGAGGTTACGCAGGCCGACGTCGAAGTCGACGATGACGGTCTTGTGCCCACGCAGGGCGAGGCCGGTGCCGATGGCAGCGCTGCTGGTGGTCTTGCCGACGCCGCCTTTGCCGGAGGTGACTACGAGTACTTTGGCCAAACTGATTCACCTTGATCGAAAGTAATAACTGAAACGACTCGACGCCCTCGGTGACGAGATTGCAGGCGTGTTCGCGCTTCGTTCGAGCGTTGGCGGCACGGCCGCCAATTGCGAAAAATTCGCGGAAGTATCCGTTAAAGGCGGGTGATGTTCAACACATCTCCCACCAAACTGACCTGTACGGGATTGCCCCATTGTGGATGGCGTCGCAGGTCTTCGGCGACCTTGTACTGGCCAGCGATGGAGAGCAGTTCCGCGGTCAACTGCTGGCAGAAGATCCGCGCTTTGGTATCACCTTTGACGCCCGCCAGGGCGCGGCCACGCATGGGGCCGTAGACGTGGATGTTGCCATCGGCGAGCAATTCGGCGCCGGGGCTGACCGGTGCCAGTACCACCAGGTCGCCCGCTGGCGCATAGAGCTGCACGCCGCCACGCACGGGCGCGGTGATGATCTTGGTCGGGTTGACCGTTGGCGCGGCGGGCTTGGGCGGCTCCACCGGCTTGGCCGGCTCGCGGTCACGGGCTTCGATCTGACGCTCGCGCCCGCCGGAGCTGGGCGGCAGGATCGGCAGGTCGTAGTCATTGGCCGCGGCCAGGTCCTCGCTGCGGCTGGCGCGCAGGGCGAGGGTGCGCAGGCCGTGGCGGCGGCAGAGGTCGAGCAGGGCGCCGAGGTCGAGTTGGCCGGCGTCCTCGCCCAGTTTGTCCAGGGCCAGGACCAGTGGGGTTTCCTGGAAGAAGTTGGGCGCCTGGGCAACCTTCTGTGCCAGTTGCCGGTCCAGGCGACCCAGGTCGTTGCGGAGAAGCTCCAGGACGGTCACGGCGAGCATATTGCCCTTGAGCTGGAAGACGGAGTCGCTTTCGGAGGGATCGGCTGCGGTCATGGTGGGTACTTGTGCTTGGATGGCGGGACTTATAGCGGGATGCCCGGCGTGTCGCAACCCTCGCCGGGTGATCCGGGTCTCGACTGTGAAGGCTACGGGAAATCTGTGCGAGGCCTGTAGAATGGCGCGACTTTTTCATGCAGGAGTTCCGATGGAGCGGCCGTCTTTCCGCCTCGCCTTTCTCAATCCACGTTACTGGCCGCTCTGGCTGGGGCTGGGCCTGCTCTGGCTGCTGGTGCAACTACCCTATGGTGTGCTGCTGCGTATCGCCGAGGGCCTCGGCTGGGTGTTCTATCAAGTGGCTGGTCAGCGCCGAGCCATTGCCCGTCGCAACCTCGAACTGTGTTTTCCCCAATTGGACGAGCGGGCTCGTGAGCTCCTGCTCAGGCGCAATTTCGCCAGCAGTGCCATGGCACTGCTGGAAATGGCCATGAGCTGGTGGTGGCCGCGCCAGCGGCTTGCCCGGCTGGCGCACATCGAAGGCTTGGAGCACCTGCAGGCCGCCCGGCGCGACGGGCAGGGCGTGATTCTCATGGCGCTGCATTTCACTACCCTGGAAATCGGCGCCGCGCTGCTCGGCCAGCGGCACACCATCGATGGCATGTACCGCCAGCACAAGAATCCGGTCTTCGATTTCATCCAGCGCCAGGGACGCGAGCGGCACAACCAGGATGCCACCGCCATCGAACGCGAGGATGTGCGCGCCATGCTCAAGGTGCTGCGCGCCGGACGGGCCATCTGGTACGCGCCGGATCAGGACTACGGCGCCAAGCAGAGTCTGTTCGTTCCGCTGTTCGGTATTCCGGCCGCGACGGTGACCGCGACGACCAAGTTCGCCCGGCTGGGACGGGCACGGGTATTGCCCTTCACCCAGGAGCGCCTGGCCGATGGCTCCGGCTACCGGCTAATCATTCATCCGCCGTTGGCCGATTTCCCCGGCGAAAGCGAGGAGGCCGACTGCCGGCGTATCAATCAATGGGTGGAGCACTGCGTCAGCGAGTTGCCGGAGCAATACCTCTGGGCACATCGTCGCTTCAAGACGCGGCCGCCGGGAGAGCCCAAGCTGTATCCGGAGAAGAAGCGCTAGATGAGCGAATCGCCCGAGCAGCGTACCGGACTCATCCTGGCGGGCGGTGGCGCCCGGGCGGCCTATCAGGTCGGGGTACTGCAAGCCGTGGCAGCGACTCTGGGCCAGCGGGCGGACAATCCCTTTCCCATCCTGGTCGGGACCTCGGCGGGCGCGCTCAATGCGGCGGTGCTCGCCTGTGGTGCTATGGATTTCAGCCGTGCGGTCGAGCGACTGGCGGCGGTGTGGTCTGGTCTCGAAACCGGGATGATCTATCGCAGCGACTGGCTCGGCGCGACCCGTCAAGCCGGTCGTTTCGGCTTGCAGACGCTGTTCGGCGCCTGGCGCCAGGAGCCGCTGGCACTGCTGGACAACGCTCCGCTTAGGGCGCTGCTGACCCGCGAGTTGGACTTCTCCGGTATCACCGCCGCGTTGCGCGCCCGTGCGCTGCGGGCGGTGGCGGTCACGGCCTTCGGTTATGCCTCCGGCCAGGCGATGACCTTCTATCAAAGCCATGGCGTACTCGACCCCTGGTTTCGCCATCGGCGGGTTGGCGTGCCAGCACGGCTGGCGGTCGACCACCTGATGGCCAGCACGGCCATTCCGCTGTTCTTCCCGCCGGTAAAGGTGGAGCGGGAGTTTCTCGGCGACGGCTCGGTGCGGCAGACGGCGCCCATCAGCCCAGCGCTGCACCTGGGGGCGGATCGTGTGTTGGTGATAGGGCTGGGTGCCCCAGGGGGCAATGAACATGCCTTGCTGGGGCGACCGCCCAGCGTCGCCCAGATCGGCGGTCATCTGCTCAACAGCACCTTCGTCGATGCGCTGGACAGCGATACCGAAACACTACGGCGGCTCAATCTGCTGAGCGCCGCCCTGCCGGCGGGCGATCCGGTCAACGGTAGGCTGTGTCGCCCGGTCGAGATGCTGGTCATCTCGCCGAGCCAGCCGCTGGCGGACATAGCTACAAGGCACCGCAAGCGCTTGCCGCCAGCTCTGCGGCAATTGTTGCGGGGCGTCGGCGTCAACCGACCTTCGGGTAGTGCCCTGCTCAGCTATCTGCTGTTCGAGTCCGCGTATTGCCAGGAGCTAATGGCCCTTGGGCGAGCCGATGCGCAACTCCGGCTGGCGGAGTTGCGCACCTTTCTCAGGTTGTCCTGAGATCTCAAGGTGTCTTGAGGTTCATTCGGCGATCTGCAACTCGCGCGCCTTGGTATAGAAGTAACGCAGCTTCTCGTACTCGAAAGGCGAGTCGAATTGGCCGTAGCGGAACGGATTCACGTACCTGAGGTTGACGGCGCGCAGCAGGATGATCTCCGGATGGCGACCGCTTTCCTGGCTGACGTTGAGGAAGTTGATCTGGCTCTCGGCGGTGAAGTCGAAGGCCAGGCCCGTGGTGTCGCGCAGGTTGGACGGACCGAGCACCGGCAGCATCAGGTAGGGACCGGCGCCGACACCATAGAAGCCGAGGGTTTCGCCGAAATCCTCGGGCTGCCGCATCAGACCCATGCGGGTAGCCGGGTCCCACAGGCCGAAGACGCCGAGGGTGGTGTTGATCAGCAGGCGGCCGGAGGTGTCCAGGGCGCGTCGGCCCTTGAACTGCAGCAGGCTGTTGACCAGGTTGGTCACGTCGCCCAGGTTGGCGAAGAAGTTGCTCACGCCGGAGCGGACGAAGCCCGGGGTGATGTAGCGATAGCCGTTGACTACCGGCAACAGGACCCATTGGTCCAGCCGGTAGTTGAAGTGATAGACGCGCCGGTTCCAGGGCTCCAGCGGGTCGTAGACGTCCAGTGCCTCGAGAGAGGCGCGCTCGAATTCGCGCTGATCGAGACCTGGGTTGTACTTCAGCGTCGACAGCGGATTGGTGAAGCCATCCGCGCCTACCGGGGCCGGCGGCATGGTGGTGGAGGATTGGGTCAGCGAGGAAGACGCGGCGTTCGGCTCGGCAGCGAAGGCAGAGGCACTGGCCAGCAGCAGCAGGGCGAGAAGGGATCTAACCACGGGCGAAGAACTCCAGCATGGCGTTCGCATTGACGCGGTAGTTGATGTTGCCGCAGTGACCGCCGTAGGGGTAGACGGTCAGGCGGTCACCGAAGGTCTTGCGCAGGAAACCGAGGTCGCCGGGGCCGAGGATGATGTCGTCGGCGTTGTGCATGACACCGATCTTCTTGCTGGTGCGTAGGTAGTCTTCCAGGGCGGGCAGGCTGGACTGGTAGGCCAGTTGGCTGACCGCATGGCCCTTGAAGGCCTTCTGCCAGAAGGGCAAGACCTGCTCGGTCATGTAGCAGTCGAAGTCGCACTGCAGTGAGCGGGCCAGGAAGGGCGTCAGGCTGGTGCCTTCGGTGATGGGGTAGTTCGGGGGAGTGATCAGGCCGCGACGGTTGATCAGATCCGCGGTGAAGGAGATATCGGCTGCCGAGAAGCGGAAGACCGAGCCGATCAGCATGGCCATCTCCTCGTTGCTCAGACGCTCCGGGGAGTCCTGGAGATCCTGGACCACGGCATCATTGAAATCGACATAGCCCTTCTCGCGGAAGTAGCGCGTCAGCTTGGCCAGGATCAGCTCGTAGAAGGTGCGGGTGTTGGTCACTCCCTTCACTTCGGTCTGTACCAGGCGGTCGAGGTTACGCACCGAGGTCAGCAGGTTGACCGGCGGATTGACCATCAGCACCCGCTTGAAGTTGAAGCTGCGCATGCTTTCGTCGAGCTGGGCGACGAAGGCGGCATCCAGGCCGCCGAGGCTGTAACCGGTGAGGAAGTATTCGGTCACCGGCAGCTTGGGATGCTGGGCGCGGATCGCCTGCATGGCCCGGTAGAGATCCTCGGCGTCCTGCGGCGTGTAGCCCGGAGTGGCGGTACGCGAAGCGGAGGCCATGAAGTCCCAGCTGGTCGGCGAGGACACCTGCACCACATGGTAACCGGCGGAGTAGTAGAGCCGCTTGAGGTAGTCCACCGTACTGGCGGCGTAATTGGCTCCGGTACCGGCGATGATGAAGATCAGCGGCGCCGGGTGCGACTGGCGGGCCAGGATGTAATGGAATTTCTTCACCGGCCAGAAGTTGTCCGGCAACTGGTACTGACGCTCGGGGCGCAGATTGATGGTGTATTCGTCCTGGTCGATGCTGCTGTTCTTGGGCAGCTCCGGACGCAGGGCTTCGGGCGTGGTGGTGATGGTCGCTTCGAAGGGATTGATCAGCGGATAGCCGTAGGTGGCGGCATCCACGTCCGCCGCCTGGGCGACGCCGAGCAAACCAGGTAAGAGCGCGCCCAGCAGGGCGACGACGCGCAACGGATGACGCATGGACAGAGTCCTTTCAGGGGGCTGAGAGCGTTAGTAAGACAACGGCCCTTGGATAGGTTGCATCGACAGCCGCCGCTTTTTGCGAGGCGTCGATTACAGAGGGCTCCGTGCTTGCCGTCAAGCGACAGTCGTTGTCGCGATAAGTGCGGTTGCTGTCGCTAAGGGTTCGCTGCACGTCGCGGGGATGGCAGTGCCGATCTTTCGGAATCCGAATGATTGGGGTAGGGCATTCGCCCGAATTCCACTGCGAGAGGACTGCTGCATGAGCATGGTGAAGAAACTGTTAGGGATTGGACTCGGTGTCGCGCTCACCACGGCCATGGGTATTGCCCAGGCGGCGGCCAAGCCCGAGATCACCATCGGTTATGTCGATGGCTGGGCGGACAGCGTGGCTACCACGTTCACCGCGGCTACCGTGATTCGTGAAAAGCTGGGCTATGAGGTCAAGCTGATGCCGGTCGCGGCCGGTATCATGTGGCAGGGCGTTGCCCGCGGCAAACTGGACGCCATGCTGTCCGCCTGGCTACCGGTCACCCATGGCGCCTATTACGACAAGATGAAGGACCAGGTGGTCGATCTGGGCGTCAATACCCCCGACGCCAAGATCGGCCTGATCGTGCCCGAATACGTCAAGATCAACAGCATCGCCGATCTGGAAGCCCAGAAAGCCGAGTTCGGTGGTCGGATTATCGGTATCGATGCCGGCGCTGGGGTCATGCTCAAGGCCGACCAGGCAATCAAGGACTACGGTCTGGACTACAAGCTGGTTGCCAGCTCGGGTAGCGGCATGATCGCCGAGCTGACCCGTGCCGAGAAAGACCAGAAGCCGGTCGTGGTCACCGGCTGGATACCGCATTGGATGTTCGCCAAGTGGAAGCTCAAGTTCCTTGAAGATCCCAAGGGTGTCTTCGGTGGTTCCGAGCATGTGGATACCGTCGCCAACCCTGCCCTGGAAGCCAAGGCCAAGCCGGTCTGGGACTTCCTGAAGAAGTTCGCCTGGAAGCCGGGTCAGGTCAACGAGGTGATGCTGGCGATCGAAGAAGGCCAGACGCCTGAAGCCGCCGCCAAGGCCTGGGTCGCTGCCCACCCGGAAGAGGTCAAGTCCTGGGTGCAGTAAGGACCAAGGTAATAAAAAACGGGCCCTCGGGCTAATGCCGATCAGTTAAGGAAAAACGCCGCGTTCTTGCGAAGAGAACGCGGCGTTTTTTGTGGCTTCCAGGGTGGTCAGAACCATTGGATGGACTGCAATCGGGGCTTAACTGACTGGCATTAGCCCTTGGGCCCGTTTTTGCGTCAGCTGTGCAACTGCTCGGCAGCGTACAGCGTGTTTTCCAGCAGGCAGGCGCGTGTCATGGGACCAACGCCGCCGGGCACTGGTGTGATCCAGCTGGCTCGTTCGCGGGCGCTCTCGTATTCCACGTCTCCTACCAGGCGACCGTCGGCTTGGCGGTTGATGCCCACGTCAATGACGATGGCGCCTGGCTTGATCCATTCGCCTTTGACCAGGTCCGGCTTGCCAACCGCGACCACTACCAGGTCGGCCTGGCGCACGTGATGCTCAAGCGAGCGGGTGAAGCGGTGGGTGACCGTCGCCGTGCAGCCCGCCAGCAACAGTTCCAAGGCCATCGGGCGTCCGACGATATTGGAGGCGCCGACGACGACGGCGTCCAGGCCATAGAGATCGACACCGGTGCTGTGCAGCAGGGTCATGATGCCCTTGGGCGTGCAGGGGCGCAGCAGGGGATTGCGTTGCGCCAGGCGACCCAGGTTGTAGGGATGGAAACCATCCACGTCCTTGTCGGTGCGGATGCGTTCGAGCAGCTGGGTGGCATCCAGGTGCGCGGGGAGCGGCAATTGCAGCAGGATGCCATCGACGCTCGAGTCTTCGTTAAGGCGATCGATCAGGGCTTCCAGCTCGTCCTGGCTCGTGGTGGCCGGCAGGTCATGGGCATAGGAGTCGAAGCCGACCTCCTCACAGTCCTTGCGCTTGTGCGCCACATATACCCGTGAAGCGGGATCGTCGCCGACCAGGATGACGGCGAGGCCGGGGGCGCGCAGTCCGGCGCTACGACGTTGGGAGACTCGCTGGGCAATATCCTGGCGCAGGCGGGCGGCAATGGATTTGCCATCGATCAGTTGAGCGGTCATGGGCGGTTTCTGGTGGTGACAGGAAAAAGGTCGCGTATTTTCGCACGGACGGGCCTGCTGGCAACAGCGACCGCTCAGCGAGGCCTAACTCATTCTTCTGCTTAAAATTTTTTAAGAAATTTGTTGACGGGCAGTCGGGAGCTTTATAACATGCGCCCCGCTTGCCGAGCACAGCCCAAGTCACTGACGAAGGGCAAAGCCAGAGGCTTCACACCAAAGAAGTCTCGGCAAGGGCAGCTGCCGAACAGGCGCCCGTAGCTCAGCTGGATAGAGCATCCGCCTTCTAAGCGGATGGTCGCAGGTTCGAGTCCTGCCGGGCGCGCCATTGGCGGTTCGGCGACGGCAAGCATGAAAGATATGGTGGGCGTAGCTCAGTTGGTAGAGCACAGGATTGTGGCTCCTGGTGTCGTGGGTTCGATTCCCATCGTCCACCCCATATTCTGCGAACGCCAGACCTCGTGTCTGGCGTTCGTATTTCAAGCGTCTCGCGGACGTGGTGGAATTGGTAGACACACCAGATTTAGGTTCTGGCGCCGCAAGGTGTGAGAGTTCGAGTCTCTCCGTCCGCACCAATTAAGCTGCACAGTAGAAAAAACCGGCCAAGTGCCGGTTTTTTCGTTTCTGCGATCCGCGCGCTTCATTGACTCGGACCCTCTGGCTGAAGCGAGTGCTCGGACGTTTGTCGTGCGAACACTACAGCCAGTAGCGAAGTGGAAAAAGCGGGATGACACCCAGAACGGTGAAGCAGACCGACAGGCCGAGCAGCAGCGAGGTGAAAGCGCGTTCCGCACCGCTTAGATTGGACGGCTTTTCGATAGGTGTGTCTGCGTCGATACCGGAAGCTGATGCCGCCTCCGGCTCGAACAGCGTGATAGATCGGGTCAGTTGAGTTCGCATGGACGTACCTCAACATAGGCACTGATGGATGTTCGACTGATAGTCGTAGACCGCAGTCGAGCTTTTCGCGCAGTCGCCCTCTCCGGTATAGCTCTCAATAGCGCTTTGTCAAACGTGTGCCCGCGTTTCGCCTGGTTGATCATGCTCAATTCGAGTGATCATTTCGATCAGCAGGAACAGGGCGCCACCTAGTATTTCGCTGTTGATCAGTACCAGGCTCATCAAGGCGCCAGCCACCAACTGAGCGATGTCGTCGTCCGTTTTCATGCCGACCTCCCAGAAGTGGAGGTCCAGCACTACTGATCGGGGGTTGCAGCGATACGACAGCTGCTGTCCGAGCCGTCCGGGGGCGCCAATTGGTTGGGCCCAGATCACCGAAGTGTCTGTTCTTCGCCGAGGTGTCCGGCTGCACAGGGGGCGCAATCGCAATACCCATGAACGCGGCGCTGATTCTTTCCCGCCTGACCGAATACCGCTATGCCTTTGTCGCGTAAAAGGTGCGCTGCGAGTTTCCCTGCCTAGGCCTCGTTCCAGGCACCTTTGTAGCGAGGACGTAGGCTCGGGCGCCTCAATCTCAGAGATCGGTTGAGAAAATATTGTACGACCTCACTGAAAAAACACGGTTGCGCAGGGTCTCAGGTGACTTAGGTAGTCGTTGAGGGCTATCGGTGGTAAGGAAGAAAGGTTAAATGAGCAGGAAATCGACGCGTAAGTTATTGGTGCTCAGTGCGGGGTTCGCGTTGTTGGTGGCGGCGGCTCTGCTGACCACGCACAAGACCGATTCCGAAAGTAGCGAACCCGCCGTGGTCGCCACGACCACGCCTCCGGTGGCGGCCCACGCCCCGACTACGGGAACGCATTCAGTCACTGAGGCGCACAAGCAGGATCTGGACAGTTTCATCGCCCAGTCGAATCTGACGCCCTGTCCTGCGCCCATGCCCAAGACCATCACGGAGGTGGCGTGCCAGGATTCGGTCGAGGCCCATGCCCGGCGCGCAGGCTATAGCCCGGAAGAGGTGAGCGCTTATCTCGAGGCGCATCGTGCGCCTTGACCCGGGTTCGGGGAAGCGACCGAGGTGACAGAGAAGGGCGTGCTCAACAGGTATTTTCGTGTCTGGTCGTGGGCAGTGCGCTGCGGTAGGAATTGATATTTAGGTTATAAGCAAAGAGCTTTTAGGTATATCCCGACATAAATGGAGTCGTTATCCTGTTCCGCCTCTGAATGAGCCGACAACGGCAATTGGGACGGTAATGGAAGTAGGGGCAGCAGGCTTCGTCATCGCGGGGCTGGTGGTAGGTTTCATCGTTGGCATGACCGGTGTGGGCGGCGGATCGCTCATGACCCCCATCCTGCTGTGGTTCGGCATCAACCCTGCTGCAGCCGTTGGCACCGATCTGCTCTATGCGGCCATCACCAAGGCCGGGGGTGTCTGGGTTCACCAGCGCAATCGCAACATCGACTGGAAGGTGACCGGCTGGCTGGCTGCGGGCAGCGTACCGGCGGCTGCCCTTACGCTGCTGGCGCTGGCCCTGTTGCCGGGCGATCAACATGCCACCAATGCGCTGATCAAGCAGGCGCTGGGCGTCGTGCTGTTGCTGACGGCGACGGCCATCCTGTTCAAAAAGCAGATCTTCGCCTTCGCCAGTCGCCATGCCGGGGATGGCTTTCATCTGAGCGCTGGCCGCCTCAATGGGCTGACGGTACTGACCGGGGCGATCCTCGGTTTCATGGTCACCCTGACCTCCATTGGTGCCGGTGCCCTGGGTACGGTGGCGCTGTTCCTGCTGTATCCGCTGATGGCGACGCGTCGCCTCGTGGGGACCGAAATCGCTCACGCGGTGCCTCTGACCCTGGTCGCGGGGCTGGGCCATGCCGGCCTGGGCAACCTGGATTGGCAGGTGCTGGGCTTTCTGTTACTGGGCTCGCTGCCCGGTATCTTCCTCGGCAGTCATCTCTCCGGTCGGGTACCGGATACGGTGCTCAGGCCCTGCCTCGCCATCATGCTGATGCTCATCGGCGCCAAGCTGGTAGCCTGATCGGCCGGTCAGCGTTCGGGGCAAAAAATACGGCTGCCAGGATAGGGATGTGCTCAATTTGTTATCGCGATTGCCGATAACGGGAGGACAAGACCTATCTCTGGAGTTGCCCATGCTTTCCTCACCTGTCGAGCCCGCTGCCGTCGACGTGGCTTCCACTTACCATGCCTTGCGCCAGGCATTGGACAAATCGCTCGCGATCATCGAATTCGATCTCGAAGGCACGGTGCTACAGGCCAACGACAACTTCCTGCAGACCTTCGGCTACTCCCTGGATGAGATCCGCGGACAACACCACCGGTTGTTCTGCCCGACAGAGGTGATTGAAAGCGGCGACGACTACCAGAGCTTCTGGGAAACGCTAGGACGCGGTGACTTTCATAGTGGCGTCTATCGGCGTCAGCGCAAGGACGGCGGCGTGGTGTGGATCCGCGCGACCTACAACCCGCTGCTCGATGCCGAAGGGCAACCGGTACGGATCATCAAGTTCGCCACCGACATCACCGAGAGTCGCCTGCAATCGGTGGAGTACGAGGGCAAGATCGCGGCCATCCATAGATCCCAGGCGGTGATCGAGTTCGACCTGCAGGGCAATGTGCTCTGGGCCAACGAGAACTTCCTCGGCATGACGGGTTATGCGCTGGAAGAACTACGCGGTCGCCATCACAGCCTGATGTGTCCGGCCGACTATGCGCGGTCGGCAGACTACGCCTTGCTGTGGAATCGGCTCGGGCAGGGCAAGTTCGATTCCGGCGTGTACAAGCGCATCCGCCGCGACGGTCGACCGATCTGGATCCAGGCTACCTACAACCCCATCCTGGATGCCGACGGCCGACCCTACAAGGTGGTCAAGTTCGCTACCGACGTGACCGCTACGCAACTGCAGGCGGCGGAGTTCCAAGGCAAGATGGCGGCCATCGACCGTGCCCAGGCGGTGATCGAGTTCGATCTGCACGGCAATATTCTCGATGCCAACGAGAATTTCCTGTCCGCGCTTGGCTACAGCTTGGAAGAGGTGCGTGGCAAGCATCACCGGATCTTCTGCGAGCCGGACTATGCGCGCTCGCCGGCCTATCGGCTGTTCTGGGAGAAGCTCGGGCGTGGCGACTTCGATACCGGGCTGTACAAGCGCCGCGCCAGCGATGGTCGCCAGGTGTGGATACAGGCGACCTACAATCCGATCCTCGATGCCGAGGGGCATCCCTACAAGGTGGTGAAGTTCGCCAGCGACGTGACCGAAAGCCAGCTGCGCAACAGCGATTACGAGGGCAAGGTCGCCGCCATCGACCGTTCCCAGGCCATCGCCGAGTTTTCCGTCGACGGCACGGTGCTCACCGCCAACCGCAATTTCCTCCTGGCGCTGGGCTACCAGGCGGACGAGGTAGTGGGCAAGCACCACCGTATCTTCTGCCCCGACGACTACGCGCGCTCGGCCGAATACCGGTTGTTCTGGGACAAACTGGCTCGGGGCGAATTCGACGCCGGGGTGTACAAGAGGCGCAACAGCCGCGGCGAGGAGATCTGGATCCAGGCCACCTATAACCCGATCTTCGATGCCGACGGCAAGCCGTGCAAGGTGGTGAAGTTCGCGGTGGACATCACCGAGAGCCAGATCCGCAACAGTGACTATGCCGGGAAGGTGGCGGCCATCGACCGCGGCCAGGCGGTGATCGAATTCGATCTCACCGGCAAGATCCTCGAGGCCAATCGCAATTTCCTGGCGACCCTGGGCTATCGCCTGGAGGAGATCCGCCATCAGCATCACCGCATCTTCTGCGAGGAAGAGTACGTGGCCTCGGGCGAGTACCGCGAGTTCTGGGCGCGGCTGGCACAGGGCGAGGTGTTCGGTGGGCGGTTCATGCGGTTGAGCAAGTTCGGCCAGCGGATCTGGATCCAGGCCACCTACAACCCGATCTTCGATGCCGAGGGTCAGGTGCACAAGGTGGTGAAGTTCGCCACCGACATCACCCGCCAGGTGGAGATGGAGCAGCGCGTGCGGCAGAAGATCGAGCAGATGAATCTGTCGTTGCAGGCGTTGACCCGTTCCATCAATCAGATCGCCGAGACCACCGACGATGCCAACCGCATCGCCCGGCGGACGCTGGAGGAAGCGGAGCGCGGCTCGCTGACGCTGACCCGTTCGCTCGACGCCATGGAGACCATAGGTACCACCGCGGGAGGCATCCAGGACATCGTCCAGGTGATCAGCGACATCGCCAGCCAGACCAACATGCTGGCCTTCAATGCGGCCATCGAGGCGGCCCGTGCCGGTGAACACGGTCTGGGCTTCTCGGTGGTGGCTGACGAGGTGCGCAAGCTGGCCGAAAAGTCGTCCCAGGCGACCAAGGAGATCAACAAGCTGATCCTGGAGTCGGTCAAGAGCATCGCCCAGGGCAGCGAGATCTCCCGCAGCGTGGGCGAGGCCTTCGGCCTGATCGCGGAAGGGATGGGCAAGACCCAGAGATCCATCGAGGCCATCAATGGCTCCACCGCGCAGCAGCTCGGCGATGCGGCGCGAGTCAACCAACTGATCCAGGAGCTGGATGCGGCGACCAATGCGGCCAGCCCGCTTCCGGCCGGAGGGCGTTCGTGAGCCTGGCTCAGGGCGTCGTGCGGATCGGTACCCTGAAGGTCGCCATTCCCGCCCAGGCCCTGGAGCGGGTGGTGTCCTGGCCGGAGCGCCTGGCCCCCCATCCCAGCGCTGCGCCCTGGCTGCTGGGATTGTTCGAGTTGAGCGGGCGACCGCTGCCGTTGGTGGACGGCCATGCCTTGCTCGGCCTGCCCGTGCCTGATACACCGCGCAGTGTCGCGGTGATCCATCACGGCGGCGGCCGTTTCGGCCTGGGCATTGACGGCGTGGTGGATATCCTCACCCTGGCGGACGAGGTGATCGACCGCTTGCAGGGCACTGCCGACCGGCTGTTGGGGCGGATCCATCTGGAGCCGCGCACGGGGCGGCTGGTGCATCTGCTCGATCTGGAGCTGTTGGTGAGGCTGCCGGGCTTCGAACTCAGCGCCGACTCGCCCAGGGATAGACGCGAACTGGCTGGCGCGGGCAATGGCCAGGAGCGCCTTTACCTGCTGTTCGAGTGCGATGGCCGGCGCCTGTGTCTGGATGCGGCGGTGGTACAGGAACTGGTGGACCGGCCGCAGTTGACGGCCAGCGAGTTCGCCAGCGATGCCTGCCGTCACGAGGTGCAGTTGCGCGGCCAGACGCTGCCGGTGCTCGAGTTGTCCGGGCTGTTGGGCCTGGCCTCGCCGGTGAGCGGGGGGCGTCAGCATCTGCTGGTGCTGGCCGCGGGGACCCAGGGCGAGTATCGCGTGGCCTTCGGCTTCGAGCGGCTGCTCGGCATGTGGCGACGCGATCCGGCACACTGCACGCCGCTGCTCGGGTTTGGCCTTGCGCAGCCGGAGTTGCTGCGCGGGGTATTCGCCGATCCCGAGGGCGAGTCGGCCGTGGTGATCGATCATCGGGCGCTCGGCTGCCTGGAAGCGACGGTAGCCTATGCGCGCATCTATCGAACCGATCGCAATCTGCTGGTCGAGCAGCACCGCCAAGGGCAGCGCCAGCCCTGTCTGGCTTTCCTGGCCGGGTTGCTGTTCGCCGTGCCCCTGGAGCAGGTCGCCGAGGTGCTGCCGTTACCGGCGCGCTATCTGCGCCTTGGGCAATCCGATGCCCGCCTGCTCGGCCTGATGGAGGTACGCGGCCAGCAGATCACCTTGATCTGCCTGCGGACCCTGGCGGGCGAGCAGGGCGTCGAGTCAGTCGCCAGCGACCAGGTCATCGTGGTGCAGGGGCAGCAGCGACGCCTGGGCTTCGTCGTGCAGCAGGTGGAGGCCATCGATACCTTCACCGGGTTGCGTGAGGATGCCTTGGAGCGCAGTTGGAAACCGCCGCTGGACGGCGGGGTGGTGCCGGCGCAACGGGCGCAAAGCTGGGTGGGGATCGGCTCGCCGGGCAACAGCCGGCAGGCCACCCTGATCGATCTGGCCGAGCTGGTTCGACGCCTCGAAGAGGGGACGCGCCAGGCCACGTCGAGCCTGGTCGCAGCTCCTTAGGCGAGACCGTTCGTCGGGTCGCTGAACGGTATTTTGCCGGACAAATGACTGTTGCTCGGGCCCCCATGGCGTCGCTCAAGCGAAGCCATGGGGCAGGCTAGAGCCGACGGGCTCGCGACCCCGCGCTCCGTCTGGTGGTGGCTAGCGCAGCCCGGGCTACAGGTAATGGTCAGACAACTCGTCCGGAGATACGTCAAGAAATGTCTTGGCGCGTCGAACCAGAGAAAGACACAACTTTCCTGGGTGATCCCATGTTCAACTCTTCGCTCAAACGCCGTATTGCCGAACTGGAAGCCGAACTGGCGGACCATCGTCAGCTGCGCACGGCATTCTGCAATGACGCCCTCTGCCTGCTGTTGGACGCCCAGGGACGGATCGAGGATTTCAACGAGAATTTCGCGCTCTGCCTGGGCTACGCGCCGGGCAGCCTGACCGGTCGCTATCTGGACGACATCATTCCCGACTATGTGAAGAGTCTGGACTGCTACCGGGAGCTCAAGCGCAGTTTCACCGAAGGTCGCCAGGCCAGCGGTATCTACCGCCTGCTGCGGGGCGCCGGTGGCGTGGCCTGGCTCTATGCGATCTGGACGCCGGTACGCGATGCCCAGGGTCAGGTCCGGCAGATCCGTTGCTATGCCTATGACCGTACCGAGCAGGTGGAAACCTCCACCGAGCACTCGGGGATCATCAATGCCCTGCTGAGATCCACCGCGGTCATCGAATTCAATCTGGCCGGCGAGGTACTCACCGCCAATGAGCGCTTCCTGCAGGGCATGGGCTACTCTCTGAGCCAGATCGTCGGCAAGCATCATCGGCTGTTCTGCACCCGCGACGAAGCGGAGTCGGCCGACTACCGTGCCTTCTGGGAGCGCTTGAATCGCGGCGATTACGTGGCCGGACGTTTCCAGCGGATCGACAGCCAGGGTCGCACCGTCTGGCTGGAGGCCTCCTACAACCCGGTGCTCAATACCCGCGGCGAGTTGTACAAGGTCATCAAGTTCGCCACCGTGATCACCGAGCAGGTGGAGCAGGAGCTGGCCGTGGCGGAGGCAGCGCGGGTGGCCTTCGACATTTCCCAGACCACCGACGAAAGCGCCCGTCAGGGGGCGGCGGTGGTGCAGGATACGGTGGCGGTGATGACCCGCATCGCCGATGAGATCCAGGTCGCTGCCAATGGCATCGAGGATCTGGGCAAGCAGTCCCTGGTGATCAGCGCCATCGTCAAGACCATCAGCGGCATCGCCGAGCAGACCAATCTGCTCGCGCTCAATGCCGCCATCGAGGCGGCGCGGGCCGGCGAGCAGGGTCGCGGTTTCGCCGTGGTGGCCGACGAGGTTCGCCAACTGGCCGGGCGCACCAGCAAGGCGACCGAGGAGATCGTCGGCGTGGTGCAGCAGAACCAGCAATTGGCGCAGACCGCGGTGGCCAACATGGCGGCGAGTCGGCAGCAGGCGGAGCAGGGGTTGCAACTGGCGAACGATGCCGGGGCGCGCATCACCGAGATCCAGGACGGCGCCCGCCAGGTGGTCGGTGCGGTCAGCCAGTTCGCCCGGCGTCTGAGTTGAGGCGGACTTCCGGATCCTTGGCGTCGTCGGCCCAGTCCGCGGCGCTGTACCAGCGGTAGCCGCTCTCATCGAGCTCCAGCCAGCGACCCTGGTGGATGACGAGCTGGGTGGCTACGCTCGGGGTGGCCAGCCCGGTTGCTATCAGCAGACTCCGGATCAGCGCGCCATGGGCGACCAGCAGGGTCGGTCCCGCGAGGCTGACCAGCAGCGGGCGTAAGCGTTCAGCGACTTCCGCGTAGCTTTCGCCGCCGGGCGCGCGGAAGTCATAGGGTGCGCGGGCCCGCTGGGCATATTCCTGGGGATAGCGCGCGGCTATGGTCTGGGCATCCAGGCCTTCCCATTCACCAAAGGCCTTTTCCGCCAGGCGGGCGTCGGTGCCCCGGGAGCGGGGGCTGCCTGGGTATTGCGCCAGGATCAGGTCCAGCGTCTCGCTCGCCCGTATCAGAGGACTGCTCAGGCAGGCGAAGGGGGTGATATCGAAACGCTCGCGCAGGGCAAGGCCGACGGCCTGCGCCTGGGCGCGTCCGCGGGCGTTGAGCGGAATGTCCTGGCGACCCTGCAGGCGGCCGCTGGCATTCCAGTCGGTTTCGCCGTGACGGATCACCAGCAACGGGAAGGGTAGCGACAAGGGCGTCAGTCCAGAGCGGTGGGAAGGGTCAGGGTGAAGTACTGGCGACCGTCCAGCGTGCGGGCGGTGAGGCTGCCACCGTGGCCACGAACGATTTCCCGGGCCAGATACAGCCCAAGGGCGAGACCTGCCGGAGTGCCCGTAGCGGGCGGGACTAGCACAGGCCGGAAGCTCTGGGCGGGGGCCCCAGGCTGCATTGGCGTACCTGGGCCTTCCACTTCGAGGAGGTAGGCGCGTTCCCTGATTTCGCCGCTCAGGCGAATGACCTGACCCGGCGCCGTCTGGTTCGCAGTGTAATCCAGAAGGGCTTCCAACGCCTGCAGCAGGCGCGGCAGATCCAGGCGCACGGTGGCGGGTAAGGTCGGTAGGGTGGTGTGGAAAACCGGGTCGGGATAGCGTCTTCGGAGGCTGGCGACCAGGGCTTCGATATGGCCGTTCATCCCTTCGACCGCCGTCGGCTTCAACAGCGGGCCATGGCCCAGCCGCGCGCGAACGAAATCGGCCGCCTCGGCGCTGCGTCGTGCCAGGCGCCGGGCCTCGGCCTGCCAGCGTTGCGCGACGGGAAGCTGCTCGATGCCCTCAGTCGCCGCCGCCAGGGTGTGCAGCGGTTGTTCGAGGTCTTGCTCGAAAAGCACCAGTAGTTGGTCATGCAAGGCCTGTAGGTCGGCCTCGCCACGCGGACCTGGGGCTTCGTCGCGCCGTTGTTCCTCGCGGGCGATCAACTCGCCCAGCAGCCGGGCGAAACCCTCCAGGCTGCCAATCACCGCAGGCTGGTCGAGCAAGGGAGCAGGCTGCCGATCGAATCCGCACAGGGTGCCGAAGAAGGTCCCATTGGGGCGGAACACCGGTAGCGACAGATAGCTCTTCCAGCCGTAGCGTTGGGGCAGCGGATGGTCGCAGTAGGCGGCGTCCTGGGCCACGTCGGCGATGATCACGGCGTCGTGGGAGGAGCGGACGTGGTTGCAGAAGGTGGCTTCGAGGTCGAGTTCGGTGCCCACGGTCAGGCCGTAGTCCAGCCGGTCATGGACGGCGCAGGCGATCCAGCGCTCTGCGGAGACTTCCGCCACGGCGGCGAACTTCAGGCCGCTGAGATCGCAGGCGACCTTGAGCAGCGTAGCGACGGCGTCGAGCGAGTCCAGCAATTCGATGCTCTCGACGGCGCTGGAATGTTGATCGGGCATAGCGGTGCAGCTCTTCAGCGGTTCGAGCCTGAACGCTAGGCTACGTCGCGTCGAAGGGCAACCATCATCCGCGCCTGGGCGACTCGCCGGTGAAGGCGTCGGCTAACCGATGAGATCGGTGGCATACGCCAGAACGGTGAGGCAGAGCAGGATGAACAGCAAGCTGCCTGGGGTGATTCTTTTCATCAGCGAGATCCTCTCACTCAAGGCCTGTTCCTTGTCCAGGCACGCCTGGCGTGATGAAAACGGTGCGGTACACCTCGACGGTCGAAGTGGATGGGTTCATCTCTGCGTCTCGATACTGCTGGCGAAGGACAGCTGTCGGAACACCACTGTCGCCGTTGGTTCAGCGGGTGCCAGGGTAGGTGCGACGTCTGGTCGAAGCGGCGGCGCGAGCGGTTTGCCTGACCGGCGCGCCCGGTGACGATCTGCCCTGCCGAACTCCAGGGTGAGGCTCTGAGGGGCGACGGTGACCAGCATCGCGGTCCGGCGGGCTGTGCCTTTTGCGGCTATCAGGCAAGCCGTCGCTCTGGTGCAAGTGGGCCGAATCGCTCAGCGCAGGTGAGCGATTCGGCCCTTGTCCGACCTCTGCCCGGGTCCGAAGATGCCGGCATCACCTCGGGGAGCTAGCCCATGCGCATCGACGATCGAACCTTCCTGGTAACCGGCGCCGGTTCCGGCCTCGGCGCCGCTACTGCACAGCTGTTGGTCGAGTCAGGCGCCCGGGTGGCCCTGCTGGATCTGCAGGCCGAGGCGGTGCAGGCCCAGGCCGAACGCCTCGGCAGCCAGGCGCTGGCGCTTCCGGTGGACGTGACCGATGCCGAGGCCCTGAACGCTGCCGTCGACGCCCTCCTGGAGCACTGGGGCGGCTTGCACGGCGCGATCAATTGCGCCGGTGTCGTCGGCGGGGCGCGCATCCTCGGGCGTAACGGTCCCCATGACCTGGCCGCCTTCGCGCGCATCGTCACCGTCAATCTGGTGGGCAGTTTCAACGTGCTGCGGCTGGCGGCGGCGGCCATGGCGCGGGGTGCGGCCGATGCCGGCGGAGAGCGCGGCGTGATCGTCAACACCGCGTCCATCGCCGCTTTCGATGGCCAGATCGGCCAGGCCGCCTATGCCGCGTCCAAGGGCGGGGTCGCGGCCCTTACCCTGCCTGCCGCCCGTGAATTGGCGGGGCAGGGCATCCGCGTCATGACCATAGCGCCGGGGGTGTTCGAGACGCCCATGATGGCTGGCATGACGCCCGAAGTCCGCGAGGCGCTGTCCGCCAACGTGCCTTTCCCACCACGGCTTGGGCGGGGCGAGGAATTCGCCGCCCTGGTCCGCCACATCATCGAGAACCCCATGCTCAACGGCGAGGTAATCCGTCTCGACGGCGCCCTGCGCATGGCCCCCCGCTAGGAGATCCGCCATGAAAGATCCGGTCGTCATCGTCGCCGCTGCCCGCACGCCCATGGGGGCGCTGGGGGGCGAACTGGCTGCGCTCGCGGCGCCGCAACTGGGCAGCGCCGTGGTTCGCGCGGTGCTGGAGCGGGGTAGCTGGTCGCCGGAGCGGGTCGACGAGGTGTTGCTCGGCTGCGTCTTGCCCGCCGGTCTCGGCCAGGCCCCGGCGCGCCAGGCCGCCTTGGGGGCTGGCCTGGCCCAGAGCACCCGTTGCACCACCCTGAACAAGATGTGCGGCTCGGGTATGCAGGCGGTCATCTTCGGCCATGACCTGTTGCGCGCCGACAGCGCCGAGGTGGTGCTGGCCGGGGGCATGGAGAGCATGAGCCGGGCACCCTATCTATTGGAGAAGGCGCGCAGTGGCTATCGCCTCGGCCATGGCGCCCTGATCGACAGTATGTTCCTCGACGGGCTGGAGGATGCCTATGAGCCCGGCCGGCTGATGGGTACCTTCGCCGAGGATTGCGCGGCGCGTCTGGGGATAGGTCGCGAGCGCCAGGATGCCTATGCGCTCAGTTCCCTGGAGCGGGCGCGCCAAGCCCAGGCCAGTGGTGCCTTCGCCGCCGAGATCGTCCCGGTCGAGGTAGTGGGGCGCAAGGACACCCAGCGCGTCGACAGCGACGAGCAACCCCGGCGCGCCGATCCCGCCCGCATTCCTACCCTCAAGCCGGCCTTTCGCGAAGGCGGCAGCGTGACGGCGGCCAACGCCAGCTCCATTTCCGATGGCGCCGCGGCACTGCTGCTGATGCGCGCCAGCACGGCGGCGCGTGAGGGCCTGACCCCTCTGGCGACCATTCGTGGCCACGCCGCCCATGCCGGCGCACCGGGCGACTTCCCCACCGCGCCCATAGGCGCCATCCGCAGCCTGCTGGACCGCGTCGACTGGCAACTGGCGGATGTCGACCTGTTCGAGATCAACGAGGCCTTCGCCGTGGTGGCCCTGGCCGCCCAGGACGCCCTGGGGCTGGACCCGCAGCGCCTGAACGTGCACGGTGGGGCCTGCGCCCTCGGCCATCCCATCGGCGCCTCCGGTGCGCGCATCCTGGTGACCCTGATCCATGCCCTGCGGCAGCGCGAGCTGCGTAGGGGCGTGGCAGCCATCTGCATCGGCGGCGGCGAAGCCACCGCCTTGGCGCTGGAACTCAACGATTAGAAGGACAAGACCATGAGCGAAGCCGCTGCCGAATCGACCCTGCTGCTGGACATCCAGGATCGCGTCGCCCTCGTCACCCTCAACCGGCCCAAGGCGCTCAATGCCCTCAACGCCCAGCTGCTAAGCGACCTGGATAACCTACTGGCGCGCCTGGACGCCGATCCCGCGGTGGGTTGCATGGTGCTCACCGGGTCGGCCAAGGCCTTCGCCGCCGGCGCCGACATCAAGGAGATGGCCGGGCAGGGCTATCCGCAGATCTACCTGGACGACTACTTCCGCGTCGCCGACCGCCTCGCCGAGCGGCGCAAGCCGTTGATCGCCGCGGTGGCGGGCTACGCCCTGGGCGGCGGCTGCGAATTGGCGCTGCTGTGCGATTTCATCTACGCCGCGGACACGGCGCGCTTCGGCCTGCCGGAGATCACCCTCGGCGTCATCCCCGGCATCGGCGGTACCCAGCGCCTGACCCGCGCCCTGGGCAAGGCCAAGGCCATGGAGCTGTGCCTCACCGGTCGGCAGCTGGACGCCGCCGAGGCCGAGCGCGCCGGCCTGGTCGCCCAGGTGTTTCCCGCGGCCGAGCTGCTGGAGCGTACCCTGGAGACCGCTCGCGGCATCGCCAGCCGTTCCCTGCCGGCGACCCTGCTGCTCAAGGAAAGCGTCAACCGCGCCTTCGAGACCAGCCTGGCCGAGGGTATCCGCTTCGAGCGCCGGGTGTTCCACTCGCTGTTCGCCAGCGCTGACCAGAAGGAGGGCATGGCCGCCTTCGTCGAGAAGCGTCCGGCCAAGTTCGAGCACCGCTGAGGCCGCAATCCGCTTGCCAGAGACGCTAGTGTGGTGTTTCAGAAGTTACCTGCACAATTTTAGCGGCGCTTTTTTGGCCGCAGCGGCGGACCGTCTAGGCGTTGTTGCCACTCCTCGCCATAGCCCTGCTATGACTCGTCGCGGCGCCTAGCCCAGGTCAAAAAATCACTCGCTAATTCTTGCGCGAACTTCTGAAACACCACACTAGACTGGCCCTTCCAGCCCAGCGCCTCGAAGACCACGGATGCGTATCGATCCCTTACCACCTCTAACCAACCTGATCGCCTTCGAGGCGACGGTGCGGCTCGGCAGCTTCACCCGCGCCGCGCTGGAGCTCAATCTCACGCAAAGCGCCATCAGCCGCCAGGTGGCGCAGTTGGAGGCCTTTCTCGGCCGCGCGCTGTTCCGCCGGGAACACAAGCGTCTGCACCTGACGGTGTCCGGGCAGCGCTACGCCGAGCGGGTCCAGCAGTTGCTGGCGGGGCTCGCGGAAACCACCGCCGAGGTCATGGACCACAGCGGCGAGCAGCAACTGGTGCTGGCTTGCTCGTCGGGGGTCGCGGCGCTCTGGCTGGGGCCGCTGATCGGCGAGTTCATCAAGGCCTTCCCCTCCATCGACGTGCGCCTGCGGGTGCTCGATAACCTCGATACCCTGCTCAAGCCGGAATTCGATCTGGCGCTCTACTTCCTGCGTGAACTGCCGCCGCCGGGGCTGGCCGGACGCCAGCTGTTTCCCGAGTGGGTCGGTGCCTACTGCGCGCCGGACTACCTGGGGGGCCGCCAACTGCCTCCTGCGGCATTGCTCGACCAGCGCCTGCTGATGATCGAGGACGGGCAGCGCCGTTGGCTGTCCTGGGAGGAATGGTTTTCCCGCCTCGGCCACCCCGCAACTCGGATTCGCCAGCGGTTGACGGTGAGCCAGTATCCCATCCTGGTCGACCTGGCCGTGGCCGGCCATGGCGTGGTGCTGGGCTGGCGACCCATGATCGACGGTCATCTGCGCGCGGGCACCCTGGTGCCGGCCTGCGCGGACTATGTGCAGGGGCAGGGCGGCTACTACCTGCTGTGGCCCGGCGATCGTCTGCCAGGCCTGGCGGCACGTCGCTTCGAAGCCTGGCTGAACGAAAGCCTGGCGGCGCCGCGCTAGCGCCTTTTGCATGCGCCAGGCGCATGCAAACCCCTGCAATCAGCGTTTTCACCGCTCGTGGTGGCCTCTTAAGCTCGGCAGCAGAGGGCAGAGATCCTCGTCCTGTTTCCCCATTGAAACTGCCGTCGCCGTAGTAGGAGGCCTGGGCTTCCTGCGCCAGCAGCATTCAGGAGCCAACAATGCAGAGCAGCACGACTTTCCCGGGGCAACCGTCCCTCGTCCAGCGCCGCCAGGCCAACAAGGCGGTCGTCGCCACCGTGATCGGCAACGGTCTGGAGTGGTTCGATTTCACCGTCTACAGCTTCTTTTCCGTCATCATCGCCAAGGTGTTCTTTCCGAGCGCCAGCGAACTCACCTCCTATCTCTTGGCGCTGGCCACCTTCGGCGTTGGTTTCTTCATGCGTCCGGTAGGGGGCATCCTGCTCGGTATCTACTCCGACCGCCGGGGTCGCAAGGCCGCGCTGTCGCTGACCATCCTGCTGATGGCCGCCGGCACCCTGATCATCGCCGTGACCCCTGGCTACGCCCAGTGGGGCCTGTTCGCACCGGCGCTGATCGTCTTCGCCCGCTTGCTGCAGGGGTTTTCCGCCGGCGGTGAAATGGGCAGTGCCACCGCCTTTCTCACCGAGCACGCGCCCGCCGGGCAAAAGGCCTACTACTCGAGCTGGATCCAGGCCAGCATCGGGGTGGCGGTGGCCCTGGGCGCGGGCTTCGGCGCGTTGCTCTCGGCACTGCTGACCCCGGAGCAATTGGAGAGCTGGGGCTGGCGCCTGCCGTTCCTGTTCGGCTCCCTGATCGGCCCCATCGGTTTCTACATCCGTAGCCGCATCGACGAGACCCCGGCCTATGCCACCGTCGAGCGCGCCCAGTCGCCGCTGCGCGAGGTCCTGCGTATCTATCCGCGCCAGACGGCGATCAGCTTTTCCATGATCGTGCTGTGGACGGTGTGCACCTACGCCGTGCTGTTCTACCTGCCGTCCTATTCCACCCGGGTGCTGGGCCTGCCCAGTGGCCTGGGCTTCAGCGCCGGCGTGCTCGGTGGCCTGGTGCTGCTGGTCGCCACGCCGCTGGTGGGCCGTCTGGCGGATCGCTACGGCAAGCGCCGCTGGCTGCTGGGTTCAGCCCTCGCCATCTTCTGCGTCGCCTGGCCGCTGTTCTGGATGCTCAATCGCTGGCCGGGCCTGGCGTCACTGCTGGTATTCCAGCTGGTGTTGGGGCTGTTGATCTCCGGCTATCTCGGCGGGCTGCTGGCGGCCTTCGGCGAATTGTTGCCGACGCGGGTGCTCTCCACCGGACTATCGGTGGCCTACAACTTCGCGGTGACCCTGTTCGGCGGCTTCGCCACCTTCACCGTGACCTGGCTGATCGCCGCCACCGGCAGCCATCTGGCGCCGGCCTTCTACATCATGTTCGCCGCGGCCATCAGTGCCGGGGGCGCCGCGCTGTTCCGCGACGCATCCAGCGGCCATCAATCGGAAGCCTCCGCATGACTAACAGTACCTCCCTGCTGCTGCGCAACGGCAAGCTGCTCGACCTCGAAAACGGCACCCTGATCACCGGTAAAGAAGTCCTGGTGGAAGGGGATCGCATCACCGCCGTGCGCGACCAGAGCGCCCTCTCGCCGGAAGGCGTGACCGTCATCGATCTGGGCGGTCGCACCCTGATGCCGGGGCTGATCGACTGCCATGTGCATGTGCTGGCCTCCAGCGCCAACCTGGGCTTCAACGCCCTGCAGCCCAATGCCATCATCATGTATCGCGCACTGCCCATCCTCGAAGGCATGCTTGCCCGCGGCTTCACCACCGTACGGGATGCCGGCGGGGCGGATTGGGCGCTGGCGCGCTCCATCGCCCTCGGGCTGGTGCCGGGACCGCGCATCTTCGCCTCCGGCAAGGCGTTGTCGCAGACTGGCGGCCATGGCGACATGCGCGCCCGCGGCGAATTGCTGCTTAACGAGCCCTGCAGTTGCTGCTTCCGCGCTGGTGCCATCGCCCGGGTGGTGGATGGCGTGGACAACGTGCGCAAGGCCGTGCGCGAAGAGCTGCAGCAGGGTGCCACCCAGATCAAGATCATGGCTTCCGGCGGGGTGTCCTCGCCGACCGATCCCATCGCCAATACCCAGTACAGCGAGGCCGAGATCCGCGCCATCGTCGAGGAAGCCGAGGCGGCCAATACCTATGTGATGGCCCATGCCTATACCGCCCGGGCCATCCGCCGCGCGGTGGAATGCGGGGTGCGCACCATCGAGCACGGTAACCTGGTGGACCGGGAAACGGCGCAACTGATGCACGAACGGGGGGCCTTCGCGGTGCCGACCCAGGTGACCTACGAGATGCTCGCCGAGCACGGTGCCCGCTATGGCCTGCCGGCGGACTCCGTGGCCAAGATCGAGGACGTCCGCCTGGCCGGTCGCCGCGCCCTCGAATACTTTGCCGAGGCGGGCGTCCCCATGGGCTATGGCTCCGATCTGCTGGGCGAGATGCACGAGTACCAGACCCAGGAACTGCGCATCCGCGCCGAGGTGCTGGGTAATCTGGAGGCCCTGCGCAGCGCCACCAGCGTGGCGGCGCGCATCCTGCAACGCGAGGGCGAACTGGGCTGCATCGCGAGCGGCGCCCTGGCGGATCTGCTGGTGGTGGATGGCGATCCGCTGGCCGACATCGGCTGCCTGGTAGGGCAGGGCGAGCGACTGGACGTCATCCTCCAGGGCGGACGGCTGGTGAAGAATCGCCTGGGTTGAGGGAGCCTTGGCGGCTGGACGAGGTCACCTTAGCAGTCACTGCCAACGGAGACCTCGCCATGCCTCTTACCCCTGCCGAACTCGGCAGCCATTACCGGGCCTATCTCGATTGTCTCAACCGCCATGCCTGGGCGGAGCTGGCGCTTTATGTCGACGAGGCGGTCGAGCATAACGGTCGTCCCCTCGGCCTGGCTGGCTACCGGGCCATGCTCGAAGGCGATCACGCCGCCATCCCTGATCTGCAGTTCAGCGCGCGGCTGCTGGTAGTGGAGCCGCCTTGGCTGGCGGCGCAGCTGGATTTCGACTGCACCCCGCACGGGGAGCTGTTCGGTTTGCCGGTGAACGGCCGTCGGGTGCGCTTCAGTGAGCATGTGTTCTATCGCTTTGCCGAGGGACGCATCCGCGAGGTGCGGTCAGTGATAGATAGGGCCGCGATAGCCGCGCAGCTGTAACGGGGCATCAGTCACCTGGCCAACGAAAAACCACTGGCTGAGTGGCGCCTGGCTCGGGCCTCGTCGAGGCCAAGCCAGGCAGGCGCCGTCACAGATGCAGCGCTCGGCCCAAGGCTTTCAGCGCCGCCTCCTGCACCGCCTCACCCAGGGTGGGGTGTGGATGCAGGGTGGCCGCCACGTCTTCCAGCTGCATGCCCATCTCCAGACTATGGACAAAGGCCGTGGCCAATTCCGCCACCTGCTGCCCGGTGGCCTGCCAACCGAGGATGCGATGGTCATCGGCGCGGGCCACCACCCGCACGAAGCCTTCCGGCGCTTCCAGGGTCAGGGCACGGCCGTTGGCGGCGAAGGGAAAACTGGCGACCTTGATCTCCAGCCCCTGGGCCTTGGCCTGCTCGGGTGTGAGGCCGACCACCACGATTTCCGGATCGGTGTAGCAAACCGCCGGAATGGCCACCGGAGCGAAGTGCCGCCGCTTGCCGGCGATCAGCTCTGCCACCACCTCGCCCTGGGCCATGGCGCGATGGGCCAGCAGGGGTTCGCCGGTGAGGTCGCCAATGGCCCAGACGTCGGTCATGCTGGTACGGCAGCCATCGTCGACGCGGATGTAGCGGCCGTCATAGTCCAGCGGCAGCCGTTCCAGGCCCTCGGTACGAGGGCGGCGCCCGGCAGCCACCAGGATGCGTTGGGCGGGCAGCACCTGCTCCTGGCCATCGCCCATGGTCATCCGCAGTCCGGCGCCATCCTCCGTCAAGCCGGCGACCCGGCAATTCAGGTGCAATTCGATGCCCAGTCGTTCCAGGTGCTGGCGCAGTGGCGCGGTGAGTTCGGCGTCGTAGCCTGGCAGCAGCCGCGACTGGGCCTCGACCACGGCGACCTTGGAACCCAGCTTGCGATAAGCGATGCCCAACTCCAGGCCGATATAGCCGGCGCCCACCACCACCAGATGCTCTGGGATCTCCGTGGGCGATAGTGCTTCGGTGGCCGAGATCACAGTGCCGCCGAAGGGCAGGTTGGGCAGTTCCACCGAGGTGGAGCCCATGGCCAGCAGCAGGTGCTCGGTGCGGATACGCAGCCGCTCGCCTCCCGTACGCTGCACCTCGACGGTCTTGCCGTCGAGGATCTCGGCCCAGCCCTCGATCACCGTCACTCCCTGCTTCTTCAGCAGGCCGGCGACACCGGTGGTGAGGCGATTGACGATACCGTTCTTCCAGGCCACGGCCTGGCCGAGGTCCAGCTCCGGGCGGCCGTGGCGGATGCCCAGGCTGCCCTGGTCGGCACGCCCGCAGGCGCGATGGTATTCCTCGGCGACATGGATCATGGCCTTGGAAGGAATGCAGCCCACGTTGAGGCAGGTACCGCCCAGGGCGGCACCCTCCACCAGGGTGGTGGTGATGCCCAGCTGGGCGGCGCGCAGGGCGGCGACGTAACCGCCGGGGCCGCCGCCGATGATGAGGAGTCGGGTGTCCATGGCTACTCCAGGAAGAGGGTGGCGGGTTGTTCGAGCAGCTGGCGCACGGCCTGGATGAAACTGGCGGCGTCCTGCCCATCGATCAGCCGGTGGTCGAAGGAGGCGGAGAGATTCATCAGCTTGCGCGGCACCACTAGCCCATTACGGAAGGCCGGGCGCTCGACGATGCGGTTGACGCCGATGATGGCCACCTCGGGATGGTTGATGATGGGCGTGGAAGCGATGCCGCCCAGCGGACCGAGGCTGCTGATGGTCAGGGTGGAACCGCCCAGTTCATCACGACTGGCCTTGCCGCCGCGCACCGCGGTGGCAAGGCGCGCCACCTCCTGGGCACAGCCCCAGAGATCCAGCGCCTCGGCGTGGCGGACCACCGGCACCGCCAGGCCCTGGTCGCCCTGGGTGGCGATGCCCAGGTGCACCGCGCCATAGCGCGTCACCGTGCTGCTTTCCTCGTCGAAGCGCGCATTCATCTGCGGGAAATCCCGCACCGCTACCACCAAAGCCCGCGCCAGGAAGGGCAGCAGGGTGAGATGGGCACGACGCCCCTGCCAGCGCTGGTTGAGGCTGGCTCTCAAGGCTTCCAGTTCGGTGACATCCAGCTCTTCCACATAGGTGAAGTGGGGTATATGGCGCTTGGCCGTCTGCATCTTCTCGGCGATCTTGCGCCTCAAGCCGATCAGCGGAATGCGTTCCTCGCCAGTGCGTTTGGCCAGCCCATTGCCGCCGGTGGCCGGCGGCAGGCCGGCGTCGCGCTGCTGCACATAGGCGTCCAGATCGCCATGCAGGATACGGCCGCCCTGGCCGCTGCCGGTGACGAATCGCAACTCGATACCCAGGTCCCAGGCGTGCTGGCGCACCGCCGGGGAGGCCAGCGGCGGGCTGCCGGGGGCCGGGCGGGAAGCCGGTCGGTCGTCGTCGCGCTGGGCTGCGGGCGCGGGGTGCGACGGGACGGCGGACGGTATCGGCTCAGGCTTGGGCGCTTCCGCCTTGGGTGCCGGTGCGGGAGTTGACTCCGCGGGTGCAGGGCGACTGGCCTCACGCTGGTTGCCGTCGCCGGCCACTTCCAGGCGGATCAACTCGGCGCCGACCGCCAGCACCTGGCCGGGCTCGCCGCCGAGGGCGAGCACCCGGCCCACCACCGGCGAGGGAATCTCCACCATGGCCTTGTCGGTCATGACATCGGCGAGGGTCTGGTCTTCGCTGACCTCGTCGCCCACCGCCACGTACCACTTGACCAGTTCCACCTCGGCGATGCCTTCACCGATGTCCGGCATCTTGATGACATGGGTACCCATCTCAGACCTCCATCGCGCGCTTGAGCGCGGCGCCGACCCGCGCCGGACCGGGGAAGTAGTCCCACTCCTGGGCATGGGGATAGGGCGTGTCCCAACCGGTAACCCGTTCTATGGGTGCCTCCAGGCGATGGAAACAGTGCTCCTGCATCAGGGACACCAGCTCGGCGCCATAGCCACAGGTGCGGGTGGCTTCGTGGACCACCACGCAGCGGCCGGTCTTGTTCACCGAGTCGGTGAGGGTCTGCAGGTCCAGCGGCCAGAGACTGCGGATGTCGATCACCTCGGCGTCGATGCCGGTCTCGGCGGCCGCTGCCAGGGCCACCCAGACAGTGGTGCCATAGGTCAGCACCGTGACCTGCTTGCCCGGGCGCACCACGGCGGCGCGCTCCAGCTCGACCCGGTAGTAGCCGTCCGGTACGGCGCTGGCGGGATGCCCCGACCAGGGCGTCACCGGGCGGTCGTGGTGGCCGTCGAAGGGGCCGTTGTAGAGGCGCTTGGGTTCGAGAAAGATCACCGGGTCGTCGCTTTCGATGGCGGCGATCAGCAGGCCCTTGGCGTCGTAGGGGTTGGACGGCATCACGGTGCGCAGGCCGCAGACCTGGGTGAACATGGCCTCGGGGCTCTGGCTGTGGGTCTGGCCGCCGTAGATGCCGCCGCCGCAGGGCATGCGGAACACCAGCGGTGCGGTGAATTGGCCCACCGAGCGATAGCGCAGGCGTGCCGCTTCGGAGACGATCTGGTCGATGGCCGGATAGACGTAGTCGGCGAACTGGATCTCCGCCACCGGCCGCAATCCATAGGCGCCCATGCCCACCGCGGCGCCGGCGATGCCGTTTTCCGAGATGGGCGCATCGAACACCCGCGCGGCGCCATACTTGGCCTGCAGGCCCTCGGTGCAGCGAAAGACGCCGCCGAAGTAGCCGACGTCTTCGCCGAACACCACCACGTTGCTGTCGCGTTCGAGCATCACGTCCAGCCCCGAGCGGATGGCCTGGATCATGGTCAGGGTGCTGCGGCTGCCGGCCTGGGTCGGCAGGTCGGTTTCCTGTTGTACGGTCATGGCATCACTTCCCGAGCTGTTGGCGTTGGCGACGCAGGTGCGGCGGCAGGACCTGGTAGACCTCCTCGAACATGTCGGCGGCGCTGGGTGCGAGCTCGCTGGCGAAGGTGCCATGGGCCTCGGCAGCCTTCTGGGCAGCGGCTACCTCGGCTTCCAGCTCGGCGGTCAGCGCCTGGTGCTGTTCGTCCGACCAGAGACCCCGGCCGATCAGGTGCGCCTTGAGCCGGTCGATGGGGTCGCCCAGGGGGAAGTGCGTCCAGTCGTCGGCGGGACGGTACTTGGACGGATCGTCCGAGGTGGAGTGGGGGCCGGCGCGATAGGTCACCCACTCGATCAGGGTCGGTCCCAGATTGCGCCGGGCGCGTTCGGCGGCCCAGCGCGACGCGGCCAGTACGGCGAGGAAGTCGTTGCCATCCACCCGCAGCGCGGCGATGCCATAGCCGAGGCCGCGGGTGGCCAGGGTGATGCCTTCACCCCCGGCGATGGCCTGGAAGGTGGAGATGGCCCACTGGTTGTTGACGATATTGAGGATCACCGGCGCCCGGTAGACGTGGGCGAAGGTGAGGGCGGCGTGGAAGTCGCCTTCGGCGGTGGCGCCGTCACCGATCCAGCCAGCGGCGATGCGCGTATCGCCCTTGATCGCCGAAGCCATGGCCCAGCCCACCGCCTGGATGTACTGGGTGCCCAGGTTGCCGGAGATGGAGAAGAAGCCGAGGTCGCGGTAGGAATACATCACCGGCAGCTGGCGGCCCTTGAGCGGATCGCGGGCGTTGGACAGCAGCTGGCAGATCATTTCCTCCAGCGGCGCCTCGCGGGCGATGAGGATGCCCTGCTGGCGATAGGTGGGGAAATGCATGTCGTCCGGGCGCAGGGCCAGGGTCTGGCCGACGGCGATGGCTTCCTCGCCCAGGCACTGCATATAGAAGGAGAGTTTCTTCTGTCGCTGCGCCTTGAGCATCCGCGCATCGAACAGCCGCGTCTTGAGCATGGCGCGCAGTCCACGCAGCAGCAGCTCGGGCGCTTCTTCCGTGGCCCAGGGGCCGACAGCCTTGCCGTCGTCGTCGAGGATGCGGATCAACTGGGTAGCCAGCTCGCGGGTATCCACTGGCGCCACGTCCACCGGCGGCTTCTCGGCGCGGCCGGCTGGGCAGAGTTGCAGGTAGCTGAAGTCGGTGGGGCGTCCTGGACGGCCACTGGGCTCGGGGACGTGCAACTGCAGGGGAGGGTAGTCGCTCATGACCGCACCTCCGGAAAATTGGGGGTACGGACGGGTCGCGGGACGGGTTGGCCGTCCGAGTGCGATGCAGGGTGCCACATGGTGGAGGCCTCGGCATTCTTGTTATGGGTGACTTGAGTATAGGCCGGCATCGCTAGCCGTTTTGCCGCAATTTCGGGGTGGGCAAGGCTAGCCTTTGGTGTTATTGAACCTCCTACAAGAACAACATTAGAGGTTTTGCACCATGGCTGGTCTGGACCGTATCGACCTGCGCATCCTCAACGCCCTGTCTGCCGACGGCCGCCTCAGCTGGCGCGATCTGGCCCAGAAGATCGGGCTGTCGTTGACCCCCACGCTGCGGCGGGTCAAGCGGCTGGAAGACGAGAAATACATCCAGGGCTATCACGCCCAACTCGACGAGACGCGCCTGGCCGGCAGCGTCAGTGTCTTCGTCTCGGTGCGATTGGAGAAGCAGTCCACCGACTACCTGCAGGCCTTCGAGCGTGAGATCGTCAAGGCGCCCCAGGTGATGAGCTGTTTCCAGATGACCGGGGATGCGGACTACGTATTGCGGGTGGTGGTACAGGATCTGACGGCTTATCAGCATTTCCTGGCGGAAACCCTGACCTGCATTCCGGGGGTGGCCAGCGTGACCTCGGCATTTTCGCTGAAGGCCGTACTGCTCAGGCCGGCACCGCCGCTGTAGCAAAGTAAGCTGCTAGTGTGGTGTTTCAGAAATTACCTGCACAATTTTGGCGGCGCTTTTTCGGCCTGGGCGTTGTTGCCACTCCTCGCCATAGCCCTGCTATGACTCGTCGCGGCGCCTAGCCCAGGTCAAAAAATCACTCGCCAATTCTTGCGCGAACTTCTGAAACACCACACTAGCGCTTCAGCAACTGGCGGATCTGAGCCACCTGGCTCTCGCAATAGCCGGCATCGCGCAGGCGGCCGCTGTCCAACATGAGGGTGAGGCGCGGCCCGCCTGAGCGGTCGCCGAATTGAATGGGCAAGGCGCCATCAGGCGTCAGGGGGCCGAATAAATAGCTGACGTTCTGTAGGCGGGATTCGAGTTGATGGGTAAGGGCAAGCATGAGGATAGACGCGGCGAATAAGGTGGCAATGTGACATCAGTCACATTACCCGAGTTCCTCGCCCGTCAGGCGCTTGGCGTCACCGAATAGGCCACGCCGTTGACGGTATCGATCAACTGACCAATCGACCAGGGCTTGGGCAGGAAACGGACCTTGCACTTGATGCTCGCCGTCGAGGGGGTCTCGTAGCCAGACATGACGATAATGGGCATATCCGGCCAGCGTTGACACACCGTATTCGCCAGTTGAGCGCCATCCATGGACCCCGGCATACGGATGTCCGTCAGCAGGATGTCGATATTGGCCTCTTCCTTTTCCAACAGCGGCAAGGCGGTGTCGGCGGAGTCAGCGGCGATGATGTTGAAGCCTTCCGGTTCGAGGATCTCGCGGACGAAATCCGCGACCAGTGGCTCGTCGTCCACCACCAGGAGGGTGGGTCGGAAGACAGGGGTTTCCGGCTGTTCTGCGCGCATGACTGGACCTTATATACAAGACGTTGCTGTGCCTTGGAAAACGGTGGCAACAGAAAATTCCCCGCGCCAGAGGATGCTGATCACTGGCGTCAGATTTTCGTCTCAAGGCATTAATTCTTTTGCCATCCGTAGCTTTCCACCCCTGCGACTCCATGTCACGCACATTTGGTTACGTTTCCCGCAACGCCTCTAGCCTGGTGCTTTGGGAGCCGCCTGCACGTGAGGCGTTGGGAATTAAGCCTGACTAATAAGACAGCTGGCATATGACTTGTATTGCAAAGGTCACTGCAGGACGCAGCGCGTTTTTTGTCACGTCCTCGTGGCCTTACCTAAACCCAGGCTTTGCTCGTACACAAAGGATATCGACGCCACGCCTCCCAAAGCAGTACCTGTCCATGACTCCGAACCGTCTCTCCCTCGCCGCCCTCCGTCGTCCGCTCGCTGCAGTCGCCGCCGTTCTCGCCCTGTCCGCAGGGGCCGCCCAGGCCGAACCCGTCAGTCTGGTGGGTCTGAATCTCTCCGGCGCGGGCTTCGCACCCCAGGTGCTGCCCGGCATCAACGGCACCAACTACATCTTCCCGGTGGAAGCCTACTTCCAGCAGTGGAGCGCCCGGGGCGTCAAGCTGATCCGTTTCCCCATCATCTGGGAGCGCCTGCAACCCACGCTCGGCGGCCCGCTGGACAGCGCCTACGTGGCCCTGGTGAACCAGACCTTCGGCTACGCGCAGAAGCATGGCATCAAGATCATCCTCGACCTGCACAACTATGCGCGCTATCGCGGCCAGGTGATCGGCACCAGCGGCGTCCCCTATGCCCGCTATCAGGAGATCATGACCCACATCGCGCGGCAGTGGAGCGGTCAGTCGTCGCTGTACGCCTACGACATCATGAACGAGCCCCACGATGCCATGGCCTATTGGCCCACCGCGGCCCAGTACGGCATCAATGGCGTTCGCGCGGTGGACAGCGTTCGTCCGGTCATCGTCGAAGGCAACGGCTGGTCGAGCGCGACCCGCTGGGCCGAATTCAACGACTCCCTGCTGAACCTCAAGGATCCGGCGAACAACATCATCTTCTCGGCGCATTCCTACTTCGACGAGAACGCCGGCGGCAGCTACGACAAGACCGACGTCAACAAGCTCGACGCCAACTACGGCGTGACCCGGGTCAAGCCCTTCGTCGACTGGCTGAAGAAGAACGGCAAGCGCGGCTACATCGGCGAATTCGGCGTGCCGGACAACAATCCGCGCTGGAACCTGCTGATGGACAACATGCTGGCCTATCTCAAGCAGAACTGCATTCCGGCGTCCTACTGGGCGGCGGGTCCGGGCTGGGGCAGCTACTTCATGTCGGTGGAGCCGATCAATGGCCAGGAGCGTCCGCAGTGGCCGACCCTGCGCAAGTACCTGGATGACAGCAGCTGCACCGCCATCGGCCCGATCGCCAGCGGCAGCACCACGCCGTCGACCGGTAACAGTGGCACCGGCAGCAGTGGCTCCACCGGTGGTAATGCCGGGGCCGTGGGCAACACCGGCAGCAGCAACGGTGGCAGCTCCAGCAATACCGGCAGCAGCGGCAGCAATGCCGGGGTAGAGGTACCGGCCACCGGCGGCGCGACTGCCGGGACCGTGACCTCGGTGCTCAACGACTTCACCAACTCGGACTGGCTCAAGGGCGTCTACCGCAACAAGGCCGCCGTGTCGGTACCCGGAACCGCCGTGAATCGCGCCGCCTTCAAGGCCGGTGCCTACCTGACTACCGCGGACGGCCAGGTACGACGGATTTCCTACGTGCAGGCAGGCAACAGTCTCGGCGTCTTCACCGAGGGGGCAGCCTTGAACGGTAACGCCATGGGCTATCCCAAGACCGTCACCGTATCGCCCACCGGGGTGAGCAGCGCCGCCAGCGTGAGCAGTGCCATCAACGACTTCACCAATGCCGATTGGAATCGGGGTGTCTACCGCCGTGCGGCGGCCATCTCGATCCCCGCCACCGATGCCAATCGTTCGGCCTTCAAGCTGGGCGGCTCGGTCCGCCTCGCCAACGGCCAGGTCGCCAAGATCAGCTACGTGCAGGACGGTGCGAAAAACCTGGGGGTATTCCTCGACGCCAGCCGCCTGGATGCCAGCGTCGGCTACCCCAACACCCTGGTGTCCTTCAGCCGCTGATCGCGGCTGGTGCTGGAACGGGACGACCCGGTGGCTCATGGCCACCGGGTTTTTTCGTTTAGAGGTGGATGAAGCTGACAGTCTCGCCCGGCTGCACCAGGCACTCGTCCATGGCGTGGATCACCCCGGTCGTCAGGGCCGCTTCCGGGCTCAGCAGGCGGGCGTTGGCCTTCAGGCAGCTATGGATGTCCAGCGCCTCGGCGGCGCCAGCGGTGCGCTCGGCGACGATGCGGGCATAGAGATCCAGGTCATAGTCCAGGCACATGGCGTATTCCGCCATACGGGCATGGTCGACCGAGTTGTTCAGGTTCCAGTAGAAGGAATGATAGAGGAACTTGCTGTGGCGACTCGCCGTACGGTGCTGGCCGGCCAGGAAGAGAATGTTGCCCATGGATTCGACGGTGCCCAGGTTGTGGGTGTGCACCGGCAGCGGCAGGGACAGCAGGAAGTTGTACATGGTGAAGCCATAGCTGCAATCGCCACCCATGGTGGCGATCTTGAGCAGGATGCGCGAGGCGTCCTGCTGGACCGCCTGGGAACACTGGGCGATCAGCTGGCCGCAGCTGTTGGAATTGATGGGAGCGGTGAAATGGATGACATGGGTGCTCATGGGGCCTACCGACGCGCCGGGGAGCCCGGCGGAGGACCAGGCTCTATATATGCTGCTTCGGCGTCTTTCGGATCGGCTTGAGCGCCATCGACGAATCGCCGACGAAGCGTGTCTGGTAGGGATGGGCTGCGGGCTAGCGCAACAATAGCAGCGGCACTTCGGTCTTGTGCAGCAACTGGGTGGTCCGACTGCCGCGCAGGAAGCGCCAGACCGAGGAGTGGCTGTAGGCGCCCATGATCAGCAGGTCGGCTCGGCGTTCGTCGAGATGGCGGGGGACGATGCGCTCCACGTCGCCATGGGCGACCGTGGTATCCACCCGGCAACCGGCGCTGCGCAACAGCAGGGCCAGGTCTTCCAGGCGCTTGCGCTGGGTGGGATCGTCCTCGCCGACGCGCAGCAGCGTACCGCTCATGCCCGCCAGCAGCGGACTGCGGGCCAGGGCCAGCACGCCTTGGTGGGTGGCTTCCCGGCCATCATAGGCGATGGTGAATTGCCGCGGCTGCTTGAAGGGGCCGGAGCACACCAGGATCGGCCGGTGCACGGCGCGCACCACGTCTTCCAGCTGGCTGCCGATGCCGCTATCGCCGGAGCGCTCGCCGCGCTTGCCGATCACCAGCAGCCGGGTGTCCGCTTCCAGCGTCTTCAGGGTATCGACCAGGCCCTCCGGCCGCCGCAGGATCTGCGGGGGCAGGGGCAGGCCCTGTTGCAGCAGCCGCTGGCGGGCGTTGAGCAGCAACGCCTTGGCCATCCCGGCGCCTTCGTCGTCCTCGACGAAGACTGGAGCGCCGTTGGCGACCTTTTTTCCGCTAGCTGCCGACTCCTGCACATGCAGCAAGGTGACCGGTGCGTCCAGCCGCCGGGATAGCCAGGCGGTGTGATCGCAGACGCTCTCGGCGTGGGGGGAACCATCGATGCAGGCGAGCAGGGAAGCCATAGCGGTAGTCCTTGGCGAGGCGGGGCTTCGGATGACCCCAGGCCTGAGCGTAGCACCCGTGTGGCGCCGACCCGATGACGTGGAGATGTCATCTTTGGCTTTTGCTGGGCAGGTCACGGCAAGCATCCCGGACGCCCTCACATTTCTTCGCGATCCAGTTTCCAGGTGACCGGCAGGCGTGGCTTTCAAGGACTCCTTCGTCGAGCTGGGGGTGCGGATATCGCGGTAGGAGCGCGTCATCGGAGCTTCCGCCGGATAGCCGTAGCCAGCACGGAGGCTGGCTAGACTTGGAGTTCAGCCGTTGGCCGATTTTGGTGGCCGACGACTCGCCTGGGCGGCTTCGCTCAGGCATGGCGAAAATCGGTGAAAAAGGCCGCGACGCGACGCGGGTCCAGCTCCTGCCAGCGGGCTGGGTTCCAGTGCGGCGTGCGGTCCTTGTCCACCAGCATGGCGCGTACCCCTTCGACGATCTCGCCCTTCTCGAACCAGCGGCGATCCAGATGCATTTCCAGGGCGAAGCACTGTTCCAACGACAGGCCGCTACCCTGGCGCAGCAGTTCCAGTGCCGTGGCCACGGCCAAGGGCGAGCGGGCATCCAGGGTGGCCAGGGTTGTCAGCGCCCAGTCGCGATAGGCGGGACGATCCTCCTGCTCGAGACCGGCACGCAGCTCGGCTACCGTGGCGGCAGCGAAGTGCTGGTCGATGGCCGGGCGCAGCTCGGTCAGTTGGGCGGCCTCGCCTGGTGCCGTGGCGAATTCCTGGAGCAGGGCGGCCAGGTCGGTCGGACCCTGGGCGGTGGCCTCTTCCAAACGTCGCTCCAGCGCCTCGTTCAGGTCTTCGGCAATGAAGGCATCGGCGAGGCCGGCAGCCAGGGCATCGGCCGGGCCGATCTGCACCCCGGTCAGCCCCAGGTAGAACCCCAGGTGATCGGGTAGGCGCGGCAGGAAGTGACTGGCGCCGACATCGGGGAAGTAGCCGATGGCGGTCTCCGGCATGGCCATGCGCGTACGCTCGCTGACGATCCGCAACCGCGCCCCCTGCACCAGGCCCATGCCGCCGCCCAGCACCAGGCCGTGGGCCAGCGCCAGCACCGGCTTGGGATAGCGGTGCAAGGCGAGGTCCAGGGCGTATTCCTCGGCGAAGAAGGTCTGGTGCAGGTCGTCGCCGCGCTGGTAACTCTCGTACAGCGCGCGGACGTCACCGCCGGCGCAGAAGGCCTTGGGGCCGTTGCCGCGCAGCACCACCACCCGCACGCTGGGGTCTTGCTCCCAGTCGCGCAGGGCGCCGTGCAGGCTGCGCACCATCTCCAGGTCCAGGGCATTGAGCCCGGCCGGGCGATTGAGGGTCAGGTAGCCGACCCCACCGCGTCTTTCCAGCAATACCTTGGCGTCGCTCATGCACCGTCCTCGTCCAGGTAGTCCTGGATGATGGCCGAGAAATCCAATCCGCCGCCACCGGTCTGGCTGAACCTCTGGTAGAGCTGCTGCGCCACGGCGCCGAGGATCACCGGCTGGCGCACGGCGCGGGCAGCCTCGGTGGCCAGGCCCAGGTCCTTGAGCATCAGGTCGGCGGCAAAACCGCCTTGATAGCCGCGCGAGGCGGGGGCCTGGGGCAGGACGTCCGGGTAGGGATTATTCACCTCCGAGCTCCAGCAACGGCCGCTGCTGGTATTTATCACCCCGGCCAGGGTCTTGGCATCCATGCCCAGGCGGGTGCCCAGGGCCATGGCCTCGGCCACCCCGATCATGGAGATGCCGAGCAGCAGGTTGTTGGCCACCTTGGCCACCTGGCCGTTGCCGCTGGCACCGCAGTGCACCAGGTTGCGACCCATGGCGGCCAGCAGTGGTTGGGCGCGCTGGAAGCCGGCCGCACTGCCACCGACCATGAAGGTGAGGGTGCCGGCCGCGGCGCCACCGGTGCCACCCGAGACCGGTGCATCCAGCAGCTCCAGTCCGCGCTCGGCGGCGGCCGTGGCCACCGCGCGGGCGCTGAGCGGATCTATGGTGGAGGAGTCGATCAGCAGCGTGCCCGGCCGGGCGTGGGCGATCAGGCCGTCCTCGCCCAGATAGACCGTCTTCACATGAGCGGCCGCGGGCAGCATGGTGATGATCACATCGGCACCCCCGTCCGCCACCGCGGCAGGGGAGGCGGCTACCTCGGCACCCTCGGCCTGCAGGGCCGCGAGGGCGGCGGCGGAGACGTCATAGACGGTCAGCCGATGGCTGGCCTTGAGCAGGTTGCGGGCCATGGGCGCGCCCATGTTGCCCAGTCCCAGAAATCCCAGATGCATACTGGCGTCCCTCTTATTTGAGCGTAATGGTGGTGTTCACGGCGCCGCTGACATCCTGCTCGTCGGGCCAGCGCGTAGTGATGGTCTTGGTCTGGGTATAGAACAGCACCGCCTGCTTGCCGTAGGGGCCGAGGTCGCCGAGCTTGGAGGCGCGCGAACCGCTGAAGGAGAACAGCGGCACCGGCACCGGGATGGGCACGTTGATGCCCACCTGGCCGACGTCGATGTCCTCCTGGAAACGCCGCGCCGCCGCGCCGGAACGGGTGAAGAGGGCGACGCCGTTGCCATTGGGATTGGCGTTGATCAGGGCGATGGCCTCGTCCAGGGTCGCTGCCTGCATCACGCAGAGCACCGGGCCGAACAGCTCTTCGCGGTACAGGGTCATCTCCGGGGTCACGCCGGAGAACAGGGTGGGACCGACGAAATTGCCTTTTTCGTAGCGGTCGACCTGGACGTTGCGCCCATCCAGCTCCAGCGTCGCCCCTTCGCTCACGCCGCGCTCGATCAGCCCACTGACCCGGTCCAGCGCCTGGCAGGAGATCAGCGGGCCGACGTCGGTACCGGTCTCGTGGCCCGCGCCCACCTTGAGGCTGCGGGCCTTGGCCACCAGGTCCGGCACCCAGCTGTTGGCTTCACCTACCAGCACCACCACCGAGACCGCCATGCAGCGTTGGCCGGCCGCGCCGAAGGCGGCGCCCACCAGGTTGGCGAGGGTCTGTTCGCGCGGCGCATCGGGCATGACCACCGCATGGTTCTTGGCGCCCATCATGCACTGCACGCGCTTGCCGGCCTCGCTGGCGCGGCGATAGACATGGGTGCCGACGCGAGTGGAACCGACGAAGGACAGCGCCTTGATGTCCGGGTGATCGCATAGGGCATCCACTACCGCCGGGCCGCCGTGCACCACATTGAGCACCCCGGGCGGCACCCCGGCTTCCAGCGCGAGTTCGGCCAGACGCATGGTCACCAAAGGATCCTGCTCCGAGGGCTTGAGCACGAAGGTATTGCCGCAGGCGATGGCCATGGGAAACATCCACAGCGGGATCATCGCCGGGAAGTTGAACGGCGTGATGCCGGCGCAGACGCCCAGAGGTTGCAGCAGGGTATAGGTATCCACCCCGTTGGCGACATTGTTCGCCAGCTCGCCCAGTTGCAGATTGCCGATGCCCGCCGCGTGCTCCACCACCTCCAGGCCACGGAAGACATCGCCTTCGGCGTCCGCCAGGGTCTTGCCCTGCTCGGCCGTCAGTAGGGCGGCCAGCTCCGTCATGTGTTCGCGAATCAGTTGCTGATAGCGCAGAAAGATCCGCGCCCGCGCGCCGATGGGCGTCTTGCGCCAGCTGGCGAAGGCCGTCTTGGCACTGGCGACGGCGCGCTGCACCTCTTCAGCGGTGGCGAAGGGCACCCGCGCCAATACCTCCTGGGTGGCCGGATTGATCACCTCGCGGCTCTCGCTGTTGGTGGAGGTGACGAATTGGCCGTCGATCAGCAGCGGCACGTTACGGATAGCGATCTGGGTCATGACAGGGATTCCTGGGCAGTGGGAGCGGAAGCGGGGTGGTCGGCGAAGTCTTCTTCGGCATAGTCGTGGGCGTCGGGTGTCTCCTGGCCGCGGCGCTGCACCTCGCCCAGGCGCAACTCGATGCGGCGGATCTTGCCGGACAGCGTCTTGGGCAGTTCGCTGACGAACTGCAGGCGGCGTACCCGCTTGTAGGGCGACAGGCAACCGCGGGCGAAGTCGAGCAGCTCCTTGGCAAGGGGCGCCGAGGGCGGGTGACCCGCGGCGAGGATGACGAAAGCCTTGGGTACATTGAGGCGCAAGGGATCGGGGCTGGGCACCACGGCCACTTCCATCACGGCGGGATGCTCGATCAGCGCGCTTTCCAGTTCGAAGGGGCTGATGCGGTAGTCCGATGATTTGAAGACGTCATCGGCGCGCCCGACGAAGGTGATGTAGCCGTCGGCGTCGCGCACCGCGGTATCGCCGGTGCGGTAATGGCCGTCGCGCATCACCTCGGCAGTCTTCTCCGGGCTGTCTTCGTAGCCCAACATCAGGCCAGCCGGTCTTGGCTGCAGCGCCAAGGCCACCTCGCCGTCATCGCCCGGCTGGCCGTCGGCGTCCAGCAACGCCACGTGGCAGCCCGGTAGGGGCCGGCCCATGGAGCCCGGCTTGAGTGGCTGGCCCGGCGTATTGCCCACCAGCGCCGTGGTTTCCGATTGGCCGAAGCCGTCGCGCAAGGCCAGGCCCCAGGCGGCTTGCAGGCTGTCGATGATTTCCGGATTGAGCGGCTCGCCGGCCCCGACCAGCTCGCGCAGCTGCAGCCGCTCGCGATAGGCCGCCAGATCCTCCTGGATCAGCATGCGCCACACTGTGGGCGGCGCGCAGAGGCTGGTCACCGGATAGCGCGCCAGCACTTCCAGCAGCGCCTGGGCCTTGAACCGCGGGACGTCATGAATGAAGACGCAGGCACCGGCGTTCCAGGGCGCGAACACGCAACTCCAGGCATGCTTGGCCCAGCCCGGGGAAGAAATGTTCAGATGCACGTCGCCCGGTTGCAGGCCGATCCAGTAAAGCGTGGAGAGATGTCCGACCGGATAGCTGCTGTGGCTGTGCAGCACCAGCTTTGGCCGCGAGGTGGTCCCCGAGGTGAAATAGAGCAGCAGCGGATCCTCGGCTCGGGTCGGTCCATCGGGGAGGAAGTCGCTGGCGCAGTCGGCCGGTGCATAGGGTTGCCAGCCGGCCACCGGCGCGCCGACGCAAATGCGGGTGAGGGCAGGGTCCAGACTGGCGCAGCGCTCCGTGTGGGCGCTGCCCACCACCAGATGGGCGATGCGGCCACGCTGCACGCGATCCTGCAAATCGGCATCGCTCAGCAGGGTAGTGGCGGGCACCACCACGGCACCCAGCTTGAAGGCCCCCAGCAGCGTCTCCCAGAGCGCCACCTCGTTGCCCAGCATCACCAGGATGCGCTCGCCGCGGCGCACGCCCTGGGCGCGCAGGAAGTTGGCGGTGCGATTGGACGCCAGGCTCAGTTCGGCGAAGCTGTAACGCTCCTCCCGACCCTCGGCATCCAGCCGCCACAGCGCAGGGCCGGGCTGCTCCGCTGCCAGCCGATCGAAATGATCGAGCGCCCAGTTGAAGTACTCCAGCTGCGGCCAGCGAAAATCGCGGACGGCGGTGGCGTAGTCGGTGCGATGGCGCAGCAGGAAGTCGCGCGCTTCGCGAAAGGCTTCACCGGTCGTCATGGCGTCACCCCGGGGCGGCAACGTGCGGACAACGTGGGACGACATCCGGCCTGGCAGCCGGGCAGGGCGTGATCATGGGTCATGAGTGACTGCTCTCTTTATTGTTGTTGGCTAGCAGCTGGCCGCGCCGTCACCACTCGTGACGCGACCTGGTAAGCAGTATAGTTCTGGCAAAAGTCCCTTGGCTTCCGACAAAAACGCCAGACCGATATGCAAAAATCCAATAACCCGGCCGCGCGTCTCGACTGGGATGATCTCAGGTTCTTCCTGGAGGTCGCCCGCACCCAGAAGGCCAGCAGCGCCGCGCGACGGCTGGGCGTCGACTACACCACCGTCTCCCGGCGGATCTCCTCCCTGGAAAAGGCCCTGGGGGCGCTGCTGTTCGAAAAATCGCGCAGCACCGGCTTCAGCCTCACCATGGAAGGCCAACGACTGCTGGTGCATGCCGAAACCCTGGAAAGCACCTTGCAGACCGCCTGCGAGCAGATTTCGGATACCCGCCTGGCGCCTTCCGGTCAGGTGCGCATCGGTGCCACCGAAGGCTTCGGCAGCTACTTCGTGGCGCCCCAGCTGAGCTTTTTCCAGGATCGCTATCCGGGTATCACCCTGGAGGTGCTGCCCGTCCCGCACTTCGTCAACCTGTCGCGCCGCGAAGCCGATATCGCCATCACCCTGGAGCGCCCCGAGCGCGGGCCCTACGTCTGCCGCAAGCTGTGCGACTACCGGCTGCGCCTGTACGCCACCCCCGAGTACCTGGCGACCCATCCAGCCATCGCCGAGCCCGCGGACCTGCGCAACCACAGATTCATTACCTATGTCGACGACCTGGCCTTCAGTCCCGAACTGCTCTACCTCGAACGCATCCTGCCCGAGGCCAGCAGCGCCCTGCGCAGCACCAGCGTGATCGCCCAGTACCAGGCGGCGCTCTGTAGCCACGCCCTGGCCATCCTGCCGTGCTTCCTCGCCGAGCCCGATAGCCGGCTGGTGTCGCTCTTGCCGGAGCAGATCCAGATCACCCGCCAGTTCTGGCTCTATTACCGCGAAGACCTGCGCCGCCTGAGACGCATCACCCTGGTCTCCGACTACTTGCGTGCCTGCGCCGATGCCAATCGCGACTTCCTCCTCGGCGAAACCCGAGTGCCGCGGCTGGGCTGGCTGGAGAGTTGAAGTCCGTCACCGACCGCTGCGGCACCCCCGGACAACGTCGGGGTCTCAAACCTGTCGGTCGTCCGTCGACGGCCTCCAGTGAACAGATGGGAACGGCAATGGAACGATATCAGGCATTGAGTCAGGCGCTGAGCAAGGCGGCCGAGCGGGAAGAGGCCTATTGGCAGGGACTGGAGCGCCGTCTGCATGAATTGCCGGACTGCTTCACCCGCTATCTGGGGTTGACCCCCACGGATCAGGTGGACGCCGGGCTGGGCCTGGAAAGGCGCGTCGATGGCAATATCGTCCGCGAGCTGGAAGTCTATGCCCGCTACGACCTCACGGTGATCGTCGATGACCTGGCAGGCAATCCCCAAACCTTCGCCGTGGGTCTGTCCTTCTTCTATACCAACGATCATTTCGTCCTGAAGGAACGCGAGGGTGAATTCTCCGTCGCTCTCGAGCCCCAGGACGATCCCGACCGCTTCTGGGCCGAGGGTTGCCGGGAAATCTACGACTCCCTCGCCCGTCGCATCCGCAGCAAGACGCTGCCCGCCATCGAATGAGGGAGGCGGGCGATCTGCCAGGAGGGCGGTCGTGACCTGGTTGCCGTTCCGATGGACAGCGTGCGCACCCTCGGATCATGCCAGGTGACTTCGCTTGAGACTCTCTCTAGAATGGTTGCCCTTGATTCTGGGGGGTCGGGTTGCCGGCCCGTTCTTGTGCCACGAGGAATATCCATGCAAGTTTCCGTTGAAAACACCTCTGCTCTCGAGCGTCGCATGACCATTGGCGTGCCGGCCGAGCGTATCGAAACCGAAGTGAACAAGCGTCTGCAGCAGACCGCGCAGCGTGCCAAGGTTCCCGGTTTCCGCCCGGGCAAGGTCCCCATGAGCGTCATCCGTCAGCGCTACGAAGCCTCGGCTCGTCAGGAAGCCTTGGGTGATCTCATTCAGGAAACCTTCTACGAAGCCGTCGTCGAGCAGAAGCTCAACCCGGCCGGCGCACCCGCCGTCGAACCCAAGGTGTTCGAGAAGGGCAAGGATCTGGAATACGTCGCCACCTTCGAAGTCTTCCCCGAGTTCGAAGTCAAGGGCCTGGACGGCATCGAGATCGAGCGCCAGGAGTCCAGCGTCCAGGACGCCGACATCGACAAGATGCTCGACGTACTGCGCAAGCAGGGCACCCGTTACGAAGCCGTCGACCGTGCTGCCGCCAATGACGACCAGGTCACCATCGACTTCGTCGGCACCCGTGATGGCGAAGCCTTCGCTGGCGGTTCCGCCGAAGGCACCAAGCTGGTCCTGGGCTCCGGCCGCATGATCCCCGGTTTCGAAGGCGGCCTGGTTGGCGCCAAGGCCGGTGAAGAGCGCGTGCTCGACCTGACCTTCCCCGAGGACTATCAGAACCTGGACCTGGCCGGCAAAGCCGCGCAGTTCAAGGTCACCGTCAAGGAAGTGGCCGCTCCCGAGCTGCCCGAACTGAACGAAGCCTTCTTCAAGCAGTTCGGTGTGGAAGAGACCACCGTCGAAGGTTTCCGCACCGAAGTGCGCAAGAACATGGAGCGCGAGCTGCGCCAGGCGCTCAAGACCAAGGTCAAGAACCAGGTCATGGACGGTCTGCTGGCCGCCAACCAGATCGACGTTCCGGCTGCCCTGATCAGCAACGAAGTGGACCGTCTGCGTGTCCAGGCCGTTCAGCAATTCGGTGGCAACATCAACCCCGAGCAACTGCCGGCCGAGCTGTTCAGCGAGCAGGCCAAGCGTCGCGTACTGCTGGGTCTGATCATCGCCGAGATGGTCAAGCAGTTCGAGCTCAAGCCCGATGACGCCCGCGTTCGCGAGCTGATCGAGGAAATGGCTGCCGCCTACCAGGAGCCCGAGCAGGTCGTGAAGTGGTACTACCAGAACGAGCAGCAACTCAACGAAGTGCGTTCGGTTGTACTGGAAGAACAAGTCGTGGATACTGTCCTCAAGCAGGCAAAAGTCACCGACAAGCAGGTCTCCTACGAGGACGCGGTCAAGCCGGCCGAGGCTCCGCAAGCAGCCTGATCTGCCTGAAATCGCTAATCCACATAAGCCAGCCTCGCGCTGGCTTATGTGTTTTTGACAGGTCATCCAGAAGGGAGCTAGTGCAGGACATGTCCCGCAATTCTTACATGCAATCCATGCCCGATATTCAAGCCGCTGGCGGTCTGGTACCCATGGTGGTGGAGCAATCCGCCCGGGGCGAGCGCGCCTATGACATCTACTCCCGGCTGCTCAAGGAGCGCGTCATCTTCCTGGTTGGCCAGGTCGAGGACTACATGGCCAACCTGGTCGTCGCCCAGTTGCTGTTCCTGGAAGCCGAGAATCCCGACAAGGACATCCATCTCTATATCAACAGCCCGGGTGGCTCGGTGACCGCTGGCATGTCGATCTACGACACCATGCAGTTCATCAAGCCCGACGTCTCCACCATCTGCATCGGCCAGGCCTGCAGCATGGGTGCGCTGCTGCTCGCCGGTGGCGCCGCCGAGAAGCGCTTCTGCCTGCCGCATTCGCGGATGATGATTCACCAGCCGCTGGGCGGCTTCCAGGGTCAGGCTTCGGACATCGAAATTCACGCCCGTGAAATTTTGACCATCCGTGAGCGTCTGAACAAGGTACTGGCGCACCACACCGACCAGCCCATGGACGTGATCGCTCGCGATACCGACCGTGACAACTTCATGAGTGGCCCCGAAGCCGTTGCCTACGGCCTGATCGACAAGGTCCTCGAGAAGCGCAACATCCCCGCCTGACCCCGCCTCGACCACCTGCCCAGGCGCTGGCGTTTGGGCAGGTAGGCTTGAAAAACCGTGCAATTGGCTCCATCTTGTTGATGTAAGCACATTCCATTGGATCGATCGAATGACAGATACGCGCAATAGCGACGATAACGGCAAGCTGCTTTACTGCTCCTTCTGCGGCAAGAGTCAGCACGAAGTACGTAAATTGATCGCTGGACCCTCCGTCTTCATCTGCGACGAATGCGTCGACCTGTGCAATGACATCATCCGTGAGGAAGTTCAGGAAGCCCAGGCCGAAAGCAATGCGCACAAGCTGCCCGCGCCGAAGGAAATCAGCGCCATCCTCGACCAGTACGTCATTGGTCAGCAGCGTGCCAAGCGTGTCCTCGCGGTTGCCGTCTACAACCACTACAAGCGCTTGAACCAGCGCGAGAAGAAGGATGACGTCGAGCTGGGCAAGAGCAACATCCTGCTCATCGGCCCCACTGGCTCGGGCAAGACCCTGCTCGCGGAAACCCTGGCTCGTTTGCTCAACGTACCCTTCACCATCGCGGATGCCACCACCCTGACCGAAGCCGGTTACGTGGGTGAGGACGTCGAGAACATCATTCAGAAGCTGTTGCAGAAGTGCGACTACGATGTGGAAAAGGCCCAGATGGGCATCGTCTACATCGACGAGATCGACAAAATCTCGCGCAAGTCCGACAACCCCTCCATTACCCGAGACGTTTCGGGTGAGGGTGTGCAGCAGGCGTTGTTGAAACTGATCGAAGGCACCGTGGCTTCGGTACCGCCCCAGGGTGGTCGCAAGCATCCCCAGCAGGAATTCCTGCAGGTCGATACGCGCAACATCCTGTTCATCTGCGGCGGCGCCTTCGCTGGCCTTGAGAAGGTCATCCAGAATCGCTCCACCAAGGGCGGCGGCATCGGCTTCAACGCCGAAGTACGCAGTCAGGAGCTGGGCAAGAAGATCGGTGAATCGCTACGCGATGCCGAGCCCGAAGATCTGGTGAAATTCGGCTTGATCCCCGAGTTCGTTGGCCGTCTGCCGGTCATCGCGACCCTGGACGAGCTGGACGAGCCGGCGCTCATGCAGATCCTCACCGAGCCGAAGAACGCCCTGACCAAGCAGTACGCCAAGCTGTTCGAGATGGAAGACGTCGACCTCGAATTCCGTCCCGATGCGCTCAAGGCCGTTGCTCGCAAGGCCTTGGAACGCAAGACCGGCGCTCGTGGCCTGAGATCCATTCTCGAAGGCATCCTGCTCGAGACGATGTACGAGATTCCTTCGCAGAAGGATGTGAGCAAGGTGGTCATCGACGAGAGCGTCATCGATGGCAGTTCCCAGCCGTTACTCATCTACGAGAACAGCGAGCCCGCGAAGGCGGCACCAGACGCGTGACAAAAGGGGCTTCGGCCCCTTTTTCATTTCCGCAACGGTTGTATTTTGCGGCGGTCAACCTCATGTTAGAGAAAACCGAGGCCTTAACCGCATCTGCGGCCGATTATTTGCCGAGACCCGTACCCCATGACTACGACGATAGAACTTCCCCTGCTGCCCCTACGTGACGTAGTGGTCTATCCCCACATGGTCATCCCGCTGTTCGTCGGAAGGGAAAAGTCCGTCGAGGCTCTGGAAGCCGCCATGGCTGGCGACAAGCAGATCCTGCTGGTCGCCCAGAAGAATCCCGGCGATGACGATCCTGCCGCGGATGACATGTATCACATGGGTACGGTCGCTACCGTCCTCCAATTGCTGAAGCTGCCCGATGGCACCGTCAAGGTGCTGGTCGAGGGTGAGCAGCGCGGTCGCATTGACTCCTTCGTGGAGAACCAGGCCTACGCCCGTGCCCTGGTCACCCTGATCGACGACAGCGAGGCGCCGGATCGTGAATCCGAAGTCTTCTCGCGTAGCCTGATGAGCCAGTTCGAGCAGTACGTGCAGCTGGGCAAGAAGGTGCCGGCCGAGGTCCTGTCCTCGCTGAACAGCATCGAAGATCCCAGCCGCCTGGTCGATACCATGGCCGCCCACATGGCACTGAAGATCGAGCAAAAGCAGGAGATCCTCGAGATCACCGAGCTTGGCGCGCGCGTCGAGCACGTCCTGGCGCTGCTGGATGCGGAAATCGACCTGCTGCAGGTGGAGAAGCGCATCCGTGGCCGCGTCAAGAAGCAGATGGAGCGCAGCCAGCGCGAGTACTACCTCAACGAGCAGATGAAGGCCATCCAGAAAGAACTGGGTGACATCGACGAGGGGCACAACGAGGTCGACGACCTCAAGCGTCGCATCGAGGCCGCTGGGCTGCCCAAGGATGCCCTGACCAAGGCCAATGCCGAGCTGAACAAGCTCAAGCAGATGTCGCCGATGTCGGCCGAGGCCACCGTGGTGCGCTCTTACATCGACTGGCTGGTGAACGTACCGTGGCAAGCCGAGAGCAAGGTGCGTTTGGACCTGGGCCGTGCCGAGGAGGTCCTGGACAAGGATCACTACGGTCTCGAAGAGGTGAAAGAGCGCATCCTTGAATACCTCGCCGTGCAGAAGCGCGTGAAGAAGGTTCGCGGGCCCGTGCTGTGCCTGGTTGGTCCGCCCGGGGTGGGCAAGACCTCCCTGGCCGAGTCCATCGCTCGCTCCACCGGCCGCAAGTTCGTGCGCATGGCCCTGGGCGGTGTGCGTGACGAAGCCGAGATCCGTGGTCACCGGCGGACTTACATCGGCTCCATGCCGGGCCGGCTGATCCAGAAGATGACCAAGGTTGGGGTGCGCAACCCGCTGTTCCTGCTCGATGAAATCGACAAGATGGGCAACGACATGCGCGGTGATCCCGCTTCCGCCTTGCTCGAGGTGCTCGATCCGGAGCAGAACCACACCTTCAACGATCATTACCTCGAGGTGGATTACGACCTCTCCGACGTGATGTTCGTCTGCACCGCCAACTCCATGAACATTCCGGCGCCGCTGCTGGATCGTATGGAAGTCATCCGCCTGCCTGGCTATACGGAAGACGAGAAGGTCAACATCGCCACGCGCTACCTGATTCCCAAGCAGGTCAAGGCCAATGGTCTGAAGAAGGGCGAGGTTGAATTCGACGAAGCCGCGCTACGCGACGTCATCCGTTATTACACCCGGGAAGCGGGCGTACGGAGCCTCGAGCGCCAAGTGGCCAAGGTGTGCCGCAAGGTGGTCAAGGAGCATGCGCTGAGCAAGGAGCGTACCGCTAGCGTCAGCGTGGACACCTTGGAACACTGGCTGGGCGTACGTAAATTCCGCTACGGCCTGGCCGAGCAGCAGGATCAGATCGGTCAGGTCACCGGCCTGGCCTGGACCCAGGTGGGCGGCGAATTGCTGACCATCGAATCCGTGGTCGTGCCCGGCAAAGGCCAGATGATCAAGACCGGCTCCCTGGGCGATGTCATGGCCGAGTCCATCACCGCGGCACTGACCGTGGTGCGTAGCCGCGGTCGCAGCCTGGGGATTCCGAAGGACTTCCACGAGAAGCACGACATCCACATCCACGTTCCCGAGGGCGCTACGCCCAAGGACGGCCCAAGTGCTGGTATCGGCATGTGTACGGCGCTGGTCTCCGCTGCCACACGCATTCCGGTGCGTGCCGATGTGGCCATGACCGGTGAGATCACCCTGCGTGGTCAGGTGCTGGCCATTGGCGGCCTCAAGGAAAAGCTGCTCGCGGCTCACCGGGGCGGCATTCGCACCGTGATCATCCCCGAGGAAAACGTCCGCGATCTGCGGGACATTCCGGACAACATCAAGGCCGACTTGCAGATCAAGCCGGTCAAATGGATTGACGAGGTCTTGGAGGTTGCGCTGCAATACACGCCGGAGCCGCTTCCGGACGATGGTCCGGAGCTCGTCAACAAGGACGAGAAGCGGGATCAGGAAGGCAAGGAGCGCATCAGTACCCACTGATGGCGTCCCTAGCCTGATGGGTGGGTCGCCAGGCAAGCATGCTGGCGCGCCACCCTCCTGCTGGATGCAAGGTCCTTGATCGACGAAAAGGCGCATCTCGAGATGCGCCTTTTCGCTATTTGGTATTCGACGATTTCGCCATGGCCGGTCTGGCCACAGCTCGTGGGGGGCACATGCTACAAAACATCAGGGACCGTTCTCAGGGATGGATTGCCAAGGTCATCATCGGATTCATCATCCTGCTGATGGCACTCACCGGTTTCGAGGCGATCATCCGCGCAACGGGCCACCAGGGCGCCGTGGCGCTGGTCAATGGGGACGAGATCAAGCAGACGGACCTCAACCAGGCGATGGAAATGCAGCGCCGCCAGCTGCAGCAACAGCTGGGACAGGGTTTCGATCCGTCCACCCTGGATGACCGCCTGCTGCGCGAATCGGCGCTCAAGGCCCTCATCGACAAGCAGCTACTCTTGCAAGCCGCCAAGGCCGATCATTTCGCCTTCTCCGATCAGGCGCTGGACCAGTTGATCCTCAACACTCCTGAATTCCAGACCGAAGGGCGGTTCGATCCGCAGCGCTTCGATCAGGCCGTTCGCCAGATGAACTATACCCGCCTGCAATTCCGTGACCTGCTGCGTGATGAGATGCTCATCGGCCAGCTGCGCGCCGGGATCGTCGGCAGCAACTTCGTCACCGATGCGGACATCGAGGCCTTCGCCAACCTGGAGCGTCAGACCCGTGACTTCTCCATGCGCACCGTCAAGGCCGCGACCGCCGGCATCGCGCCGACCCAGGCGGAAATCCAGACCTACTACGACAGCCACAAGAACGAGTTCATGACGCCCGAGCAGGTGGTCATCGAATACGTCGAGCTGAAGAAGAGCGCCTTCCTGGCCAAGGCCAAGGTCGACGAGAGCCGCCTGCAGGCCGCCTACAAGTCCGAGATCGCCAATCTGTCGGAACAGCGCGACGCGGCGCATATCCTCATCGAGGTCAATGACAAGCAGACCGACGAGCAGGCCAAGGCCAAGATCCAGCAGATCCAGGAGCGCCTGAACAAGGGCGAGGATTTCGCCAAGCTCGCCAAGGAGTTCTCCCAGGATCCGGGTTCCGCCGCCAACGGTGGCGATCTGGGCTATGCCGGTCGCGGTGTCTATGATCCTGCCTTCGAAGAGGCGTTGTACGCCCTGAAGCCCAATCAAGTTTCCGCGCCGGTGCGTACCAGTTTCGGCTGGCATCTGATCAAGCTGAAGGGCATTCAGGCGCCGGAAATACCCACCCTGGCCAGCGTGCGGCCACGTCTGGAGCAACAACTCAAGGCCGAAGACGCCGATCGCTTGTTCATCGAGGCAGGTCGCAAGCTGGAGAGCGATGCCTACGAGGCCTCCGACCTGAGTCAACCGGCCCAGGACATGGGGCTGCAGGTGCAGACCAGCAAGCCCTTCGGTCGCGAGGGTGGCGAAGGTATCACCGCCAACCGCCAGGTGATCGAGGCCGCTTTCAGTGAAGACGTCATGCAAAACGGTGCCAATAGCGCCGCGCTGCAACTCGATCCGGACACCATAGTGGTGCTACGTGACAAGGAACACCGTGCGCCACAGCTGCAGTCCTTGGATCAGGTCAAGGCCGAGATCGTCACCCGCCTGACGCAGGAAAAGGCTGCGGCCCTGGCCAAGAGCACGGGTGAGGAGCAGCTCAAGGCACTGCGCGATGGCGGCAAGGTCACCGCTGGCGACTGGCGCACCGTCGAGGCTGCGACCCGCAATCAGGAGGGGATCGATCCTCAGGTGCTGCAGGCCGTCTTCCGCATGGCCAAGCCGGAAAGCGACAAGCAACCGTCCTATGCTGGCGTTAGCCTGCAGAACGGCGATTTCGTCCTGCTGCGTCTGCAAGGCGTTGGGGTACCCAAGGAAGCCTTGAGCGCCGAGGACAAGGCGCTGTATCGCCGCTACCTGGCATCGCGAGCCGGTCAGGTCGATTTCGCGGCCTACCGCCGGGCCCTGGAGGCCAAGGCCGAGATCAAGAATCTCTGATACGAAAAAAGCCCGGGAAACCGGGCTTTTTCTTAGGCTGTATTTAAGGTTCGTTTGAAGATCGCAGAGCGCTAGCTCTGTGCAGCCAGCGCCTAGATCGCCAGGCGATCCCTGAGGCTGTAGTACCAGGCGCCCAGGGCGGAGAAGGGTACTCGCAGCAGGTGCCCACCGGGGAAGGGATAGTGCGGCAGCTGGGCGAAGGCATCGAAGCGCTCGGCCTGGCCGGCGATGGCTTCGGCCAGGGCCTTGCCAGCCACATGGGTGAAGGTCACGCCGTGACCGCTGCAGCCTTGGGAATAGTAGACGTTGGCACCCAGGCGACCCATCTGCGGCAGGCGCGAGAGGGTGAGCAGGAAATTACCCGTCCAGGCGTATTCGGCGCGGATGCCCTTGAGCTGCGGGAAGGTCTTTTCCAGCTTGGGCATCACCAGCCGTTCGATGTTGGCTGGATCGCGCGCACCATAGACCACGCCGCCGCCATAGATGAGTCGACGGTCGGCGGAGAGACGGAAGTAGTCGAGCAGATAATTGCAGTCTTCGACGCAGTAATCCTGGGGCAGCAGGCTCTTTGCCTGTTCCTCGGTCAAGGGCTCGGTCGCCAGGACCTGGGTACCGCAGGGCATGGACTTGGCTGCCAGTTCGGGAATCAGATTGCCCAGGTAGGCGTTGCCTGCCACCACCACGAAACGCGCCGTGACGCAGCCTTCGGGAGTATGCACGACGGGCTGGGCGCCGTGCTCGATCCGGATGGCGGGTGAGCGCTCATGGATGATGCCGCCCAGCGATTCGAAGGCCTTGGCTTCGCCGAGCGCCAGATTGAGCGGATGGAGATGACCGCCGCCCAGGTCCAGCATGCCGCCGACGTAGCGCTCCGACGCCACGCAATTCTGGATGGCGCTTCGGTCGAGCAGTTGCAATCTGTCGTAGCCATAGCGCTGCCAGAGCCGCTGCTGGGCCTCGAGGTGCCCCAGCTGCCGCTCGTTCAGGGCGGCGAAGATGCCGCCGTCCTTCAGGTCGCAGTCGATCCCATAGCGCTGGACCCGCTCACGGATGATGGCGCCCCCTTCGAACGCCATGCGGCCGAGCAATTGGGCGGCGGAGGCATCCACGCTCTTTTCTACGACATCCAGGTCGCGGCTGTAGCTGTTGACGATCTGGCCGCCGTTACGACCCGAGGCGCCGAAGCCGATGCGTTGCGCTTCGAGCAGGATGACGTCATAGCCCTTTTCCCGCAGGTGCAGGGCGGTGGACAGGCCGGTGTAGCCGCCGCCGATGACGCAGATGTCGCTACTGTGGCTGCCTTGGAGGGAAGGGCGCTCCGGCCCCAGATGGGCACTGGCGGCGTAGTAGGACGCCGGGTAGACGGTGTTCGACATCTTGTTCCCTCCGTTGAAAATTCTGGACAACCGAGGGTGATGGTAGCCGGTGCGCCGATTGGCGGCTATAGCCCCAACCGGCGTCTCGCACGCCCTATTGGACGAGTTCCTGCTCGTCGAAGAGGCCGTCGAACAGCATCGTCGACAGATAACGCTCACCGGAATCCGGCAGGATCACCACGATGGTCTTGCCCTGCATCTCCGGCGCCTCGGCCAGGCGTACCGCGGCGGCCATGGCGGCACCACAGGAAATACCGCACAGGATGCCCTCTTCGCGCATCAGGCGCTGGGCCATCAGCTTGGCCTGGTCATCGCTGACCTGTTCCACGCGGTCGACCATGCTGAGGTCCAGGTTACCAGGGACGAAGCCCGCGCCTATGCCCTGGATCTTGTGCGGACTGGGTTTCACCTCTTCGCCGGCGAGGGTCTGGGTGATCACTGGCGAGGTTTCCGGTTCGACCGCCACCGACAGGATGGGCTTGCCCTTGGTGTTCTTGATGAAGCGCGAGATGCCAGTAAGGGTGCCGCCGGTGCCGACCCCCGCCACCAGGACATCGATGGCGCCGTCGGTGTCGTTCCAGATTTCCGGGCCGGTGGTCTTCTCGTGGATGGCCGGGTTGGCTGGATTGTCGAACTGCTGCGGCATGAAATAGCGACCCGGCTCGCTCTCGGCGATCTCCCGGGCCTTTTCGATGGCGCCCTTCATGCCCTTGGCCGGTTCGGTGAGGACCAGCTCGGCACCCAGCGCCTTCAACACTTTGCGGCGCTCCAGGCTCATGGAGGCAGGCATGGTCAGCACCAGGCGGTAGCCGCGGGCGGCAGCGACATAGGCCAGGCCGATACCGGTGTTGCCCGAGGTGGGCTCGACCAGGCTCATGCCGGGTTTGAGCAGGCCCTTGGCCTCCGCATCCCAGATCAGGTTGGCGCCGATGCGGCATTTGACCGAATAGCCCGGGTTGCGCCCTTCGATCTTGGCGAGCAGGGTGACCCCCTTGGGGCCGAGGCGATTGATATAGATCAGCGGCGTATTGCCGATGGACTGGGCATTGTCAGCGAAGATGCGGCTCATGGCGGATCCTGTGCGGCGCGGAAAACTCGCAGCCTAGGCCTTGCGTCTGGTGGCGTCCAGCCCAGGCGCGGCGTGCTATCGTCAGGCGAAAGCGATGACGAGGATCGACGATGGCATTTCAGGGTACCGACCGTTACGTGGCTACCGCCGAGCTCAGCCTGGCGGTGAACGCCGCGATCCAGTTGGGGCGGCCGCTACTGGTGAAGGGAGAGCCGGGCACCGGCAAGACCCTCTTGGCCGAGCAGGTGGCCCAGAGCCTGGGTGCACGGCTCATCACCTGGCACGTCAAGTCCACCACCAAGGCCCAGCAGGGGCTCTACGAGTACGACGCGGTGAGCCGCCTGCGGGACTCGCAATTGGGCGATCCCCAGGTGCAGGAGGTGGCGCACTACATCAAGCCGGGCAAGCTATGGGACGCCTTCACCGCCGAGGACCCGGTAGTCCTACTAATCGACGAGATCGACAAGGCTGACATCGAGTTTCCCAACGACCTGCTGCTCGAGCTGGATCGCATGGAATTCCATGTCTACGAGACGGGTGAGACCATTCGCGCCCAGCGGCGGCCGGTCATCATCATCACCTCGAACAACGAGAAGGAACTCCCGGATGCCTTCTTGCGCCGCTGCTTCTTCCACTTCATCCGCTTCCCGGAACGGGAGACGCTGGAGCGTATCGTGCAGGTACATTACCCCGAGCTCCAAGGACGCCTGGTCAAGGAAGCGCTCGACCTCTTTTACGACCTGCGCAGTGTGCCGGGGTTGAAGAAGAAGCCCTCCACCTCGGAGCTGGTGGACTGGCTGGCCCTGCTGCTGGGTGACGAAGCCGCGCAGCGAGCGCTGCACGGGGAGGGCGGCCTCCCACCGCTGGCCGGTGCCCTGCTGAAGAACGAGCAGGATCTGCAACTGCTCGAACGCCAGGCCTTCATGCGCCGCCGTCGGAGCTGAGGGCGGGCATGTTCCTCGACTTCTTCACCCGACTCAGAGGTGCCGGCATCCCGGTGTCCATCGGCGAGCTGCTGGATCTGCACGCCGCGCTGGATGCCGGTCTCGCGGTTGGCGATCCCGAGGCCTTCTATCTGCTGGCCCGCGCCCTGTTGGTCAAGGACGAACGCTTCTTCGATCGCTTCGATCTGGTCTACGCGGGAGAGATGGCCAGGTTCGAGCGGCCGGCGGCGACCGCGGTACCGGAGGAGTGGCTCAGGCTGGAGCTGCAGCGGCTGCTGTCCGAGGAGGACCGCCAGCGGCTGCAGGCCCTGGGCGGCCTGAATGAATTGCTCGACGCCCTCCAACAGCGGCTCGCCGAGCAGCGCGAGCGGCATGCCGGGGGCAACAAGTGGGTCGGCACCGGTGGTACCAGCCCTTTCGGTAGCGGCGGCTACAATCCTTTCGGCGTCCGTATCGGCGAGGCGGGCACGCGGCAGGGACGAGCGGCCAAGGTGTGGGAGCAGCGGGACTATCGCAACCTGGACGATCGCGCGCCCCTCGACCGGCGCAACCTGCAACTGGCTTTGCGCCGTTTGCGGCGCTTCGCCCGGCAGGGGGCGGCGGCGGAGTTCGATCTGGAAGGTACGGTGGCGGCCACGGCGCGCGAGGGCGGATTGCTGGACGTCCGCTATCGTCCGGAGCGGCACAACGCGACCAAGGTGCTGCTGCTGCTCGACATTGGCGGCTCCATGGATCTGCATGTACGGCTCTGCAGTGAGCTGTTCAGTGCCTGCCGGCTCGAGTTCCGGCATCTGGAGTACTACTACTTCCACAACTGCGTCTATGAGCGGGTATGGCGGGACAATGCCCGGCGCCATGACGACAGCCTGGCGACCGAGGAACTGTTGCGACGTTACAACGCCGACTATCGATTGGTGATCGTCGGCGATGCCAGCATGGGGCCCTATGAGATCACCCATCCGGGTGGCAGCGTCGAGCATTGGAACGAAGAGCCGGGCGCGGTCTGGATCCAGCGCCTGTGCCAGCATTTTCCACGAGCGGTCTGGCTCAACCCCTATCCGCAGGAAGGCTGGGCTAGCAGTACCTCGATCCAGCTGCTGCGTGAACTCATGGCGCAACGGATGTTTCCGCTGACTGGCGAGGGGCTGGGAGAGGCCATACGGTCCTTGACGCGCTCATAAAAAACCCCGGCCGAAGCCGTAATGCTGTTCACTTAAGCATTTGAGGTTTGACGGGAGTCCTTCAAAAGATCGCTGCCAGCCTCCAGGCAGCGATCTTTTGTATGGTTTTGGGCATTGAGCGGTGCTCCGACGCCTAAATCACCCCGCACAGGATAGAAATCAGGCCACGAAAAACGCCACGGCTCTCATGGAGTCCGTGGCGTTTCTTAAGTGAACAGCATTACGGCCGAAGCCGGGGTCGTTTTGTGCAGCTAGCGCTTAGCGCTGGCCGTAATGGCGCAAGGCCTCGATACGCTCTTCCAGCGGCGGGTGGCTCATCAGCAGGCCGGCCAGGCCGTTCTTCAGCGAGCCATTGATACCGAAGGCGTTCAATGTATCGGGCATCTGCACCGGAATGCCTTGCTCGGCGCGCAGGCGCTGCAGGGCGCCAATCATGGCGTTCGGACCGGCCAGGCGGGCACCGGCTTCGTCCGCACGGAATTCACGCTTACGCGAGAACCACATGACGATGATGCTGGCCAGGATACCCAGCACCAGTTCGGCGACGATGGTGGTCACGAAGTAGGCGATGCCATGGCCTTCTTCATTCTTGAAGATGGCCTTGTCGACGAAGTTGCCGAAGATCCGCGCGAAGAACATCACGAAGGTGTTCACCACGCCTTGGATCAGTGCCAGGGTCACCATGTCGCCGTTGGCGACGTGACCGATCTCGTGAGCCAGCACTGCCCGTACTTCGTCAGGCGAGAAGCGCTCCAGCAGACCCTGGCTCACCGCGACGAGGGCATCGTTGCGATTCCAGCCGGTGGCGAAGGCGTTGGCCTCGTAGGCCGGGAAGATACCGACTTCCGGCGTCTTGATGCCGGCTTCGCGCGACAGCTCCTCGACGGTCTGTAGCAGCCACTGCTCATGGCGGGTACGCGGCTGGCTGATGACTTCGGTCCGGGTGCTCATCTTCGCCATCCACTTGGAGATGAACAGCGAGACCAGCGAACCGGCGAAGCCGAACACGGCACAGAACACCAGCAGACTGCCATAGTTCTGACCGGTGTAGCGATCCACGCCGAGCACCTTCAAGGTGATGCTGGCAACGGTCAGCACCGCCAGGTTGGTAGCCAGAAACAACAGAATGCGCATCATGGTGGGGTACAGCTCCTCACAGGTTTATCTGCCGGCTATATAAGGTTCGGCCCCGATCCATTCAACGTTTCCTCTATTGCAAACTGTGTCGTCTGCTGGCTAGGCGGCCGTTGTCTGGTCAAGGAGCGAGCGCCAGTGCCGATTGACGCCCTGGCGGGCGCCAATCGGTGAAAGACGCGGAAATGCTTTGCTTGCTACTGGGAATAGCCGCCGAGGAAGTTGCCGATGCGGCCGATGGCCTGTTCCAGGTCATCGACGCGGGGCAGGGTGACCACGCGGAAGTGGTCGGTCCAGGGCCAGTTGAAGGCAGTGCCCTGGACGATCAGCAGCTTTTCCGACAGTAGCAGGTCGAGGGCGAATTTCTCGTCGTTATGGATGGGGCAGACCTTGGGGTCGATCCGGGGGAAGGCATAGAGCGCGCCCATCGGCTTCACGCAGCTGACGCCCGGGATGTCGTTGAGCAGCTTCCAGGCGCGGTTGCGTTGTTCCAGCAGGCGGCCATTGGGCAGGACCAGGTCGTTGATGCTCTGGTAGCCGCCCAGGGCGGTCTGGATCGCGTGCTGGCTGGGCACGTTGGCGCACAGGCGCATGTTGGCGAGGATGTCCAGGCCTTCGATGTAGCTCTGGGCACGGTGCTTGGGTCCCGAGACGATCAACCAGCCGGAGCGGAAGCCGGCGACGCGATAGGACTTGGACAGGCCGTTGAAGGTCAGGCAGAGCACGTCTGGCGCCAGGGAGGCGGTGGAGATGTGCACGGCTTCATCGTAGAGGATCTTGTCGTAGATCTCGTCCGAGAACAGCACCAGGTTATGGCGCCGCGCCAGTTCGACGATCCCTTCCAGGACCTCCTTGGAATAGACCGCGCCGGTGGGGTTGTTGGGGTTGATCAGGACCAGCGCCTTGGTGTTGCTGGTGATCTTGGCTTCCATGTCGGCCAGGTCAGGGAACCAGTCGGCCTGTTCGTCACACAGGTAGTGCACCGGCTTGCCACCGGCCAGGCTGACCGCGGCGGTCCATAACGGATAGTCGGGCGCCGGGATCAGCACCTCGTCGTTGTTGTTGAGCAGTGCCTGCATCGCCATGACGATCAGCTCGGAAACCCCATTGCCGAGATAGATGTCTTCGATGCCGACACCCTCGATGCGCTTCTGCTGGCAGTACTGCATGACCGCCTTGCGCGCGCTGAACAGGCCCTTGGAGTCGCTGTAACCCTGCGCCGTCGGCAGGTTGCGGATGACGTCCTGCAGGATTTCCTCGGGGGCTTCGAAGCCGAAAGGTGCCGGGTTGCCGATGTTGAGCTTCAGGATGCGGTGGCCTTCCTCTTCGAGGCGCTTGGCATGCTTGAGGACCGGGCCGCGGATGTCATAGCAGACATTGGCGAGCTTGTTCGACTTGGAGACCTGCATGGTGGACTGAATCCTGAAAGGGCGAGAAAGACTCGGTGATGACGGACGCCGACCGGCGCTTGGCAGCTTCTGGGGGTGGATGCCAGACTGAGCGGGAATCATACGGCCGCATCGGCTGTTACAAAAGATGCGCCGGCATCCAGAGAGGTCATCATGGAAAAAGTACAGCGTAGCCCGGACGATTGGCGCGAGCGCCTGACCGACGATCAGTTTCGCGTCTGTCGACTGGCCGCGACCGAAAGACCCTATACCGGTGCCTACTGCAACACCAAGACGCCCGGCGTCTATCGCTGCGCCTGCTGCGAGCTGGCGTTGTTCGACTCCAGCACCAAGTTCGACTCCGGCTGTGGCTGGCCCAGCTATTACGCGCCCATCGCGCCAGAGGCGGTGACCGAGAAGGAAGACTTCAGCCACGGCATGCACCGGGTCGAGGTGTTGTGCGCGCGTTGCGATGCGCATCTGGGGCACGTCTTCCCCGATGGACCGCCGCCGACCGGCTTGCGTTATTGCATCAATTCCGTAGCGCTCCACCTGCAGCCCAGGGAGCCGGCGTGACTTCAGAGATCCTGCATGTGCCGTTCAAGATGGCGGATGGTCAGTCGGCCTGCCTGGCGGATTGGCCCGCCCGGGCCTACCTGGTGGTCAATACCGCCAGTCGGTGCGGTTTTACCCAGCAGTACGCCGGACTCGAGGAATTGCAGCAGCGTTACCGCGCCGATGGACTGCGTGTGATCGTCTTTCCCTGCAACCAATTCGGTAACCAGGAGCCGGAAGGCGACGCGCAGATCCAGGCGTTCTGCCTTACCCGTTTCAACGTCAGCTTTCCGGTGATGGCCAAGATCGACGTCAACGGTGACGAGGCCCATCCTTTGTTCACTGCCTTGAAACGGGCGGCGCCTGGCTTGCTGGGTACGGCCATCCGCTGGAATTTCACCAAGTTCCTGGTCAGTCCAGCGCAGGATCGGGTACGGCGTTTCGCACCCGTCACCAAGCCGTTGCAACTGGAAAAGCACCTGCAGCGTGCCCTGGGGCGCTAGGCTTCGAAATCGTGTTTCCAGGGGTTTTAAAGTCATACAATATTGGGCGGGCGGGGTGATGCCTGCCTGCTATTTCTGATTGTCGTAAGGATGATTCCCGTGAGTGCTTCCCTAGAAGAGTTTCTCCTGCACGCAAGGCAGGTGCTTGAGCGGCTCGAGCCGCTGTTGCCGCATCGACGTGAACCGCTGGATTGGCAACACTGCTATGCGGCGCGCTGGCGTCGCGAGGGGCATAGCGGCTATCTCCAGCCACTCGACGTCAATCTTGAGCTGCGTCTGTCCGATCTCCTCGGTATCGATCGGCAGCGTGAGCAACTGGCTCGCAATACTCGCCAGTTCGTGGCTGGACTGCCGGCGAATCACACGCTGCTGTGGGGCGCCCGCGGGACGGGCAAATCATCGCTGATTCGCGCACTGCTGGCCGAGTACGCCGCTCAAGGCCTACGGCTGATCGAGATCGAGCGCGACGATCTCGCCGATCTGCCGCGCGTGGTGGAGCAGATCGCCGGGCAAGAGCAGCGCTTCGTACTGTTCTGCGATGACCTGTCCTTCGATGCCGGTAGCGACGACTACCGCGTGCTCAAGAGCGTGCTCGACGGCTCGCTCGAACAGGCGCCGGACAACGTGGTGCTCTATGCCACGTCCAACCGGCGGCATCTGGTCGCCGAGCGGCAGAGCGACAACGACAATTGGGAGCATGTCGATGGCGAACTGCACCCGAGCGAGGCCGCGGAGGACAAGATCGCCTTGTCGGATCGCTTTGGTCTGTGGTTGTCCTTCTATCCCTTCACCCAGGATCACTACCTGTCCGTGGTTCGGCACTGGTGCACGGCCCTGGCCGGCAAATCCGGACTGACCCTGGAGTGGTCCGAGGAGGCCGATCGCGAAGCTATTCGCTGGGCTTCGGGTCGCGGCAATCGCAATGGCCGCTGCGCCTATCAATTTGCCCGGCAGTGGGTCGGGCTCAAGCTGTTGGAGCAAGCATGACGGTAGAACTCTCAGGTGTAGGCGCTGGGCTCGAAGGCTATGCCATGTTGGCCGCGCAGGTCGAAGCCTTGTTGGCTGGCGAGCGTAACCTGGTGGCCAACGCTGCCCAGTTGTCGGCCTTCATCTACCAGGAGGTGCCAGACCTCAACTGGGCCGGCTTCTATTTCGTCGACGGGCCGGATCAACTCCTGCTCGGCCCCTTCCAAGGCAAGGTGGCCTGCATGCGTATCCCTTTTAGCAAGGGGGTCTGCGGGGCGGTGGCCAGCGAGCGGCGGACGCAACGCGTCGAAGACGTGCATGCCTTCCCCGGCCACATCGCCTGTGATGCTGCCTCGCGTAGCGAATTGGTAGTGCCTTTGGTCAAGGAAGGTCGACTGATCGGCGTGCTCGATCTCGACAGCCCGAATCCAGCACGCTTCAGCGCAGCGGATCAGGTCGGCATCGAGGGGCTGGTAGCGGCGTTTCTGGCGGCTACCGACTGCTGACGGCAGAGGAGGGCAGGGAAGCCCTCATTCATAGTCGTTCTTCTTACGCCAGCTGTCGTCCTTAAGAGTATCGACGCTGTTCGACAGCTCGTTGGTGCCGCTGGCCCGTTCGGCCAGTTCGCTCTGTTGCTGTTTCACCTGGGCGATCTGCTCTTCCAGCTGGACTACCAGTTCGCTATAGCGCTCGGGCTGCTGCTGTTTGCGGATCTGCATGATAGCCCGCTCGTACGCCTGGCGAGCCTGGATGAAATGCTCATTTTTGATCTGCTGTTCGGCTTGGAAGCGGAAGAACTCCACGTAGCTGGTGGTGAGCATGAAGCGCATCTCGGCAACCCAGCGCTGCGCTTCCTGGCCATCCATGATGCCGATCTGGCTGGCATGGGCTACCAGGGCATGCAGCATTTCCAGGTAGCCGCGGATTTCCTTCACCCGTGCCTCGGTATGTACCGGGCGGGGGGCATTGGTCGATTCGATGTCATCGCCTTTGGCCAGTGCTTCTTCCAGTTCCGTCTTGCGAGCGGTCAGGGAGGCTGAAGGCGACTGCAGGGCAGCAAGCCTGATAGTCAGGCCCAGCTCGATGCGATTGAACAACTGCTTGAGCGCCGGCGTCATGAATTGACCCGGCAGGCTGGCAGCCAATTGGCTGCAACGCTTGATGCGGTCGGTGAGGTCGGCGATCAGGCGCTGCTTTTCCAGGCGACCTGCTTCCAGCTTCTGATTGACGAAGGCGATCATAATGACCAAGAGGATGCCAAGCCCCACTACCGCTGCAATCATCGTTGAGGACATGACCTTCTCCGTGGTGCCGGCTCGCCGTTTATCGTGCGAGCGAAGTCGTTGATTTGAAAAGTATTTAATCAGCTATTGACGCCTAGGGTAAGGCTCCCTAGAATGCGCGCACTCCCAGCGGCGGCAAGCGTCAGCCGAGTGGTAGGCCAGAGTCCTCAGGGATTCTACCTGGTCCCCTTCGTCTAGTGGCCTAGGACACCGCCCTTTCACGGCGGTAACAGGGGTTCGAGTCCCCTAGGGGACGCCAAAATTGCGGGAATAGCTCAGTTGGTAGAGCACGACCTTGCCAAGGTCGGGGTCGCGAGTTCGAGTCTCGTTTCCCGCTCCAAATTGAATTCATCTGTCTAATGATGGATGAATGCAAGGTGAAAGGCCTTGCGGAAGAGGTAACGTCCCCTTCGTCTAGTGGCCTAGGACACCGCCCTTTCACGGCGGTAACAGGGGTTCGAGTCCCCTAGGGGACGCCACATTGCGGGAATAGCTCAGTTGGTAGAGCACGACCTTGCCAAGGTCGGGGTCGCGAGTTCGAGTCTCGTTTCCCGCTCCAAATATAATCCACCTGTTTCATGACAGCTGGATGCAAGGTGAAAGGCCTTGCAGAAGAGGTAACGTCCCCTTCGTCTAGTGGCCTAGGACACCGCCCTTTCACGGCGGTAACAGGGGTTCGAGTCCCCTAGGGGACGCCATATTGCGGGAATAGCTCAGTTGGTAGAGCACGACCTTGCCAAGGTCGGGGTCGCGAGTTCGAGTCTCGTTTCCCGCTCCAAATAAACGAAAACACCGCCCCCGGGCGGTGTTTTCGTTTGTGCGTCTTTTAGCGGCTGTCCGATGCCCGGCAGCGAGCCGGGCGCGGAAGATCACTGGGCGGGCGTGTATATCTGGTCGAATACGCCGCCGTCGGCAAAGCCCGCTGCCCAGGACCCGCGAATCACTACGCTCCTTATCACTCGCCACATTGATTTTACTAATGCAGCGGCCTCTCCTGTCGACTTTGCGATGCTTGCACCTTTGAAGACTGACTGGTAAACCAATAGCCATTGGCTATTGGTTTACCTTGGTTGGCACGCAGAATTGAGAAGCAGATTGCTAAGTGATCTTGGGGAAATTCAGTACAGGACTGCCAGTCAGCAGATTGCACGGGTGTTGAAGTAGGAGATTTTGGAGGGCCGTCTCCCTCTGTGCACAGGTCTTCAATGTCAGTCGGATGCCATTTTGTGAGGCTCTGAAGAGGTTGGAAGGGCAAGCTCTGTTGGGCTTTGTTCCCCAATCGTGACACGGCTTTCCAAGGCTGATGGGCTTGATAACTATGCTATCAGGTTGACACTGGAGCCGGCCCCTCATTAGGTGCTCGATTCCATGTAGGGCCGATACCTACGCTTTCATTTGTCGGTCATGGGGCGGGAGCATATGTCTCAAGATGAGCATTTGGCGATGGAGGAGTCAGCAGTCGATCAAGATTTGGATCGTGCTGAAGCTTTGGTTCGCCAGCACGTGATGAAAGCGGCTATTGCTTTTGAAGGTTTTTTGGCTCGAAAAAGCTGAGTGTGCGCTGATTGGAGTTGAGGGCGGGTCGTGATTATAGTGCGTTGATATTGGAGGTCCTTTTTTGGCTAAGGATGTCGGGCGCTTTCTTTCTATTTAATGCTTGTTTTAGAGTTTAATTGCTTTAGCCGCCCTCATTGAATAGGGGATTTAAGCCGTATGGAGCGTGCATTCTGGAATGAGCCTTACCTTTCGAGCCTAGATGCTCGGGTACTTAGCGTAGATGGGCGCGATGTCGTCATCAGTCCAACAATTTTCTTTGCCGAGTCGGGCGGCCAGGAGTCGGATCGGGGCACTATCAACCGCATTGAGGTCAGCCAGGCGAGTATCGTCGATGATCGGATCGTTTACCGTCTAACCGCTGATCCAGACTTTGCCGTAGGTGACCTGGTAAATGTACAAATCGACTGGCCTCGTCGATACGCGCTGATGCGCTTACACTTCGCCGCGGAAATCGTACTGGAGTTGTTCTATAAGAAATTTCCTGCTCTGGAAAAAATCGGTGCCCACATTGGCCAGAGCAAGGCACGGATCGATTTTGTTTTTGAGGGGAATGTCAGCCAGTACCTTCCAGGTATCCAGCGGGATGTCGAGCAACTGGTCACTGCCAACTTGCCAATAGAGAGTCGGTTTACCGATGCGGAGCGTTTGCGCCGATGCTGGTGCATAGAGGGCTTTTCCCAAGTGCCTTGTGGTGGTACGCATTTGCGTAGCACGGGAGAGGTTGGACGTATTCGCCTCAAACGCAACAATATTGGTGCCAGTAAAGAGCGTGTTGAAATCTACTTGGTGGATTGATCGCGTGGGGCAGGGTGGAAGCATATGCTGGACGTAATGTTTGCACCGGGGTTGCTGTTAATGATGCCGATGCCGACGACTACGCGACTGTTTTCAAGAGGGGCGTAGCGGTTTATTTATGGGCTAGCCCCTGATGTCCGCAGGCTCAATGCTTAAGGCGATTGCAGAGCGTGGGGAGTCATTGCCTTATTCCGACGCCAATCATCAAAACACCGCCCTCGGGCGGTGTTTTCGTTTGTGCGTCTTTTAGCGGCTGTCCGATGCCCGGCAGTGAGCCGGGCGCAAGAGATCACTGGGCGGGCGTGTATATCTGGTCGAAGACGCCGCCATCGGCGAAGTGGGTCTTCTGGATGCCGCTCCAGAGGCCGAACTCCTTTTGCGCATCGATCAGTTCGAGCTTGGGAAACCGATCGGCGTATTGCGCCAGTACGGTGGCATTGCGCGGGCGCAGGAAGTTTTCCGCGGCGATCTTCTGGCCTTCGTCGGACCAGAGATACTTGAGGTATTCCTCGGCCTCGGCGCGGGTGCCTTTCTTGTCGACGACACTGTCCACCACGCTCACCGGTGGCTCGGCCTGGACCGAGATACTCGGGTAGATCACTTCGAAGCCGCCACGGCCGAATTCGCGCGCGATCATCTCGGCTTCGTTCTCGAAGGTCACCAGGACATCGCCCTGCTGGTTCTTCATGAAGGTGGTGGTCGCGGCGCGACCGCCGGTGTCCAGGATGGGCACGTGCTTGAACAGATCGCTGACGAAGGTGCGCGCCTTCTCTTCATTGCCGCCTGGCTGGTGCAGGGCATAGGCCCAGGCGGACAGGTAGGTGTAGCGCCCGTTTCCGGAGGTCTTGGGGTTGGGCACTATCACCTGGACGCCATCCTTGAGCAGGTCGGACCAGTCGTGAATGCCCTTGGGGTTGCCCTGGCGCACGATGAGCACGGTAGCGGAGGTGAAGGGCGCGCTGCGATCGGGCAGGCGGCTTTCCCAATCCTTGGGCACCAGGCCGCGATCGGCCAGGGCCTGGATGTCGGTGGCTTGGTTCATGGTGATGACATCGGCCTGCAAGCCGTCGATGACCGCGCGGGCCTGCTTGCTGGAGCCGCCGTGGGACATCTGGATCACCGGGGTTTCCCCGTGCTCGGCTTTCCAGTGGGCCTGGAAGGCGGGGTTGTAATCCTTGTAGAAGTCACGCATCACGTCGTACGAGACGTTGAGCAGTGGCGGCTGGGCGGCCAGGACCTGGGCGCTGACCGCCAGGGCGGCTGCGAGCAGGGTGAGGCGAGGTATTTTCATGGGGGCATCCTGCGGGTGTGAGGTGCGGGACTATAACTTGTCGCCCCGGCTCCCGTGCAGAACGGCTGGAAATAAGGTAATGCACGGCGACGGCAGCAGGGCCCGCCGATGGTAGACTCCCAGCTTTTGGCCCGCGGTTGGGCACGGCGCGGTGGACAAGGGTTCCTGAGATGCGGTTGAGGTCGATCAAGCTGGCGGGATTCAAATCCTTCGTCGATCCGACGACGGTGAATTTCCCGAGCAACATGGCAGCGGTGGTCGGCCCCAATGGTTGCGGCAAGTCGAACATCATTGATGCCGTGCGCTGGGTGATGGGCGAGAGCTCGGCCAAGAATCTGCGCGGCGAGTCGATGACGGATGTCATCTTCAACGGTTCCAACAGCCGCAAGCCGGTATCCCAGGCCTCCATCGAGCTGATCTTCGACAATTCCGACCATACCCTGGTAGGCGAGTACGCCAGCTACGCGGAAATCTCCATTCGCCGCCGGGTGACCCGCGAAGGGCAGAACACCTATTTCCTCAACGGCACCAAGTGCCGCCGCCGCGACATCACCGATATCTTCCTGGGCACCGGGCTGGGGCCGCGCAGCTATTCGATCATCGAGCAGGGGATGATTTCCAAGCTGATCGAGGCGCGCCCTGAGGATCTGCGGCACTACATAGAAGAGGCGGCGGGCATCTCCAAGTACAAGGAGCGCCGTCGCGAAACCGAGAATCGCATCCGCCGCACTCAGGAGAATCTCGCTCGCCTGACCGACCTGCGCGAGGAGCTGGAGCGCCAGCTGGAGCGGCTGCATCGCCAGGCGCAATCCGCCGAACGCTTCCAGGCCTTCAAGCAGGAGGAGCGGCAGCTCAAGGCGCAGTTGCAGGCGGTGCGCTGGCGCGAGCTGGATGAGCGCGTCGCGCAACGCGAGAAGGTGATCCGTGACCAGGAGACGGCGTTGGAGGCCCTGACCGCCGAGCAGCGCCAGGCGGATGCCGGTATCGAGCGGCTCCGCGACGGTCATCACGAGTTGAGCGAGGCCTTCAACCAGGTGCAGGGGCGCTTCTACTCCCTGGGCGGCGACATCGCCCGCCTGGAGCAGACCATCCAGCATGGCCAGCAGCGCCAACGCCAGTTGCAGGACGATTTGCGCGAAGCCGAGCAGGCCCGCAGCGAGGCCGAATCCCATCTGGAGCATGACCGGGTACTGCTGGCCACCTTCGAGGAAGAGTTGGCGATGCTGGAGCCCGAAGAAGAGGCGGCGCGTGCGCTGGGTGAAGAGGGCGCTGCCGCCTTGGAAGAGGCGGAGTTGGCCTTGGCGGACTGGCAGCAGCGCTGGGAGACGCTCAGCGCGGCCAGCGTCGAGCCGCAACGGGAGGCGGACGTGCAGCAGGCGCGGATCCGTTCCCTGGAGCAGAGTCTGGAGCGCGGTGTGGAACGGCAGCGCCGGCTGCGCGACGAACGTACCCTGCTGGGCGAGGACGGTCCGTCCGACAGCCTGATCGCCCTGGAAGAACAGATCGCCGAGGATGAATTGCTGCTGGAAGGCTTGGCCGAGCAGGAATTGCAGGTGGCCGACGGTCTGCAACGACTGCGCGAGGAGTTGCTGACGCTGGCCAACGAGCAGAGCCAGCGCCAGGGCGAGCTGCAGCGGCTGGAAGGTCGCATCGCCTCCCTCGAAGCACTACAGCAGGCTGCCCTGGCCCCCGATACCGGGGCGGCCCGGTGGCTCGAAGCGGAGGGGCTGGCCCAGGCGCCCCAGTTGGCGGAAGAGCTTCAGGTCACTGCAGGCTGGGAGCTGGCGGTGGAAACCGTGCTCGGCAGCGATCTGCAGGCGGTCTGCCTCGACGAGCTGGCGCCGCTGCGGCTCGAGACCTTCGCCAGTGGCGCGTTGAATCTGGCGCTGCCTGGCCAGGCGCCCGTCGCCTCGGGCAGCCTGCTGGAAAAGGTCCGGGCGCCCCGGGATCTGTCGCCCTGGCTGGGCCAGGTGCTGGTCGCCGCCAGCTATGACGAGGCGCTGGCGCGGCGTGCCGCTCTGGCGCCGGGGCAGAGTCTGATCACCCCGGAAGGCTATTGGGTGTCCCGACACTTCCTGCGCGTGCGGCGCGCCCAGGCGGCGGAGGGCAGTGTCCTCGCCCGCGGACGGGAATTGGAAGAGTTGCAGACCCGGCGTCTGGAGTTGAGTGAAATGCTCGAGTCGCAGGATGACCTGTTGGAGGAGCGCCGCGTGGCCCAGCAACGGCTGGAGGCCGAGCGCGAGGAGTCGCGGCGGCGGCAGCAGCAGGAACAGCAACGCCTGGCCGAGCGCCGGGCGCAGCTTTCCGCGCAGCAGGCACGTGCCGAGCAACTGGGTATTCGGCGGCGGCAGTTGGGGGCCGATCTCAGCGATGTCGAGCAGCAACTGGCGCGGGAGCAGGAAGAGCTGGGCGAGTGCCGGTTGCGCCTGCAAGACGCCCTGGACGCCATGGCCGTGGATACCGAACAGCGTGCGCAACTGCAGGATCAACGCGAGCTGCATCGCCAGGCGGTCGAGTCGGCGCGGCAACGGCAACGCCTGGCCCAGGAGCAGCTTCACCAGCTCACGGTACGGCTGACGGCGCTGCGTGCGCAGCGTCAGTCGACGCTCCAGGCCCTGGAGCGTCTCGAACAGCAGACCGCACGCCTGGGCGAGCGCTGCGAGCAGCTCAGCCTCAATCTGGAGGAGGGCGGCGAGCCGCTCGACGAGTTGCGCCTGCGCCTGGAAGAGTTGCTCGAACGACGCCTCCAGGTGGACGAAGAGATGCGCTCGGCAAGGATGGCGTTGGAAGACGCCGATCGGGAGTTGCGCGATTTCGAGCGGCGGCGCCTGCAGGCGGAGCAGCAGGCCACCTTGCTGCGTGGCCAACTGGAGCAGCACCGGCTGGAGTGGCAGGGGCTGGCGACCCGGCGCAGTGGCTTCGCCGAGCAGTTGGCGGCCGACGGTTACGACCTACCGACGGTGATCTCTACTTTGCCTGAAGCGGCGAGCGAGGCGGCCTGGGAGCAGGAGTTGGAAGCCGTGGCGGCGCGTATCGCCCGGCTGGGGCCGATCAACCTGGCGGCCATCGACGAGTATCAGCAGCAGGCCGAGCGCAAGACCTATCTGGATGCCCAGAACGCCGATCTGGTCGAGGCGCTGGAGACCCTGGAAAGCGTCATCCGCAAGATCGATCGGGAAACGCGCAATAGGTTCAAGGATACCTTCGACCAGATCAACCACGGCTTGCAGGCGTTGTTCCCGAAAGTTTTCGGTGGCGGCAGTGCCTACTTGGAACTTACCGGTGAAGATTTACTCGATACCGGGGTTGCGATCATGGCGCGCCCGCCGGGCAAGAAGAACAGCACCATCCATTTGCTCTCCGGTGGAGAAAAGGCGCTGACCGCTCTGGCATTGGTCTTTGCCATCTTCCAGTTGAATCCGGCGCCGTTCTGCATGCTCGACGAAGTGGATGCGCCGCTGGATGACGCCAACGTTGGACGTTATGCCCGCTTGGTTAAGAGTATGTCGGAGAAGGTGCAGTTCATTTACATCACGCACAACAAGATCGCCATGGAGATGGCCGACCAGCTATTGGGCGTGACGATGCATGAACCGGGTTGTTCACGGCTGGTGGCCGTGGATGTGGAGGAAGCGGTGGCCATGGTGGACGCGTAGTAACCCACAGCCTCGCGGTGTGGCGGTGTAAAGTTGACGGCAGTCGTGCTAGCTTATGGCCGCTTCGGCGGTAGGTATAAAAAGCTAAGAAGAACACTGACTTGGCGTAGGTTTCGGACGTTTTGGAAAGGCCTCGCAGGCGATGACTTTCCAAAGTTTCCCGACGGGTGTCGGTCCATTATTTTTACAGGGGTATGTCTTTTTCATGGATATGGGTCTGCGCGAGTGGCTGATCATCATCGGCGTCATCGTCATCGCCGGTATTCTGTTCGATGGTTGGCGTCGCATGAGCGGCAAGGGCAAGCTCAAGTTCAAACTTGACCAGTCGCTGAGCAATCATCCGGAACACGAGGGCGATGATCCGGAAATCATTGGCCCGACCCGCGTGGTAGAGCAGAAGGAGCCGTCGCTGGACGATCCGGGCGAACCGACGCCACCGCGCTCTACCCAGCGCAAACGACGCGAAGAGCGTCGTGAAGAGCCCAGCGCCGACAGCTTCGATCTATCCGCAGCGGACGAGGGGCTGGCTGGCTTGTCCGCCGATTCCGACGACGTCGTGGTGCGTGGTCGGGACAAGCCGCGCAAGGAAAAGCCGCTCAGCGCCAAGGCGCCGGAACGCGAAACCGCTAGCGAGCCCGTCAGCAGTGGCAGTGGCAACAGTGGTGGGGCCATGGCGCCGGTGGACGAGGTGCTGGTCATCAATGTCATTTCCCGTGACGAGAAAGGCTTCTCCGGTCCGGCGCTGCTGCAGAATATTCTCGAGAGCGGCTTGAGATTCGGCGACATGGACATCTTCCATCGTCATGAGAGCATGTCGGGCAACGGTGAGGTGCTGTTTTCCATGGCCAATGCCGTGCGTCCGGGCACCTTCGACCTGGATGCCATCGACGATTTCCACACCCCGGCGGTGAGCTTCTTCCTCGGCCTGCCCGGCCCGCGCCATCCCAAGCAGGCCTTCGATCTGATGGTGGCTGCGGCGCGCAAGCTGTCGTCCGAACTCAATGGCGAGTTGAAGGACGAGCAGCGCAGTGTGATGACCGCCCAGACCATCGAGCACTACCGCCAGCGCATCGTCGACTTCGAGCGCAAGAGCCTCATGCTCAAGCGCTGAGTGCGCCGGAGCGAACCAAGAGCAGCCTCGGCTGCTCTTTTTGTTTGTAATCCTTGCAATGGCGCCACAGATGGCGCCCGGGCCACCCCCGGGGTGGCGACAGTGAGAGACCGCCATGACCGACGCCCAGAATGCCGTCACCCGCATCGCTGCCCTGCGCAGCGAGATCGACGCCCACAACTACCGGTATTACGTGCTGGACGAGCCGAGCGTGCCCGATGCCGAGTACGACCGCCTGTTCGGCGAGCTCAAAGCGCTGGAGGCCGAGCATCCCGAGTTGGTGACGCCCGACTCGCCGACCCAGAGGGTCAGCGGCTCGGCCCTGGCGGCCTTTGGCACCATCCGGCACGAGGTGCCCATGCTCAGCCTGGGCAACGCCTTCGCCGACGAGAATCTGCAGGATTTCGACCGCAGCGTGGGCAAGCGCCTGCGTGAGGAGTTCGGCGAGACCGACTTCGCCGGGCCGGATTCGGGTGTGGAATACACCTGCGAGCCCAAGCTCGACGGTCTGGCCGTCAGCCTGCTCTACGAAGAAGGCCTGCTGGTGCGGGGCGCCACCCGCGGCGACGGCACCACCGGTGAAGACATCACCGCCAACGTACGCACCATTCGCAATGTGCCGCTGCGCCTGCAGGGCGAAGGCTGGCCACGAGTGTTGGAGGTGCGCGGTGAGGTGTTCATGTCCCGCGCCGGTTTCGAAGCGTTGAACGCCCGGGCCATGGAAAGCGGCGGCAAGACCTTCGCCAATCCACGCAATGCCGCGGCCGGTAGCCTGCGCCAGTTGGATTCGCGCATCACTGCCCAGCGGCCGCTGGAGTTCTGCTGCTACGGTTTCGGGCGCGTCGAGGGCGGCGATCTGCCGGACACCCAGTACGATATCCTCCAGCAGCTAAAGGAGTGGGGCATTCCCATCAGCCGCGAGCTGCGCAAGGTACAGGGCGCGGAAGGCTGCCGCGCCTACTATGAGGACATCGGGCGGCGCCGCGATGCCCTGGCCTACGAGATCGATGGCGTGGTCTACAAGGTCAATCGCCTGGATTGGCAAGGCGAACTGGGCTTTCGCGCGCGCGAGCCGCGCTGGGCCCTGGCCCACAAGTTTCCCGCCCGGGAAGAGCTGACCGAGCTACTCAACGTCGAATTCCAGGTGGGCCGTACCGGTGCCATCACCCCCGTGGCCCGTCTCAAGCCGGTGCAGGTAGCGGGCGTGACCGTGACCAACGCCACCCTGCACAACATGGACGAGATCGCCCGCCTGGGCGTGATGATCGGTGACAGCGTCATCGTCCGCCGCGCCGGGGACGTCATCCCGCAGATCATGCAGGTGGTACCTGAGCGGCGGCCGGCGGATGCCCGGCCAGTAGAGATTCCTACCCATTGCCCGGTGTGTGGGTCGGCGGTGGAGCGCACCCAGTTGGTGAAGCGCGGTAAGGGCAAGGAGTCGGTGAGCGAGGGTGCGGTCTATCGCTGCGTCGGTCGCCTGGCCTGCCAGGCCCAGCTCAAGCAGGCGATCATCCATTTCGCCTCGCGCCGGGCCATGGATATCGATGGCCTGGGTGATCGTATCGTCGAGCAACTGGTGGATCGCGGACTGGTGAAGTCGCCCGCCGACCTCTACACCCTGACCTACGAGCAGGTCGTCGAGCTCGAAGGTTTCGCGGAGGTGTCGAGCCGCAATCTGCTCGCCGCCATCGACGCCAGCCGTACCCCGAGCCTGGCGCGCTTCATCTTCGCCCTGGGCATCCCCGAGGTGGGCGAGGAGACCGCCAAGCGCCTGGCGCGCGCCCTGGGCAGTCTGCAACGCATCCGCGAGGCCCTGCCCGAGGTGCTGGTCTATCTGCCGGACATCGGGCCGGAGGTGGCCTTCGAGATCCATAACTTCTTCCAGTCGGAACACAATCGCGACGTACTGGAAGCGCTGCTGGCCAATGGCATCCAACTGGCCGACGAAGGCGAGGTGCACGCCGAATTCTCCGGCTATGCCGCCTTCGCCGACTTCCTCGACCAGTTGCACATTCCCTACCTGGGCAAGACCGGCGCCAAGACGCTGGCTGCGGCCTTTCCCAGCCTGGCCGCGCTGATCAAGGGCTCCCAGGACTGGCTGACCTTCAAGACCCTATCCGGACTCAACGAAAGAGCCAAGCAGGGCCTGCGCGAATACTTCGCCGCGCCGGATAAGGTCGCCAAGGCGCTGGCCATCGAGGCGCAGCTCAAGGCCTTCGGCATGCACTGGGAGAGCACCCGGCAGGCCGTGCAGGGGCTGCCGTTCGCCGGCCAGACCTGGGTGCTCACCGGCACCCTGGAGGCCATGAGTCGCGACGAGGCCAAGGAGCGGCTGGAGGCGCTGGGCGCCAAGGTCTCGGGTTCGGTATCGGCCAAGACCGCCGTGGTGGTGGCCGGCCCGGGCGCCGGTTCCAAGCTGACCAAGGCGACGGAGCTCGGCGTCAAGGTGCTGGACGAAGCCGCCTTCCTGCAGATCCTGGAGGCTCAGGGCGGACGCTGAGAGCAGAGGTCAGCCCCGGAGCCGCTGACCTTTTCACCAGTTACTTAAGCGCAGCCATAATCAACGATAGCGAAGCGATAATAATAAAATTCAAGTTGTATTTTATCGCTTCGTTTATAGCCTTTGTTGGGGCGGTACTCTTCGAGAGAATAGTGGATGACAACGCTTCGCTAACAACAGGCGAAGCGTTGTAATTCGATAGGCTGATTTTATCTTTTCAAGCGAAACGAGAGTTCGGTGCCCGGGACGGTTCTTTTTCCTGAACGGGTTCTTCCACGGCAATAGTCGCCTTGGACGTTTTCCGATAACCCTGGGGATTGAGCGACTGCCAACGCCAGGCATCTTCCAGCATGGTGGAAAGTTCGCGCTCGGCGCGCCAGCCTAGTTCACGCCAGGCCTTGTCCGGGTCGGCCCAGCAGAGCGTTACGTCGCCCGCGCGGCGGGGTGCGACGCGGCAGGGGATGGTGCGGCCCAGTTGGCGTTCGAGGGTGGCCACGACTTCCCGGACCGAATGTCCCCGGCCGGTGCCCAGATTCCAGAGCGAGACCCCGGGACGTTCCGCCAGGGCGTTCAAGGCCGCCAGGTGCCCCCGTGCCAGATCCTGTACGTGGAGGTAGTCGCGGATACCGGTGCCATCGGTGGTGGGGTAGTCATCGCCATAGATCTCCAGCCAGGGTCGCCGGCCGCTGGCCACCTGCAGCAGGTAGGGCACCAGGTTGTTCGGTGTGCCCTGGGGGTCTTCGCCGATCAAGCCGGAGGGGTGGGCACCGATGGGGTTGAAGTAGCGCAACACGGCGATGGACCAGTGTGGATCGGCCGTCGCCAGCCCGCGTAGGACCTGCTCGGCCATGAGTTTCGACTGGCCGTAGGGATTGGTGGGCTCGGCGGTCGGACAGCTTTCGCTGATTGGCGGAGTGCAGTGCCCATAGACCGTGGCTGACGAACTGAAGACCAGCTGATGCACGCCGGCAGCGGCCATGGCCTGGCAGAGCACCAGGGTGCCGCCGACGTTGTTGTCGAAGTAGCGCAAGGGGTGCTGGACGCTTTCGCCGACCGCCTTGAGGCCGGCGAAGTGCAGCACCCCGGTGATCGGCAATTCCCGCAGCAGCCGATCCAGCAGCGGCCGATCGCGGACATCACCCTGCACGAAGCGCGGCGCGCGCCCGGCCAGGGTGGCGATCCGTTGCACCGCTTCCTGCCGGCTGTTGACCAGGTTGTCCAGGATCACCACCTCATGGCCCGCCCGCAGCAACTCCAGTGTCGTATGAGAACCTATGTATCCTGCGCCACCCGTGATCATCAACATGCAACCGCCCTCGCGTCACCCGTAGCCGCCGAATAAAAATAAATATGTCGTGCAGGTTTTTGTGCAACTAAGGCTTCGCTTGATAAAGACTTTAAACGAAGCGTTAGTGTTGCCGATTCGTCGAGCAGATAAGCTTCTGAAGTTGTGCGGGGGCAAAGGTTCTAGCGAAGCGCAAGTTGCTCATAAAGTTATGAACCCTTGTCGATTCGATAAGTCGATAACGTTGCTCGATATCGCGTAGTGCTCTTGGCGATAAGGTCGGGACGGTCTTTGGATGTTTTACGAATTGCCCTTGCGCAGGCTGGCCGCGGGTGTTCTGCAGCGGTCGGTCTCGCGTTCGACATGACAGGAGCACAAGATGAGTTGGGCCGGCCCTCATACCGAAACGATAGGCAAGACCGCACACCCGGTACGGATGGCGGAACGCCCCCTGGACCCAGGCAGACCCTTGTTGCTCTGCCTGGCGCATCTGCGCTGGAGCTTCGTCTACCAGCGTCCGCAACACGAGATGGTGCGCTTCGCCGATCACTACAACGTGCTCTATTGCGAAGAGCCCCTGGACGCGGCGGACGATAAGGCGCATTTGGACGTGCGCGTGGAAGAGAACGGCGTGCGGGTACTGGTACCGCGGTTGCCCGCAGGGCTGTCGAGCGAGGGGCGCGCGAGTGCCCAGCGAGAGCTCCTGCAGACCTATCTGCGCGAGTTGCAGATGCCGGTGGCGGTGGCCTGGTACTTCACGCCCATGGCACTCGATTACGCCGGCGAAATCCCTGCGCAGACCCTGGTATACGACTGCATGGACGAACTGTCCGCCTTTCGTGGCGCGCCTCCGGCGCTCTTGGAGCGGGAGGCGCAATTGCTTGAGCGCGCCGATCTGGTCTTCACCGGCGGCTACAGCCTCTACGAAGCCAAGCGCGACCGGCATCCACGGGTATTTCCCTTTCCCAGCAGCGTGGACGTGGCGCATTTCGGCCAGGCCCGCGAAGCCTTGCCGGAACCCCTCGATCAAGCGGACCTGGCGCAGCCGCGACTGGGCTTCTATGGCGTGATCGACGAGCGCCTGGATCTTGCGCTGCTGGCGGCGGTGGCCCGGCTGCGGCCGCACTGGCAGTGGGTGATGCTGGGGCCGGTGGTCAAGATCGCGCCCGACAGCCTGCCGCAATTGCCCAATCTGCACTACCTGGGCGGCAAGACCTACGATGAATTGCCCGCCTACCTGGCCGGCTGGGACGTGGCCCTGATGCCCTTCGCCTTGAACGAAGCCACACGCTTCATCAGCCCCACCAAGACCCCCGAATACCTGGCGGGGGGCTGTCCGGTGGTCTCGACACCCATCACCGATGTGGTGCGTAGCTATGGCGACAGCGGCGTGGTCTGGATCGCCGAGGGCGCCGAGGCCTTCGTCTCTGCCTGCGAGGCGGCGCTGGCCAGTCAAGATCAGCGCGAAGCCTTTCTGGCGCGTGCCGATGCCCTGCTGACCGGGATGTCCTGGGACAGCACCTGTGACCTGATGCGGGAGAAGATCCAATGGCGGTAACGGCGCTGGAGCGTTTCGATTATCTGATCGTGGGGGCTGGCTTCGCCGGCAGCGTGCTGGCGGAGCGTCTCGCCGCCGGGCTGGGCAAGCGCGTGCTGGTGGTGGATCGGCGGCCGCATATCGGCGGCAATGCCTACGACCACTACGACGATGCCGGCGTCCTGGTGCATCGCTATGGTCCGCATATCTTCCATACCAATTCCCAGCGCATCGTCGACTACCTGTCGCGCTTCACCGAATGGCGTCCCTACGAGCATCGGGTGCTGGCCGAGGTCGACGGCCAGCAGGTGCCCATTCCGATCAACCTGACCACCCTCAATCGGCTCTACGGTCTGGAACTGGACGAAGCCGGCGCCGAGGCCTTCCTCGCGGCGCGGGCCGAGCCGGTGGAGGATATCCGTACCTCGGAAGACGTGGTGATCAACCAGGTGGGGCGCGAGCTCTACGAGACCTTTTTCCGCGGCTATACCCGCAAGCAGTGGGGCCTGGACCCCTCGCAGCTGGATCGCTCGGTGACGGCGCGGGTGCCGACCCGCACCACCACCGACGACCGCTATTTCGGCGACACCTTCCAGCAGATGCCGCTGCATGGCTTCACCCGGATGTTCGAGCGGATGCTGGACCATCCCAACATCAAGGTGATGGTCAACACCGACTACCGCGAGATCCGCGACCTGATCCCGCACGAGCATCTGGTCTACAGCGGGCCGATCGACGAATTCTTCGACTATCGCTTCGGGCGCCTGCCGTATCGCTCCCTGACCTTCAAGCACGAGACGCGGGACGAGCCGCGGTTCCAGCCGGTCGCCGTAGTCAACTACCCCAGCGAGACAGTGCCCTATACTCGTATCACCGAGTACAAGCACCTCACCGGTCAGAGCCACGCGCGCACCAGCCTGACCTACGAATACCCCAGCGCGGAGGGCGAGCCCTATTACCCGATCCCGCGCCCGGAGAATGCCGAGCTCTATCGGCGTTACCAGCACCTGGCGGAAGCGACGCCCCACGTCATCTTCATCGGCCGGCTGGGGACCTATCGTTACTACAACATGGACCAGGTGGTGGGCCAGGCGCTGGCTGCCTACAAGCGCATCGAGGAAGCGGAGCGCGGGCCGGCGGCAGGGGAGAGCGCCGAACACCACGAAAGCCTGGCGCGGCAGGCGCCGTGAGGGATGCGATGACCCCTGACGCCCCGTTCCAGAGTTTCTTCATGGCCGGTTTCGAATGCTCCTGCCACCGCCGGGCCGATGGTCGGCGGCTGGACTTGCTCGCCAGCACCGCCCACGACCGCTGGGCGGCGCAGGACTATGACGCCGTGGCGGCCCAGGGCCTGCGTACCGTGCGGGACGGCATCCGCTGGCACCGCGTGGAAAGCCAGCCGGGGCAATACGACTGGACGAGCGTCCTGCCGCAACTCCGGGCGGCGCAGACGGCCGGCGTCCAGGTGATCTGGGACCTCTGCCACTACGGCTGGCCCGACTACCTGGATATCTGGCGCCCGGCCTTCGTCGAGGCCTTTGCCCGCTTCGCCGCGGCCTTCGCCCGGCTATTGCGGGAGGAGGGCGAGACCCAGCCGTGCCTGGCGCCCATCAACGAAATCTCCTACTGGGCCTGGGCCGGGGGCGACCAGGGACTGTTCAATCCCACGGCCCGCGGACGCGGCCAGGAACTCAAGCACCAGCTGGTGCGGGCCAGCATCGCCGCCATCGAGGCGATTCGTGCCGAGCTGCCCGGTACGCGCTTCGTCGCGGTCGATCCGCTCATCAACGTGGTGGCCCGCCGCCCCGAGCAACGCGAGGTGGCCGAGGCCCACCGCCAGGCCCAATTCGAAGCCTGGGACCTGCTCAGTGGCCGCCAGTGGCCGGGCCTGGGCGGTCGCCCCGACTACCTGGACATCCTTGGCCTGAATTACTACTCGGACAACCAGTGGTATCTCGGCGGTGGCACCCTGGCGCCGGAAGATCCGGCCTATCGACCGTTGCAGGGCATCCTGGCCGAAGTCCACCAGCGATACGGTCGCCCGCTGCTGATCGCCGAGACCGGCGCGGAAGGCCCGTTGCGGGCGAGTTGGCTGGACTACGTCGCCGACCAGGTCGGGCGCGCCGTCCGCCAGGGCGTGCCGGTGCAGGGCATCTGTCTCTATCCGGTGCTCGACTATCCCGGCTGGAACGATGACCGCCTCTGTCCCACCGGGCTGTTCGGCATCGCCGATGGGGCAGGGCGGCGCACCCTCTATGCGCCGCTCGCCGAGGTCTTGCAGCGGCATCGCCAAAGCCTGGAAGGCAGGAGTCCTGCATGAAGGCGTCCGCTCGACGTGAGCGCCGGCGGGCCGAGTGGCCCCTGCCGGAGCGGGTCGGCGCCTTCCTCTGGCGCTATGTCCGCCTGCGGCCCTGGCATTTCGGCGGCCTGCTGTTGCTGGTGATAGGGGCGGCGACCTGTGCGGTGGCGGTGCAGTACGGCATGAAGCTGCTGGTCGATGCCATGGCCGATCCCGGACACCGCGCCCAGGTGTGGAGTCCGTTCTGGCTGTTCATCTCGCTGATCGTCCTGGAAAACCTATTCTGGCGCTGTGGCGGCTGGCTCGGTTGCCGCACGGTGGTGGCCAGTTGCGCGGACATGCGCGTCGACCTGTTCCGTTACCTCACCGGGCACCCGATGCACTATTTCGCCCAGCACTTCGCCGGGGCCCTGGGCAATCGGGTCTCCGCCACCGGGATGGCCGCGGGTGCCATCTATGGCGGCCTGGCCTGGAAGATCATGCCGCCCTGCGTCGATTTCATCGGCGCGGTGGTGGTGCTCTGCACCGTGGATCTGCGCATGGCCGCGGCGCTGGTCGCCTTCGTGGTGATCGTGGCCCTGGTGATCACCACCTTCGGCATCCGCGGGCGGGCGCGTCACCAGCGCTTCGCCGCCCAGTCGGCCCGGGTCAGTGGCGAGCTGGTGGACCTGGTACAGAACGTCTGGACCATCAAGGCCTTTTCCGCACGGGAGCGCGAGGTGCAGCGCTTCGCCCAGGCGGTCGGCGTGGAAGCCCGCGCCCAAAGACGCAGCTGGATGCACCTGGAGAAGGCCCGGGTGCTGCACGACACCTGCCTGTCGCTGATGGCCGGTGGCATGCTGGCCTGGGCCATTGCCCTCTGGACCCGCGGCGGCATCACCGCGGGGGACGTGGTCATGGTCAGTGCCCTGACCTTTCGTATCCTGCACGGCTCCCGGGATCTGGCCCTGGCGCTGGTGGATACCACCCAGCAACTGGGCGCCATCGGCGAAACCCTGCGCATCCTCATCCAGCCGCACGCCCAAAGCGACGTCGAGCGGCCACTGGTGCAGGCGCGCGGTGCCCTGCGCTTCGAGGGGGTGCACTATCGTTATCCCGATGGTCGTCAGGTATTCCAGGGCCTCAGTCTACAGGTGCCGGCCGGGCAGAAGGTCGGGTTGGTCGGCCCCTCGGGAGCGGGAAAATCCACCCTGATCGGCCTGCTGCAGCGCCTCGACGATGTGCAACTGGGCCAGATCCGCATCGACGGCGAGGACATCCGCTCGGTGAGCCAGGACAGCCTGCGCCAGCGCATCGCCGTGGTGCCCCAGGAAACGGCACTGTTCAATCGCAGCATTCGCGAGAACATCCGCTATGGCCGCCCCGAGGCCAGCGATGCCGAGGTGGAGGAGGCCGCCCGTCATGCCTACTGCGACGACTTCATCCGCCAGCTACCCCAGGGCTACGACACCCCGGTCGGCGAGCGCGGGGTGCTGCTGTCCGGCGGCCAGCGCCAACGCCTCGGCATCGCCCGGGCCTTTCTCAAGGACGCCCCCATCCTCATCCTCGACGAGGCGACCTCGGCGCTGGATAGTCACTCCGAGACGGTCATCCAGCGGGCGCTGCTGGAGCTGATGGAAGGGCGTACCGTCTTGGCGGTAGCCCATCGACTCTCCACCCTGAGCGGCTTCGATCGCATCCTGGTGCTGGAGCAGGGCGTCATCGTCGAGGATGGGCCGCCGCAACAATTGCGCGAGGATGACGGCCGGTTCGCCGCACTCTGGGAGTTGCAGGCGGCGCAGTAGCAGCCTGTCCCGCTGCTAAGTCCTTGTATGGCTTGCAACTTCACCCCAACCGCGTAGAATGGCGCACCTCACCTAAGGGTGGGGCGTTATGGTGGCTCCGTCGGTCCCCCCGCAACGATCAGCCGTGAACCCGGTCAGGCCCGGAAGGGAGCAGCCGCAGCGGTGATGTCGTGTGCCGGGGTGTGGCTGGCGGGGCCACCTCCATTTCTGCTCCAGCTTTTTTCTGCCTTTCCCTCCTCGCGTTTCCTCTTCCAGCCTTTTTCCTCACGTTAACCACTTCGCGAAACAATCGTGAGGCGGTCACTGTTTTGGTTCCTGTCTCCGTGCCATCATCCACGTTGCATTCTCATCTATGGACGGACGTCCAAGGAACGCTCGTGAAGAACGGACTCGAAAGCGCAGGGCGCGCACTCAGCCTCGGCCTGCATCCCTATCGCATCATTTGCCGACGCGATACCGACGCCCTCCTGGTTGCCCAGATCTATCACCCCACTGAACCCCTGTTGTTGCTCAAATTCGACCTGAGCGACGACGACGCGCTCAATCCTTTCAAGATGAACGCCACCGTGGCAAGCCTGCGTGTCCAGCTGGATGCCCTGGCGGCCTATGTCGCCAGCGTGGTGCTGGCCGATGGCGAGGACCGTTGCCTGCGCGCCTGAGACGCACCCTGTCACTGCGGTTTCCCTGGCGGATCGCTTGAAAGGTCGGGTGGCTGCCTCCATCTAGGGAGGTAGCGCCAGCCCCTCGGACGGCCTGGCGGTCGAGCATGCGGGGTGCATTAAACGCACCTCTTCGTTAGCATGTGCTCCCTTCCCGTCTTCTCCCGATCAGGTCTCGATGAGTTACCAGGTTCTTGCGCGCAAATGGCGCCCGCGGTCGTTCCGCGAAATGGTCGGCCAGACCCATGTGCTCAAGGCGCTGATCAATGCGCTGGACAATGAGCGGCTGCACCACGCCTATCTTTTTACCGGCACCCGCGGGGTGGGCAAGACCACCATCGCGCGGATCCTGGCCAAGTGCCTGAACTGCGAGACCGGCATCAGCTCCACCCCCTGCGGGACCTGTTCGGTGTGCCGTGAGATCGACGAAGGCCGTTTCGTCGATCTCATCGAGGTGGACGCCGCCAGTCGCACCAAGGTCGAAGACACCCGCGAACTGCTGGAGAACGTGCAGTACGCGCCTTCCCGCGGACGCTACAAGGTGTACCTCATCGACGAGGTGCACATGCTTTCGACGCACAGTTTCAATGCGCTGCTCAAGACGCTGGAAGAGCCGCCGCCCCACGTCAAGTTCCTGCTCGCCACCACTGATCCGCAAAAGCTGCCGGTCACCATCCTCTCGCGCTGTCTGCAGTTCGCCCTGAAGAACATGCCGCCGGAGCGCGTCGTCGCGCATCTGCAGCACGTCCTGGCGGCGGAGAGCATTCCCTTCGAGGACGATGCCCTCTGGCTGCTGGGTCGCGCGGCCGACGGCTCCATGCGCGATGCCATGAGTCTGACCGACCAGGCGATCGCCTTCGGCGAGGGCAAGGTGCTGGCCGCCGACGTGCGCGCCATGCTCGGTACCCTCGACCATGGCCAGGTCTACGACGTCCTGCATGCCCTGCTGGAAGGCGATGGCCGCGCGGTGCTGGAGGCGGTGCGCCATCTGGCCGAGCAGGGGCCCGATTGGAGTGGCGTGTTGGCCGAGTTGCTCAACGTGCTGCATCGGGTGGCCATCGCCCAGGTACTGCCCGATGCGGTGGACAACGGCCAGGGCGATCGCGAGCGAGTGCTGACGCTGGCGCAAGCGCTGCCCGCGGAAGACGTTCAGTACTACTACCAACTAGGTCTGGTCGGGCGGCGCGATCTGCCGCTGGCGCCGGACCCACGGCATGGCTTCGAGATGGTGTTGCTGCGCATGCTGGCCTTCCGGCCGGCAGGTGTGGCTCTTCCCGAACGGCCGGCGTTAAAGACGACGGGAGCCAGCCCGGCCACGGCTGACTCCGACTCGCGTCCGGTGGCCGCGGCGGCTCCCGTGGCGGTGGCGCCTGCGCCGGTAGCGGCAGCTCCGCAGCCGCCAGCGCCGGTTACGCCGCTCGTCAGTAATACCACCCCTATAGAAGAGCCAGTCGATCTCCCCTGGGAGGAACCTGCGCCTGAGACGAACAAGGCGGCGCCGGTTTCGCCAGCGCCGCCTGCAGCGCCGACCGCGCCGGCCGTGCCCTATGTCGAGGCGACGTCCGTGGCCACGGTGATCGCCGATGTGCCGGCGGACACCTCCGGTGACGATCTGGACGGTGACGAAGAGCCGCCGCCGGCCGAGGATTATTACGAGGTGGGGCTGGACGATTATCTCGACACCCTCGGTGAGCCGGAGGTCGACACTATCGCCGAGACCGCCTCGACGGTGGCGGTACCGCCGGCCACGGGATTGGCCGCCGATTGGCAGGCGCTGTTTCCCGAGCTCAAGCTGGGCGGCCTGACCGCCAGCATCGCGGCCAACTGCACCCTGGTGGCGGTGGAGGGTGATCGCTGGCACCTGCACCTGGACCCGGCGCAAAGTGCACTGTTCAATGCCAACCAGCAGCGCCGGCTCAACGATGCGCTGAGCCAGCAGCAGGGTCGTCCCATCACGCTCGAGGTGACCATCCAGACGCCCGAGCAGGAGACGCCCGCCCAGGCGGCCGCGCGGCGCCGTGCGGAGCGCCAGCGTGAAGCGGAGCAGTCCATCCAGGACGATCCGCTGATCCGCCAGATGATTCAACAGTTCGCCGCCACGGTGCGCGCGGGTACCATCGAGCCGGTCGACACCCAAGCCTGACCGGCTTCCAATTCATAGTTCGAGGTAGCAGACATGATGAAAGGTGGCATGGCCGGCCTGATGAAGCAGGCCCAGCAGATGCAGGAAAAAATGCAGAAGATGCAGGAAGAGCTGGCGAACGCCGAAGTGACCGGTCAATCCGGCGCCGGCCTGGTCAGCGTCGTCATGACCGGTCGACACGACGTCAAGCGCGTCAGCCTGGACGACAGCCTGATGCAGGAAGACAAGGAAATCCTCGAAGACCTGATCGCTGCCGCGGTGAACGATGCCGTGCGCAAGATCGAGCAGAACAGCCAGGACAAGATGTCCGGCATGACCGCCGGCATGCAACTGCCGCCCGGCTTCAAGATGCCTTTCTAGTTTTCATCTGAAAAGAGCCTGGGCTCTTGCCACGGGTGCCCCCAGGCACCCGTTTTCTTTCGCTCTCCAGTACGGTAGTCCATGAGCTTCAGTCCCCTGATTCGCCAACTGATCGATGCGCTCCGCGTGCTGCCCGGCGTCGGGCAGAAATCCGCCCAGCGCATGGCCCTGCAACTGCTCGAACGCGAACGCCAGGGTGGCCTGCGTCTGGCGAGCGCCCTCAACGCGGCCATGGAAGGGGTGGGTTACTGCCGCCAGTGCCGCACCCTGAGCGAGGACGAGATCTGCGGTTTCTGTGCCGATACCCGCCGTGACGACAGCATCCTCTGCGTGGTGGAGGGGCCGATGGACGTCTTTGCCGTGGAGCAGACCGGCTACCGCGGGCGCTACTTCGTGCTCAAGGGGCACCTGTCGCCCATCGACGGCCTGGGGCCGGACGCCATCGGCGTACCCGAGCTCGAACGGCGCGTCAGCGAAGGCAGCTTCCAGGAAATGATCATCGCCACCAACCCCACGGTGGAAGGCGAGGCGACCGCCTATTACATCGCCCAGCTGCTGGCTCCCAAGGGCCTGACCATCTCGCGTATCGCCCATGGCGTACCCCTGGGTGGCGAACTGGATCTGGTCGATGGTGGCACCCTGACCCATGCCTTTGCCGGGCGCAAGCCGATCAGTCTCTAGTCTTACATTCATCAGCGACAGGCCATTGCGCAAGGACGGCTAGGTATCGTCACCCCGAGATAGGCGATCCTTGGGCGGTCGAACAACACCAGGCCAGCCCCATGGATCTGCCCGTCATCCCTTCGCCCGTCACCTATCCCCATCGCCTCGAAGCGGTTCTCGCCTATATCGAGGCGAATCTGGACGGTGACCTGTCGGTGAGCACCCTGAGTCGGGTCGCTGCCTTCTCGGCCTTTCACTTCCATCGACAGTTCACCGCCTTCCTGGGGATGCCGGTCGCCCGTTACGTGCACCTGTTGCGCCTGCGGCGTGCGGGGTTGGGCCTACTCGCAGCCAGGCGCCGCTCCGTGCTGGAAGTGGCGCTGGAGGCCGGCTTCGAGAGTCCGGAAGCCTTCAGCCGGGCGTTTCGGCGGGTGTTCGGCCAGGCGCCGCGGCAGTTCCGTCAGCAAACCGATTGGCGGCCCTGGCATCAGGTATTCGACATTCCTCGTCTATCCAGGAGTCTCGTCATGCACCTACGTCTAGTGGAATTCACCGTGGTCAGGATCGCCGCCTTCGAACACCGGGGACCGCGTCACCAGCTCGAGGAGAGCGTGCGCCTCTTCATCGACTGGCGTAAACGCAGCGGCCAGTCACCGGTGGCGACCAGTCGGACCTTCGGCATACCCTTCAGCAATCCCGATACCACCCCCGCAGAGGACTTTCGCTTCGCCATTGGCGGCGAGATCAGCGAAGACGTCTGGCCCAATGCTCAGGGGTACGGGAGTTGCTCATCGCGGGTGGCCGTTATGCCGTGGTCCGCCACCAGGGCTCGACTGACCGAATAGACGAAAGCATCTATCCGCTCTACCGCGACTGGCTGCCCGGCAGCGGCGAGGAATTACGAGACGAGCCGCTGTTCTTCCACTACCTGAGCGTCTATCCAGAAACGCTCCAGGCGCTCTGGCAGACCGATATTTACCTGCCTCTGGTGTGACAGGGAGGGAGTCACGGACCTTGGCTTGCTAGCGCTTGGGGCCTTCACGGTCCGCGATATGAACGGCTGGCGGCTGGCAATGGCAGCGTCCAGAAAACGCGGCGGCGCCAGGAGTCGCGCCGTCCCGTCGTCAGCCTTCCAGTTGGCCGCCGGCCAGGGCGCAGAGGCGGGCCGAGTCGAGGATGCGCACTTCCTTGCCTTCAGCGGCCAGCACGCCGCTCTGTTGGAAGCGGGTGAACACCCGCGATACCGTTTCCACCGCCAGGCCGAGGAAGTTGCCGATTTCGTTGCGCGACATGCTCAGGCGGAATTGCTGGGCGGAAAAGCCGCGGGCATGGAAGCGCGCCGAGAGATTGACCAGGAAGGTGGCGATGCGCTCGTCGGCGCTCTTCTTGGACAGCAGCACCATCATCTGCTGGTCGTCGCGGATTTCCCGGCTCATCACCCGCAGCAGTTGCCGGCGCAGTTGCGGTAGTTGCTCGGAGAGTTCGTCCAGGCGCTCGAAGGGGATCTCGCAGACGGTGGTGGTCTCCAGCGCCCGTGCCGAGACCGGATAGCGTTCGCTGTCCATGCCCGATAGCCCCACCAGTTCGCTGGGCAGGTGGAAGCCGGTGATCTGCTCCTCCCCGGCGTCGCTCAGGCTGCTGGTGCGCAGGGCGCCGGAGCGCACCGCATAGACCGAGCCGAAGGTATCGCCCTGGCGGAACAGATGGTCCCCCTTGGCCAGCGGCCGACCGCGCTTGACGATCTGGTCGAGGGCGTCGAGGTCTTTCAGATCGAGCGACAGTGGCAGGCACAGCGAGGCGAGGCTGCAATCCTTGCAATGGGCCTGGGCGGTGCGCAGCTTGAGGGGCTCGGTCATGGGAGAGGGTCGCTTCTCGTCTGATTCCAAAAGTCTAACTCTAGCAGTCATGGCAGGCATGGGTCATATCACCCGAGAAAAGCGCTGGGGATCGCCGTCCGGCAGGTAGCGGTCGAACAGCATGCATAGGGCGCGGATCAGCAGACGGCCCGGTGGCAGTACCTGGATGCCTCGCTCATCGAGGCGGATCAGGCCGTCGGCGGCCATGGCGCTGAGTTGCGGCCAGGCGTCGGCGAAATACTGGCGGAAATCCAGTTCGCAACTGCGCTCGATGGCGGCGAAATCCAGTTGGAAATGGCAGATCAACTGGGCGATCACCGCGCCGCGGATGCGGTCGTCCCGCGAGCGGCGCAGGCCGCGGGCGATGGCCAGTTCACCGTGGGTCAGGTGCTCCTGATAGTGAGCGAGGTCCGGGCTGTTCTGGCAGAGCACCTCGCCGACCTGGCTGATGGCGGAAACGCCCAGGCCCAGCAGGTCGCAGTGGCCGTGGGTGGTGTAGCCCTGGAAATTGCGCTGCAGGGTGCCGTCTTCCTGGGCGATGGCCAGGTCGTCGTCGGGCAGGGCGAAATGGTCCATGCCGATGTAGCGATAGCCGGCGGCACTCAGTTGTTCCACGGTGCGCTGTAGCATTTCCAGCTTGGCCGCGGGAGTCGGTAGTTCCCTGGCCTCGATGCGCCGCTGCGGCGGGAAGCGTTGCGGCAGGTGGGCGTAGTTGAACACCGATAGCCGATGGGGCTGCAACTCCAGCACCCGGTCCAGGGTATGGGCGAAGCTGGCCGGGGTCTGCCGCGGCAGGCCGTAGATGAGGTCCAGGTTGATGGAGCGGTAATCGAGGGCGCGGGCGGCCTCGACCAGGGTGCGGGTATCGTCGAAGGGTTGCAGGCGGTTGACCGCCAGCTGTACCTGCAGATCCAGGTCCTGGACGCCGAAGCTGACCCGGTTGAAGCCCAGTTCGCGCAGCAGCCCCATGGTGCTCCAGTCGGCCTCGCGCGGATCGATCTCGATGGAATAGTCGCCGCGGTCGTCGTCGGCCAAGGTGAAGTGGCGGCGCAGGTCGGCCATCAATTCGCGCAGTTGCAGCGGATTGAGAAAGGTCGGGGTGCCGCCGCCCAGGTGTAGCTGTTCCACCCGCTGCCCAGCATCCAGGTGCCGGCTGGTGAGGGCCATCTCCTGACGCAGGGCCGCAAGGTAGGCGACGCTGCGACTGCGGTCCTTGGTGATGACCTTGTTGCAGGCGCAGTAGTAGCAGATGTTGGCGCAGAAGGGCACATGCAGGTAGAGCGACAGCGGGCGTCCGGCCTGGCGGCTCAGGCGCAGGGCGCCGAGCAGGTCGAAAGGGCCGATGCCGTCGTGGAATTGCACGGCGGTGGGGTAGGAGGTGTAGCGAGGGCCGGCGCGATCGTAGCGGGCGATGAGATCGGCGTCCCAGGCGAGGGCGGCTGTCATGCCGGGCTCCAATGGTTTCGAGGTGACCAGTGTGAGGGGCACGGTCCCAACTCTATTGATCCAGATCAATGAACGCCGGGTTAAGCTCCGCGGCTTTGACGAGGAGTAGCCCATGGCAGACGAGTTGTATCTCGGGAGCTTTCGCGAATGCCGCCCGAATGGCACGCCCCTGGCGACCCTGCTGCTGGCCCATGGCGCCGGGGCGGGGATGGACAGTCCCTTCCTGCAGCAGCTAGCCGAGGAGCTGGCGCGGCGCGACGTCCGTACCCTGAGGTTCGAGTTTCCCTACATGGCCCGGGCCCGCGCCGAGGGCAAGCGGCGTCCGCCGAATCCGGCGCCGGTATTGCTGGAGCACTGGCGGGCCGTGGTCGCCAGCTGGCGTGCGGCGGAAAGCGGGCCGTTGTGGCTGGCGGGCAAGTCCATGGGCGGGCGGATGGCGAGTCTGCTGGCCGACGAGCTGGGGGCGACCGGGCTGGTCTGCCTGGGCTATCCCTTCCATCCGGCCGGCAAGCCCGAGCGGCTGCGTACCGAGCACCTGGCGACCCTGGCCACGCCGACGCTGATCGTCCAAGGCGAGCGGGATGCCTTGGGCAACCGCGCGGAGGTGACCGATTATGCGCTGGCGCCGGCCATCGAGGTGCAATGGATCGCCACCGCGGACCATGACCTCAAGCCGCTCAAGAGCAGCGGCCTGAGTCAGACCCAGGTATTGGCTGACACGGCGGCCTGGATCGCCGCCTTCGTGCGGACCGGCGGCTAGATCACCCGGAAGCCGCTGGTGCCATCGCGCCGCAACTGCTCGACCAGGCCGAATTCCCAGTCCAGGTAGGCCTGCATGGCCTCGCGCGGGGCGTCAGTACCCTCGTAGGGACGGCGATAGCGGTCACGGCGGCTCGACAGCAGGCGCGTCTCGCCGCTTTCCACTGGCAAGCCGGCAGCCAGCCAGGCCGCGGTGCCGCCCTCCAGCAGCAGGACGGGGCTATCGGTGCTGGCCTGGACATCGACGGCGGCGAAGGCGGCCAACTGGCCGCTGCCGCAGGTGAAGACATAGCGCTCGGCCGGTGGCAGGGCGGCGGGTAGATCGGCGCGCAGCACCCAGGCGGCACCGGGGATATGGCGCTGCACGTAGTTGGCGCTGGCGGTGACGTCCAGCACCAGGGTGCCCGGTTCGGCCAGCAGTTCCTGCAGGCGGGCTACGGAGATGCGCTCCACCGGCCCAGGGGTGGGAGTGGGTGCCTGCCAGGGGCCGCTGGCACTCAGGGCGGCGGCCGGGATGTCGTCCACCACCGCCACCTCCCAGCCCATCTGCGCCAGCCAGGAGGCGCTCATGTTGGCGCGCACGCCATCGTCGTCCACCAGCGCCAGGCGCGCCCCGCGTATCGGGGCGCTGTGGTCGGTCTCCTGCACCAACTGGCCACCCGGGGTGGAGCGGGCGCCGGGGAGGTGGCCGGCGGCGAATTCCTCGGGGGTGCGCACATCGATCAGGTAGTTGGTCCGCAGGGCATTGGCTCGCCAGGCGTCCAGCTCGGTGAAGGGGAGGCGGGCGACACCGGCGCGGTCGGCCACCTGGCGAGCACGGGTGGCAGCGGTCGCCCGAGTCGCCGGGCTGACGTCGCCGAAGCGGCGCGCCTGGCCGTGTTCCAGGGGCTGGCCGGCCAGGGTCCAGCCGATGGTGCCGTTTCTCAGGGCGGCTACCGGGTTGGGGATGCCGGCGTTGATCAGCGACTGGGCGCCGATCAGGCTGCGGGTACGGCCGGCGCAGTTGACGATGACCCGCGTCTGCGGATCGGGTGCCAGCTCGGCGACGCGCAGCACCAGTTCGGCGCCCGGCACGCTGACGCCACCGGGAATGCTCATGGTCTGGTATTCCTCGAAGCGGCGGGCGTCGAGGATCACCACGTCGGCGTCCTGATCCAGCAGCGCCTTGACCTCTTCGGCCGGCAGCGAAGGCGTATGGCGCCTGGCTTCCACCAGTTCGCCGAAGGCCTTGCTCGGCACGTTGACGTCGATGAACAGCTCGCCACCGCTGGCCTGCCAGCCCGCCAGGCCGCCCGCGAGCAGGGCCACATCGGTATAGCCCAGGGCCTGCAGACGCTCGGCGGCGCGTTCGGCCAGGCCTTCGCCATTGTCATAGAGGGTGATGGCCACGTCGCGGCGGGGCAGGCGGGACCAGGCCTCCAGTTCCAGGCGCGACAGCGGCAGGTTGGCGGCCCAGAGGGGATGGCCGGCGGCGAAGGGGTCTTCCTCGCGGACATCGAGCAGGGCGACTTCCGCGCCGGCGAGCAGGGCCTGGCGGATATCTTCGGGGGTGCGGAAGGCGGTCATGGCGTGGCGGTCTCCTGGGACAGGTCCCACAGGTTGGGCAACTGGCGGTTGGTGTAGCCGGAGATGAAGGGCTTCTCCTGGCCATCGTCGGCATAGACGGCGCGGCGCACGGCACCGATATTGCCGCCATAGACGTGGATGCTGATGGAGGTGCGGTCGGCATAGGCATTGCTGACCTGGTGGATGTCGCCTACCCGCGGCGACACCGCTTCCACCTGGCCCGGCTCCAGGCGCACGGGAGCGCCTTCCGGGAGCAGGCGGCCGTCGGGCGCGCGGGCGAAACCCTGGGCGGTCTCGGCGCCGCGCAGCATGCCGATCAGGCCCCAGGTGCGATGATCGTGTACCGGCGTGGCCTGGCCCGGACCCCAGACGAAACTCACCACGGAGAAGCGTTGGCGGGCGTCGGCATGGAGCAGGTACTGGCTGTAGCGCTCCGGCCGGGGCTGGGCGCAATCCTCGGGTAGCCAGTCGTCGTGGCGGACCAACTCGCCGAGCAGGACGGCGCCGCGCGCCAACAGTTCGGGTTCGGCGGGATGCTCATCGACCAGGGTGGCGAGGTCGTGCAGGAAGAGGCGCAGGCGGTCGAGCCTAAGGGTCATGACGGGGCTCCGCGAAGAGTGGCGGGTGGGCGTTGCGGCTCATTAAAGCAGGGCGGGAGCCTTCTTCCTTAGATTCATTGGTTCTTTGCTGAAAACCTTATTGAGCATAATTTCCTAATTTATATATCCGTATTGAGCATATTAGGTTATGCGTAATCGATATTTATGGATGGCGTCCAAGCAGAGTTAGGTTCTAAGCAGACCAGGGCAACGCCTGTCGCCCTGGCACCTTTTCCTGCTTTCGGAGCCCTTGCATGACCGCCTTCGTCCACTCACCCGCCAGCGTTCGCGCCCAGGTGTCCGCCGCCGAATGGGAGGCGCGGGTCAAGCTCGCGGCTGCCTACCGGCTAGCCGCCCGTGAACGCTGGACCGACCATATCTACACCCACTTTTCCCTGCGGGTGCCGGGGCCGGAGGCGCACTTCCTGATCAATCCCTTCGGCCAGACCTTCGACGAGATCACCGCCTCCTCGTTGGTGAAGGTGGATATCGACGGCGAGATCGTCCTCGACCCCACGGGGCTTGGCATCAACCCGGCCGGCTACGTGATCCACAGCGCCATCCACCGGGCCCAGCCCGAGACCCATGCGGTGCTGCACACCCACACCGCTGCTGGCATCGGCGTCTCCGCCCAGCGCGATGGATTGCTGATGATTTCCCAGCATGCCATGAGGTTCTTCGGCCGCCTGGCCTATCACGGCTACGAGGGCGTGGCCCTGGATCTGGACGAGCAGAGCCGGCTGGTGGCCGACCTCGGTCCGCACCAGGCCATGATCCTCTGCAATCACGGGCTGCTCACCGCTGGCCAGAGCCTGGAGGAAGCCTTCTGGCACCTCTATTACCTGGAGCGCTCCTGCTCCGCGCAGTTGGCGGCCCAGAGTGGCGGCGCCGAGCTGGTGATAGCGCCCGACGCCGTCGCGCAGAAGGTCAGCGATCTCATCCCCGGCAACCTGGCGCGCGGGGCCCATGTTCGTCATTGGGAGGCGGCAGTACGCCAGCTGGAGCGTCACGAAGGCCGGGAGTACGCGCAATGAAGCGACTGCTCGCTACCCTGGGTCTGGCCTTGCTGCTGGGGCAGGCCCAGGCGGCGCCGGATCTCTCCGGGGTGACCCTGGTGCTGGGCGACCAGGCCCGCGGCCTACGCGCCATGATGGAGGCCGCCGGGAGCCTCGAAGGAGCGCCTTACAGGTATCGCTGGGCCAACTTCCAGGGCGCCGCGCCACTGTTCGAGGCGCAGCGCGTCGGCGCGGTGGATACCTCCTATGCCGGCGATCTGCCGGTGCTGATGGCCGCCTCCGGGGGTGTGCCGCTCAAGCTGATCGCCACCAATGTCGGCTTTCCCCAGGCCAACGGCCTGCTGGTGCAAAAGGATTCGCCGATCCGCTCGGTGCGGGATCTCAAGGGGCATACCGTGGTGGTGTCCTCGGCCAAGGGCAGCATCTCCCAGCATCTGCTCTATGCCGCCCTGGAAGAAGCGGGGCTCAAGCGCGAAGACGTCACGGTCAAGTTCGTGCTGCCCACCGATGCCAGCGCCGCCTTCAATGCCGGGCAGATCGAGGCCTGGGCCACCTTCGATCCCTATCTCGGCATCGCCGAGCAGCACGGTGCCCGGCTGCTTCGCGACGGTGAGGGGCTGACCACCGCCCTGGGCTTTCTGACCGCCACCTCGGCATCCCTGGAAGACCCGGCCAAGCGCGCCGCCATCGCCGATTTCGCCGGTCGCCTGGCCCAGGCGCGGGCCTGGGCGGTGGCCCATCCGCAGGATTACGCCCGCATCTATGCCGAGCTGACCCGCCTGCCGGAGGACGCGGCCAAGGTCATTTCCGCCCGCACCTCCCACGGGCTACGCCCGGTGCAGCCTGCAGACGTTGCCGCCGTGCAGAAGGTGGCCGATCTCTTCAGCGAACTCCAGGTGCTGCCCAAGCCGGTCGACGTCGCCGCCCTGGCCGATGCCAGCGTCTTCACCCAGGAAGCCAAGCCATGACCTCAATCCGCCGTACCTTGCTGGCGCTACCGCTGCTGCTCGCCGCCAGCGCGGCCCTGGCCGCCGAGACCCTCACCCTGCGCATCGCCGACCAGAAGGGCAATATGCGCGCTCAGTTGGAAGCCGCCGACGGCCTGCGTGACCTGCCGGGCTATCGCATCCAATGGGCGGAGTTTCCCGCCGCCGCGCCCCTGGCCGAGGCGCTCAACGCCGGCGCGGTGGACGCCGGCATTATCGGTGACGGGCCCTTGCTGTTCGCCCTGGCCGCTGGCGCGCCGGTGAAGGCCATCGCCGTGGACAAATCCGATCCCTATGGCACGGCGGTGATCGTGCCCCAGGACTCGCCGCTGCGTTCGGCGGCCGATCTCAAGGGCAAGCGCATCGCCACCGGGCGCGGCTCAATCGGTCATTACATCGCCCTCAAGGCGCTGGATTCGGTGGGCCTGACCGCCCAGGACGTGAGTTTCCGCTTCCTTGGCCCGGTGGACGCCAAGATGGCCCTGGCCAATGGTTCGGTGGACGCCTGGGCGACCTGGGAGCCCTATACCGCCCAGGCCGAGCAGGTGGACGGCGCCCGGGTGCTGGTCAATGGCCGCGGGCTCTGGGCCGGCAACAGCTTCCTCGCCGCCACCGACAACGCCCTGGCCGATCCGGCCAAGCGCGCGGCCTTGCAGGATTACCTCGACCGCCTCGCCGCCGCCCAGCGCTGGGGCTACACCCACCTGGACAGCTATGCCAAGACCCTGGCGCAGATCATCGGCTTTCCCGAGGCGGTGGCGCGGCTGCAGTTCGAGCGGCGCAAGCTGCATTGGGAGCCCATCGATGCCCAGGTGGTGGCCGACCAGCAGGCGGCGGCGGACTTCTACCACCGCAGCGGCCTGATCCCCCAGCGGCTGGACGCCCAGGCGACCTTCGCCCAGGGCTTTCGGGTCGCCAAGCCGGACGAGCCACGGCAGGCGGCACGGGATTAGGGGGTTGCCAGGCGGATAGCGCGCTGTGTTGGGCTTCGCTGCGCTCAGCGCCAACCTGCGGTGATGGTTGAGGGCCCGGAGCGGGGTGGTGTTGGGCTTCGCGTTGCTCAGCGCCAACCTACGTACGACGGTGCGCCCCCTCTCCCTTTGGAAGAGGGCTGGGGTGAGGGAAAAACCACACCGACACCCGACCTATCCATATAACCCTTACTTATTTCAAAAAATCCAAAAACCCTAAGTAGGCTATAAGCCAACTCCATGGATGAGCGCTCCACGATGCCCCTACGTCTTCCCTTCACTCGTCGCCCCCTGATGCTGGGCTTCGCCGCCAGCCTGCTCACCGGGCTGGTCGCCGCGCCCCAGGCCGCGCAGGCCGAAGGCACCCTGCGTATTTCCGAGCAGTTTGGCGTTGTCTACCTGCTGTTGCACGTGGCGCGTGACCAGGGGCTGATCGAGAAGCACGGCAAGGAGGAGGGCGTCGACATCAAGGTCAGCTGGACCAAGCTCTCCGGTGGCGCGGCGGTGAACGAGGCGGTGCTCTCCGGCGCGGTGGACGTCGGCTCCGCCGGACTCGGCCCGCTGCTGACGCTATGGGATCGCACCCGCGGGCGGCAGAACGTCAAGGCGGTGGCCGGCCTCGGTGCCTTTCCCTATTACCTGGTGACCAACAATCCGGCGGTGAAGACCCTGGCCGACTTCACCGCCAAGGACCGCATCGCCGTGCCGGCGGTCACCGTCTCGGTGCAGTCGCGCTTCCTGCAATACGCCGCCGCCCAGGCGTTCGGCGAGCAGAACTGGAATCGTCTGGAGCCCCTGACCGTCGCCGTGCCGCACCCGGACGCGGCCGCTGCGGTGATCTCCGGGGGGACCGAGATCGATAGCCACTTCGCCAATCCGCCGTTCCAGGAACAGGAACTGGCCAGCGGCAAGGTGCACAGGGTGCTGAGCTCCTACGACGTCATGGGCGGTGCCAACTCGCCGACCCTGGTGTTCGTCACCGAGAAATTCCGCCAGGACAACCCCAAGACCTACAAGGCCTTCCGCGAGGCGCTGATCGAGGCCGGGCAGATTATCGCCAAGGACAAGGCCGCCGCTGCCCGTACCTACATCAAGGTGGAGAACTCCAAGCTCGATCCGGCGCTGGTCCAGCAGATCATCGAAAGCCCCGAGGTCAACTTCGACACGGCGCCGCAGAACACCCTGAAGCTCGCCCAGTTCATGTACCGCATCGGTGCCATCCGCAACCAGCCCAGCTCCTGGCAGGACTATTTCTTCGTCGACGCGCCCGATCAGCAGGGTAGTTGATTCTTTCCCTACGGGTTCCACCGGACCGCCGGACGAGCCCTCGACATCTCGAGGTCTCCCATGACTATTCCTTCCTTTCTTCAACGCCTTGGGCTGTTCCTGGCGAGCAGCATCCTGGCGCTGTCCGCCCAGGCGGCCGATCTTCAGAAAATCCGTCTCGGTGTCACTGAAAGCCCGCAGAGTGCCGCCCTGGAACTGGCCGCTAAACTGGCAAGGGAAAAGGGCGTGGACGTGGAAATCGTCTCCTTCAGCGACTGGAACACGCCGAACCTGGCACTCGCCCACGGCGATATCGACGTCAACTACTTCCAGCACCAACCGTTCCTGGAGAACGCCAACGCTCAGAACGGCTACGGCCTGGTGCCCATCGCCTATGGCGTGGAGAACAAAGTAGGGCTCTATTCCAAGCGGGTGAAGAGCTTCGCCGAGGTGCCGGACGGCGCCACCGTGGCGGTGGCCGATGATCCGGTCAACCAGGGCCGCGGACTGCAGCTCTATGCCCGTGCCGGCTTGATCCAGCTCAAGGCCGACGCCGGACCCAAGGCCAGCCTGCAGGACATCGTCGCCAATCCCAAACATCTGAAATTCATCGAGTTGCCCGGTCCGCAATTGGCCCGGGTGCTGGATGACGTGACCCTGGCGCAGAGCTATCCCTCGTACATTCTCTCCGCGGGTACCGCCGATCCTGGTAGCGCCTTGCTGTTCAGTGACGACGAAGCCAACGGCCATCTCTATGCCTTGCGTTTCGTGACCCGCCCGGAAAAAGCTAACGATCCGGCCATTCGCACCTTCATCCAGGTGTTCCAGAGCGATCCGCGGGTGCGTGAGGCCATCGCCAAGGCCTATGGCAATCCGAAGCTCTACAGCCTGGCCTGGCTGAACCGGCAGGAGGCCGCACGATGAGCAACGCCTTGCTGAAAGCGTTGGAGCCGCAAGCGCCGGCCGAACCTCAGGCCATCGCAGCCCGGGAGCACTTGCGCCTGAGCGGGGTGCAGAAGGTCTATACCGGCGGCGCGGTGCCGGTGACCGCCCTGGCGGACATCGACCTGTCCATCGCCCGCGGCGAGATCTTCGGCATCATCGGCCGCAGCGGGGCCGGCAAGTCCAGCCTGATCCGCACCCTCAATCGTCTGGAAGACGTCAGCGCCGGCCAGGTGCTGGTGGATGGCGTCGACATCGGCACTCTGGCCGGCAGCCAATTGGTGGCGCTGCGCCGCCGCATCGGCATGATCTTCCAGCACTTCAACCTGCTGGCCTCGCAAACCGTGCTGGAGAACCTCGCCCTGCCACTCAAGGCGGCCGGCTTCCGCCGTGACGAGATCGAGACGCGCGCCCGGGAATTGCTGGAGCTGGTGGGTCTGCAGGGCAAGGAGCAGGTCTACCCCTCGCGGCTCTCCGGTGGCCAGAAACAGCGGGTGGGCATCGCCCGCGCGCTGATGCTCAAACCCGAGATACTGCTGTGCGACGAGGCCACCTCGGCGCTCGATCCTGAGACCACCCAATCGATCCTGGCGCTCTTGCAAGACATCAATCGCCGCCTGGGCCTGACCATCGTCCTCATCACCCACGAGATGGCGGTGATCCGCCAGATCTGCGACCGGGTGGTGGTGCTGGAGCACGGCCGCATCGTCGAGCAGGGGCCAGTTTGGCAGCTCTTCGGCGCGCCCCAGGCCGAAGCCACCCAGGCGCTGCTGGCGCCCCTGGCGGCCCAGTTGCCGGCGGACCTCGCCAGGCAGCTCAGCACCACCCGCCAGCCCGGCGCTCGGGCGATACTGGAGCTGGCCTACGACGGCCAGGGCGTGGAGCCCGACTTCCAGGCCCTGGGCCAGGCGCTCGGCGCACCGGTGGAACTCCTGCACGGCGGTATCGACCGTATCCAGGGCCATGCCCTGGGGCGGTTGCTGGTGGCGACGACGGCGCCCGAGCGGCGCCTGGCCGCCTTTCTGACCCAGACCGGGCTGTTCGCCCGGGCACAGGTGGTGGGCTATGTCTGAGTTCATGATCAAGGCGCTGTGGAAGGCCTTTCTCGATACCCTGACCATGGTCAGCATCTCCGCGGCCATCGTCTGGTTCGCCGGCATCGCCCTGGCGGTGGTGCTGGTCACCACCGGGCGCGGTGCCATCTTCGCCGCGCCCACGCTCAACCGGGTGCTGGGCACGGTGATCAATGCCTTTCGCGCCACGCCCTTCATCATCCTGCTGGTGGCTTTGATCCCGCTGACGCGGCTGATTACCGGCACCACCATCGGCGTCTGGGCGGCGGTGGTACCCATCACCCTCAGCGCGACGCCGTTCTTCGCCCGTATCGCCGAGGTCAGCCTGCGCGAAGTCGGCGGCGGGGTGATAGAAGCGGCCCAGGCGCTGGGTTGCGAGCGGCGCCACATCGTCTTCAATGTGCTCCTGCCCGAGGCCCTGCCGGGGATCATCGGTGGCTTCACCGTGACCCTGGTAGCGATGATCGGCGCCTCGGCCATGGCCGGTGCCATAGGCGCCGGTGGCCTGGGCGACCTGGCGATCCGCTACGGTTACCAGCGCTACGACACCCAGGTGATGGCCGTGGTGATCGCCATCCTGGTGGTGCTGGTGTGCGGTATCCAATTCATCGGCGACCGCTACGTGCGGCATCTGCGGGCGCGCTAGCGCCGATTCCCCAGCTCTCTCCCTGCGACGCCCGGAGCGGCCCCTGGCCCTCCGGGCGTCGTCGTTTTCGTTTGCCGCTAGCTTGTGCGTGAAAGACCCGGGCCAGCGCTTGGGAGCACTGTTGCTGGGCAGACAGCAGGGGAACAGCTGCCTGGGTCCGAACAGCTCTTGGCTGTCGATATTTTTCACCAAGTCATTGATAAATAAGGATTAATAGAGTTGGCCTGGTTCTTGATGATGTTCCGTTGACATCATCTCGACCGCCCCCAGAGGCGGCGTCATCTGGAGGAAGCAACCTTGTCCCAAGCACCCGTCAAATTCGCCTATTGGGTCCCCAACGTCAGCGGCGGCCTGGTCGTCAGCAACATCGAGCAGCGCACCCACTGGGGGATTGACTACAACCGTAAGCTGGCCCAGCTCGCCGAGCAGGCCGGTTTCGAATACGCCCTGACGCAGATCCGCTTCACCGCCGGCTACGGCGCCGAGTACCAGCACGAATCCGTGGCCTTCAGCCATGCGCTGCTGGCGGCCACCGAGCGACTCAAGGTGATCGCCGCCATCCTGCCCGGCCCCTGGAATCCGGCGCTGGCCGCCAAGCAGCTGGCGACCATCGACCAGCTCACCAATGGCCGCATCGCCATCAACCTGGTGTCCGGCTGGTTCAAGGGCGAATTCCATGGCATCGGCGAGCCCTGGCTGGAGCACGACGAGCGCTATCGCCGTTCCGAGGAATTCATCCGCGCCCTCAAGGGCATCTGGACCCAGGACAACTTCACCTTCGCTGGCGACTTCTATCGCTTCCGCGACTACACCTTGAAGCCCAAGCCGCTGCAGCAGCCGCACCCAGAGATCTTCCAGGGCGGCAGTTCGCGGGCGGCGCGGGACATGGCGGCGCGGGTCTCGGACTGGTACTTCACCAACGGCGGCACCCGCGAGGACATCCGCACCCAGGTGCAAGACCTGCGCGCCAAGGCGGCGGCCGAGGGGCGCGAGGTCAAGATCGGGGTCAACGCCTTCATCATCGCCCGCGATACCGAGGCCGAGGCGCGCGAGGTGCTGCAGGACATCGTCGCCCAGGCCAACCCCGAGGCGGTCAAGGCCTTCGGCGATGCCGCGCGCCAGGCCGGCGCCGCTAGTCCGGAAGGCAAGGGCAACTGGGCCAATTCCAGTTTCGAGGACCTGGTGCAGTACAACGATGGCTTCAAACCCAACCTGATCGGCACCCCCGAGCAGATCGCCGAGCGCATCGTGGCGCTCAAGGCGGAGGGCGTGGACCTGGTGCTGGCCGGCTTCCTGCACTTCCAGGAGGAGGTGGAGTACTTCGGCAAGCGGGTACTGCCGCTGGTGCGCGAGCTGGAAGCCCGGGCCGCAGCCCAGGCGGCGGCCTGACAGATGGGGGCGAGCCTGGCCATGGCGACCTCGGCGGCGCCGGTATTGCTGGAGGTCAGTGACCTGGCGCTGGCCTTCGGTGGGGTGACGGCCTTCACCGGGGTCGGCTTCCAGGTGCGTGAGGGCGAGATCTGCGCCCTCATCGGGCCCAATGGCGCCGGCAAGAGTTCGCTGCTCAACGTGATCAACGGACTCTACCGGCCGCAGCAGGGCAGGGTACTGCTGGCCGGTAGCGCCAAGGCGTTGCGGCGGCCCCAGGCCGCGGCCCATGCCGGCGTCGCCCGGACCTTCCAGAATCTGGCGCTGTTCAAGGGCATGAGCGTGCTGGACAACGTGCTCACCGGGCGCGGCCGCCATCGGCGGGCCTCCTGGCCGGAACAGGTGTTCGCCCTCGGCCGGGCGCCGGCAGAGGAGCGGGCGCAGCGAGCGGTGGCCGAATGGGCGCTGGACTTCCTGCAGCTCGGCCCCTGGCGCGAAACCCCCGTGGGCAGCTTGCCCTATGGCCTGCAGAAGCGGGTGGAGCTGGCCCGGGCACTGGCTGCCGAGCCGCGGCTGCTGCTGCTCGACGAGCCCATGGCCGGTATGAATGCTGGCGAGAAGCAGGAACTGAGCGGCTACATCCAGGCCATCAATCGCGAGCAGGGCGTCACCGTGGTGCTCATCGAGCACGACATCCAGGTGGTGATGCAGCTGGCGGATCACGTGGTGGTGCTGGACTACGGTCGCCTGATCGCCGATGGCACTCCCACCACGGTGCGCAATGACCCGGCGGTGATAGCCGCCTACCTGGGCACTCGTCACTAGGGAATACCTACGCCACAGGGAGAAGACCATGGCGTTTTTCTTGGAAGTCTTGCTCGGCGGCCTGCTCGCCGGGGTGATGTACGCCCTGGTGGCGCTGGGCTTCGTGCTCATCTACCGGGCATCGGGCGTGTTCAACTTCGCCCAGGGCGCCATGCTGCTGTTCGCCGCCCTGACCTACGTCAGCCTGGTGGAGCGCGGCCTGCCCGGTTGGCTGGCACTGCTGGTCACGCTGGGCGTCATGATCCTGCTGGCCGTGGCGGTAGAGCGAACGGTGCTGCGGCCGTTGGTGAATCGCTCGCCGCTGGTGCTGTTCATGGCCACCCTGGGGCTGGCCTATTTCATCGAGGGCGCGGCCCAGGCGCTGTGGGGCGCCCAGGTACATGGCCTGGACCTGGGCATCGAGGATAGTCCGCTGGAAGTGGGCGACCTGCTGCTGTCGTCCTTCGATCTGTTCGCCGCGGCGGTGGCGGCGCTGCTGGTGCTGGGCCTGTCGCTGCTGTTCGAACGCACCCGGCTGGGCATCTCGCTGCGCGCCGTGGCCGACGATCCCCTGGCGGCCCAGGCGGTGGGTATCCGCCTGCCGCGGATCTGGGCGCTGGTTTGGGCGGTGGCGGGCTGCGTCGGCCTGGTGGCCGGGCTGCTCTGGGGCGCGCGGCTGGGCGTGCAGTTCTCGCTGTCGCTGATCGTGCTCAAGGCGCTGCCGGTGCTGATCATCGGCGGCTTCTCCTCGATCACCGGCGCCATCGTCGGCGGCCTGCTGATCGGCGCCAGTGAAAAGCTCGCCGAGGTCTATCTCGGCCCCTTTATCGGCGGCGGCATCGAGAACTGGTTTCCCTATGCCTTCGCCCTGGTCTTCCTGCTGATTCGACCGGTCGGCCTGTTCGGCGAACCCACGGTCGAGCGCGTCTAGAGGATTCACCATGACCACCACCGTCGATGCGCTCGCCGCGCGTCCGCTCTCTCCCCGTGCGCCCGCGATTCGGCCGGCGCGCCTGGTATTGGCCGCTATTCTGGGCTTGGCCTTCGGTGTGCTGCCCTGGGTCGGCAACGACTATCTGTTCAACGCCCTGCTGATTCCCTTCCTGGTGCTGGCCCTGGCCGGATTGGGGCTGAATCTGCTCACCGGCTATGCCGGGCAGTTGTCGCTGGGCTCGGCTGCCTTCATGGCGGTGGGCGCCTTCACCACCTACAACCTGCAGGTGCGCCTGGGACTCCCTCTGCCGCTGTGCCTGTTCGCCGGTGGCCTGCTGGCGGCCCTGGTCTCCTTGCTGTTCGGCCTGCCCAGCCTGAGGATTCGTGGCTTCTACCTGATCGTCTCCAGCCTGGCGGCGCAATTCTTCATTCTGTGGGCGTTGACCCGCTTCGATTGGTTCTCCCATGGCAACGCCTCGGGGGTGATCAGCGCGCCGCCACTGGTGCTCTTGGGCCAGGATTTCGGTGGGCCGCTGGGTCGCTATCTGGCCACCCTGGTGGTGGTGCTGGTGTCGTTCGCCTTCGCCGCGCGCCTGGTGCACGGCGAACTGGGCCGCACCTGGATGGCGGTGCGCGACCGCGAGACGGCCGCGGCGGTGATGGGCCTGTCGGTGGTGCGGGCCAAGCTCTTGGCCTTCGCCTTCAGCGGTTTCTACCTGGGCATCGCCGGCGCGCTCTGGGCCTTCACCTACCTGGGCACCGTGGAGCCCAACGGCTTCGATCTGAGTCGCTCCTTCCAGATCCTCTTCATCGTCATCCTCGGCGGCCTGGGCAGCCTGGCCGGCAGCCTCTATGGCGCGGCCTTCATCGTGTTGTTCCCGCTGCTGCTCTCCAACCTGGCCAGCTGGTTGCCGGGCGATCTCATCGCCGCGGGTCAGTTGGAGAACCTGCAAAAGATGGTCTTCGGCGCCCTGATCATCCTGGTACTGATCAAGGAACCCGAAGGTCTGTCCCGACTCGCCACACGCTCCTGGCAACGCCTGCGCCGGCGCTGACTTCACTCCCTGCCGGCGGGAAAGCCCGCTGGCTTTAGCCCTACAAGGAAAGTCCCCATGTTCAAACGTCATCTGCTCGGCAGCCTCGTCCTGGCCCTGGGCCTCACCAGCTTCGGCCCGGCCCAGGCCGCGGGCGAGCAATACTTCCCGCTGCAGAGCTATCGGGTCGGCCCCTATGCGGCCGGCGGCACCGGCTTCTTCGGTGGCTTCATCGACTACATGAAATACGTCAACGCCAACGGCGGCGTGAATGGCGTCAAGCTGGTATGGAGCGAGTGCGAAACCGAATACATCGTCGAGAAGGGCGTGGAATGCTACGAGCGCCTGAAGAACGGCCATGACGGTGCGCCCGCGGCGGCGACCAATCCGCTGTCGGTGGGCATCGCCTATGCCACCCTGGAGCGCTCCACCGCTGACCACCTGCCGCTGATCACCATCAACCACGGCCGTACCGATTCCACTGACGGCAGCGTCTTCCCCTATGTCTTCCCGCTGCAGCTCAATCCCTATTCGGAGGTCTCGGCCATCCTCAACTGGATCGCCCAGCAGGGCGGTGGGGTCGACAGCCTCAAGGGCAAGAAGATCGTCACCCTCTACCACGGCTCGCCCTACGGCAAGGAGACCAACGAGGTCCTGCAGAAACTGGCGGATCGCTACGGCTTCCAGCTGACCCTGCTGGAGGTACCGCACCCGGGTAACGAACAGCAATCCCAGTGGCTCAACATCCGCCGCATCAAGCCCGACTGGGTGATCCTGCGCGGCTGGGGCGTGATGAACCCGGTGGCGATCAAGACCGCGCAAAAGGTCGGCTACCCGGTCGACCACATCATCGGCAACATCTGGAGCAACTCCGAGGAAGACGTCCGCCCGGCCGGCGCGGCGGCCAAGGGTTTCCTGGCCATCACCACCCACCCCTCGGGCACCGACTTCCCGGTGCTGCAGGGCATCGAGCGCGACGTGGTGGCCAAGGGGCAGAGCGACCTGGCCGATCCCAAGCGATTCGGTACCGTCTACTACAACCTCGGGGTGGTCAACGGCATCCTCAACGTCGAGGCGCTGCGGGTGGCCCAGGCCAAGTACGGTGACAAACCTCTCACCGGCGAGCAGGTGCGCTGGGGCTTCGAGCACCTGAATCTGGACGACGCCCGCCTGCAGGCACTGGGCGCCAAGGGTCTGGTGCAGCCGCTCAAGCTCTCCTGCGCCGACCACGAAGGCGGCGGCGCCATCCGCATGCAGCAGTGGGATGGCGAAAAGTGGAAGCTGGTGAGCGGTTGGGTGCAGGCCGACCGCGCCTTCCTGCGGCCGATCATCGAGGCCTCGGCGCAGCAGTACGCCAAGGAGAAGGGCATCACGCCGCGTGACTGCAGCAAGGAGGATTGACCCATGACGGCCACCCCCTTGCTGGCGGTCGACGCCATCGAAGTCCGCTACGACGGCGCGATCCTGGCCGTCAGCGGGGTCAGCCTCGAGGTCCGGCAGGGGCAGTTGGTGGCCCTGCTGGGCGCCAATGGCGCTGGCAAGAGCACCACGCTCAAGGCTATCTCCGGCTTGCTCGGCGCCGGGCGCGGCGAGCTGGTCCGCGGCGCCATCCGCTACGACGGACTGGACCTGGCTGGCCAATCACCCGATGCCCGGGTGCGCGCCGGGCTGGTCCAGGTGCTGGAGGGTCGCCATTGCTTCGGCCGGCTCAGCGTGGAGGAAAACCTGCTCAGTGGCGGCTTCGTCCGGCGCCTGGGGCGGGGCGCGCAGCGCGCCGAGCTGGAGCGGATCTACGCCTGGTTTCCACGGCTGGCGGCCAAGCGCAAGCAACTGGCTGGCCTCACCTCCGGCGGCGAGCAGCAGATGATCGCCCTGGGTCGCGCGCTCATGGCGCGGCCGCGCCTGCTCCTGCTGGACGAGCCCTCCATGGGCCTGGCGCCGCTGATCGTGGAGGAAATTTTCGACAGCGTCGCCCGCTTGAATCGCGACGAGGGCCTGAGCGTGCTCATGGCCGAGCAGAACAGTGCCATCGCCCTGGACTATGCGCACCAGGCCTATGTCCTGGAGAGCGGGCAAGTGGTGCAGGCGGGCGTGCCGGGCGAGAGCCTGTCGCGGGAGGCGGTGCAGGCGGCTTATTTAGGGGTGGGTTGAGGATGGCGCGGCCGCTTCGGCCGGAGGAGCTGCATTCTGGCCGATAACCGCCCGAAATGAGCGAGCTTGAGCCATTACGAGCTCAAGTCCGGCCCACATGGGCCGACACGCCATAGATAACCTTTCGTCCGCCGCAGAGGGCCTCATGAATCTGAACAACTACACCATAGGAACGCGGGCCGGGCTGAGCTTCGCGGTTATCGCCGCGCTGGTGCTACTCCTGGGGCTGTTCGGTCTCTACAACGCCCAGTCGCTACGCGGCGCGCTGGTCCATACCGAGTCGGTCTCGCTGGCGGGCAGCCGTGCCCTGGCGCAGATCAGGGACAACCAGCTGGGTATACGGGTCATCACCCTGCGCATGATGCTCAACCGCGAGCCGGCGGTGCTCACCCCCACCGTGGCCCGGCTCGAGGTACTGATCGGGCTGCTGGACAAGGCCATGCAGGATTACCGCCAGGTGGTGACCGATCAGGGCCGCGCCAGCTTCGAGCAGTTGGACGCCACCATCGCCAACTACCGGACCTTGCTCGGCCAGTATCGGAAGCTGTCCGACCAGGGCGATGTGGAGTCCATGCGGACACTGCTCAACGGGGGTATCCAGGACGCTTCCAACAAGACCGGCGATCTGTTCAACGCCTTGCTCAAGGTCAACGTCGAAGAAAGCAACGCCTACACGGCGGAGGCGACCCAGCGTTACCAGGCCATCTGGTTCGGCTCGCTGGGAGTGCTCGGCGTAGCCTTGCTGCTGACCATCCTGCTGGCCTGGAGCCTGACCCGCAGTATCGTCCAGCCGCTGCGCTCCGCCATCGCAGCGGCGCGGGCCATGGCCGCTGGCGATCTCCGCCAGACCTTGCAGGTGCGCGGTCGCGACGAACCCTCGCAGTTGCTCGAAGCCCTGGCCGGGATGCAGGCGAGCCTGCGCCAGGCGCTGGGCCTGATCAACGATACCGCCGATCAGCTCGGTGGCGCCTGTGGCGAGGTGAGTCGCATCACCCAGCGCAATCTGGGTGAGGTCTCCCAGCAACACGACGAGATCCAACAGGCTGCCACCGCGGTCAACGAGATGACCGCCGCCGTGGAAGAGGTGGCCGGTAACGCCGTCTCCACCTCGCAGGCGTCTGACCAATCGCAACTGTTGGTCCAACGGGGCAGCCAGCAGGTGCAGCACACCCTGACCACCATTCGGGTGCTGGGGCAGGAGATGGACCAGGCGTCGAGCGACGTGGTGCAGTTGGCCGAAGAGTCGCAGAAGATCGGTACGGTGCTGGACGTGATCCGCGCCATCGCCGAGCAGACCAACCTGCTGGCGCTCAACGCCGCCATCGAAGCGGCGCGCGCGGGCGATGCCGGCCGCGGCTTCGCCGTGGTGGCCGACGAGGTACGGGCCCTGGCGGGACGCACCCAGAGTTCCACCGCCGAGATCGAGCAGATGGTCTCGCGCATCCAGAGCGGCACGCGGCAGGCGGTGGACGCCATGCAGAGCGGTACCCGTCAGGTGAGCGAGAGCCTGACCAGTGCCGAGGCCAGCGGCCAGGCGCTGGAAGAGATCAACCAGGCGATCCTCGCCATCCACGAGCGCAACCTGGTGATCGCCAGCGCCGCCGAGGAACAGGCCCAGGTGGCCCGGGAGATCGACCGCAACCTGGTGAACATCCGCGACCTGTCGGTCCGCAACTCGGAGGCCTCGTCCCAGGTAGGCAGCGCCATCGACGAACTGAACGGGACCTCGGGCGAATTGCAGCGGATGCTGCATCGCTTCCAGTTCTGAAGAGAATGGTGACCCAGGCGGTTGTGTTCTAGCCGGGTGCGCCTGCCCGGGGCGCGTCTGCTCGGTGGCGACCTCGAGGCGCTAATGATGGGAGCCCGGACCGGGCTCCCATCATTAGCGCGACCTAAAGGCCTCTGCCAAGCGCGGTGCTGACGGCTTGCGACCGGTACCCACTGTCCGTCCGCCAACAGCGCTTCAGCAATTGTCGCCCTGGAGGTAGGTGCTTCCTGTGGTTGGCTGGTATAAGTGTTTGATCTATAAGAAATAAAAGATGGCATGGTTGTTGTTAAGGGTACTGCGTCCCAACCACTGACCAGGTACTCTTCGTGACCGCCTTCGACACCTCCGACGCCTTCGTCGCACCCGCCTGGGTAAAGCCCCTGGATGTGCTGGGCTTGCTGCGCCGCCGCCTGCAGGATGACGGCACGGCGCTGGCGCTACGCCATAAGCAGCGGGGCCAGTGGCGGGCCTGGCGCTGGGACGACGTGGCGGCGGAGGTCAAGGCGCTGAGTCAGCGCCTGGCGGACGTTGGCGTGGGCAAGGGTACGCGACTGGCGGTGAGCGGGGCGTGCGAGCCACGGCTGTTGTTCACGCTGCTGGCTGCCCAGACGCTGGAGGCGCGGGTGCTGCTGGTTCCGCTCGCCGACGGCCAGGGCGCGGCTACGCTGCCCCAGGCCTCGGTGTTCTGGACCAATGACCGGGCCCAGGCACGAGCCTGGCAGTCGTCCGTCGGTCGGAACGGTGAGGGGCTGCTGTGCGCGCCCCTGCCAGTGCACGGCGCCGGCAACCGGATCGCCCTGCAGACCCTGCATCCGCCACAGCCGGTGGTGGTGACCCTGGCGGATCATCCCGCGGCGGGGGCCGGACTGCTGTGGTACGAAGAGGGCAGTGAATGGCCCGAAGGGCTACAGCGGCTGCTGCGTTTCTGGCTGGTGGAGGGGCTGGCGTTGGCGCTGCCGGAAACCCCCGCGGCCGCGGTACGCGACCGTCACGAGGTGGCCCCGACCCGCCTCTTGCTGTCCAGCACGCGACTGGCGGCGCTGGCGGCGGAAATCGAGGCACGTCTGCCGTTGCCCGGTAGCCTGGCACGCGGCCTGGCCGATTGGTCACGCCAGGGCCCGGCGATTGGCGTACGCGGCGTGTTGCGCCGCCGGATCCGCCGCTTGCTGGGGTTTCAGCGCCTGGTGGCGGTGGAACAGCTGGCCGCCGCGGGCGACAGTGTGTGGCTGGCGGAACTGGAGCGGGCAGCATGAGTCGGACGCAGCCGCCTGGACCTCTGCTGGAGGTACGTGACATCTCGCTGTCGTTCAAGGGGGTCAAGGCCCTCGACCGCCTGAGCTTCAGGGTCGCTCAAGGGGAGATCTGCGCCCTGATCGGGCCCAACGGCGCGGGCAAGAGTTCGCTGCTCAATATCCTCAACGGCGTCTATCGGCCGGATGTCGGCGAAGTGGTGTTCGCCGGCCAGCGCTGGCGGCAGGTGCATCCATTGGCCGCCGCGCGCCAGGGGATCGGCCGCACCTTCCAGAACAATGCCCTGTTCAAGCGTATGAGCGTGAGCGATAACCTCCTCACCGGCCTGTCGCGCCATGGCCGGGCAACGCTGCTGGAGCAGGCACTGGGCCTGCCGCGCGCCCGGCGCGAGGCCAGCCGCTTCCAGGCGCGCGCCGAGGAAATTCTGGAGCTGCTCGAATTGCAGCCCTGGCGGGAGACCGCGGTCGGCACTCTCGCCTATGGCCTGCAGAAGCGGGTCGAGCTGGGCAGGGCACTGATCGCGGGACCGCGCCTGCTTTTGCTCGACGAACCCATGGCAGGCATGAACAGCGAGGAAAAGCAGGCCATGAGCCGCTTCATCGCCGAGGCCAACCGCGAATTGGGCAGCACCGTGGTGCTCATCGAGCACGATATCGGCGTGGTCATGGACCTCGCCAGCCACGTGGTGGTGCTCGACTACGGTCGCAAGGTCGGCGATGGCACGCCCGCCGAGGTTCGCGCCAATCCGGACGTGATCGCCGCCTACCTGGGTAGCGCCGAGGAGACCGCCGCGTGAATTTCTTCCTGGAAACCCTGATCGGTGGCCTGCTGGCAGGCACGCTCTATTCGCTGGTGGCGTTGGGCTTCGTCCTGATCTACAAGGCCAGCGGCGTCTTCAACTTCGCCCAGGGCGCCATGCTGCTATTCGCCGCCCTGACGTTCGCCAGTCTCCACGAGCACGGCTGGTCGTTCGCCATGGCGTTACTGGGCGCGGCCGCGGTCATGGTCTTGGCTGCCGTGCTCATCGAGCGCCTGGTGCTGCGGCCTCTGGCCAATCGCTCGCAGATCACCCTGTTCATGGCGACCCTGGGCCTGTCTTTCATCCTCGAGGGACTGGCCCAGGGGTTGATGGGGGCCCAAGTAAGGGTCCTCGACCTGGGCATCGACGACGTCCCGCTGTTCCTCGGCGAGATCATGGTCAGCGAGTTCGACCTCATCGCGGCCGGCGTCGCGGGCCTGCTGGTGGTCGTGCTCGGCCTGCTGTTCAACCGCACGCGGCTGGGCATCGCCCTGCGGGCGGTGGCTGACGACACCCGCGCCGCGCTTTCCATCGGCATCGACCTCAATCGCATCTGGCGCATCGTCTGGGCAGTGGCCGGGCTGGTGGGGCTGGTGGCGGGGCTGCTCTGGGGCGCTCGCCAGGGGGTGCAGTTCTCCCTGTCGCTGGTGGTGCTCAAGGCCCTGCCGGTATTGATCATCGGCGGCTTCACTTCGATTGGCGGTGCCATCGTCGGTGGGCTGATCGTGGGGGCCGCGGAAAATCTCGCCGAGGCCTACCTCGGTCCGCTGGTCGGCGGTGGCATCACCCCCTGGTTCGCCTACGTCCTGGCCGTCGTCTTCCTATACCTGCGCCCCGCCGGCCTGTTCGGCGAGCGCGCCATCGAACGGGTGTAGTCGCATGGACCGCCTTTTTCCCGCTACCTTTCCGCTGGCCGCCGGGCCCGTGCGCCTGCGCGCCCCGCGTCGCGCGCCGGCGCTCTGGACCCTGTTGGCGGTGGCCTTCGTCGTGGTACCGCTGCTCGGCAGCGACTATTGGCTCAACGCCATCCTGATTCCCTTCCTGGTCCTGTCGCTGGCAGCGCTCGGCCTCAATCTGCTCACTGGCTACGCCGGTCAGACCTCGGTGGGTGCCGCCGGCTTCATGGCCGTGGGCGCCTTCGCCAGCTATGGCGTGTTGCTGCGGCTACCGGAGCTTCCGCTGCCGCTGGCGCTGCTCGGAGGCGGTTTGATAGCGGCCGCGACCGGACTGGTGTTCGGTATTCCCAGCGGACGCATCAAGGGCTTCTACCTGATGGTGACCACCCTTGCGGCGCAGTTCTTCCTCGAATGGCTGTTCGCCAAGTTCCCCTGGTTCTACAACTACGCCTCGTCCGGCACCATCAGCGCGCCGCGCCAGGCGTTCCTCGGCTGGGACCTGAGTGGTCCGGTGGGGCGCTACCTGCTGGTGCTCAGCTGCGTCGTGCTGCTGACCTGGGTCGCGGTCAACCTGGTACGCAGTCGGATCGGCCGCAACTGGATGGCCATCCGCGACATGGATACCGCCGCGGCGGTGATCGGCATCCAGGTCGCCCGGGACAAGCGCCTGGCGTTCGCCGTCAGCGCCTTCTATCTGGGCATCGCCGGCGCGCTCTGGGCCTTCGCCTATCTGGGCACCGCCAGCGCGGCCAGTTTCGACATCAATCGCTCCTTCCAGATCCTCTTCATCATCATCATCGGGGGACTCGGCAGTATCGCCGGCAACTTCATCGGCGCCGCCTTCATCAGCTTGCTGCCGCTGTTGCTGGATCACCTGGGCCAATGGCTGTTCGGCGGTCGTATCGATGCCGGGCAATTGCAGAACCTGCAGAAGATCATCTTCGGCGTGGCCATCATCGCTTTTCTCATCAAGGAGCCCGAGGGCCTGGTTCGCCTGTTCGAACGGCTCCGCGGCCGCCTCAAGGTGTGGCCGTTGCGTTTCTAGCTCGGGCGATTTGCCCGACGGCTCCCGGCCGACCCGGCGGGCGTCGTCCGGTCGGTCGTCGGCTTCAGCGGCTGGCAGCCGCCACCCAACCCAGGACAGACCGCTTCACTCCGTGCACCAAGGCGACGGCGTGGGGCACACCCCTCGACCCGGCCACGGGACAGGCTCATCACCTTCAATCAAGGAGGCATCCCGTATGACCCGACCCGTACAACGCACCCTGGCCGCCGTGCTGGCCGTCCTGGGTCTCGCCCAGAGCCTGCCGACCCAGGCTGCCGCTACCGAGCAGTTCTTCCCGCTGGCCACCTACCGGGTCGGGGCCTATGCCTCCAGCGGCATCCCGGTCTGGGCCGGCATGATCGACTACCTGCGTTATATCAACGACGTGGAGGGCGGCATCAACGGCGTCAAGCTGGTCTGGCGCGAATGCGAGACCGAATGGACGGCGGAAAAGGGCATCGAGTGCTACGAGCGGTTCAAGCAGGGCCTGGATGGCGCCCCGGTGGCGCTCTACCAGCCCAATGGCGCTCCGGCCGCCTACGCCTTGGCGAGCAAGGCCGAAGCCGACCGCATTCCGCTCATCACCCTGGGCTATGGCCGCACCGAGGCTACCGACGGCCGGGTCTTCCCCTACAACTTCCCGGTGATGCTGACGTTCTACAGCGAGGCGTCGGCCTTCATCAACTACGTGGCCGAGCGCGAAGGCGGTCTGGACAAACTGCGCGGCAAGAAGATCGCCACCGTCTACCATGACTCGGCCTATGGCCGGGAGACCCAGGCGCCGCTGGCGTTGCTGGCGGAGCGGTACGGATTCGAGAACATCCAGATCCCGGTCGCCGACCCGGGCAACGAACAGGCCGCGCAATGGCGCCAGGTGCGCCAGGTACAACCCGATTGGATCTTCCTGCGCACCTGGGGCGTATCCACTCCGGTGGCGATCAAGACCGCCGCGCGCTTTGGCTTCCCGGTGGACCATATCGTCGGCGACATCTGGGCCAGTTCCGACGAGGACGTGCTGCCCACTGGCGCCGTCGGCAAGGGCTACCTGGCCTTGACCCCCTATCCAGGCGGCGCCAACTTCGATATCCACCAGCGCTTGAAGAAGTACATCCTCGAGGCGGGCAAGAGCGACCTCAAGGACCCGCGCAGCTTCGGTAGTGTCTACTACAACTCCGGCCTGGTGAATGCCGCCATCGCCGTGGAGGCGATCCGTACCGCCCAGGGGCACTTCGGGCACCGGCCACTCACCGGCGAGGAGGGCCGCTGGGGCCTGGAACACCTGCGGCTCGACGATGCACGCCTCAAGGCCATTGGCTTCCTCGGCCTGCTGCAGCCGCTGGCCTTGTCCTGCCGTGACCACGAGGGGGGTGGGGCCGCCAAGGTGCAGCAATGGGACGGCCAGCGCTGGAATTTGCTGACCGACTGGATCCAGGCCGACCGGCCGCTGCTGCGGCCGTTGATCGACGCCAAGGCCGCGGCCTACGCCAAGGAGCAGGGCGTCGTGCCGCGCGACTGCGGCCCGGATGGCGCCGAGGCGGCGCTATGAGCGCGCCGCTGGCTCGGGACGCCGCCGCGGCGCTGGTGGTGGACGCCATCGAAGTGGTCTACGACGGCAGCATCCTGGCGGTAGCGGACGTGTCGCTGACGGTGCCCGCGGGTGGCATCGTCGCCCTCCTGGGGGCCAATGGCGCCGGCAAGAGCACCACGCTCAAGGCCATCTCCGGACTGATCCGTGCCGAGCGCGCCCAGCTCAGTCGCGGCCGGGTGCGCTATGGCGGCCATGATATCTCCCAGAGCGCCGCGAACCTGCTGGTCCAGCAGGGTATCGTCCAGGTCCTCGAGGGACGTCATGTGTTCGCCCAGTTGAGCGTCGAGGAAAATCTCTGCAGCGGTGCCTTCCTGCGTCGCCCGGATCGGCGCGTCCTGGCCATGGCCCTGGAGCGGGTGTATGCCTGGTTCCCGCGACTGAAGACCAAGCGCGCCACCCTCGCCGGCCTGACCTCGGGCGGTGAGCAGCAGATGATCGCCCTGGGCCGCGCGCTGATGACTCAGCCGCGGCTGGTCCTGCTCGATGAGCCGTCCATGGGGTTGGCGCCGCTGATCGTGCGGGAGATCTTCGAGATCGTCGCCGACCTGAATCGTCGGGAGGGGGTGGGCTTTCTCATCGCCGAACAGAACACCGCGGTGGCGCTCAGGTACGCCCAGCATGCCTATGTGCTGGAAAGCGGCCGAGTGGTTCAGTCCGGGCCTGCTGCAGGCTTCGACACCGCAGCGCTGAAGGCGGCCTATCTGGGCCGGGGCTGAGTATCTTGACGTCGATCGGCGCCCCGCTGGGGAACGAACGGGGTTCCCCAGCGGGCTTTGTTCGGCGATATCCACCCCAAGATGGCGATCAGCGGCTAGGCCACCACCAGGCGGTTTGATTCTGGCGCTTCAGGCGACGCCGATACGCCATTGCTCGGGCGGGGGCGTGCCGTTCACCGCGAAGTCGCCAATGATGCGTTGCTTGTATACCCGCGGATTATGGGAAGCGAGGGTGCGGGCGTTACGCCAGAAGCGGTCGAGGGCGAGTGGCTTGAGCGTGGCCGAGGCACCCAGGGCGTCGAAGCCTTCGGTACAGGCTTGCAGGATGAGGTCGCTGACGACGGTCTGCGCCTGGGCGGTTTCCAGTTCGGCGCGGATGCGCGCCGCTTCCTCCTGGGCTTCGTCGCGCGTCAGCCGCGCCTCGTAGGCCAGCTGCAGGGTACGGGCATTCTGCGCGACCAACGCCCCGGCGGCGTAGGCCGCACCCTGCAGGCGGCCCACCACCTGTAGAATCTGCGGGTCCTGGGCCGCGCGCGGGGCGTTGCCGTTGCTGTAACTGCGAGTGCGGCGGGCGACTTCCGCAGCGACCTCGCTGGCCAGGGCGCGCCCGATCCCGGCGAGCGTCGCCAGGTGTACCAGCTGATAGAAGGCCGGTGCATAGCGCCAGCGTCCCGCTGCGTCGATGACGTCCTCGGCGGCCACCGCCACTGCGCTGAAATGCGCGGTGCCGCTGGCGGTGAGGGTCTGGCCGAAGCCGTTCCAATCGTCGACCACCGTTACGCCCGGGGCGTCCCGGCGGACCGTGGCCGACAGGGATTCACCGTCCGGGCCGGTGACCCCGACGTCGATCCAGTCGGCATACAGTGAGCCGGTGGTATAGAACTTGGTACCGTCCAGTTGCCAACCATTACCCTGGGCTACCAGGCGAGTGGCGAATTGATCGCGCGCCGCCTGGGGCCCGGCCTCGCTCCAGGCGGGGCCTACCAGCTCGCCGGCAGCCAGGCGCCGCAGCCAGCGCTCACGGCGCGCGCTCGCGGGACTGCCCAGCACGTCCTCGGCGAAGCCGAGATGGCCACGCAGCGCCTGCGCCAGGTTGGAGTCGGCGGCGGCGACCTCGATGAGCAGCTCGAACAGCTCGGGCAGGTTGGCACCGGCGCCGCCCTGGTCCAGGGGTACGCGCAGGGCACCGATGCCGCCGTCCACGAGCCAGCGGATTTCCGCGACCGGCAGACGCCGTTCGAGCTCGCGCTCGACCGCCCCGGCGCGAATTCGCGCCAGCAGCGGGCGCAGGGGGGCGACCAGTTCGTCATAGCGGGGGGAGGGGGCGGCGCCCCAAGGCATGGCGGTCATGGCAATTCCTTGGGCGAGTCGGGAATCATTGTGTCCAGCCCGGCTGGTAGAGCTTGCCGTGGGCCTGGTCCAGGGCGGCGCGGACCTTGGGCGAGTGCTGGTAGAGATCGATCAGCTTGGCCAGGCGCGGGTCGTCCTTGTTGTCCGGCCGGGCGACGAACTGGATGACATACTCGGGATGGTCGAGGCCGTCGAAGAGCAGTGCCTGGTTGGGGTCGATGGTCTTGGCCAGGCGCAGGTAGTGCGGATAGCCCTGGGCCACATCGACGTCGTCCAGCGAGCGCGCCAGCTGCACGGCTTCCAGCTCGACGATCTGGATGTCGCGAGGGTTGCTGGTGATGTCCGCCAGCGTCGCGTGGTAGCCGACGCCGGGCTTGAGGGTGATGAAGCCGGCTTTTTCCAACAGCAGCAGGCCACGACCGCCGTTGATGGCGTCGTTGGCGATGGCCACCCGTGCGCCCTTGGGCACCGCGGCCAGCGTCTGGTATTTCTTCGAGTAGAGGCCGACGTTGTTGATGATCCCCGGTGCCACCGCCACCAGGTCGTAGCCGGCGGTGCGCTTGGCGTTCTCCAGGAAGGGGATGTGCTGGTAGTAGTTGGCGTCGATGTCGTGGTTGGCGAGGCTGGTGTTGGGGGCGATCCAGTCGCTGAATTCGACGATCTCCACGTCCACGCCAGCCGCCTTGGCCTCCTGCACCGCCACTTCCAGCGGGGGCGCGAAGGCGGCGGTGGTACCGATCTTGAGGGGATCGGCGCTGGCCAGGGTACTGACGAGGCCGAGGGCGAGGAGCAGGGGTTTCAGGTGGGTCATGGGGCGTCCTTGAAGGGTCAGTCCTGGCGGAAGCGGGTGCCGAAGTGGCGGGAGTCGAGGCGATCGCCGCGGCCGAACAGCTTGTGTCTGAAGCTGCCCTCGGCGTAGGCGGTCTTGTAGCGACCCCGGCTCTGCAACTCCGGGATCACCAGGTCGATGAAGTCGGCGTAGCACTCGGGGGTGACGGTGCGGGCCAGGTTGAAACCATCCAGGCCGGTCTCGTCGATCCAGCCGAGCAGGGCATCGGCCACCTGCTGGGGATCGCCGACGATGGCGGTGTAGCGCCCGCCCAGCGCGTGTTGCTCCAGCAGCTTGCGCCGGGTCCAGCCGGCGTCCTTGGCCACCAGGCGCTTGAGCGCCGATTCGATGGCCTCGGTCTTCTGCGGGCGAATGGGTTCATCCAGGCCGTAGGCAGCGAGATCTATGCCCACCGAGGCGGCGTGGTGGGCGACGCCAGCCTCGGGGCTGGCATAGCTCAGGTATTCGGCGTGCTTGTCGCGGGCCTCGGCAGCGGTGGGCGCGACGATCACGGTGATGCCCATGAACAGCTTGACGTCCGCCGCGTCCCGGCCGGCGGCCACGGCCGCGCCGCGCACCCGCTCGACCTGGGCGCGGGTGGCGGCCTGGTCCTGCCCGGAGATGAACACGCACTCGGCATGGCGTCCGGCGAAGGCCAGGCCACGGTCCGAGGAGCCGGCCTGGAACAGCACCGGGGTGCGCTGGCGCGAGGGTTCGCAGAGGTGGTAGCCCTCGACGTCGAAGAATTCGCCATGGTGCGTGATCTTGCGCACCCGCTCGGGGCGGGCATAGATACGGCTCGCGCGGTCGCGAACCACGGCATCGTCGGCCCAACTGCCTTCGAGCAGTTTGTAGAGCACCTCCAGGTATTCGTCGGCCTGGTCGTAGCGGCGGTCGTGAGCGATCTGCCGGTCCAGCCCCATGGCCCGGGCGGCGCTGTCGAGATAGCCGGTGACGATGTTCCAGCCGACGCGGCCCTCGCTCAGGTGGTCCAGGGTGGACAGGCGCCGGGCGAAGGGGTAGGGCGGCTCGTAGGTGAGGTTGGCGGTCAGGCCGAAACCGAGGTGCCGGGTGGCAGCGGCCATGGCCGAGACCAGCAGGAAGGGATCGTTGACCGGCAGCTGGATGGATTCGCGCAGGGTGAGGTCGACATTGCCGCCATAGACGTCGTAGACGCCGAGGATGTCGGCGATGAACAGGCCGTCGAACAGGCCACGCTCCAGCAACTTGGCCAGCTCGGTCCAGTAGCCGAGGCTATGGTAGGCGGTGGAGGTGTCGCGCGGATGAGTCCAGAGGCCATGGTTGATATGGCCCACGGTGTTCATGTTGAAGGCGTTGAGCAACACCTGTTTGGCGGGCGCATTCATGGGGCGGGCGCCCGCAGGGGGGAAATAGTCCGGAGCACAGCCATGGAATCCTCAGGGTCAAGGCGAAGGGAGAAGTCCGGTGGTCCGGTGTTATACGTTAGCCTCAGGAATTGCCTGTCTTTAAATAGCCTTTGGGAATAACGTTAGGATGGGTGCGCCCCTCCAGCGCCTCTAACCAAATTCCAAATCGATATTAAGGCAGCCTTTGCATATTCCTTATCGTGGTCGGATCTTAGTTCGCCACTTTGAGGAATCCATGGCCTTCACCCCTTTCCCCCTGGGCTCGCGCCTGCGTCGGGGGCTGCTCGCCCTCGGTCTGCTGGGCCTGGCCTGCGCTGCCCAGGCCGATACCGCGCTGCGCATCGGCTATCAGAAATCCTCCACCCTGCTGGTATTGCTCAAGGAGCAGGGCACCCTGGAGCGGGATCTGGCGGCTAAGGGCATCACCCTCAGCTGGCATGAATTCTCCAGCGGCCTGCCGCTGCTGGAATCGCTCAACGTCGGTAACGTGGATCTCTCCGCCGACGTGGCCGATACCGTGCCCGTGTTCGCCCAGGCGGCAGGGGCCAAGCTCACCTATTTTGCTCGGGAAACACCCTCGCCCCAGGCCCAGGCCATCGTGGTGCCCGAGGGTTCGCCGCTGAAATCGCTGGCCGATCTTAAGGGCAAGCGGGTGGCCGTGACCAAGGCGGCGGGCAGCCACTACCTGTTGATCGCCGCGCTGCAGAAAGCCGGCCTGACCTTCGCCGATATCCAGCCGGCCTATCTCACCCCCGCCGACGGCCGCGCCGCCCTGGAGAACGGCAAGGTGGACGCCTGGGTGACCTGGGAACCCTTCGTCGCCAGCGCCCAGCGCCAGCAGCAGGTGCGCATCCTCGCCTCTGGCGAGGGCCTGGCCAGTTACCAGCGCTACTACCTGGCCGCCACCCCCTACGCCCAGGCCCATCCCGAGGTGCTGGCGCTGGTGTTCGCCGAATTGCAGCGCACCGGTCAGTGGGTGAAGCAGCACCCGGCCGAGGCGGCACGCCTCCTGGGCCCTCAGTGGGGCCGCCTGGACCAGGCCACCGTCGAGCTGGCCAACAGCCGACGCAGCTACGACGTCCAGCCGGTGAGTCGCGCCGCCCTCGGCGAGCAGCAGCGCATCGCCGATGCCTTCTACCGCGCCAAGTTGCTGCCCACCGCCGTGGACACCAGCGCCGTGGACCTCTGGACGCCCGCCACCCCCGTGACCCAACGCTAGACCACCAGGAGTTCACCATGCATAAGACCATTCTGCGCTGGGCTGCGGGCCTCGCCCTCCTGGGTAGCGCCCTGCTGGCCCAGGCCGCGCCGCCCAAGGAAGTCCGCCTGGACTATGCCTACTACGCGCCCACCAGCCTGGTCCTCAAGGAGCAGGGGCTACTGGAAAAGCGCCTGGCCAACCAGGGCATCGTCGTACGCTGGGTGTTCAGCCAGGGCAGCAACCGTTCCCTGGAGTACCTCAACAGCGGCAGTACCGACTTCGCCTCCACTGCTGGGCTCGCTGCATTGCTCAGTCGCGCCAATGGCGCGCCCATCGAGACGTTGTATCTCGCCAGTCGCCCGGAGTGGACGGCGCTGGTGGTGCCCAAGGACTCGCCGCTCAAGTCGCTGGCCGATCTCAAGGGCAAGAAGATCGCCGCCACCAAGGGCAACGATCCCTACCTGTTCCTCTTGCGTAGCCTGCGCGAGGCGGGCCTGAAGAAGGGCGACGTGGAGATCGTCCACCTGCAGCACCCGGATGGTCGCGTCGCCCTGGAGCGTGGCCAGGTGGACGCCTGGGCCGGGCTCGATCCGCACATGGCCGCCAGCGAATTGCAGGCGGGCTCCCGGCTGCTCTATCGCAATCTCGATTTCAACAGCTACAGCGTGCTGAGCACCACCGAGGCTTTCGCCAAGGCCCAGCCGGAGCTGGTCAAGGCGGTGCTGGGCGCCTATGAGGAGGCCCGTCACTGGACCCTGGCGCATCCGCAGGAGACTGCCGCGTTGCTGGCCAAGGCCTCCGGCCTGCCGTTGGAGGTAGCTCAGCGCCAGCTCGATCGGACCGATTTCAGCCAGCCGCTGCCGGGGCCGCAATTCGTCGCCGCGCTCAAGGGCGCTGCGCCGCTGCTGGGTGAGGAAGGGTTGGTGCGTCCCGGCGTGGACGCCGTCGCGGCGGTCGATGCCCTGGTACAGCCGGCCTTGGCCCAGGCGGTGATCAAGGGCGAGCCAGCCGTGGCTCAGGTGACCGCGCCGTGAGTGATGAACTGACCCAAGCCGCGCCGCTCGGCCAGACCCGCCGACCTGCGCGTACTGGCAGCGGCCGCTGGCGTGGCGCCGTGCTGCCGCTCGGGCTGGTCGTGGTGCTCGAAGCCGTGGTGCGCCTGGGCTGGTTGCCGGCCTACCAGATGCCGCCGCCCAGCGAGGTGCTGCGTACCCTCTGGCTGCTGGGGGAAGGCGAGTTGTGGCGACACCTGGCGGCCAGCCTGGCGCGGGTCGCCAGTGGCTTCGCCTTGGGAGCGAGCCTGGCTTTGCTGATCGGTGCTTGGGTAGGGCTTTCCCGCCGCGCCGAGGCCTACCTCGATCCGCTGTTCCAGGCGCTGCGCGCCATTCCCAGTCTGGCCTGGGTACCCTTGTTGTTGCTCTGGTTGGGCATCGACGAAACACCCAAGGTCGTGCTGATCGCTCTGGGCGCCTTCTTTCCACTGTACCTGGCGCTGGTCAGCGGCATCCGTGACGTGGATCGCCGCCTGGTGGAGGTGGGACGACTCTATCGCCTGTCACGCCCGGCACTGATCCGCCGCATCCTGCTACCCGCGGCCTTGCCCAGTCTGTTCACTGGGTTGCGCGGGGCCCTGAGCATGAGCTGGATGTTCCTGGTAGCCGCCGAATTGATCGCCGCCACCGCCGGCCTCGGCTATCTGCTCAGCGATGGCCGCGAGACCTCGCGACCGGACATCGTCATCGCCGCCATCCTGGTGCTGGCGGTGCTCGGCAAGCTCAGCGACGAGCTGCTGCTGCGCCTGGAGCGCCGCGCGCTGGCCTGGCGTGATACCTACCAGGGCGGTCAGGGATGAAGCAGCCATTGCTGTCTCTCGACCGTATCGGCAAGGCCTTCTCCGGGCGACAGGTGCTGGAGGGCGTGGAACTGACGCTGGATGCCGGCGAGGTGGTCAGCCTGCTCGGCGCCACTGGCTGCGGCAAGAGCACCCTGCTGTGCATCGCCGCCGGACTGGACGACGACTTCAGTGGCCGCATGACCCTGGATGCGGCCAGCCATGGCGTCGGCGTGGTGTTCCAGGAACCGCGGTTGATGCCCTGGCTGGACGTGGCCGCCAATGTCGGCTTCGCCGACGGTGCCCGGGCCGATCGCGCCTGGATTGCGCAACTGCTGCGCGACATCGGTCTGGAGGGGCAGGGCGCCTTGTTGCCCAAGCAACTCTCCGGCGGCATGGCCCAGCGCGTCGCCATCGCCCGCGGGCTCTATGGTCGTCCGCGCCTGCTGCTGCTCGACGAGCCCTTCAGTGCGGTGGATGCCTTCACCCGCTGGCAGTTGCAGGACCTGGTCCTGCGCTTGGTGGCCCAGTACCACATCGGTGTGCTGCTGGTGACCCACGATCTGGACGAGGCTTTCTACCTGGGCGACCGGGTGCTGGTGCTGGGCGGCGCGCCCTCCCGCGTGCAGCGCCGCTTCGCCGTTGCCGCGCCCCATCCGCGTGAAAGGCGCAGCCCCGCCTTGCTGGCCCAGGCCGCCGAGGCCTATGAGGAATTGCAGCGGCTCAGGGTGTGAGGCAACGAGCACGGAAGGGTCGACGAAGGCGTGCGCAATCGCCCGCGAGCGGGCAGTATCGGATGGCCGCGGCGAGCCCCAGCCGCACCCCGACAATCGACCCCTCCAAGGAGCTTACATGAGCCCATCCGCAGCGGTATTGGCCGAATTGGCCCCCCAGGGCGTTCTCCGCACCGCGATCAACTACGGCAATCCGGTGCTGGCGCAACGCGGCGCCGATGGCGAGCCGGCCGGTGTCTCGGTGGCCCTGGCCCGGGCGCTGGCCGAGCGCCTGGGCGTGCCGGTGCAGTTCACGACCCACGATGCCGCCGGCAAGGTCTTTGCCGCGCTGCAGGAAGACGCCTGGGACCTGGCCTTCCTCGCCATCGAACCGGTTCGCGCGGCGCAGATCGCCTTCAGCGAACCCTACGTCATCATCGAGGGCACCTACCTGCTGCGCGCGGACGATCCGGCCCAGGGCGTGGCCGAGCTGGACCAGGCCGGGCGCCGCATCGCCGTGGGGCAGGGCGCGGCCTATGACCTCTATCTCAGTCGCACCCTGACCCAGGCGGAGCTTGTGCGAGCGCCCACCTCGCCAGCGGCCATCGACTGGTTCGTCGATCAGCGCCTGGACGCCGCCGCAGGGGTGCGCCAACCCCTGGAAGCCTATGCCGCGGCTCATCCGGGCTATCGGGTGCTCGCCGACAGTTTCACCGAGATCCGCCAGGCCATGGCGGTACCCAAAGGGCACGCCGCCGCGGCGGCCTTCGTGCAGGACTTTCTCGATGAGCAACTGCGCAGCGGCCTGGTCGCCCGCGCGCTGGCGGCCAGCGGGCAGGGCGACGTGCGGATCGGCGCGCCCTCGACGGGCGGCTGAGCGGGCGCCCGGCGCCAGGCGGAATCGATCCGCGCCGCCGTTTCGTCGGCTGGATGACAGCTTGGGGCGTTATTCTTGGCGCCGCAGCACGGGTTGGATGAAATCATCGACGCCCCCTGCTGCCAAAAGCCTGTCTCTGCTCCCTGCATCTCGAGGTCGACCTTGCTCGCCACCCTGTCCGATCCTGCCTTTCTCACCGGTCTCCTGCAGATCGTCATCATCGATATCCTGCTCGGCGGCGACAACGCCGTGGTGATTGCCCTGGCCTGCCGGCGCCTGCCCGAGGCGCAGCGCCGCAAGGCCATTCTCGGCGGCGTCGCCGGCGCCGTGATCCTGCGCATCCTGCTGTTGTTCGTCGCCAGCTACGTGCTGGGCTGGCCGCTGCTCAAGGTGGTCGGTGGCGTGTTGCTGCTGTGGATCGGCATCAAGCTGCTGATGCCCGAAGAAGACGAGGCCGACGTCAAGGCCGGTACCACCCTGGGCCAGGCGATCTGGATCATCATGGTGGCCGATGTGGTGATGAGCCTCGACAACGTCATCGCCGTGGCGGGTGCGGCCCAGGGGCATCTGGGCCTGGCCATTACCGGGGTGCTCATCAGTATTCCCATCATCATCTTTGGCAGCCAGCTCATCCTGAAGCTCATGGAAAAGTTTCGCTGGCTGGTGGTGGCCGGCGCGGCCCTGCTGGGCTGGATCGCCGGCAAGCTCATCGCCAGCGACGAACTGCTGCAAGGCTGGCTCGGCACCGGCGACTGGCACTGGGCGCCCTATGTGGCAGGGGCGCTGGGTGTGGCCTTGGTGCTCGCCGTGGGTCAGCTACTGGCGCGGCGCACGGTCACGGCCTGAGGTCTGCGGACCTCTGCGGCGTCCTTCGCGGTAGAACCGAGGTAACGGCGTACGCCCCCGTATGCCGTCACTGCATATCGTTAGTCAAATTCCGTCTTTACCAAAAGTTATAACAGCTCATTAGCCTATAACGCTTTCGGATAGCCGATCGGCACGGGGCGTGGTGGATGAGCAGGGTAGGGAAGGGACTGCGCGGGATCGCCGCACTGATCGGCGCGCTGGGATGGGGCCTTGCGGGCAGTGCTGCCGCCGAGGGCAAGATCAGCATCGCCCAGCAATTTGGCATTGGCTACCTGATCCTCGACGTGGTGCGCGATCAGCAACTGATCGAGAAGCACGGCAAGGAGGCCGGGCTGGATATCCAGGTGAACTGGAACAGCATCTCCGGCGCCACCGCCATGAACGAAGCCCTGCTGGCCGGTTCGTTGGACGTGGTCTCGGCCGGGGTGCCGCCGATGCTGACCGTCTGGGACCGCACCCGTGGCCGGCAGAACGTCAAGGCCATCGCCGCCCTGGGCTCGATGCCCAACTACCTGCTGAGCAATCGCGCCGAGGTCAAGACGATCAAGGATCTGACCGATCAGGATCGCATCGCCGTACCGGCGGCGGGCGTGGGCTTCCAGTCGCGTACCTTGCAGATCGAGACGGCCAAGCTGTTCGGCGACGCCCAGTTCAAGAAATTCGATGCCATCAGCGTGAGCCTGCCGCATCCCGATGCCAGCGCCGCCCTGATGGCCGGCGGGTCGGAAATCACCACCCATTTCTCCAGTCCGCCGTTCCAGTACCAGGCGCTGGAGAATCCCCGGGTTCATCGCATCCTCAGCAGCTACGACGTCCTCGGTGGGCCGGGCACCTTCAATGTGCTCTACACCACCGAGAAATTCCACGACGAGAATCCCAAGACCTATCGCGCCTTCTACGACGCCCTGGTGGAGGCCGCCGCCTTCATCCGCGCCAACAAGGCCGCTGCGGCCGAGACCTACATAAGGGTGGAGAACTCCAAGCTGCCGCTGGCCCTGGTGCAGCGCATCGTCGAGGACCCGGAGATCGACTTCACCGTCGAGCCGCAGCGCACCTTCGTCTATGCCCAGAAGCTGCACGAGCTGGGTGTGCTGAAACACCAGGCTGCCTCCTGGCAGGACTATTTCTTCCCCGAAGCCCACCAGCGTCCCGGCAGCTGAGCCGGACCCCAAAGGAGAAAACTCCATGACCCTCGCCGCACCCCGCCCGGCCGCTGCCCAGGCCTTCGAGATCCGTCCCTTCGGCAACCTGGGCGCCGAAATCGTCGGTATCGACTTGGCCCAGCCGCTCAACGCCGAGGACTTCGCCCGCGTCCATCGCGCCCACCTGGATCACCACGTGGTGGTCTTCCGCGATCAGCGCATCACCCCCGACGAACAGATCGCCTTCAGCCGGCGCTTCGGCGAGTTGCAGATCCATGTGCTCAAGCAATTCCACCTGGCCGGGCATCCGGAGATCCTCATCGTCTCCAACATCATCGAGGATGGCCAACCCATCGGTCTTGGCGACGCCGGCAAGTTCTGGCATTCGGATCTCTCCTACAAGGAGCTGCCGAGCCTGGGCTCCATGCTGCATGCCCAGGAGTTGCCGGAGGAGGGCGGCGATACGCTGTTCGCCAACATGCACCTGGCCTACGACACCCTGCCGGAGGCACTCAAGCGCCAGCTCGAAGGTCTGCAGGCCGAGCATTCCTATACCGCGACCTATGCCAAGCCCAAGTTCGAAGGCAACTGGCGGCCGACCCTGACCGCCGCGCAGCTGGCCGAGGTCAAGGCGGTAGTGCATCCGGTGGTGCGCACCCACCCGGAGAATGGCCGCAAGGCGCTGTTCGTCAGCGAGGGCTTCACCACCCATATCGTCGGCCTGCCGGGGGACGAGTCCCGCGATCTGCTGGCCGAGCTCCATGCCCACAGCGTCAAGCCCGAGCACCTCTATCGCCACCAGTGGCAGCCCCACGACCTGGTGTTCTGGGACAACCGCTCGCTGCTGCACCTGGCGGCCGGCTGCCCCAATCATCTGAGACGCAAGCTGTATCGCACGACCATTCAGGGCGATGCGCCTTTCTAGGGAGGAGACGACCATGAATGCCCCTCTCGCTTCCCGGCCACACCTGACCCTGGCGCAGACCCAACCACTGCTGCAGGTGCAAGACCTCGACCTCGAATACCGCACTCGCGAGCGGCGGGTGCGGGCTACCCACCAGGTGTCCTTCGATGTATATGGCGCCGATCGTTTCGTCCTGCTCGGCCCCTCCGGTTGCGGCAAGTCCAGTCTGCTCAAATCGGTGGCGGGCTTCCTACCGCCGCTGCAGGGCGAGATCCGCCTGGAAGGCAAGCCGATCAAGGGGCCCGGACCGGATCGCATCGTGGTATTCCAGGAGTTCGATCAGCTACCCCCGTGGAAGACGGTGCTGGAAAACACCATGTTCCCGCTGCTCGCCAGCCGCCAGGCCAGTCGCGGCGAAGCCCGCGAGCGGGCGCTGCACTACCTGGACAAGGTCGGCCTGGCACGCTTCGTCGATGCCTATCCGCACCACCTCTCCGGCGGCATGAAGCAGCGGGTGGCCATCGCCCGCGCCCTGGCCATGCAGCCCAAGGTGCTGCTGATGGACGAGCCCTTCGCCGCCCTGGACGCCCTGACCCGGCGCAAGATGCAGGAAGAGCTGCTCACGCTCTGGGACGAGGTGCGTTTCACCCTATTGTTCGTCACCCACTCCATCGAGGAGGCGCTGGTGGTGGGCAATCGCATCCTGTTGCTGTCGCCGCATCCGGGGCGGGTGCGTGCCGAACTCAATTGCCATCAGTTCGGCCTCGAGGATTTCGGCGGTGCCGACTTCCAGAGCACCGCGCTGCGCATCCACAACCTGCTTTTCCCGGATGATGTCCAGACCTTGCCGCCCGAGGTGGCCGACGAGCGCCTGCGTCTGCAGCAGGCCATCGTCCAGGGCCGCATTTCCTATTAGTCTCGAGGTAGACCCATGACTCGACAGCCCCCGGTGCGGGCCGAATACCAGCGCGAGCTCGCGCCTCTGACCGACCTGCCGCTGGCGGTCGAACTGCCCCTGGCCACCCGCCTGTGGAGCCAGGCCTGGCTGCGCAAGCTGGTGATCCTGGCGATCCTCATGCTGGCCTGGGAAGTGGCTGCGCGCTGGCAGGGCAACGATTTGCTGCTGCCCAGCTTCCTGCAAACCGCCGCCGCCTTTTGGGATGGCCTGGTCACCGGTGAATTGCCAGCCAAGGTCGCCATCTCCCTCGGCACCCTGCTCAAGGGCTATTTGTTGGGCGTGGTGCTGGCCCTGGCGCTGAGCGCCCTGGCGGTCTCCACCCAGTTCGGCCGTGATCTGCTCGGCACCCTGACCTCCATGTTCAACCCGCTGCCGGCCATCGCGCTGTTGCCGCTGGCATTGCTCTGGTTCGGCCTGGGCGAGAACAGCCTGGTCTTCGTGCTGGTGCACTCGGTGCTCTGGCCCATGGCGCTGAACACCTATTCGGGCTTTCTCGGCGTCTCCGACACCCTGCGCATGGGTGGGCGTAACTATGGCCTCAGGGGGCTCAGATACGTCGGCTTGATCCTGATCCCGGCAGCGCTGCCGGCCATCGTCTCGGGCCTGAAGATCGGCTGGGCCTTCGCCTGGCGCACCTTGATCGCCGCCGAGCTGGTGTTCGGCGCCTCTAGCGGCAAGGGCGGCCTGGGCTGGTACATCTTCCAGAATCGCAACGAACTCTACACCGACCGCGTCTTCGCCGGCCTCGCCGCGGTGATCATCATCGGCCTGCTGGTGGAAGGCCTGGTGTTCGCCACCCTGGAGCGGATGACGGTGAAGAAGTGGGGGATGCAGCGGTAGGGTATTTTCTGGGTTGTTGGGCTTCGCTGCGCTCAACCCAACCTACAGGTAGCGTCGTAGGTTGGGTTGAGACAGTTCTATCGTCGAAGCCCAACAGATCGCGGGATCTGCTCGGGGAGCGATGGCTCAGCCCTCGCTCGGACCACCCCCTCTCCCTTGGGAGAGGGCTGGGGTGAGGGTGCCCTTCACGTCGGATTCCCAGTGGAAAAAGCTAATGCCGTTCTTCAGGTTACGGTGCTATGGGATCGCTGGGCTGATGACGGCCATGGCCGTCCACCGATGCGGCCGCTCCTACGGCAATATCCATCCCAACGGATCGTCTGAGTCGGGTAGGACAGGGGTTTCTCTGCAGAAGCGAGGAGGTGATGGCATCGAACCTCCGTGTCTTGTGGCAGCCGACGCTCAAGCCGCTGTCCCTCAGTGGCGCCTTGTCCTAGCATCGACAAGTACCTTCCTTGAAGAGGTTCCGCTCATGTACGCCTTCCGCACCGAGCCTTTGACCCCGCTGACCGCGATGCCCTCAGCATCCATGTTGGACGCTGTGACTGCTCTGGCACAGCGCCGGTCTGCTCGGTTCGATAGGAAAGTCGTCCATGTCCAAAGAACTCCTGGGAATTTCCGCCATAGCGCTGATGATCGTTGGCGAGGCTTGCATCATCTACGGTGAACTGGCTGCGGCGCGTCTGGCGTCCACTGCCAGCTTCGACTGGCGCGATGTTTTGCTGCTGGCGCTCTTCGCCTGCTTTTCGGGGCTCTGCCTGCTGCTGGCCTATGCCCTGGGATACCTGGCTACCGGTAATATCTGGCTGGTCGCAGTGGTATCCGTCCTGGTCCTGTTGATCTGGGAGCCGGTTCTGATTTGGCTACTGTTCCGAGAGCTGCCGGGTCGCGGGGCCTTTATCGGTTTCATCCTGGGTGCCTTGGGCTTGGCCGCTACGATTTGGCTTTGAAAGCCGAAGGCTTGAGGCCACGGTGGTTCGCCAACGCGACCACCGCCCCAGGCTAGCCCCGTATCCGTAGGAGCGGCCCATGGCCGCGATAGAGGCACGCACAGGCTTCATCCTGATCACGGCCATGGCGGTCCACCGATGCGCCCGCTCCTACGACATCGTTCGGATTCGAAAATCCAGCTTTAGATGCGCACATTAAATAATTCACGAATTAGTATATGCGCATAAAGAATTTCCCTCTTATACCCCGCCTGCCTAAGGTGGACCCCAGCCAACGCCTTCCCTGAAGGCATCCCTTCACCTCGGCACGGGATCCATCCATGAGCGTTCAATTCCTCGGCATGATCGGCCATCGCCTCACTTCGGAGATCATCGCCCCCTCCGGTCCCATCTTCGACAAGGGCTACGTGACCCGCTTCGCCCAGGCCCATGAGCAGGCCGGTTTCGACCGTATCCTGGTCGGCTACTGGTCCGATCAACCCGATGGCTTCCTGGTCACCGCCCTGGCGGGGCAGGCGACGCAGAAGCTCAAGTTCCTGCTGGCCCACCGGCCCGGCTTCGTCGCCCCGACGCTGGCGGCGCGCAAGCTGGCGACCCTCGACCATCTGCTCGACGGCCGCCTGGCGGTGCACATCATCAGCGGTGGCAGCGACCTGGAGCAGCGCAAGGACGGCGACTGGCTCGACCACGATCAGCGCTACGCCCGTACCGAGGAATTCCTCGACGTGGTGCGCCAGGAATGGACCAGCGCCCAGCCCTTCGACCATGAGGGCGAGCACTATCGGGTGGCGGGCGGCTTCTCCGCCATCAAGCCGCTGCAGCAGCCGAGCCTGCCGGTCTATTTCGGCGGTTCCTCGCCGGCGGCGCTACGGGTGGCGGGCAAGCACGCCGATGTCTTCGCGCTGTGGGGCGAATCCCTGGCCCAGACCCGCGAGACCATAGCGGCGGTCCGTGCCGAGGCGGCGCGCCACGGCCGCTCACCGAAATTCAACGTGTCCTTCCGGGTGATCCTTGGCGAGACCGAGAGCGAGGCCTGGGACAAGGCCGAGGCCATCCGCCAGCAAGCCAAGGCCCGTCTCGACGCCCAGGGTGCGGTGCATCCGGCCAAGCCGGAAGCGGTTGGCGCCCAGCGGCTGCGCGACACCGTGGCCCTCGGTGACCGGGTGGATCGCCGGCTCTGGACCGGCATCGCTGCCCTGGTCGGCGGCGGGCACAACTCCACCGCCCTGGTGGGCACCGCCGAGCAGGTGGCCGATGCCTTGCTGGACTACTACGACCTGGGCGTCGACAGCTTCCTGATCCGCGGCTTCGATCCACTCAACGATGCCGTCGACTATGGCCGCGAGCTGATTCCCCTGACCCGGGAAAAGGTCGCCGCCCGCCTGGCCGGTGCCCGTCGCACCGGTTGACCGCCAGACGCCAACACCTGCGCGACCGTACCCACGGAGCGCTCCCGATGCCCTCGAGGAGACGCCTTCGTGAACAAGGGATTGCTAGTCGCCGCCGGCCTGTTGGCCGGCACCCTCACCAGCCTGGCCCAGGCGGTCACCCTCACCATTGGTGACCAGTTCTACTACAGCAGCACCCTGCTGGAGCAGGCCGGTGAGCTGAAAGACCTGCCGTACCAGATCGAGTGGAAGAGATTCAACGCCGGTGGACCGGTGGTGGAAGCGCTCAATGTCGGCTCCATCGACCTGGGCATCGTCGGCGACACCCCGGTGATCGCCCTGGCGGCCCGCGGCGGACCGGTCAAGGTGGTGGCGGTGACCCGCAATCGCCCGGACGGCACCGCCATCGTGGTCGGCAAGGATTCGCCGATCAAGACGGTGGCCGACCTCGCCGGCAAGCGGGTAGCCATCTGGAAGGGCTCCTGGAGTCAGCAACTGGTCTATTCGGCGCTGGAACAGGCCGGCCTGCCCAGCGATGCGCCGCACTACAGCTACCTGATGCCCACTGAGGCGGTCGCCGCCCTGAGCCAGGGCACCCTGGACGCCACCGCCACCTGGGAGCCCTACGTCAGCATGGTAGAGCGCCAGGGCGGACGGGTGCTGGTCACCGCCAAGGACCTGATGCCGGCCCCGGTCTATGTGGTGGCCAACACCGGCCACCTGGACGAAAACCGCGCCGCCATCGGTGATTTCGTCGCCCGTCTGCAACGGGCCCGCAGCTGGGCGCGTGACCACGTCGACGTCTATGCCCAGGCCTGGGCTAAGCGCAACAACTCCGATCCGGCCATCGCCGAACGCTGGTTCCGCCGCGACGCCACCTGGGTCGAGCCGATCAGCGCCCAGACCCTCAGCGACGGCCAGCGGACCGCCGATTTCCTGGTCAAGGCCGGGGTGCTGCAGCAGCCCTATGACGTCAAAGCGCTCTATGACCAGAGCTTCAACCATTATCTGCAGACGCCCTGGGAGGCTAGCCGATGAGTCGTCAGCTGCACCTCGCCGGCTTCCTGCTGGCCGGCCCGGTGGTCCATAGCCATGCCGTCTGGCGCCATCCCGAGACCCAGGGCGATTTCCTCGACCCGGACTACTACGTGCGGGCCGCCAAGGCACTGGAGGAAGGGCTGTTCGACTTCCTGTTCTTCGCCGACCGCCTTGCGGTGGGCGACCAGCTCGGCGGCTCGCGGGAGACCGCGCTGCGCCTGGGCGCCCAGGACGCGACCCGACTCGACCCGCTGCCGCTGCTCTCCTACCTGGTGGCCCATACCCGCCGCCTGGGCCTGGGCTGCACCCGCTCCACCACCTATTACGAGCCGGCCCATGTGGCGCGGGCCTTCGCCACCCTCGACCACCTGTCCCGCGGGCGCGCCGCCTGGAACATCGTCACCTCGATGAACGACAGCGAGGGGCGCTTGTTCGGCAAAGAGCGCCACCTGGAGCACGATCTGCGCTACGACCGCGCCGATGAATTCGTCGAGGTGGCGGTCAAGCTCTGGCGTAGTTGGGGACCGCAGGCCCTGCGCCTGGATCGGGAGGCGGGCATCCTGGCCGATCCGGCGCAGGTAAGGGCCCTGGATCACCGGGGCGACTGGTTCCGCGTGGAAGGTCCGCTCAATATCCCACGCAGCCCCCAGGGGAGACCGGTGCTGATCCAGGCCGGCTCCAGTGGCCGTGGCCGCCGCTTCGGCGCGCGCTGGGCCGAGGCCATCTTCACCATCCAGCCGAACCTGGGTGCCATGCGCGCCTTTCGCGACGACGTGCGCCGCCAGGTACTGGAGCAGGGGCGCTCGCCCGACGCTTGCAAGATCCTCACCTCGGTGATGCCCTTCATCGGCGGCAGCGAGGCCGAGGCCCGCGCCAAGCAGGAGCGGCACAACGCCCTGGCGCAACCCGAGGTGGGGCTGATCACCCTCTGCTCCCAGCTCAATATCGATCTGTCGCGCTTCACCCTGGATACCCCCTTGGGTGTGGTGACCGAGGTCGGCGACCTGCCACCGGCGGCCGCCGAGAAACTCCTGGCCTTTGGCCGCCAGACCACCCTGGCGGAGCTGGGCCGCAGCTATGCCGCCAGTGTGCGGGTGCCCCAACTGGTCGGCACCGGCGCCCAGATCGCCGAGCAACTGGCCGAGTTGTTCGAGGCCGGTGGTTGCGATGGCTTCGTGATTTCCCCTGGCTACCTGCCGGGTTCCTTCGTCGAGTTCAGCGAGAGCGTGGTGCCGCACCTGCAGCGCCGCGGCCTGTTCCGACGCCACTACCAGGGCGAGACCCTGAGAGACCACCTGGGCCTGGGCCCGCTGGAGGACTAGATGAGCACATCCAAGGATGCCGAGTACTGGCTGGCGCTGGCCCGTGAGATCGGCGCGGAATTCGCCGCTCGGGTGGTGGCCGACGAGCGTGACCGGGTCCGGCCCGATGCCCAGCTGCAACGACTCAAGGACAGCGGTCTGACCAACCTGTTGATTCCCACGCGCCTCGGCGGTGCCGGCCAGCCTTGGTCGCTGGCCACGCGGGTGCTGCGCGAGATCGCCGCCGGCGACGGCTCGGTGGGCCTGCTCTTCGGCTACCACCTGCTCAATACCATCAACCTGCGCCGCGAGCCCCAACCCAGGCGCGATCGCCTGCTGGCCGAGATCGCCGAAGGTCGGCTGTGGCTGGCCGGAGTGGTCAATCCACGGGATGACGACATCCTCGCCACCCCGGTCGCTGGCGGCGGCTTTCGCCTGAGCGGGCGCAAGGGCTTCTGCAGCGGCGCCGCCTTCGCCGATCGGCTGGCCATCAGCGCCCGTGATCGGGAGAGCGGGGCGCGCCTGATGGTCACCCTGCCGGCGGACCGCCCCGGACTGGCCTATGCCGACGACTGGGATCACTTCGGCGTGGCGCGCAGCGACAGCGGCAGCTTCACCCTCACGGAGGTCTGGGTCAGCGCCGAGGAAGCCCAGGTCTGCGACCTGGAGGATGCCGGCGATTTCGCCGCGGTGATCCGCACCCCGGTCAACCAGTCGGCCTTCACTCAGTACTACCTGGGCGCCGCCCAGGGGGCGCTGCGCGAGGCGCGGCGTTATCTGCACGAAGAGGCGCGGCCCTGGGTGCATTCCCTGGCCGAACGCGCCACCGAGGACCAACTGGTGCTGAGCCAGGTGGGCGAGCTGTGGATCGCCCTGCAGGGCGCCGTGGCCCTGGCCGACGCGGCGGCGCGACAGGTGGACGTCTTGCTCGCGGCCGATGACGCCTTCACCGCCGAACTACGCGGCGAGACGTTCGTCATCGTGGCCAGCGCCAAGGTGCTGGCCGCCCGTACCGCCCTGGACGTGACCACCCGGGTGTTCGATGCCCTCGGTGCCCGCGCCACCCACAACCGTCTGGGCCTGGACCGCTTCTGGCGCGACGTGCGCACCCACAGCCTGCACGACCCCCTGGCCTACAAGGTGCTGGAGGTCGGTCGCTTTGCGGTCAACGGCCAGTATCCCGATATCCGCGCCTACACCTGAAGAGAACTCCACCTATGCTGCGCAAGACCCTCGCCGGCCTCACCCTCGGCCTGCTGGCCGCTACCCAGGCCCTGGCTACCACTCTCGTGGTGGGTGACCAGAGCTACAACGCCCGCACCGTGATGGAGGCCGCTGGCGTCCTGACCGACCTGCCGTACCAACTCGAGTGGAAGCAATTCACCGCCGGCTCGCCGGTGGCCGAGGCGCTCAACGTCGGCAGCCTCGACCTAGGGCTGCTGGGCGATGCCCCGCCGCTGTTCCTTGGCGCCCTGGGTGCGCCGATCAAGGTGGTCGGCATCAGCCGCCAGAACCTCGACGGGGTGGCGGTACTGGTCCGTGGCGACTCCAGCATCCACCGCCTGGCCGATTTGCAGGGCAAGACAGTGGCCATCTGGAAGGGCTCCTGGAGCCAGCAGTTGGCGCTGGCGGCGCTGGACCGCGCCGGAGTGCCGCGCGATAAGGTGAACTTCCGCTACCTCAACGCCCTGGATGCCTCCCATGCCTTGGAAGGCGGTTCGGTGGACGCCATCGCCACCTGGGAGCCCTATGTCACCCAGGCCCAGCGCCAGGGTGCGCGGGTGCTGACCACCGCCGAGGGACTGATCCCGGCGCAAAGTTTCGTGGTCGCCAGCCAGGGTGCCCTGGACGACGCCGCCAAGCATGCCGCCATCGCCGATTTCCTCCAGCGCCTGCAACGCGCCCGGACCTGGGCCAACGCCGATCCCGAACACACCCGCCGCTACGCCGCCGCCTGGGCGGAACGCACCCGCGCCGACGCCGCCATCGCCCAGGCCTGGTTCGCCCGGGCGCGTACCAGTGTCGGGCCGGTGACTCCCGCGGCCATCGCCCGGGCGCAGCGCACCGTTGACTTCTTCGCCCGCGAGGGCCTGGTGAAGGGCTATGACGCCAGCCGGTTGTTCTACGACGGCTTCGCGAAGAGCCTGGCGGAACCGGCGCAGACGGCGCAACGCTGAGCAGGGCGCAGCAGGGGAGGCGTTGCGTTATGCTTGGAGCGCATGTCCAGCAGCGGAAAGTCAGACGCCTCCTCATGAAGACCGACGATATCGAAGCCTTTGTCGCGGTGATCCGCAGCGGTTCTCTCAATGCCGCCGCCCAGTCCCTGGGGCTGACCCAGCCGGCCATCACCCGGCGCCTGCAGAGCCTGGAACAGGACCTGGGCGTCGAGTTGCTCGACCGCCATACCAAGCCGCTCAAGCCGACGCGCCTGGGCCAGGAGGTCTACGGCCATTGCCGCGCCATCCTGCGCGAGATGGACGCCCTGCGCGAGCGGGTGGCGGGCGATGCCCCGCCGTCCGGCCTGCTGCGCCTGGGCGTACCCCAGACCCTGGGCGATGCCCTGTTGCTGGATGCCGTGCGCGAGATCCGCGCCCGCTATCCCGAGCTGCGCACCCAGGTGGCGACCGGCTGGGGCAGCGTGCTGGTGAGTCGCATCGAGCATGGCGAACTGGACGGCGCCCTGGTGCTGTTCCCGGCCAACAAGGTGTTTCCTGACGGCGTCGAAGCCCGGGCCTTGGGTGCCATGCCCTTGCAGGTGGTCTGTGCGCGTGATCAGGCGCCGGCCAAGGCGCAGCGCCTGGCCGATATCCAGGGGCAGGGCTGGGTGCTCAATCCCGACGGCTGCGGCTTTCGCGCCAGCCTGCAGCGCACCCTGGCCGACCAGGGCCAGGCGCTGCGCATCAATTTGGAAACCTATGGCACCGAACTCCAGCTCGGCCTGGTGGCCGACGGCCAAGGCCTCGGCCTGGTCCCGGCGCCGCTGCTGGCCCGCAGCGCTCACCGCGAACGCCTGGCGGCCATCCCGCTGAAGGACTTCAAGCCGGAAATCCAGCTGTGGCTGATCCACCCGCGCTTTCTCGGGCCGTTGCAAGAGGTGGTAGCGGCGTTCGCCGATCTGAGTACCCACTTGATCAGCTAGCCTGGCTGAGTGGCATCAGCATCTGGATGCTTTTGCAAATAGCTGCTGCCGCTGGATCGATCGTGCCATTTCATCGACAGATGCGGTACGGGAAGTGACGATGCATCGGTGATGCTTCATTGGAAGCCCTGGATCGCCAGTCTGGTCGAGACGGTCCGCCGCAAGAGCGTTTTGATCCTTTGACGCTTACCCTTCGGCCAGCCGTTGGCTGGTACCCCCATTGGTTTGAGCTTCGCCTGGCCGTCGCTCGGCGACTTTTCATACAGCACCTAATGACGGAGTGGCCTATCCATACTTCTGGAAGGTCTTCCTGGGCTATTCTTGACAAATAATAACATTGGCTTAAAAGGCCTTGCCTAGAGCCGTCCCCGCAATTAATTTTGGCCCAAAAATCATCAGCTCAAGCACTTCCTATAGCTGTGCGGTTTGCCCTTGCCGTTCTTATTGATCATAGGTGAGGTGCGGCGGCTTCGTGTTGCGCTGAATTGTAGTAAATGGGAATTGATTCTATGGGGCCAGGGATGACAGCTAATAATAATGCTCGGTGTATAAATAGTTATCTGATCCAGACCATCCATCGCTGTAATTTCTTATTGATTTCCAAGGCGCCTTCTCGAAAGCGGCTTGATTTGATAACGCGTAGATTGCGTGCCGCCATGGCGATTAATGGTGGTGATGGTCTTACTTTAAATCAGGTCAATCTTCTGCTCGCCAAAGCCTATTCGGCCGCGACCGCACGCAAGTTCGAGCTCGCCGGACGAAAGGCTAATCCGTCTTGGCGTACTGAACCTCTGATTCCAGATCCAGGGGCTTTCGGTATGGACGCTCATCCACAAGAGTCGACAGACACTTTGGCACGGGGTGTCGACGCCTAGCGAGAGGGTGTCGGTAACAGCTCGTCACGCCTCGTCTATTGTCCTAGCGCTTGCCCTGAGGGCCCCTTATTAGGATGACTTTGGGCTGCCTTTCGAGGTGGCTCTGATGGCTGTCCAAAAAATAAGGTGTCTGCAAGATCATCAACTTGACTTTTTTTAACAAGGGTTGACGTGTGTTTCGGATCGCTGCAATTTGATTTTGACTGTTGCTTCCTCGTGGTGATGTTCGCCTGTCAAGGGGATTTGCCGTGGGCGTTATTAGGGTTGGCTCCTGATTCTATTTCTTTTATTTCAGTATTTTTCTTTTTTTGATGAAGCATCGATCAGATTTGGCGAAAATTAAGTCTTTTGGGGGCGTTGTGGTTGGCCGCCTACCTGAAAGAAGTTCTTGTGGGTTGGTTGAAAGTAATAAAGGAGGTCGGGATGTCGGGGCTAGGACTAAACGCGAGAGAGGATGCCGAGTTGTTCGGGCGTCCCAGAAGACTCGGATACCTTACCGCGAAGCGTTTCGCGGGAGCGCCTTTTCGTGTAGCGGTCAGGTCCGTTCTCCCACCTTGCGGTTCGGTAGCTCAGGAGCTGGCGGATCTCGACTTTCTGATTCTCGAGCGCCGACGAGAGGACGACGACGCTCAGGTGCTGGAGGAAATCGGTCGGCTACGGCCGCTAAGCAAGCGCACGATCCTGCTGCTGGTAGTTCATGGGGGCCATCGAAATGCCCGGCTGAACTACTTGAAGGCCGGTGCGGACGTGGTCGTTCAGGCAGGGCAACGCTGCGAGACCGAAATCGCCCTCATCCTGGACCGGTTGCACGGGAATGCTCGAGGACTCGACTCACCGCTACTGCTGGACACCTTGCATCTCCGGCTCGTATCCAAGAGCGAGGCCGTCGAACTTTCCTATTCGGAGATGACGGTGCTCCGGGCTCTCTCACGGGACGCCGCGCACGTCCTGAGCTATGACCAGTTGGCCGCGACCTTCGGCATGAATTCGCAGTACTACGACAGAAGTGCGCTATCGAAATCGGTGAGCAGGTTGAGAACCAGGATCCTTTCGGTATTCAGAGTAAACCTTATCGAAAGCATCAGGGGCTATGGTTATCGCCTCAATCGCGGCCTGCTGGACGTCAAATGAAGGTGCCACCGAGGTGTGTCAATTGCCATGAGCACTAGCGTCTTCCCCATCATTCACCAGCATATCTATGACCGGTCCTCTAGACCGGCTGGGCATTGCCTACGGGGCGGTCGTCGATACGATTTCGTCGAGCGGCTGAAAATGCAGCCTGCCAAAGCGCGGAACTACGTCGACATCATGACGAACGAGATGCTGCTGCGCGCCCAGATATCAGCGTTCCAGCCTGATCCAGTCGTCGGACGCAGACCTGGCTGCGGCGCCGCGCTGTATTTCGTCGAGTGCGATGTACTGGCGCTGTTGCAAGAGCAGACGGTGGCTGAGCTGGAGACGGTGGCCAACACCCTGAAGCTTAGGCGGGCGACCTTGGTGCTCCGGCTGTACGACGGTTTCGAGAGCCTGGTGTTGAGGGATGACCGTGCGCGGTTCGGTGAGGCGATATGCCGTATTCATGAGCAGGGTGTGAGGTTCGCCCTCGGAGGGGCCTGCGATCCGGGCTATCACGTTCGCTTGCTGCAGCGATTGGGCGTCATCGACTACCTGTTCCTCCATTTGGGTAGCGTACCGCCGATCACGGCATCGGCCGTTCAGGCCAGTCATATCGGCGAGATGCGAGATCTCATGGTGGAGCAGATAAATGCCAACAGCATTCTGTTCGTTGCTTCCGGAATGAATACAGAGCACGCGAGCGAGTTGGCGAAATTCCTGCCGTTCACCTACTGGATGGGTAACTGTCTTTCCGCGCCGGTGCGTCTCTGAGTGTTGTCGTACGGCGGGTAGACGAGTTCGTCGAGCCTAGTAATTTGAGGTTGTCATGTTGAGCATTTCGGCGGAGGTATCCACCGCAGAAGGAGGCGTCGTCGCCATGAGCGTTGGCGGACACGTAGCGTCTGGCTTAGGTGAGGAGTCACGTCATCAGTGCTGTGGTCAGCAGGCGATGGCTCTTGACGAGGCGGCGTGGACGTTGTGTACGGACGCCAACACCTTGGAATCGCAGGGTGATGAAGTGAGCCTGACCCATTTTGAAACCCTGATCCTGGATGAGCTGGTGCGAAGCAGGGAAGGGGTGGTGAGTAAGGAAAGGATCATCGTCCGGCTTGGTCGCGATGCCGATCACTATTCGGGGCTGGAGATGTGCATGAGTCGTCTGCAGCGCAAGTTCAAGAAGCATTTCGGGCAGCAGCGGCTCTTCGTCGCCGTACGCAACCGGGGTTATCGACTGACTCAACGAATCTCCCGCGCCGAATGAGCGGGCAGCCATGCCGCGATCCTGCCTACGGGCGAACGGACAGCGTGAGAGGAGGGATCTTTCAGGAGGTCGTGCAGTGCTGAGGAAAGGCTCTGGTCGGGTTTTTGGTGTTCACCCGGTCCAACCAGGCGCTGCTTGTGGCACTGGTGTTCTACCAGGCGGTTGCCTGCAACGCCTTTCACGAAGAGCGGATAGCGCTTCATCTCGTCCGCCACCGCCTGAAGCCTGGCACCACCGGCCTCAGGCGCTCAGGGGCAGCGGCACGCGTCGCTGTTGCTGACCAAGGACTATGGCAATGTCAGTCAGGAGAGGCTATGGACCTGGAGAATGAGGTGGGGCTGCTGGCCACGCTATCGTTGGTGTTCGCTTATCTGGGATTCGCCCGTCATCGCTATGGTTTGCAGCATCGAGAAACCGCACGGGTCCTGCAGGATGCGCTGGCCGATCAATGTCTGCCCGCGGCCGAGAAAGCGTTATTGCTGCGCTTCTTCTACTGCTCCCTGCGGTGGTGGTTCTTGCCCGCCACCCTGGTCGCGGCGAGCGTGATGGTGCCGTGGCTGTGCTTTTTCGAGCCGGGCCAGCGCCAGGTGGCACTTTCGAGCAAGGCGCAGCGACTGCTGTTGCGTTGCCTACGGCTTCAACTGACCAGATATCCCCTGATCGCCCTGGTGGCGGGGATTCCTCTACTGCTGTGGATAGCGCTGGTGGGAATGCTTGCCGCACTCTTTCCAGGAGCGCGAAACCTCAGCGTGGAGGGACTCGTGAGAATCTTGAGCGTCGGTTTGGCGTTACTTCCGGAGTGAGGTTTCGCGCAGTGGGGATGTGGGCGGATACCTGTTATTTTTTGGCCGAAAATTAAGGTTGTTTGCCTGTTTCGGTGCGGGAAGAATAACAGTGCGTGACAACAAGAATAATATCGCGCAACGCCGCCCTTAATGGGTTGGCGAAACAATGCTCGTCTTGAAATAAAAGTCGGCGATGACGTTGGGTCTGTGCTGTCAGTGCACAGGTCTCGCCAAAGCGTGCTGAGTGAAGACTCGCGACGAATGACGCTCCAGTGAGGCGTTTTAGCGCTGTGCTGCCAGCGGCATAGGGGATTTTCGGGCACAAAGCGCAGAGTGTGGGCTGATGCTCCGCAATAGGGGCGGGCTTTTTATCGCCTTGAAAAGGTTCAACTCGAATTAAGGATGCAGTAAGTGGCAGATGATCTCAGGGAATGGAAAGTGTTGGGTCGGCAACTCTTCGTCGCCAGGAAGTTCATTGCTGGTGTCGTGGTCGCAGCCGGTCTGCTGGGCACTTTGTATTGTGTGATCACGCCGCCGGTCTATCGGGCGAATGCACTGTTGCAGATAGAGTCGCAGAAGAGCGATATCTTCGGTAGTTCCGAACTTTCCCTGTTATTGGGCAGCTCGTCTTCTTCCGCGGCCGAGATCGAGATCATCAAGTCGCGGACGATCCTGGCGAAGGCGATCCAATCCCTTGGCCTGGATGTCGACATCGAACCGGTACGCTTTCCACTGATCGGCGGTGCCATCGCCCGTTGGTTGACGCCCGAGGATGCCAGTCCGGTCGCCCCGGTCTTGGGTCTGTCCAGCTACGACTGGGGTGGCAGCCAGCTCGTCATCTCCCAACTGGAGGTGCCTTCGGCCCTGGAGTATCAGCCGCTGTCGCTGGTGGTCGAGGACGAGGACAGCTACGCGCTTTACCAGGATGACCATCTGCTATTGAGTGGACGAGTCGGTGAGCGGGTCGAGCGGCAGGGCGTGGTGATACGTGTCGAGCGCCTGATCGCCAATCCGGATGTGCGCTTCCAGGTCACCAAGACCCCGGCGCTCTTCGCCGCCCTGGATCTACAGGAGCAACTCGACGTCACCGAGCGGGGCAAGGATACCGGCGTGCTCAATGCCGCCCTCGACAGCGCGGACTTCCTCCAGGCCAAAGCCCTGCTGCAACGCATACTCGAACTCTACGTTCAGCAGAACCGCGATCGGGTATCGGCCGATGCCGCCGCCAGCCTGGTGTTCATCAAGAACCAATTGCCCAAGGTGAAGGCGGATCTGGATCGGGCGGCGAACGCGCTCGACAGTTATCAGCGCAACGAAGGCAGCATCAACATCGATCTGGAAACCAAGGCGCTGCTGGACCAGATGGTGGGCTTGGAAGGCGAGCTGAGCGGCCTGCAACTGAAGAAATCCGAACTCGAACGCCTCTATACCCCCAACCACCCGGCGCTCAAGACCCTGGAGAATCAGATTGGCTTGCTGCAACAGCGCCGGCAGCGGCTGCTGACGCAGACCCGGGCACTTCCCAATACGCAGAAGGACCTGTTCAGCCTGACCCGGGATGTCCAGGTGGCGTCCGAGACCTACTCCCAATTGCTCAATCGCGCCCAGGAATTGTCGGTGGTCCAGGCTGGAAGCCTGGGCAATGTCCGTATCCTCGACGACGCCGACGTGGATGTCCGCCATCCGGTCAAGCCCCGAACCCTCCTGATCGTCGCCGCCGCTACGCTGTTCGGGCTGTTCCTCGCGGTAGCCGCCTGTGTGATCCGTTTTTCGCTGCGGCCAACCCTGTCGTCGATCAAGATGCTCGACGCCTTCGCCCTACCGGTATATTCGGCCGTGCCCTATAGCCTTGCGGAGAAGCGTATTCGCTCCGGCAAGAGCGCCAAGCGGCGGCTGGCGGGTAGCCCGCCGGCGGTGCTGGCGGCGCGTTTTCCGCTGGAGAGCGCCGTGGAGGCGATGCGGGCCCTGCGCACCAGCCTGCACATCCTGAGCGAGGATGCGCCGAACAACCTGGTGCTGATCGCTGGCGCCACCCCAGGTGTGGGCAAGACCTTCGTCTCGGTGAATCTGGCGAGCATCGTGGCCGCCACCGGCAAGCGCGTCCTGCTGATCGACGGTGACCTGCGGCGGGGTCAACTGCATTCACTGTTGAACACCACGCTCACCCCGGGGCTCACCGATGCCCTGGCCGACCGGATCGAGCTGGCCGCCTGCATCCACCCCACCTCCATCGATAACCTCTTCGTGATGCCAGGTGGCACACGCAAGGGCATAGGCTCGGAAGTGCTTCATGGCGATGGCCTCAAGACGCTGCTGGCGGCCGTAGGGGCCGATTACGACCTGGTGATTCTGGATTCGTCACCGCTGCTGGTCGCCACCGACGGCGCGTTGCTGGCAGCTCACTGCGGCATCAAGTTCCTGGTTACTCGCCTGGGCGTCAACACCTTCCAGGAGCTCGAACTGGCCCTGCAGTCGCTTGGCAACCTGGGCATCACGGCGACTGGGCTGGTGGTGAACGCCTCGGCGAACAGCCGTGAGCAGAGTTATGGCTATTCGAGTTACTACGATGCTGCGCCGGAAGTTTGAGGCCCTGGCGCCGGGCGCGCGCCGCTCCCTGGTGCGAGTGGCGGCGGCGCTGGGCGAGCAACTGGCCTATACCGGCGCCTTCTTCGTCGTCCAACTGGTCGCGGCCCGTTGGTTGAGCGCCCACGAGTTCGCCCTGTTCGCTTCCTTGTATTCGGTGGTCATCCTGCTGAGCCTGGTCCATGGGTGTGCGGTCTTCGATACCTTGCTGGTATTCGGCAAACGGGGTGGGCGCCTGCTGGCGAGCAGCCTGTTGCGGGCGCACACCGCGGTAGCGGTGGTGCTGCTGGTGGCGACGCTCTATTTCATCTTCCTGGCTGGTCTCTCCCTGCCACTGGCACTGCTGTTCGTCCTCGCCTGCGCGAGCTTCGCGCTCTATTGGACTGCCCGTGCCCTGGCCATCGTCCAGGGACGGACCGGCTTGCTGATCGTGCCTCCACTGGTGCAGACGCTATTGGTCTTGCTGGCGCAGGAAACCTCCGCCCGGGGTGACATCGCCACCTTGTTCGGCTGCATCGTGCTCGGCATTGGCGTCCCTGCGCTGTTCATCTATGGCTACCTCAATCGGGGCGTGGACTACCGGCTGGCCGCGGGACGCGTGAAAGCCTTCGCCAGTGTCAACCTGCTGGCCCAACTCATCTTCTGGGGTTTGACCCATGGCCTGGTCATCTACTTCTTCCTGCGCGGTGCGCCGGAGCAGGCGGGGAGCCTGAGGATCAGCCTGACCCTGCTGCTGCCTGCCCAGTACCTGTGTATCGCGCTTTCCAACCAGGTGTTGCCGCAACTGATCGGCATGCTCGCGAAGCAGCAGCGACAGGCTTTCGTCAGCCGATCATTACAGCTGCTGGCGGCCTGCGTCGCGCTGAGTGCGCTTTATGCCGGCGCCTTGTCCCTCGGGTTGGGCGATGCGCTGCGTGCCTGGTTCGGTAAGTCCTTCAGCGGCGTCGATGGCGGCGTGCTGCTGGCGCTGCCGGTCGCCTTCGCCCTCGTGCAGGTCGGACGCACCTTGCTCAAGGCGAGTGGGGAACATCGACTCATGCTGCTGTGCATGCTGCTGGGACTCGCGGTGGTGGTGATCAGCCAGGGCATCGCCCAGCCGCACGCGGACCAGGTGCTCAATTATGGCGTCATCTCGGTTGCCTTCGCCCTGGCGCTGGCGAGCGGCCGACTGCTTCTGAAAATCAATGTCAAGGATGGTGAGTGAGATGAATATTCTGGTGGTGGGCGTGCCCTTCAGCCGCAACTTGGGCGACGGCGTCATCTTCGATAACCTCCGCTATCTCTATAAGAAGCACAGCCGCTTTTCCCGTGTCATTCCGCTGGATCTGGCCGGGCGCGAGACTTTCGAGTCCAGCGACAGACCGGCGTCGAACCGGGTCGCACTGTTCTCGAAGCTGCCAGGCTTCACTCGCAAGATCGCAGTCGCCGGCTTCATCCTGGCCAGCTTCCTCGGGCGTTGGCGCGGTAGCTGGAAGGCCAAGGTGGTAGCGGCCGACGTCATCGTCATCGGCGGCGGACAGCTGTTCCTCGATGAATCCCTGAATTTTCCCCTCAAGCTCTATCTGTTTTCCCTGTTGCTCAAGCACAACCCCGCGGCCAACCGCTATATCGCCTTCGTCGGCGTCGCCCCGTCGCTGAGCCGGATCGGCCGATTCCTGTTCCGTGCGGCCCTGGATAACATCCGTCCGCAGTCCGTCACGCTGCGCGATCCCGAGTCCCGTACGCGCTTCGCCGATCTCATCAGCAAGTGTTATCCGCTGGCGGTGGCTGCCGATCCCGCGCTGTTTTCCGCCGAGTGCTATGGCGTTCCCAGCCGCAGCCGGACGCAGGTCGAACGCGTTGGGCTGTGCATTGCCGATCCGCGCGGGCTCGACGTGGAAGGGCGCCTGGGCGAGGACTTCCATACCGGCCTTGCCGAGTATTTCGCGAGGCTGGCCAGGGCATTGCACGACGCGGGTTATCAGGTCGTGCTGTTCACCAATGGTGCCCTGGAGGACGAGGCCCTCAAGGGCGAGATCCATCGCAACCTGGCCCTGCCCGGGGTGCAGTGCCTCGAGCGGCCCCTCACTCCCGGTACCCTGGTGGGCAACATCGCCACCTTCGACCTGCTGGTGGCGCATCGACTACACGCCAACATCATCGCCCTCGCGCTGGGCGTGCCTTCCATCGGCCTGCGCTGGGATGCCAAGGTGGAATCCTTTTTCCGTATGAGCGGGCGTTCGGAGGCCTTTCTGGACGACCTGGTGCCGACGGTGCCGGCGACCCTGGCACGACTCGAGGCCATCGCTGGCGCCGCTACGCCGTACGCAGCGGAAGTCCTCGCGGCCAGGGTCAGCGGTACCGTCGCCGCTCAGGTCCAGCGGTAGGCATGTCATGGCCATTCCTGTCGCCTACCGCCTGCTGCTGGGATTGCTGTGCTGTTGCCTGGCGCTGCTGGTGACCCTGCATCAGGACGAGATCCTGCCGGCCTATTTCTTCACCGATGCGGGGACCATCAGCGATCTCATCAGCTACGTCGATCTGGAGGCGGCTGAACAGGATTCGTTCGTCGCCACCGCCTGGGTATTCAAGACCCTGGGCGGCGACGGCGGGCAATTACTGATCATCCTCGCCGTGCTGGCGGTGTGCCTGCTGATCTGCAACTGCATCCAGACGCCGTTGCACCTGGGCGTCGCGCTGGTCTACCTGGTTCCCTTGTTGTTGTACAACCTCAAGCTCTCCAAGGAAACCATCGTCCTGGTGCTGAACCTGACCTGCATCGCCGTGGCGCTGCTGTGCCGACGTCACGCCACGCGGGTGATCCTGGTGGTGGCGCTCTATCTGACCTATGCCTATTTCTTCCGGGTGTACTACGCCTTCGTCGCGCTGCTGATCCTGTTTCTCAGCGTCTTCTGGGCCGCCAAACCGCGTCTGCGGCTGGTCCTGCTCGCGTTTCTGGTACTGGCCTGCCTGGCCGTCCCCGGCGAAGTATGGAACAGCCTGCAATTGCCGCGGGACCAGGTGAACCAGTCACGCGAGGGACTCAGCGACTCCAAGACCCTCTTCACCAACCCGCTGACACCCAATGGTCTGGCCACGGTGCTACCCAATTCGGGCTACGCCGCGGTGCGTTTCTATTTTGCCCCGCTGTTCTCGCTGCGCGTTCAAGAGCTGTTGCTGGCTGCGGTGCTCTGGGGCATGACGCTGCTGCTGCTCAGCAAGCGCAATCCGGGTCATGTACTGGCCTGTATCGCCATCGGCAACTTCATCATCCAGACCTTTTTCGAACCCGACCTGGGTTCCTTTCTCCGGCATCTTTGTGCCTATGCCTTTTGTCTGTTCGCCTTACCCACCCAAACGGCAGTGATCGAGTCAATGCAGGAGCGAACCCATGGCTGACTATCTGAAGGTGTTGCATGTGGCGGAGACCGTCAAAGGCGGGGTCGCCAGTTATCTGAACCTACTGGAGCGCCAGGCCGGAGAGTTGCAGTGTGAATTCTTCTTCCTGATCCCGGCCAGCCAGCGTGATCAACTCGATGCCGCTCACCTGTTGACCCACGAGCACCGGCGCAGCCTGACCGGCGTTCTGGGCCTGGCCCGCGCCATCCTGCAGGCGGTGAAGGAGACGGGAGCCAGCGTGGTCTATGCCCACAGCACCTTCGCCGGCCTGGCGCTCTGCCTGGCCACCTTACGACTGGATCGGCGGATTCGTACTCTCTATTGCCCGCACGGCTGGGCCAGTCTGCGCAAGTCGAGGTCCTGGATTTCCTTCTGCGTCAGGAACGTGGAGCGCGCCATCTCCCATGTCCCCTCGCGGGTGGTCAACATTTCGCGTTTCGAGCATGCCTACAGCCGCTCGATGGGCTTCTCCCCGCGTTGTGTGCTCATCGAGAACACGGTATTGCCCAGCTGGCCCGCGGCCACCCAGTCTTCGCTGTTCGACCCCGCGGTCATCAACGTGCTCTTCGTGGGGCGCTTCGATCGGCAGAAGGGTTTCGACATCCTCTGCGATGCCATGCGTCGCTTGAATCGCCAGGCACCGGGACGGTTCTGCTTCCACCTGGTCGGCGACGTGGTACTGCGCGATCACCAACAGGACTTCGCCTTCGCCAAGAACATCCATTATCACGGCTGGGCCGCGGCGGACGAGATCGACTTCTACTACCGCAACGCCGATTTCCTGGTGGTGCCTTCGCGCTGGGAGGGCTTCGGCCTCTGTGTGCTGGAGGCCTTCCGCAATGGCTTGCCGGTCATCGCCAGCCGTTCGGGGGCCTTGCCGGACCTGATCGAGCATGAGCGCACCGGGCTGCTGTTCGACGGCACCGCAGAGCATCTGTGCGAGCAACTGTGTGCCGTCACTCGCGAGGACAAACTGCGGTGGGGGGAGAGATGCCTGCAGGCCTATGGCCAACGCTTCGCCTTGGAGCGCTTCGTCGGTGCCTATCGGGAGCTGTTGCATCCGCTGCAGTCGGAGCCGCAGTCGTGAGGTACACCGCACGGGTCCTGCCGTGGGCGGTAGCCGCGCTACTCATGCTGGGGGCTGGTCGGGGCGAGGCTATCGAGCGCGTCTTCCAGAGCGAGCTGCCGCTGCCATTGGGGGTGCAGATCGATCCGGAGACGGTTACCGATGAGGACTTGCGACAACTGCGCGAGGTCGGCTTCGATTTCGTGCGGTTCGGTATCCGGCCGCGGGTCGCCCAACGGACGGCGGTGCCGGTCGATTATCCACGGCTGACCGCGCGGTTGCGGGCGCATGGCTTGCAAAGCCTGGGTACGCTGTTCGGAGGGGCTGGCATCTGGGGCCCCGCCAGCGCCGTCGTCACGGACCCCGATCAGCGCTTCGCCGAATTCGCCGCCGAGGTGCTGGGCAACGACGCGATTCAGGTCACGGCCTTTGAGCTCTGGAACGAACCCGAACTCAAGACCTTCCTGAACCCGGCACGCCAGGACGAATTCGAGCAGGCCATGCGCCTGACCTGCGAGCGTCTGGGACAGGTCCCGCGGCGTCCGGTGCTGGCCGGCTTCGGTTTCGCCCGCTTTCCTTTCGATGAGCGTAACGCCAGACTCCAGGATCTGGCCTTCCAGTTGCTGAAGACGGGCTGCCTCCAGGAACTATCGGTCCACCCCTACCGTAACCAGCCGGAAAGCGTGATTGGCGATTATCGGCAGCTCGCGGCCAGCGCGGACGAGCGGGGAATTCCCCGGTTGACGATCCTCGCCTCGGAGTGGGGTTATGCGAGTGTGCTGCCGCGTCGTTCGCAACACGCGCAGGCACAATTGCTGGTGCGGACCTACTTGTCCAACATCGCCGCCGACATCGCTGCGCTTAACCTCTACGCCTGGCGGGATCGTGGCACCAACCCGCTCGAGCGAGAAGACAATTTCGGCTTGGTCGATTATTGGGGTCAACCGAAGGAGGCGTTTCGTGCCCTGCGCGACACCCTGCAGGTGCTCCGCGGTTATCGGCTGTCGAGCTATCGCCAGCAAGGCCAACTGCATCGGCTAGTGCTGAGCAATGGCAAGGGCCTGCTGTACCTGTACTGGACGAATGGTGGCGCCGCCTCTTTGCCGTCCGACGACGTACCGGGGGAGGCATGCGAGATGCTTTACCTGGGCACTACCTCGCAATTCTCGGACTGCCCTCCTGCCGGAGGCCTTGGCCGGCTGGTGGACAGCCGACCCCTTGCCCAGCGCATGAAGCCTTGAGACGACCGGGCGGACCTCAATCAGCGCCGCCCGGGTTCCACTAGGCTTTGAGAAACTCCCGCAGCACAAAGTGCAGGATGCCGCCGGCCTTGAAGTAGCTCACCTCATTGACCGTATCGATGCGGCAGAGCACCTCGACGCTTTCCAGGCTGCCGTCCTCGCGGGTGATCTCCAGGGTCAGCGGCATGCGCGGACGCAGCTCGACGCCGTCGATCCCCAGCACGGCGATCTTCTCCTTGCCGGTCAGCCCCAGGGACTTGCGATCCACGCCGTCCTTGAACTGCAGCGGCAGCACGCCCATGCCCACCAGGTTGGATCTGTGGATGCGCTCGAAGCTCTCGGCCACCACGGCTTTCACGCCCAGCAGGTTGGTGCCCTTGGCCGCCCAGTCGCGAGAGGAGCCGGTGCCGTATTCCTTGCCGGCGATGATCACCAGCGGGGTGTTCTCCAGCTCGTACTTCATGGCCGCGTCATAGATCGACAGCTTCTCGCCGCTGGGCACGTGGATCGTATTGCCACCTTCTTCGCCGCCAAGCATCTCGTTCTTGATGCGGATGTTGGCGAAGGTGCCCCTCATCATCACCTCATGGTTGCCGCGGCGCGAACCGTAGGAGTTGAAGTCGGCATAGGCCACGCCATGTTCGGCCAGATAGCGTCCGGCGGGGCTGTCCTTCTTGATGTTGCCGGCGGGGGAGATGTGGTCGGTGGTCACCGAATCGCCCAGCAGCGCCAGGATGCGCGCGTCGTGGATGTCGGCGATGCGCGGCGGATCGCCGGCGATGCCTTCAAAGAACGGCGGATTCTGGATGTAGGTGGAGTCGGCGTCCCAGACATAGGTCTCGGCGTCCGGCACCTGGATGGCCTGCCACTTCTCGTCGCCGTCGAACACTGCGCCGTATTGCTTGTGGAACATGGCGGTGTCGAGCTTCTGCACCGCCTCGGCCACTTCCTGCTGGCTGGGCCAGACGTCCTTCAGATAGACCGGCTGGCCATCGTTACCGGTGCCCAGCGGCTCCTGGGTCAGATCGACCTTCACGCTGCCGGCCAGGGCATAGGCCACCACCAGCGGCGGCGAGGCCAGCCAGTTGGTCTTGACTAGCGGATGCACGCGACCCTCGAAGTTGCGGTTGCCGGAGAGCACCGAGGCCACGGTGAGGTCGGCGTCCTGGATGGCCTTCTCGATGGGATCGAGCAGCGGTCCTGAGTTGCCGATGCAGGTGGTGCAGCCATAGCCCACCAGGTCGAAGCCGAGGTCGTTGAGATAGGGAGTGAGGCCGGCGGCGTTGTAGTAGTCGGTCACCACCTTGGAGCCGGGCGCGAGGGACGACTTGACCCAGGGCTTGCGCATCAGGCCCTTCTCGGCGGCTTTCTTCGCCAAGAGACCGGCCGCCATCATGACGCTGGGGTTGGAGGTATTGGTGCAGGAGGTGATGGCGGCGATGACCACGGCGCCGTCTTCCAGTTGGAAGGTCTGGCCATCGAGCTGCACTTCCACGCCACTACCAGCCTTGGTGGCCTCGGCTTTTTTCGGGGCCAGGGCATTGAAATCGCCGAAGGCCTTGGCCACTTCGCCGAGCAACACGCGATCCTGGGGCCGCTTGGGACCGGCCAGGCTGGACTGGACCTCGCCCATGTCCAATTCGAGCACATCGGTGAACACCGGCTCGTCGCCGGGATTGCGCCACAGGCCCTGGGCCTGGGTGTAGGCCTCGACCAGTTGCACGGTCTCCTCGGGGCGACCGGAGAGGCGCAGGTAGTCCAGGGTGATCTGGTCCACCGGGAAGAAGCCGCAGGTAGCGCCGTATTCCGGCGCCATGTTGCCGATGGTGGCGCGGTCGGCCAGGGGCAGGGTGGCCAGGCCGTCGCCGAAGAATTCGACGAACTTGCCCACCACGCCCTTCTTGCGCAGCATCTGGGTCACGGTCAGCACCAAGTCAGTGGCGGTGATGCCTTCGCGCAGCTTGCCGGTGAGCTTGAAGCCCACCACCTCGGGAATCAGCATGGACACCGGCTGGCCGAGCATGGCCGCCTCGGCCTCGATACCGCCCACGCCCCAGCCGAGCACGCCCAGGCCGTTGATCATGGTGGTGTGGGAGTCGGTGCCCACCAGGGTATCGGGGAAGGCGTAGGTCTTGCCGTCTTCTTCCTTGGTCCAGACACTGCGACCGAGGTATTCCAGGTTGACCTGGTGACAGATGCCGGTGCCCGGCGGCACTACGCGGAAGTTGTCGAAGGCGTTCTGGCCCCAGCGCAGGAAGGCGTAGCGCTCGCCGTTGCGCTCCATCTCGATCTCGACGTTCTCGTGGTAGGCGTTCTCGCTGGCGTAGCGGTCCACCATCACCGAGTGGTCGATCACCAGATCGACAGGGGAGAGCGGATTGATCCGCTGCGGATCGCCACCGGCCTTGGCCACGGCTTCGCGCATGGCGGCCAGGTCGACCACCGCCGGTACCCCGGTGAAGTCCTGCATCAGTACTCGCGCCGGGCGGTACTGGATCTCGCGATCGGCGGAGCGGGTCTTGGTCCAGTCGGCCAGGGCCTGGAGGTCCTCGCCGGTGACGGTCTGGTTGTCTTCCCAGCGCAGCAGGTTTTCCAGCAGCACCTTGAGCGACTTGGGCAGCCTGTCCAGGTTACCCAGGGTCTTGGCGGCGTCGGGCAGGCTGTAATAGTGGTAGGTACGGTCGCCTACTTGTAGGGTCTTGAGGCTTTTGAGGCTGTCCAGGGCTGGCATCAGGGGTCTCCTTATCGACGGTTGCCCGCTGGCCGCTCGGGCCTCGAGAGGCGAAGGAGACCCGTACCAGCGCTATGCGGACTGATTTTTCTAGGTGTAGTACTGGACCGGTAAGCGCCGCCTACGTTCCCTGGCTGGCGTGCTGGGGTATAGTGCGCGCCCTGCGTGACCGCTTGAGGAAGCCCCGTCGTGAATACCCTGTTGCTGCTGTGCCGTACCGGTTTCGAAGGCGAGGTCTGCGCCGAGCTCGGTGAGCGGGCGGCGCTGCTGGGTGTCGCCGGCTATGCCAAGGGCAAGCCGGGGGCGGCCTATGCCGAATTCGTCTGTGGTGATGCCGAAGGTGCTGCCCGGTTGATGCGGAGCCTGAGATTCGCTGAGCTGATCTTTCCGCGCCAGTGGTCGCGCGGCGCCTTTCTCGACCTGCCCGAGCAGGATCGCATCGGTCCGCTACTGGAGTGCTTGGCCGACTACCCGGTCTGCGGCAGCCTGGCGCTGGAAATGCCGGACACTAACGACGGCAAGGCACTCTCCACCTTCTGCAAGAAATTCGAGCGCCCCCTGACCCTCGCCTTGCGCAAGGCCGGGCGCCTGGTGGACGACCCCCGCGCGCCTCGCCTGCAACTGACCTTCCTCAGCGGTCGCCAGGTCTTCGTCGGCCTGGTCGAGCCGGGCAATGCCGCCCTTTGGCCCATGGGCATCCCGCGGCTGAAGTTTCCCCGCGAGGCGCCCAGTCGCTCGACCCTCAAGCTGGAAGAGGCCTGGCACCAATTCATCCCACGCGCCGAATGGGAGACCCGCCTGGCGCCGGAGATGCGTGCCGTGGACCTGGGCGCCGCGCCCGGTGGCTGGACCTGGCAACTGGTGGCCCGCGAGATGCTGGTGACGGCGGTGGACAACGGCCCCATGAACGAGGCGCTGATGGACACCGGCCTGGTGGAGCACCTGCAGGTCGACGGCTACGCCTTCGCGCCCAAGCGCCCAGTGGACTGGATGGTCTGCGACATCGTCGAGAAGCCGGCGCGCACCGCCGCGCTGATCGAGCGCTGGATCGGCGAGGGCCATTGCCGCGAGGCAGTGGTCAATCTCAAGCTGCCGATGAAGCAGCGCTATCGCGAGGTGGCCGGTATCCTCGAACGCCTTCGCGACCACTTCGCAGGCCGCGGCCAGCGCGTCACCATCGGCTGCAAGCAGCTCTACCACGACCGCGAGGAAGTGACCTGTCATCTACGCCGGCTGGATAAGAAACCCTAGGCCGCTGCCAAGCTCTGAATGCAGATCGCCGCAACCGTTTTACCCCTTGGAGACCTCATGACCCTCGAAGCCGATGCCACCCTCGACGCCAGCGGGCTGAATTGCCCGGAGCCGGTGATGATGCTGCACAACAAGGTGCGCGACATCGCCCCCGGCGCCCTGCTCAAGGTCATCGCCACCGATCCCTCCACCCAGCGCGACATCCCCAAGTTCTGCGTCTTCCTCGGCCACGAGCTGGTAGAGAAGAGCGAGGGGGAGGGGCGTTATCTGTATTGGATTCGCAAGAAGGTGGAGTGAGCGTCCGTCGCTGTAGGTTGGGTTGAGACGGCTTCATCGTCGAAGCCCAACGGTGCAATGCCGGGCTAGGTCTGTTGGGCTTCGCTGCGCTCAACCCAACCTACGTTGGTGCGTATTCCGTAGCGTGGAAAACCGCGCAGCGTTTTCCACTGTATGCCCCCGAACCCGTGGACAAGGCTGCGCCGTTGTCCACCCTACGTTCTACGGTCAGGCAAGACCCAGGCCTCTGACCACGCCCACCAGATGCTCCCCCAGTCGCCGATGCTGGTCCGCTTCGAAATGCACGCCGTCCACTGGACTCACCCGGATGATCGCGCCAGCGTCGACGAAGGTCGCGCCCTGGGCTTCGGCGACCTGGCGATAGCGCTCGGCCAGCTGACGTGACTTGGCGGCGCCGCCGATGAAGATCTCGCCGAGAGAACCCACTTCCTCGATAGGCGCTGGCGCCATCACGATGAGCTCGGGCTGGCTACCGTCCGGACCGGCGTTGCAACGTTTGATCTCATCCAGCAGCACTTGCAGGGCGCTGGCAATATCCGCTGGTGTCACCGAGAAGCGGGCCTTGAGATCGTTGGTGCCCAGCATCAACAGCAACACATCGACGGGTAGCTGGCTTTGCAGGCAGGGCCGCAGATAGCTCAGGCCGTTCTTGTGGCGGCCGTCGATGGGATCGTCGTGCACGGTGGTGCGGGATGGTAGGCCTTCTTCGATCACCCGCCAGTCGGCGCCCAGGCCGCGGGCCAGCACGCCGGTCCAGCGCTCGTCCCAGTCGAAGCGTTCGAGCCTGCCCGACGGGGTATGGGGGCGGGTGCCGTGGGTATTGGAATCGCCATAGCAGAGCAGGGTGCGCGAGGGCATGCCGTGGCCTCTTTGGGGAAGGGATGGCTTTACCCTAGAGACTTTTCCGCCCTACGGCGAGCTCTGGTAGTCGTTCTGGCGCTGCGGCCCTAACCCTCGCTCGGCGCTTCCCCTCGCGGCATCTGATCCGGTCGCGGGCCACCCGCCTCGTAGCGCACGTTCATGCGCGGCGAGGCCAGTTCGATGCCGGCGTCGTCCAGGTGCCGCTTGAGCCTGAGATTGAACGCCCGCGAGACCTCCCACTGCTTGATCGGCGCGGTCTTGAAGCGAAATCTCAGGATCGCCATGCCGGAATCGAAGCTTTCCACCCCCTGCAGCTCCAGCGGTGACCAGATGTCCCTGCCCAGCAGCGGGTCCTGGCGTAGCGAGCGCCCCACTTCCTGCACCAGCTCGATGGCCTGGTCCACCGACAGCACCTGGGGGATCGGCAGGCGGAAGATGGCGTAGCCGAACTGCCGCGAGTAGTTCTGGATGCTCTTGATCTCGCTGAAGGGGATGGTGTGGACGATGCCGTCGATGTCGCGCAGGCGCACGGTGCGGATGGTCAGGCCTTCGACGGTGCCCAGGTGGTTGCCCACGTCGACGTAGTCGCCGATGGCCAGGGAGTCTTCGATGATGATGAACAGCCCGGTGATGAGGTCGGCCACCAGGCTCTGGGCACCGAAACCCACCGCCAGGCCGATGACGCCGGCACCGGCCAGCAGCGGGGTGACGTTCACGCCCATGTTGGCCAGGGCGACGATCAGGGCGATGACGAAGATGGTCAGGAACAGCACGTTGCGGATCAGCGGCAACATGGTCTGGGCCCGGGCATTGTTCGGGCTGACGCGATGCAGGTTGAGGCCGCGGTGGATGGCGGTATCGGCGAGGATCCACACCAGCCAGGCCAGTAGCAGGGTGCCGCCCAGGCCGAAGAACTTGCTGGCGATCTCATGGCCATCACCCTGGCTGAATCTCAGCAGCGAGACGTCCCAGGCGCGCAACGACAGCTCGATGGCGACCAGCCAGATGACGATCCCCAGGACCACCGCGAAGAAGGCGCGCAGGCGCTCGGCATAGGCTTCCTGCAGGCGACTACTGTGGCGGGGCCGTAGCAGCCGCGCCCGTACCACGGCATTGAGCCCCAGGGCGGCGCCCATCAGCACGGCGCAGAGCAGGGCCCGGCGCAGGGCGTCGCTGGTGTCGCCGGCCGAGACGAAGGTCGCCACCAGGGATACCGCCACCAGGATCAGCACCGGTAGGTGCCAGAGCCGGGCGACCAGCTGGCGTACGCCCTGCAAACCGTGCAGCGCCTGGCGTTTGGCCAGTGGCTGGTTGCGGATCAGGTGGGCGACGGGCCGGCGGAATCTCAGCACGAATTGGGCGGTGAGCAGGGCGGCGCAGATGTTGGCGGCGATGGCGATGATGGCCGCCAGGTGCGGACCCAGCTTCTCCGCCAGGTGTGGATCGCTGGTGGCACCGCCAAGCGCGGCCAGGCTACCGATGATCCACAGCGGGCGGAAGGCGCGGCGGCGCAGGATCAGCAGGGCGCGATTGCGGTGGGCACCGCTGGGTAGCGAGCAGATCACCACCACGGTGGCGGCGAACAGCGGGCCGGTCACGGCCGCATAGGCCAGGGTGACGGCGACGGTCTTGCCCAGGGAATCCGGCATCCACAGCGAGACCACCAGGGTGATGACGAAGGCCAGCAGCCAGGGCGCCAGCTTGCGTAGGGCGAAGCGCACCAGGTCCAGGGTCCGCGGCCGCAGGGGGAGTTCCTCGGACAGGCCGAAACTCACCCGCAGCCGATGACTGAGGTGCTTCAGGCCAAGCGCGCAACCGGCCCAGAAGGCCAGGGTGATGACGAAACCGGAGAGCAGATTGAGGCGCTGATCGGGCGCGGGCACCAGGGCCGCCAGTTCGTCGCCGGCCTGTTCCAGCTGGAATTGCCAGCGTTCGCGCAGGTTGTCGTGCTGCAGCTGCTGCTCGACCGCGGTCAGGGTATCGGTGATCAGGCCGATCACCCCCTGGGAGGCGCTAGGTTCGGCCTTGGCCTGGGCCGCCTGCAGCTGCTTGAGTTCCTTCAGCAGGCGATTGCGTTGCTGGTCGCTTTCCAGGGTCTTGATGACCTGGTCCAGGGACTGGCCGAATTGGGGATCGACCTGGTCCTTCTGGGTACTCGTCAGGCTTGGCAGGCTGGGCAGGGCCGCTTGAACCGGGCCGCTGAGCAGGAAGCAGAGGCAGAATAGCTGTAGCAGGCGAAAGATCATCGCAGCCGCACTCTCGCGAAATGAGGGAAGCACCGTCGGAGACGGCACCGGGCGCCGTCCGACGAGGCGGGCATTGTAGTAAGGGGGCGCGCTAGACGCTACGAATGCGTCGCCGCGCGCTGCGCACCAGGCGCACCGACAGCAGGAGGGCGGCACAGGTCAGGCCCAGCACCAGGCCTTGCCAGAGTCCGGCCGGTCCGCGCGGTGCACCGAACCAGTCGCTGAGCCCCAGTGCCCAGCCCACCGGCAGGCCCACGCCCCAGTAGGCCAGCAGGGTGATGATCATGGTCGCACGGGTGTCCTGGTAGCCGCGCAGGGCGCCAGCGGCGGTGACCTGGATGGCGTCGGAAAACTGGAAGATGCCAGCGAACACCAGCAGCGACGCGGCCAGCTGGATCACCGCCAGGTCCTGGGAATAGAGCCCGGCGATGAAGGTGCGGGCGGTCAGCATCAGGGTGCAGGAAACGCAGGCACAGAGCAGCCCGGCGGCCATGCCGACACCGGCGGCGAAGCGTGCCTCCCGTGGCTCGCCACGACCCAGGGCCTGGCCGACACGTACCGTCACCGCCATGCCCAGCGCCAGGGGCACCATGAACACCAGGCCGGAGAAGTTGAGCGCCACCTGGTGCCCGGCCACCACGGTCGGGCCTAGCTCGCCGATCAACAGCGCCACCACGGAAAAGATGCTCGACTCGGCGAACACCGCGATGCCGATGGGCACGCCGATGGCCAGCAGGGCGCGCAGCGTCGGGCCGTGGGGCCGCTCGAAGCGAGCGAAGATCGCGCAGGGGCGATAGCGCTCGGTGCGGATGATCGCCAGCATGGCCAGCAGCATCGCCCACATCACCGTGCCGGAGGCGAAGCCGCAGCCGGCGCCGCCCAGCGCCGGTAGGCCCAGGTGGCCATGAATGAAGATCCAGTTCAGCGGCACGTTCAGCGCCAGGCCGGCGAGCCCTACCAGCATGGCCGGGCGGGTACGCCCCAGGCCGTCGCTGAAGCAGCGCAGCACATAGTAGAAGGCGGTGGCGGGCAGGCCCATGGCGATGCCCTTGAGATAGAGCAGGGTCGGGCCGATCAGTTGCGCATCGACGTGCATGGCCACCAGCAGTGGTCGGGCATTGAGCAGCAGCAGGCTGGCGATGAGGCCGCAACCCAGGGCCAACCACAGTGCCTGGCGTACCAGCGGGCCGATCTCGTCGCTGCGGCCGCCACCGTGACGCTCGGCCACCTTGGGCGTGGTCGCCAGCAGGATGCCGGTCATCAACAGGAATACCGGAATCCATACCGAGTTGCCCAGGGCGACGGCGGCGAGATCCAGCGGTCCGACGCGACCGGCCATCACGGCGTCGACGAAGCCCATGGCCGAATGGGAGAGCTGGGCGATGACGATGGGCGCGGCCAGGGAAAGCAGGGCGCCGAATTCACGTCTGATGCGGGGCAGGGAGGAGGTCACTTGATCGTTCGGTCAGCTTCGGGGCGGATAGTCTAGTCCTCGTGGTCGGTGTGACAAGTCTCGCGGTAAGCGTTGCCTGGCGTGGGTGGCCTGCTAAAGTGCCGTCCCCGATCCTGCGAGTGCCCAGGCATGCACATTCTTGCCGACGAAAACATTCCGCTGCTGGACGCCTTCTTCGGTCCCCATGCGACCCTCGAACGCCTACCGGGCCGCGCCTTCGACCGCGCGGTGGTAGGTCGCGCCGATGCCCTGCTGGTGCGCTCCATCACCCGCGTCGACGAGGCGCTGCTGGCGGATTCGCGGGTCGGCTTCGTCGGCACCTGCACCATAGGCACCGATCATCTCGACCTCGGCCATTTCGCCCGGGCCGGCATTCGCTGGAGCAATGCGCCCGGCTGCAACGCCCGCGGTGTAGTGGACTGGGTGCTCGGCGCCCTGCTGGCGCTGGCCGACGGCGCGGGGGCGGACCTCGCCCAGCGCACCTATGGCATCGTCGGCGCCGGCCAGGTTGGCGGTCGCCTGGCCGCGGTGCTGCAGGGGCTGGGTTGGCGGGTACTGGTCTGCGATCCGCCGCGCCAGGCCAAGGAGCAGGGCGACTTTCATGGGCTCGATGAGTTGATCGAGCGCTGCGATGTGCTCTGCCTGCATACCCCACTGATCCGCGAGGGCGAGCACCGTACCCTGCACCTGTTCGATGCCGCGCGGCTGGCCCGGCTGCGCCCGGGCACCTGGTTGCTCAATGCCTGTCGCGGCGAGGTGATCGACAACGCCGCCTTGCGTACCCACCTCGCAGGCGGCGCCGAGCTGGCGGTGGCGCTGGATGTCTGGGAAGGCGAGCCGGGTATCGATGCCGAGCTGGCGCGGCTGTGCCAGGTGGCGACGCCGCATATCGCCGGGCACAGCCTGGAAGGCAAATGGCGCGGCACGGCGCAGATCTACGAGGCCTTCTGTGCCTGGGCCGGCATTACCCCGCGGCTGACGCTGGCCGAGCTGTTGCCGGCGCAGCAACTGGAGCGGCTGGTATTCGGTCGGGAAACCCCGGAAGCCCTGGCCTTCAAGCGCGCCTGTCGCGCGGTCTACGATCCTCGCGACGACGACGCGGCGCTACGCGCGACCCTCGCTTTGCCGCCCCTGGCGCGGGCCCAGGCGTTCGACGCCCTGCGCAAGGGCTATCCCATGCGTCGGGAGATTCCGGGGCTGGTGCTCGAAGGGGCGGGCATGGCTCGGCTGGCGAGTGCCCTGGGGTGCGATTGGCGACATGGCGACGGCTCTTGAAGGGCTGCGTCGCTTAGGACCGGAGGCTAGGTGAAGCGTTCAGGTCGGCGGACCGACTCCCGCCAGGCGGCCAGCAGGCCGAACGGCGGGACGAGGGTGGAGCCGGACGGCTCCGCCCGGACTCAGTGGTATTCGCAGAGGTAGGCGGTGTCTTCGGCTACCTGGAGTTGGAACTTGCTATTGGCCGGCACGGTGAACTGGCTGCCCGCGGCGAAGGTTTCCCAGCTCTCGCTGCCGGGCAGTTTGACGGTCAGGGCGCCGGCCACCACGTGCATGACCTCCAGTTGGCTGGTGCCGAATTCGTATTCGCCGGGTGCCATCACGCCCAGGGTGGCGGGCTTGGACTTGAGGTTGAAGGCGATGGATTTGACGGTGCCGTCGAAATATTCGTTGACCTTGAACATGCGGATTTCCTTGTACGAGAGCGGTTAGAACCGTCCGCGAGTATGCCCAAGGCCGTCCCCGGCTGTCACCGGTCAGCGGGCGAAAGCCGGCAGACTGGTCGGCAGCAGCTTGGCGGTATTGCGCGCATCGGTCTCGGCGCGGTGCAGCACGCCGGTGAAGGCCAGGCCCGCCGATTCCAGGGCGGCGGTAAGGCCCAGGGGGCGGGCCAGGCCGCGCGCCTTGGCGAAGGCTTGCTTGAGGTTGCGGTGCGGGACACGCGCCAGATGGGTGTGCAGATCGTGCTCGCGCCAGGCGCGTTCGAGCAGGCGCCGGTCGAAGTCGCCCCAGCTGCACCAGCCGGCCAGGGTCGTCTCGTAGGCGCTCAACCAGGCTTCGAAGGCGGGCCAGGTTGCCTCCAGCGGCTCGGCAGCGTCGACATCGGCCTGGCTGATGTGAGTCAGGTCGCGACAGAAGGGGGTCAGCAAGGGCAGGCGCAGGGGCTGGACAAAGGTCTGGTAGCGATCCAGCTCCTGACCTTCGGCATCGACCATCACCGCGCCGATCTCGATGATCTCCATCAGTTCTATGGGCCAGCCGCCGTCGTCGGTGGTCGCCTCCAGGTCCAGCACCAGCCAATGCTTCATCGTCGCGCCCTCGGGCCAGCCGCCTCGATCTCGGAGATAAGACGGTGGAAAAGCGGTGGGGTTGCGTGGGGCCTTGCGAATGAATGTTACATTCATGACTCGATAGCAGCATCTGGTCACGATTCGCTTGTTGTGCCCCGGCGTTGCTCTTAAGCTTCAAGCCTCTTCCTCGCGAGTTTCACCCATGGAGTGCCGTCCGGGTTGTGGCGCCTGCTGTATCGCGCCGTCGATCTCCTCACCGCTGCCACGCATGCCCCAGGGCAAGCCTGCCGGCGTGCGCTGCGCCCATCTGGACAGCACCAACCGCTGCGATCTGTTCGGCTCGCCGCTGCGCCCCGCCGTGTGCGGAGGCTTCAAGGCCGAGCCGGCCTTCTGCGGCAGCAGCAGCGCCGAAGCCCTGGCCATCCTGCTGCGGCTCGAGGGTGAAACCGCCGCCTGATCCGTTATACCCAAGGCTCCGACAACCACAACAACAAGGGACGTCCCATGCACCAGCCGCTTCGCTCCATCCTCGCCCTGACCCTGCTCGCAGCCACTGGCTTGGCCCAGGCCGACGACTGGCAACTCGCCAAGCAGGAAGATGGTATCCAGGTCTATACCCGCGCCGTCCCCGGCTCCAAGTACAAGGCCTACCGGGGCGTCGTCCAGATCAAGGCCGATCCGGCCACCATCGCCCGCTTGCAGGACGATCCGGTGGGCTCCTGCAAGTGGATCTACCGCTGCCAGTCGCTGCAGGTGCTCAAGCGTGAGGGCAATCAGGCCTGGACCTACATGCGTATCGACATGCCCTGGCCGGTCACTGCCCGTGACGTGGTGCTCCACGTGACCGAGCAGAAGACTCCCGATGGCGGTTTCACCCGCACCCTGGAAGGCGTGCCGGACTACCGTCCCCCGGTCGATGGCTACGTGCGGGTCGCGAGCTTCCAGGGTCAGTGGCGCGTGGTGCCCAAGAGCGGTGGTTCGGAAGTGACCTACGAGGCCCAGAGCGAGCCCGGTGGCAGCGTGCCGTCCTGGCTGGCCAACAGCTTCGTGGTGGATGCCCCGCTCAACACCCTGAAGGGCCTGCGCCAGGCCGCGCAACGCTGATCGTGGGCGTGGCTCCGGCGGTCGAACCCGCTGGAGCCTGATCGCCCTAGCAATACCACCCCTTTAGTTAATGGCGCCCCGGTATAACAACTCGCTCGCCGCTGCCGTTGATTAATACCACCCCTATAGGGATGAGGCGGGAGAATCGTCCTCCCTGCCTCGCCCTCCGGTGATCAACGGGTAGGGGCAGTCGCCGGCTGGCTGCGGCGCCGACGGCGCCAGCCGTCCACTAGGCGGAAAGCCAACAAGGCTGCGCCTATGGCGGCATAGATCGCCCACTCCTCGATGTCCGAGCGCACGATCCAGAGGTAGTGCAGCAGTCCCAGGCCGAGCACCAGGTAGGCCAGCCGATGCAGCTCCTTCCAGCGTTTGCCCAGGCGGCGCATGGCCAGGCGATTTGAGGTCACGGCGAGAGCCAGCAGGATCGGCAGGGCGGCGAAACCGACGATGATGTAGGGCCGGCGCTGCAACTCCGTGATCAGCTGCGAAAGGTCGAAGCCCAGCACGAAAGTCAGGTAGCCGAGAAAGTGCAGCAGGGCATAGGTGAAGGTCCAGAGGCCCAACTGGCGGCGGATCACCGGCCAGAGCTTCCAGTGGGTGAGGCGCGACAGTGGTGTGAGGCTCAGGGTCAGCAGCAGCAACACCAGGGCGCCGGTGCCGAGGTTGTCCACCAGCGCCTTGCCCGGGTCGGGGCCGAGGGCGAAGGTCCAGGCCTGGTACAGCCACCACAGCGGCGGGCAGAGCGCGGCGACGAATACGGCAAGGCGCCAGAGCAGCAACCCCATCAGTAGTTTCTCCGCAGATCCATGCCGGCGTAGAGCGAGGCCACTTCCTCGCCGTAGCCGTTGAACATCAGCGTCGGCCGGATATTGGGGCTGAACAGCCTGCTGGGCAGGCGGCGTTCGCGTGCCTGGCTCCAGCGCGGGTGGTCCACTTCCGGATTGACGTTGGCGTAGAAGCCGTATTCGTTGGGCGCCATGCCCTGCCAGGTGGTACGCGGCTGCTCTGCCACCAGGCTGATGCGGACGATGGACTTGATGCCCTTGAAGCCGTACTTCCAGGGCACGATCAAGCGCAGCGGGGCGCCATTCTGGTTGGGCAGCACCCGACCGTACATGCCCACCGTCATCAGCGTCAGCGGATGCATGGCTTCGTCCAGGCGCAGGCCCTCCACATAGGGCCAGTCCAGCAGGGCGAAGCTGGAGTTCATGCCGGGCATGTGCTTGGGGTCCTTGAGCGTTTCGAATCTCACGTAGCGGGCCTTGCCGGTGGGTTCGACGCGCTTGAGCAGGCTGGCCAGCGGAAAGCCCAGCCAGGGGATGACCATGGACCAGGCCTCGACGCACCTCATGCGGTAGATGCGCTCTTCCAGGGTATCCGGGCCGAAGAGGTCTTCCAGGCCGTAGGTGCCGGGCTTGCCCACCTCGCCATCGACCACCACGCTCCAGGGCTGGGTGGGCAACTGCGCGGCATGGGCCGCGGGGTCGCTCTTGTCCGGGCCGAATTCATAGAAGTTGTTGTAGTGGGTGGCGTCCTTGAACGGGGTGATGGCCTCGCCCTTGACGGTTGCCGCCTGCCAGCGGGTGTCGGGCAGCTTGCGCTGGAACCAGTCCGGGCCCTTCGCCGGGTCGACGTCGGCGTAGCTGGAGGGGTCCGCCAGGGCCCAGCGGGGCAGGGTGGCGCCCGCCACGAGGGCCGCGCCGGCGCCGAGCAACTGGCGGCGGGACAGGTAGACGGCTTCGGGAGTGATCTCCGACGCACGACAGGCGGAGCGCGGAACGATCTTGATCGGCATGACGAACCTCGACGGGGAGCGCTCGAAAGAGAGCGGCTGGCAATCAGCGTGAGACATCCCGGTCGTGAAAAACTTCCCAGCCCAGACGATAGCCTGCCACCCCGGTCCGGCGGAAGGCCGCTAGGCTACGGTTTGCCTTTGGTTCAGGTAGCCCGCGACCGGGCAGGGTCCAGACCCCGTGCCATACTCCAGCCACTTCACCCTTGGGAGTGCCAAATGAAGAAGTTGATCAATAGCCCCACCGCGGTGGTTCGCGAATTGCTCGAAGGACTCGTGAGCCTCGATCCCAACCTGGCATTGCTCGCTGACGAACAGGTCGTGCTGCGCCAGCCGCTGGCGGATCGCCAGACACGCCCCGTGGCGGTGATCTCTGGTGGCGGCAGCGGTCATGAACCGGCCCATGCCGGCTATGTGGGTGAGGGGATGCTGACCGCCGCCGTGGCCGGTGACGTCTTCACCTCGCCCAGCGTGGACGCGGTGCTGGCGGCCATTCGCGCGGCGGCGGGTCCGGCCGGCGCGTTGCTGGTGGTGAAGAACTACACCGGCGACCGTCTCAATTTCGGCCTCGCCGCCGAACTGGCCCGTAGCGAGGGCATTCCCGTCGAGACGGTGCTGGTGGCGGACGACGCCGCCCTGCGCCATACCGTGGCGCCGGAGAAGCGCCGGGGTATCGCCGGCACCGTGCTGATCCACAAGCTCGCCGGCGCGGCGGCCGCGGCCGGACGGCCGCTGGCCGAGGTGGCCGCCCTGGCCCGCGCGGCGGCTGCGGAGTTGCGCAGCATGGGCGTCGCCCTGGGCGCCTGCACCGTACCGGCGGTGGGGCACCCGGGCTTCGAGCTGGCGGACGACGAGGTGGAATGGGGCCTGGGCATCCACGGCGAGCAGGGCGTCGAACGCGGCCACTGGCTCGGTGCCGATGCCACCGTGGCGCGGCTGCTGGATACCCTGGTCGAAGACGGCGGCTATCCCGCCGGGACGCGCCTGGCGTTGCTGGTCAACGGCCTAGGCGCGACGCCGCCTCTGGAGCTCGCCCTGGTGGCGCGGGCCGCGCTGCTCGACCTGCGTCGGCGCGGCTTCGAGGTGGCGCGGGCCTGGACCGGCACCTTTCTTAGTGCCCTGGACATGCCCGGTTGTTCGCTGTCGCTGCTGCCGGTGGACGAGGCGCGCCTGGCCCTGCTGGATGCCCCGACCCGAGCCCGTGCCTGGGCGGGCGACGGTCACGTACCGACGGCGCCCCAGCTATTGCCTGCGCCCCAGGCCGCAGCCACGGCAGCCACCACCACACCCGGTCCCCTGGCCGAGCGCCTGCGCGCGGCGGCGGACGCGGTGATCGCCACCTTGCTCGCCAACGAAGCCCACCTCACCGAACTGGACAGCCGCGCCGGCGACGGCGACCTGGGCACCAGCCTCGCCCGCGGTGCCGAAGCCATGCGCGCGCTGCCGGCCAGTGCCTGGTACAGCCCTGCCAGTGCGCTGGCCGCCACGGGGCAGGCGCTGCGCCGGGCCATCGGTGGTAGTTCCGGACCCTTCTATGCCTGCGCCCTGGTCCGTGCGGCCCAGGTGCTGGACGGCGTGGAGCGACCGACGCTGAGCCAGTGGGCCCAGGCCTTCGATCAGGCGGTGCAGGCCCTGGCCGAATTGGGTGGTGCCCAGCCAGGGCAACGCACCATGCTCGATGCCTTGCGACCGGCGGCGGACGAGCTGCTGGCGGCTGCGCAGGCCGGAGTGAGTCCCGCGGAGGCCTTCAAGGCGGCGCTCGCCAAGGCCAGGGCCGGCGCCGATGCCACCGCCGAGATGGTGCCGGGCCAGGGTCGCGCCAGCTACCTGGGCACGCGTACCCTGGGCATTCCCGATGGCGGCGCCGTGGCAGTGGTGTACTGGTTGGAGGCGCTGGAGCCGGTGGTCGTGTCTTAATCCCGCTGCCAGGACCAGACCGCAGTACCCCGTAGCTCGAACGTGCCCGCGCCGGTTAGCAGCTTGACCGGCGCGGCCTCGGGGTCCGCCAGGCGTACGCTCAGGCGCGGTGGTTGCCAACTGACCTGGAGCAGACGACCTCGGTAGAGCAGTTGCAGGCGGGTCGCCGGCAAGGCCGCAGGCGGCGCCGGCTGCACCCGCAAGCCGTCGGGTGTCGGCCAGAGTCCCAGGTAGTGGCGCTGTAGCACGTCCAGGGCACCGGCCATCGCCGCTAAATGGATGCCTTCCCGAGCGCCGCTGTCCGCGGCGGCGCCCAGGTCGGTATCCAGGCTGTCGCTGAAGAAGGTCCAGGAGGCTTGGCTATCGTAGGCCGTCAGGGCGCCGGCGCAGACGGTCTTCGATAGACTGGATTCATGACTCAGGCGGGCCAGGTGGTAGTCCAGGGTCTTGCGTTCGGCGTCGTCGTCCAGCCGATAGCCCAGGCGGTCGAGCAGGCGTTGCAGTTCCGCCGGTGGCAGCAGGTGCAGGGCCATCAGGGTATCGGCCTGCTTGCTGAGCTGGTAGCGGTTGCAACTGTCACCACGCGCTTCCAGCCACCAGTCCAGGCGCGGTCCCTCGTGGTCTTTCAGCCATTCCGGTGGTGCCGGCAGCAGGTCGCCGAAGCCGCTGAATTGATCGAGCACGCCGTCTTCTCGGAATGGCAGGTAGAGGTTGGCGGAGATGGCCGCCCAGCCTGCCGGCTCCCCTGGCTCCAGGCCTAGCCGCTCGTACAGCACCCGGGCGTGGTCTGGGGACAGTAATTCGAGCACCCGACCGGCACACTCCAGGGTCCAGGCGACCAGCAGGTTGGTGTAGGCATTGTCGTCCAGCCCCGGAGCTTCGGCGTCTGGATAGGCGTCGTGGTATTCGTCCGGTCCGACGACGCCGCGGATGCGATAGCGCTGCAGGCGTTCGTCAAAGCTGGCCTGGCTGGCGCAGCAGCGGGCTACCTCCAGGATCAGATCGCCACCCACGCCGCCGAGAAAGTCCAGATCGCCGGTGGCCAGATAGAATTGCCAGGCGTTGTAGGCCAACGCCAGGCCCAGGTGATACTGCAGGAATGTCCGGTCGCGCACCCAGTGGCCGGACAGCGGAAAGTACTGGTAGGGCGGGGTTTCTTCCGCGCCGTCCACCCCACTACGCCAGGGAAAGAGCGCGCCACGCCAGCCCTGGCGGCGTGCCCGTTCGCGGGCCTGGTCCAGGCGGCGATGGCGGTAGTCCAGCAGGCCGCGGGCCGCCTGGGGAAAGTGGCTGGCGAGCCAGGGCAGGGCGAAGATCTCGTCCCAGAAGATCTGGCCGAAGTAGCCCTCCTGCCAGCCCCGCGGTGGCAGCCCCTGGTCGCGGCTCCCCTGGTGATCCACGGTCTGCAGCAGGTGGAAGGCAGCGAAGTCCAGCTTGCGCTGCAAGCTGGGCGCGGTTTCCAGTTGCAGCTCCGACCAGCGCTCGGCCCAGACGGCAACGTGGCTGCGTTCCAGCTCGGCGAAGCGGGTTTCCGCCCCGGCAGCGAGCTGGTCCAAGGCGGCCTGGCAGGTCATGGCCTCTTTCTCAACCGCTACCAGAATACGTTTTTCCAGGGTCAGGCTCTGTCCGGATGCCAAGCTGATGCGGCTGTCGTGCTGCAGTCTTTGTCCCTGTTCACTGGCCTGCCAGACCAGTGGCAGATTGCTTAGCAGCAGGGTTGCCACACAGGCTTCACCGCGACCAGCCAGGGGGGCGACCCGAACGGCGGCGCCCGTGGGGCTGGTCAGCTGCTGCCGGAGTATCAGGCGGCGACCCTCGTAAGCCGCATTGCGCTCGATCAGGGCATTTTCCACCCCGGCATCCAGGGTGGCGCGCAGGCGCAAGTCAGTGGCAGGTCCGAGATTGCGCAGTGTCCAGCGCAGCACGATCAACCGAGGATCGGCCGCGCTGACGAAACGTCTTTCGCTGACGGCGACCGCCAAACCGTCCAGCCTCACCTCGAAGTCACGATTCAGGCAGGCCGCCTGCAGGTCCAGTTCGTAGTGGTAGTTCAGCGGTGGTTGGCGCCGGGGATCGTACCAATGCTGGGCGCTGCCCAGATTCAGCCCTAAGGGGTCCGGCAAGCGGATCAGGGCGGACAGCCGCGCCTCGGATAGCCGCACCTCGGTATCGGCGACCTGGCGTGGGGAACGATCGTACCAACCGGCGCAGTAAAGACCGGGGTAGCTGGTGCCGTCAGGTTCCAGGGTCGACAACTCCGGCAGCGCGCCGCGCAGCGAGAGCCTGCCGTTGGCCAGGGTGAAGAGCGCCTCGCGGCGGCGTTCGTCCCAGGGATCGAAGTGGTCGAAGCTCAACTGGCCGGCAGGGCTCATTCGGAGATCTCCAGGGTCTGCCAGCGAGCGGCGAGGCGCTCGGCCAAGGCCAGCACCTCGGCACGCCCGGCATAGGCCTCCTGGGAACCGGCGCCGGTTACTGCCAGGCTGGCCGCCGCGGTGGCCCAGGCGGCGGCTTCTCGCGGTGAACGTCCTTCCAATAGGCCAATGGCGAACACCCCGGTGAAGGCATCGCCAGCACCGGTCGAATCCACGGGGTCTACCGGCTCGGGCGGCAGGTGCCAGAGTCGTTCGCCCTCGGCCAACACGCAGCCGCCGTCGGCCAGCTTGATGCAGACCAGCGGGGTACCTCTTTGCTGCAGGCAGCGGGCGGCGCGGCCCAGGCTGGGCAGGTCGTCGAGTCGCTCGTCGAGCAGACCTGCAGCCTCTTCCTCATTGGGGGTGAGCGCGGTGATCCGCTTCGCCAGCTCGGCGGGCAGGCGCTCGGGGAAGGACGGGTCGACCACGACGATGAGTCCCCGGGCCGCCGCGGTCTCGATGGCCTGGCGGACGATCTCCGTGGGGATCTCGCAATCCAGTACCAGGAGAGCGTCAGCGGGCGCGGCCGCCAGGCGTTCGGCTAGCCCTTGCCGGGCCTCGGCGTCCCAGCGGTCGTTGGCATTGTTGGCCAGTACGATGCGCTTCTTGCCGCTGGGCGGTACCAGGATCATGGACACGGCGGTGGCGCTCCCTTCCGCGCGCGTCACGCCGCTCAACTCCACGCCGGCGTGCCTCAGAGGTACCAGAGCCTGGTCGGCCAGTTCGTCGTCGCCCACCCGGCCCAGCAGCAGGCTCCGATGGCCGAAGCGCGCGGCCAGGTAGGCGGTATTGGCGGCCTTGCCGCCGGGCCGCCGATGGAAGTCATCGGCCAACAGGGTCTCTGCGCTATCCAGATCCTGGGTGGTGCGAACCTGGAAGTCGGCATTGATGCTGCCTAGGGAGAGCAGGGTAGCCACGGAGAGGACCTCGCACGGGAGTTGTCCTGTCACCGACCCACCGCCAGCGCCTGGGGTTCGCTGCCGAGTGTCGCAGGGTCTTACCGGGATTTTCGCTTGCCGCGCCGCTGTGCCCGCGAATGCCCGCGCCAGAGGGGCGCCATCTATCCTGCAACCCTGTGCGAGCACCGCGCCGCAGGGCCGACGCGGAAAAAACCGCAAACGTAACGGAGGCACCGGCGCCGCTTGGGGAGGGTCCACCGGCAGGACACCCATCCTTTCTGGAGACTCCCGATGTCCATCCTGCCACCGCTCTCGGCCTTTGATTCGAGCGTGGCGCTGCTGACCGAAGGCTATGCCTTCATCAGCAACCGCTGTGATCGCTTGGGCAGCGACGTCTTCGCCACCCGCCTGCTGCTGCAGCCCACCCTGTGCCTGCGCGGTCCGGCCGCCGTCGAGCTGTTCTATCGTGAAGACCGCTTCACTCGGGTAGAGGCCGCGCCCGCTCACGTGCGAAGGACGCTGTTCGGCGACGGCGGGGTCCAGGGGCTGGATGGCACTGTGCATCGCCAGCGCAAGGCAGTGTTCGTCGAGATCACCCAGCCGGCGCGGGTGGAGGCCTTGATCGCCCGCGCGGAACAGGAGTGGCGAACCCGGCTGCCGGCCTGGCAGGCGCGAGGCGAGATCGTGCTGCTGGACGAGTTGCACCGGCTCTATACCCGCGCCGTCTGTGATTGGGCCGGGGTGACCCTGGCTGCGCAGGAAGAGGAGCAGCGCTGCGCCGAACTGGTCGCCTTGATCGAAGGTGCTGGCAGCCTGGGCCTGGCCAACCTCAAGGCTCGCCGTGCCAGAAAGCGCCTGGAGCTCTGGCTCGGCCAGCAGGTCGAGCGGGCGCGTCAGCAGCCGGCACCAGCGGGTAGCGCCCTGGCACTGATCGCCGCCCATCGCGACGCCGATGGCGAACGGCTGTCGCCGCGAGTAGCGGCGGTGGAATTGCTCAATGTGCTGCGGCCGACGGTCGCCGTGGCGCGTTTCTCCACCTTCGCCGCCCTGGCGCTGTACAAGCAACCGGCCTGGCGCGAGCGGCTGCGGGCCGATCCCGCTTCGCGGTTGCCCTTCGCCCAGGAGGTGCGGCGCTTCTATGCCTTCTTCCCCTTCACCGTGGCGCGGGTGCGAGAGACCTTCGCCTGGCACGGGATCACCTTTCCCCGCGGTGCCCGGGTGTTGCTGGACCTCTATGGAACCAATCGCGATCCGCGCAGCTGGGACCGCCCCGAGGTCTTCGATCCCACCCGCTTCCTCACCGGCGAGGCGGCGGAGTCGGCCTTCGTGCCCCAGGGCGGTGGCGACGTGGCCCGGCAGCACCGCTGCCCCGGCGAGGGCATCGCCCTGGAATTGATGACCTCCTCCTTGCGCCTGCTGCTGCAGACCATGACCTACCAAGCGCCGACCCAGGATCTGCGGATCGATCTGGCGCGGATGCCGATGCGCCCGGCCAGCGGCCTGATCCTGAACGATGTTCGGGTGGTGCAGCGAGCGCGCCGTTCGGTTACCTAGCCGGAGCGAAGGGCGGTTCCTCGCAGACCTCGATCAGCAGCGGCCGATCATCCGGCGCCTGGGCGAGCAGGTCTTGCAGATGGTCCAGGTCCCGGGCCCGCTCGGCCGCGCAGCCGAAGGCCCGCGCCAGGGCGAGGAAGTCCGGGGTGAGCAGGTCGACCCCCAGCGGCGTGATGTCCCGGCGCTCCATGTAGCGGCGGATCTCGCCATAGCCCTGGTTGTTCCACAGCAGCACGACGATGCCGATCCCGGCCTCCACCGCGCTCGCCAATTCGCTGAGAGTGAATAGCAGGCCGCCATCGCCCACCAGGCAGACTACCGGCCGCGTCGGCTCGGCCAGGCGCGCGCCGAGCGCCGCGGGCAGGCCGTAGCCCAGGGTGCCGTAGCCGGTGGAGGCATTGAACCAGCGGCGCGGACCGTCCAGCTCCACCAGGTGATTGCCGGCGTAGACGGTCTGGGTGGAGTCGCCCACGTAGCGGGCGTCCGGCAGGGCCGCTTGCAGAGTGTCGAACAGCTGGCGGAAGTGCGCCCAGCCGGCGAATTGCTCTGTGAGGGCTGCCTGGACCGTGGCGGTGCGCCGGGCGCCCGGTCCCGTCGGGTCCAGTTCCTGCGCCGGTAGCCGTGCGAGCAGACCGCGCAGCGCCGCCTGGGCATCGCCCACCAGGCCCAGCCAGGGTTGCTGGTTGGCCACCAGCATGCGCGGGTCCAGGTCGATGCGGATCAGGTCGCCTTCGATGCGGAAGCCGCCATCGAAGACCACGTCGTAGTCGGTCTCACCCAGTTCGGTGCCCACCGCCAGGATGACGTCCGCCGCCCGTGCCAGCTCGCGCACCGGCGGCAACGCCTGGTTGCTGCCCAGCGCCAGGGGATGGCCAGGCGGGAGCAACCCCTTGGCATTGATGGTGGTGGCGGTGGGGGCATCCAGCGCGGCGGCCAGGGCTTGGACTTCCGCCGCTGCGCCTTGGCAGCCACCGCCGATCAGCAGCAGGGGCCGCTCGGCGCTGCTCAGACGTGCAGCGGCGCGGTCGAGCAGGGCTGCGGCCGGTTCCGGGCGCGCCAGCACGGGCCGCGGCGCCAGGGCGAGGTGGTCGGCCGCGGCGGTGATGATGTCCAGCGGTAGCTCCAGGTGGACCGGTCGGGGCCGCTCGCCCTCGAACACGGCGAAGGCCCGGGCCAGCACCGCCGGCAGGCCGTCGACGTCGAGCAGGGTATGGCTGAAGGCAGTGACCCCGGCGGTCAGGTTGCGCTGGCCGGGCAGCTCGTGCAGATAACCGGCGCCATGACCGAGACGGGCGCGTTCGTTGACGCTGGAGATCACCAGCATGGGCACCGAGTCGGCATAGGCCTGGGCCATGGCGGTGAGGATATTGGTCAATCCCGGTCCGCTGATGACGAAGCACACCCCGGGCCGGCCGCTGGCGCGGGCATAGCCGTCGGCCATGAAGCCGGCACCCTGCTCGTGGCGCGGGGTGATGTGGCGGATGCCACTGTCCGGCAGGCCGCGGTAAAGCTCCACGGTATGCACACCGGGGATGCCGAACACGGTATCCACGCCCCAGGCGGCCAGTTGGCGGACCAGGAATTCGCCACAGGTGGTCATGCAGGTGTTCTCCTCGCAGGATGGTCAGGCAGCGGAGACGGGTTCCAGGGAGGCGTCAGCCGGGCGCCGCGGACGTCGTGCTCCGGCTGGGCCATAGACGGCGGCGGGCTCGGGAAACAGTTGGAGCAGTGCCAGATAGAGCAGGGCGGCGCTGCCGAGACTGAGCGGCAGGCTCAGGTCGATGCCGCCGGCCAGTTCACCCAGGGGCCCCACGAACTGGCCGGGCAGGTTGACGAAGGCCAGGCCGAGCAGGGCACTGGGAATCCAGGCGCCCAGGCCGCGCCAGTTCCAGCCGTGGTGGAACCAGTAGCGCCCGCCGCGCTCGCCGCGGGTGAACACCTGCAGGTCGTCCGGGCAGTAGAAGCCACGGCGCACCAGCAGGCCGAGGATCATGATCACCATCCAGGGGCTGGTGCAGGTCACGATCAGCACGGCGAAGGTGGAGACGCTCTGCACCAGGTTGAAGCTGAAGCGCCCGATGAAGATGAAGGCGATGGCCGCCAGGCCGATCAGCAGGGTCGCCCGCACCCGTGTCAGCAGGCGCGGCAGCACGCTGGAGAGATCCAACCCGGTGCCATAGAGCGCCGTGGTCCCGGTGGAGAGGCCACCGATCACCGCCAGCAGGCAGACCGGCAGGAAATACCAGGTGGGGGCGATGGCCAGCAGGCCGCCCACGTAGTTGTTTTGCGCGATGTAGTCGGGTGCGCGCACCGCCACCAGTGAAGCAGTGGCCAGGCCGAACAGGAAGGGGATCAAAGTGGCGGCCTGGGCGGCGATCACCGCCAGCAGGATGCGTAGGCGAGGCGTCTGCCGAGGAATGTAGCGCGACCAGTCGCCCAGGAAGGCGCCGAAGGACACCGGATTGCTCATGGCCACCAGGGCGGCGCCGACGAAGGCCGCCCAGAAGCCCGGCTGGCCCAGTTGCAGGCTGCCCGCATAGCCGGCGTCGAAGCCCCCGGCAAAGGCTGGGATGCCGAGCAGGAACAGCAGGCTGGCGCTGACCACGGCGATCTTGTTGACCCAGAGCATGAAGCGAAAGCCATAGAGGCACACCGTCAGCACCAGCACGGCGAACAGCCCATAGGCCAGGCCCAGGGTCAGGGCGTTTTCCGGTAGGCCGACCAGACGCTGGGCGCCGCCCACCAGGGCATCGCCGGAACTCCACACCGACAGCGAGAAGAAGGCGATGGCGGTGAGCAGGGAGAGAAAGGAGCCGACGATACGGCCATGGACGCCGAAGTGGGCGCCAGAGGAGACGGCGTTGTTGGTCCCGTTGAGGGCGCCGAACAGCCCCATGGGCGCCAGGATCAGCGCACCGCAGAGTACCCCGGCGACGATGGCCAGCACCCCGGCCTGGAACGACAGGCCGAACAGGATCGGAAAGCTGCCGAGCACGGCGGTGGCGAAGGTATTGGCGCCGCCGAAGATCAGGCGGAACAGATCGAGCGGAGTGGCACTGCGCTCGTGAGCGGGAATCTGCTCGACGCCGAAGGTTTCGATACGGGTGATGCCGTCATGGTGGTCCATGGATGACGCCTCGACACGGTTATACGCAGGCCAGACCCACGTTCTTGTTGTCGGCGGGCCAGGCGGTCCGCCGGTGTTCGGCAGCGAAAAGACAGCGGGTGGGCGACCATCATGGCGGGTCGCCGCACCTCAGAGCCCGTGCAAAGTCTGCTGTGCGTCGGCCAAACGGCGTTGAAAAGACCTTCGGAATGCTCATTTACTATCTGTAAACTGCGCTTCCTCAGGTCTTCTCGCCTTGTTTGGCTCTAGCTCGCGAGCCTTTGAACGGGCTCTCAGAACTCAGCGGTAAGCCACTCCCGGCAGCACGCAGAGCATCTCGTAGAGCAGGTTGGCGCCGAGCAGGGCGGTGTTGCCGCTGGTGTCGTAGGGCGGCGAGACCTCCACCAGATCGCAACCCACCAGGTCGAGGCCACGGCAACCGCGGATGATCTCCAGGGCCTGGATGGTGGTCAGGCCACCGATCTCCGGGGTACCGGTCCCCGGGGCCCAGGCCGGGTCGATGCTGTCGATATCGTAAGACAGATACACCGGCCCGCCGCCGACCCGCTCGCGAACCTCGGCCATCAGCGGCGCCAGCGACTTATGCCAGCATTCCTCGGCCTGCACCACCCGGAAACCCTGCTCGCGGCACCAGTCGAAATCGTCGGCGGCGTAACCCTGGGCACGCAGGCCGATCTGCACCACCCGGTCGCAATCCAGCAGTCCTTCTTCCACGGCGCGGCGGAAGGTGGTGCCATGGGCGATCTTCTCGCCGAACATGTGCTCGTTGACGTCGGCATGGGCATCCACGTGCACCAGGCCGACGGCACCGTATTTCTTCTTCAGGGCGCGCAGGATGGGCAGCGTCAGGGTGTGGTCGCCGCCCAGGGTCAGGGGGATGACGTCATGCTCCAGCACCCGGTCATAATGCTCTTCGATCAGCCGCACGGTATCCAGCAGGTTGAAGGTATTGATGGCCACGTCGCCCAGGTCGGCGACGCTCAGGGAATCGAAGGGTGCTGCGCCGGTGGCCATGTTGTAGGGCCGGATCATCACCGACTCGCTGCGGATCTGCCGCGGACCGAAGCGGGTGCCGGAGCGCAGCGAGGTACCGATGTCCAGTGGAATGCCGATGAAGGCCGCGTCCAGCCCGGCGGCGGAAGCGAGGTGGGGCAGCCGCAGCATGCTGGCGATGCCGCCGAAGCGCGGCATCTCGTTGCCGCCCAGCGGCTGGTGCAGGATCTTTTCCACGGGACATCCTCATCGTTCTGATGCCCCGATTGTGCAAAGCCCACCGTAATCGAAGAATCGGCACCGGCAAAAAATCACTTCAGAGATTTCTGAACTAATGGCTAGACTGCCCGGCCGTCCTTCCGGGAGTCCGCCATGGCCAACGCCCTTCACGATATCCGCCTGCTCAAGCTGTTCGCCTGCGTGGTGCGCCACCAGGGCTTCGCCGCCGCCCAGCAGGAACTGAACCTCTCCACCTCGGCCATCAGCACCTACATGAGCCAGCTGGAAGGGCAGCTCGGCGTCACTCTCTGCCATCGGGGGCGTGGTGGCTTCGCCCTCACCAGCAAGGGTGAGCTCTTTCACCAGGAAACCCTGCGCATCCTCGGCGAGATCGAAGGCTTCGAACGCTATGCCACCACCCTCAAGGGCGAATTGAGCGGTACTCTCAACCTGGGCGTGCTGGATTCGCTGTCCAGCGAACCGGCTCTGCCACTCGCCGATGTGATCGGTAGCTACAGCCACGACTATCCCGGGGTCCATCTGCACCTGGCGGTGACCAGTCCCTACGAATTGCAGCTCGGGGTGCTGGAAGGACGGCTGGACCTGGCGGTAGGCGCCTTTTCCGCCCGCATGAACGGCGTGGTCTATCAGCCGCTGTACCGCGAGCAGCACTGGCTCTATTGCAGCGATCGCCATCCACTGTTCCAGGAGCGGCGCATTCCCGCCGAGGTCATCACCCGCCAGCGCATGGTGCGCCGGGGTTACTGGAGCCAGGCGGAACTGGTCCGCCATGGCTTCAAGGAAAGCGCGGCCACCGTGGAGAGCATGGAGGCGCAGCTGATCCTAATCCTCTCCGGTGCCTACATCGGCTACCTGCCGGAGCATTACGTTCATGCCTGGGTCGACCAGGGGCGCCTCAAGGCCCTGCAACCGGCCACCTTCGGCTACCAGGCGCCGTTCTCGCTCATCACCCGCCGGGGCCGCGGCCGAGAGCCGCTTATCCAGAGTTTTCAGCGCATCCTTAAAGCTCAGATGCAAGATGCCGATAGTTAGTATGACGATAACCAAGGAGTTACCGTCATCGCCTGTGCGAGCATTTGGCCACCCTTGGCTTGGCTGATCTCGCATGGAGTAGATAACTAGCTAGATAAGGCAGCCCGCGATGCGCAAGAATTTGCCGGTCACTCAACAAGGCCGTACCTTCAAGGAAGAAGAGCGACTCATCTCCACCACCGATCTGCAGGGGAACATCACCTACTGCAACGAGGCCTTCATCGCCATCAGTGGCTACACCCGAGAGGAGTTGATCGGCAGTCCGCACAATCTGGTGCGCCATCCCGACATGCCGCCGCCGGTGTTCGGCCATATGTGGGCGACCCTCAAGGAGGGCAAGCCGTGGATGGGCATCGTCAAGAATCGCTGCAAGAACGGCGACTTCTACTGGGTCAGCGCCTATGTCACCCCCATCCTGGAACAGGGCCGGGTGATCGGCTACGAATCCGTCCGCTCGCTGCCCAGCGCCGCCGAGATCCGTCGCGCCACCGAACTCTATGCCCGCCTCAACGCCGGCAAGGCACCCGTGGCCCTGGGACGCCGGCTGAGCGGCGCCGTGACGGCCTGCTGGTCTTCGCTGCTGGCCGGCGGCGTGGTCCTGAGTGGGCATTTCCTCCTGCACGATACCATCCAGACGGTCCTCATCGTGGCTGCGCTGGTGGGCATCAGCACGCACCAGTTGCTGCGGCAACGCAGCAGTATCGAACGTATCCTGAGAGACCATCCCAAGCTGTTCTCCAGCGCCATCGTCGCGCCCACCTACAGTGACCAGGTCGGCGCGCCGGCCCGCCTGGACCTGGCTCTGCACAGCGAGTCGGCACGCCTGCAGACCGCCCTGACGCGCCTGGCCGATGCCGGCGAGAGCGTGCGCCAGAAGGCGCGCGAATCCTCCCAACTGGCCAAGTCCGAAGCCGAGTTGCTGGAGCAGCAGCGCCACGAGACTGACCAGTCCGCCGCCGCCATCACCCAGATGACTTCCACCATCCAGGAGGTGTCGCAAAACGTCCAGGAGACCGCCCAAGCAGCGGCCAACGCCGAAAGCCTGGTGCACTCCGGACGCGACAAGGCCGAAGAAAGCCTGACCTCCATGCGCGAACTCGGCGCGGCGGTCAGCGACATCGGTCAGGCCGTGGGTGAACTGGCCAACTCGACCCAGAGTATCGGCAGCGTCGCCGACGTCATCACCGCCATCGCCGAGCAGACCAACCTGCTGGCGCTCAACGCCGCCATCGAAGCGGCGCGGGCAGGGGAGGCCGGTCGCGGCTTCGCCGTGGTGGCCGACGAAGTCCGCTCCCTGGCCTCGCGGACCCGTGAATCCACCGAGCAGATCCACCAGATCATCGCCAATCTGCAGGCCAATGCCGACCGCGCCGTGGCCACCGCCAGCCGTGGCGAGGAGACCTCGCGGCAGAGCGAGCGGCATTCGGCGGCCGTGCGGGAGTCCCTGCAGGGCATCAGCGAATCGGTCAGCCTCATCACCGCCATGAGCCAGCAGATGGCTACCGCCGTGGAAGAGCAGAGCCACGTCTCCGAAGACATCAATCGGCAGATCAGCCGTATCGCGGAGCTGTCCGACCACAGCTCGGCCCAGGCCCTGCGCGGTTCGGAACTCAGCCGTGAACTGGAAGGCATGGCCGACTACCTCCACGATCTCACCGCCCGCTTCAATCGCTGATTCGCCGGCTACCCGGTGGCGATCCGGTATGATCGCCGCCGTCATCCGCCGCGGAAGTCCCGATGTCCCGTCCCGCCTGCGCGCGTTGCCAGCGCCCCCTGTCGCTGTGCCTCTGCGCCCTGATTCCTCGCCTGGAAAGCCGTACCAGGGTGCTGTTGCTGCAGCATCCCAGTGAGCGGCGCCATCCGCTCAATACTGCGCGGTTGGCCGCCCTGGGGCTGGTCAATGCCCAGTTGGAGATTGGCGAGGACTTTCCGGATCTCCCGCGCTGGCTCGACGGCCATGAACCCTGGCTGCTGTTCCCCGGGCCAGAGGCGATCACCGTGGATCAACTGCCGCCTGCGCCTGATGCCGAGGCGAAACGGCTGCTGGTGATCCCCGACGGTACCTGGCGGAAGGCCCGCCTGCTGCTGCACGCCAATCCGCTGCTGGCGGCCTTGCCCAGGGTCACCCTGCCACCCGGACCGCCGTCGCGTTATCGGGTGCGCAAGGCGCCGGCGCCCGAGGCCCTGTCCACGGTGGAGGCAGTGGTCGCAGCACTGAACGCCCTCGAAGCCCCGGCCCGCTTCGATGCCCTGCTGGCACCTTTCGAGGCGCTCATCGACGGTCAGATCGCCGCCATGGGCGCGGAAACCTTTGCACGCAATCATGGCGGAGGCGCGCCGCAGGATTAGGGAATTACCCCGCGCCTGGATGACTCTATCTAGGGAGTCAGCAGAGGAGTCTCGCCATGCCCAGCTACCACGTCCGACAGGACGACGAATTCGAAAGCCTCCTGGTCTTCGCCATGCCCCGCGCCGGTGGCGAACCCGACCAACCCGATCCCGCGCCCATCCAGCCCGGTGAGCCAGGCGAGCCCACCATCCCCGATCAGCCGCCGCCCACCCCCATGGCGGAAGCCGCCTGAGACGAACGACGCTATAGGCTCAGGCCATGAAAAAGGGGCGATCATCACTGATCGCCCCTTTTTCATGGGTATTTCGGTTCAGCGCCGTGTCTTCTGCTTGAGCAGATAGATGGTCACCGCGCCGCAACTGACGAAGGCTGCCACCCGCGCCCAGACATAGGGCACCAGCCAGCAGGAAAAGCCCACGCTGATCCACATGGCGACGATGGCGTAGACCTTGCCCTTGAGCGGAATGCCGTCGCCTTCCAGATAGGGTTTCACCCAGGGGCCGAGCCATTTGTGGTTGATCAACCACAGATAGAAGCGCTCCGAACTGCGCATGAAGCAGGCGGCGGCCAGCAGCAGGAAGGGCGTGGTGGGCAGCAACGGCAGGAAGGCGCCGATGATGCCCAGGGCCACGCTGAGCCAGCCGAGGCCCAGCAACAGGTAGCGGACCCAGCCCTTTTTCTGGCGGGGTCTCGGAGTGGCTCCGTCCATCGCTCAGTGACGCGGCTTGAGCAGCGCCGGCTTTTCTTCCGGGGAGTGGCAGAGCAGGAACAACTGGGTCAGCAGTTCCGGGATCTGCACCATCATGTCGGCGACCAGACGGCGATCCTGGGCGATTTCGGCGAACTCGGGTTGCTCGTCGAACAGGCCCGAACCGACCATGATCGGCAGCAGCAGCTCGCTGACTTCGTCTTCCGCATCCTCGAACCACACGGCTTCACGCAGGAACACGCCTTCCATGAAGCCGATGCACCAGCCGCGCAGCTCGGAGTCGTCCGGCTCGGGGCCGAGGTCCAGCTCGCAAGGCAGGTCCAGCTCTTCGTCGCTACCGAGGATGCGCAGGATATGCGCCTTGAGCTGCACCAGGGCGCGCTCGATGTCTTCCTGCTGGGCGGCATCGCGATAGTGCGGCGGTTCGGCGAAGAGGGCATCGATCCATTCGCGTTCGGGTACCTCTTCCGGGCAGATGGACAGCGCGGTCAGGTAGCCATGGGCGGCTACGTAGTCGAGCGCTTCTTCGTGCAGATCGTCTGCATCGAGAAAATCGCGCAGACGGGTCAATTGTTCGGCGAAGGACATCGGCTACTTACCTCGGAAAGGATTCGAAAGGATGGAACGGCCGGAATTGTAGACGAGCGCCGGGATCACGTCGAACGCGCCGGCAAGTGGCCGGCCGACGGAAAAGCACCGCCGCAGCGAGCTCCGCATCCGTATAATGCGCCTTCCATTCGAGGAGGCTTCATGTCAGAACCTGCGCTGCGCATCCTTAAAGACGTCTTCGGCTACGATGCTTTCCGTGGCAACCAGGCCCGGATCATCGAGCGCGTGGCGAGCGGTGGCGATGCGCTGGTGCTGATGCCCACGGGCGGTGGCAAGTCGCTCTGCTACCAGGTACCGGCCCTGTTGCGCCCCGGTGTGGCCGTGGTGGTCTCGCCCCTGATCGCCCTGATGGACGACCAGGTCGCTACCCTCCTGGAGCTAGGGGTGGCGGCTACCGCGCTCAACTCCACCATGACCGGTGAACAGCAGCGGTCCGTCGCCGCGCAGCTGGAGCGCGGCGAGATCAAGTTGCTGTATCTCGCGCCGGAGCGCCTGGTGCAGCCGCGGATGCTGGATTTCCTCAAGCGGCTGCCAATCGCCCTGTTCGCCATCGACGAAGCCCACTGCGTCTCCCAGTGGGGTCACGATTTCCGTCCGGAATACATGCAACTCGGCCAGTTGGCCGAGCACTTCCCCGGCGTGCCGCGCCTGGCGCTCACCGCCACCGCGGATTCCCGTACCCGCGAAGAGATGGCGACCCGGCTGCACCTGGAGCAGGCCGAGCGCTTCCTCTCCAGCTTCGACCGGCCCAATATCTTCTATCGCATCGTGCCCAAGGAAGCGCCGCGCAAGCAGTTGCTGGCCTTTCTCGCCGAGCGGCGCGGCGACGCCGGCATCGTCTACTGCATGTCGCGCAAGAAGGTGGAGGAGGTGGCCGAGCAGCTCAGCGCCCAAGGCTTCCCGGCGTTGCCCTACCACGCCGGCCTGCCCAACGACGTCCGCGCCGCCAACCAGAAGCGCTTCCTCAACGAGGAAGGGCTGATCATGGTTGCCACCATCGCCTTCGGCATGGGCATCGACAAGCCCAACGTGCGTTTCGTCGCCCACCTCGACCTGCCCAAGAGCCTCGAGGCCTACTACCAGGAAACCGGTCGCGCCGGTCGCGACGGCCTGCCCGCCGATGCCTGGATGGCCTACGGCCTGCAGGACGTGCTGCTGTTGCGCCAGATGATGCAGAGCTCCGAAGGCGACGAGCGTCACAAGCGCATCGAAAGACACAAGCTGGAAGCCATGCTCGCGCTGTGCGAGGAAACCCGCTGCCGGCGCCAGGTCCTGCTGGCCTATTTCGACGAGCACCTGCCGCAGCCCTGCGGTCATTGCGACAACTGCATCGACACCGTCGAGACCTGGGACGCCACCGAGCCGGCGCGCCAGGCGCTGTCCGCCATCTACCGCAGTGGCCAGCGCTATGGGGTAGGGCACCTGGTCGACATCCTGCTGGGGCGCGAGACCGAGAAGATCGTCAACCTCGGCCACCAGCGCCTGGCGGTGTTCGGTCTGGGCAAGGCGCGCGGTGAGGACGAGTGGCGCACCCTGTTCCGCCAACTGGTCGCCCGCGGCCTGGCCGAGGTGGACGTCGACGGTTACGGCGGCCTGCGGCTGACCGAAAGCTGCCGACCGCTGCTGCGGGGCGAAGTCAGCATCCAATTGCGTCGTGATCCCAAGCCCCAGCGCGGTCGGGGCACCAGCAGCGGCTCTTCCGGCAGCGCCGCCAGCCAACTGGTGCGCGCCGACGAGCGCGAGCTTTGGGAGGTCTTGCGCAGCCTGAGACGCAAGCTCGCCGAAGAGCATTCGGTACCGCCCTACGTCATCTTCCCCGATGCCACCCTGCTGGAGATGCTGCGCAGCCAGCCGCGCTCGCTGGACGAGATGAGCCGGGTCAGTGGCGTAGGCGCCCGCAAACTTGAGCGCTATGGTCAGGCCTTCCTCGATGCCCTGACCGATGGCAGCGCCGCGCCGCCACCGGCAGTCGATGTGCGGCACGAGGTGCTGACGCTGGTGCGCGCCGGCATGACGCCCGAGCAGGCGGCGCGTCAACTCGATTGCTCGGAAAAGAATGTCTATGCACTATTGGCCGAAGCCATCGCCCAGCAGCAAATCGCTTTGGAACAGGCCCTGGACCTGCCCGAAGACCTGCTCGCGGAAATCCAGGATGCCTTCCTCGAAGACGAGGGCGAATTGCCGCCCGTAGCCCAGGTCGCCAGCCGCTTCCAAGGTCGGGTAGCGGCCGGTGCGCTTTACTGCGTGCGGGCTGCGCTGCAGGCGGAATTGGCCGACTAGCGAGGCGCGCCGGTTGCCCCGGCGTGCCTACAACCAGAATAATGAGAAAATCCAAGTACAAGGTTTAGCCTGAATGACTACCGATCCACACCTGTTCGGCCGCCAGATCTTTCACGTCTCCCGTGCCTGGCGCGCAGAGCTCGACCGTCGCCTGAGTCACCTGGGGCTGTCCCAGGCCCGCTGGCAGGTGTTGCTGAACCTGGCCCGGATGAAGGGTGTCCAGCCGACCCAGCGTGAACTGGCCCAGAGCATCAGCATCGAGGGGCCGACCCTGGCGCGCCTGCTGGACGGTCTGGAGAAACAAGGCCTGGTAAAGCGGCTGGCGGTCACTGAAGACCGCCGTGCCAAGCGCATCATGTTGACCCAGGAAGCCGGTCCGCTGATCGAGAAGATCGAGACCATCGCCGAAGCCTTGCGCAAGGAGTTGTTGAGTGGGCTGGACGATGAAGAAATCGCCATCTGCCAACAGGTGCATCAGCGCGTACTGGCCAACCTCGAGCGCGGCTGAGTGCCGTTTGGCGGCTCGACTTCCAGCTGGTGGTCGGGCCTCGCGTTCCCCGTGAGTCGAATCGAGGCGTCTGGCACCGAGCCTGGCGTCCAAGGCTTGCCTGAAGCACTGTTTTTCGATCACGACCACCGGTTTGCCGTCTGTCGGTATCGATGCTACGTTCCAGCGTAGCGGGGGCGATTTTTGTGAGCCACCGCGCTAAAACACTGGTTTTCTCGAATACCTGACGCAGCGGTATCCATGGTCGCGAAACGCCGTCCCCTTGCCTTTCTCCTGCTGTCGGCCGCAACGCTGACCACTACCCCTCAAGCGGCACTGGCGCTCGGCCTTGGTGGTATCACGCTGCAGTCTGCGCTCAACGAGCCGTTGCGCGCCCGTATCGAGCTGGTCAACATCGGCGATGCCGAGCCAGGGGATTTCCGGATTCACCTGGCGTCGAGCGAAGCCTTCGCCAAGGCGGGCGTCGATCGTACCCAATTCGTCAATGACCTGGTGTTCACGCCGCACCTGCGCACGGCGGCTGGCAGCTACATCGAGGTCACCTCCCGGCGCTCGCTGATCGAGCCCTATCTGGACTTCATCGTCCAGCTGGAACAGCCGGGCGGCAAACAGCTGCGGGAATTCACCCTGCTGGTCGATCCGCCTCGCAACGACGGTGCACCTGCCGGGCTGGCCAGTAGCGCGCCGGCCAGATCCGCGGTCGCCCCAGCGGCCAAGCCAGCCGCACCTGCCGCCAGGCCGGTGGAGCGCTCCAGCGCAGCGGCGCCGCGGCCGCCCGAGTTCGTGCCTTCTCCGGGCCTGACCGCCGGTACGGGAACCTACCAGACGCGGCCCAAGGACACCCTCTGGAACATCGCCAAGCGCCTGGGGCCGATGGCCAATCGCTCGGCGGAGCAGTTGATGGCCGATCTGTTCGCCCTCAACCCGGCATCCTTCGCCAACAACGATCCGCGTCGGCTCAAGGCCGGTCAGACGTTACGCCTGCCGGCAGGCGTCAATGAGCCCGTCGTCAAGCAGCCAACGCCGGCTAAACCTGCGCCCGCACCCGCTCCGGCGTCTGCCCCGTCGACAGCCATCGCGCCCATCGCTCCTCGGCCTGCACCTGAACCTGCACCTGCTGCGCCCACGCCTGCGGCTCCTGCCGCGAAGTCGAGTGCGCCAGTGGTCGCCGCCTCGGCGCCAGCCGGCAATGCCGAAGACACCAAGCCCTTGTTGGTGACCCAGGATCTGGGGCGACAAGTCGGAGACCTGGAAGGCCAGCTCACCCAGCTGCAGGAGCGCTACGACTCGGTATTGGCCCAGCGTGAAGCCTTGATCACCCAGTTGCAGCAGGAGCGGGATGCCCTGCAGCAGCAATTGAAGCAGGCGCGAGCAGTGGCCCTTGCGACTCCGGCACCCGTAGCCTCGTCCGTTCCGGCTACCCAGGCGACGCCTGTCGCCACAGGTTCGGCGTCCGCTGAGGATGCCGATGCCGGGCTGTTTTCCTTGCGCTCGCTGTCCCTTGCCGGCGCCGCTGCGCTGTTGGCGCTGGCCGGCCTGCTGTGGTGGCGTCGGCGTCGTGCCGCCGAAGTTTTGCCCGCCGAGGAGGAAGAGGAGGTGGACCAGGCGGAGCCGCTACCCGAGCCGGTGCTGATGGCGACGCAGCCGGTGGCGCCGCGGGGCAAGCCCGCTGCTGCGGCGGCCTCCGGGCCAGTCGACGATCATGCCGGCCGCGCGGAGATCTATCTCGCCTATGGTCGCTATGGCCAGGCGCGCGAGGTGCTCGAGAATGGTCTCGCCGAAGATGACCGGCGCCAGGATCTGCGTCTGTTGCTGCTTCGCGTGTTGGCGACCCTGGGTGAAGCCAAGGCCTTCAGCCAGCAAGAGCAGCGCTTTCTTGCCTTGGGTGGCGCCGCCGCCAGCCTGGCCGTCCTGCACGCCCAGTTTCCCGGGATGTCTTCCGCGCCGGTGGAGGAGATTGTGGAGGAAGACCTGGACCTCGACCTGCCGGACTTCGATGCACCCGCCAGCGAATGGTCGGCAGAGCTGCAATTCCAGGACGCGGCTGAACCGGCACCGGTGACCGAGGAACACTACGATCTGGATCTGGCCGACCTTAGCCTCGATGAGGCTATCGCGCTGACCGAGGAGCTGGATGCGGATTCCGGCTGGAAAGCGGTCGGCGCCACCGAGGTCGCGCTGGAGGACGATTTCCCTGAGGGCCTGGGCGAGTTACCCGCCGTGCATGAGCTGGACCTGAGCCTCGACGAGCACTTCATGGCTGATGACATCGCCCAGCGCTTCGCCCAGGCCGAGGCCTACCTCGACCAGGGTGATGTCAGCCAGGCGGCCTCGCTGCTGCAGGAGATCGTCAGCGAAGGGAGCGACAGCCAGAGAGAGCGGGCCGAGGTGCTGTTGTCCCGACTCGCTTGATCAGAAGCTGTTGCCCAGGTTGATATAGAAGGCGTGCTCGCCCTGGTCGCTCAGGCCGTAGATGAATCTGAGCGGCCCCAGCGGCGTGTCCAGTCCGAGGAACAGGCTGGCGGCGCTGATATCGCCACTGTCGTAGTTGTCGTCCCGGTTCCAGATCCGCCCCTGCTCCAGGCTGCCGCCCAGGTAGACCGGGGTATCCAGTGGGAACAGCGATCTTTGGGTGAGCTGGTGATAGTAGATCAGCCGCGCCAGTCCGTAGTTCTGGCCGGAGAGCGCATCCTGCCGATAGCCTGAGAGCTGCCAGGCGCCGCCCAACAGGAAGCTGCTGGTCACCACGTTGGTGTCGCTGTCGGTAGATAGGGTGCGACCCAGGCCGCCACCGAGGATGAAGGTGTCGTAGCCGTAACTGAACGCCCGGTCCAGATGCAAATCGATCTGGCGATAGCGCGAGTCCGAACCCAGGCTCGGATCGAATTGCTTGACCGTCAGCGCCAGGTCGCGGCCTTCGCGGGGGAAATTCACGTCGTCCAGATCGTCGAAGGAATAGCGCAACTGATAGTAGCCTTCGGTGAAGGCTTCTTCCGGTGTATCCCGCGGCCCGATATGGACCTTGGTGCTGCCCCAGTCGTGGCCGATGCCCAGGCGGATCTCGGCCTTGTTGCCGATCTGGCGGCCCAGATTCAAGCCGAAGCCGTAACGCTCGCGGCGGTATTCGGCGACGGGATGATTGCCTTCCAGTTGCTCGATGTTGCGTGCCTCGCCACCGAGGTAGGGAGCGATGAAATAGCGCGAGCCCACATCGAGTGGCTGATAGAACTCGCTGTAGAGTTCCTGGTGATCGCCGATCTGCACCCGGCTCAGCCACTCTCCGCCCAGGCGATTGAGGCCGTTGATGCGATAGCTGGCGCCGAAGTTGAAGGCGCTGTCCCCACGTAGATCGTCCGACAGATTCAGGCCGAGCCGTAGGAAGTCCGTACCACTGCGCTTGCCCCGGGCGTAGATGACCAGCACGTTGTCGCCCGGGCCGTCACGCTGGATGCGGTACTCCACCTGATCGAAGTAGTCCAGGCCGTAAAGGGTGCTCATGTCGTCCTGTAGGCGGGCGACATTCAGGGGCTCATCCAGGCGCTGCCTTATGTAGTGGCGGATGACCTCGTCCTCCACCTTGGAGTCGTTCTCGATGCGAATGGCATTGATCACCGGCGTACGACTCGCGGGGGCGCGAGCGGCCGCCACCGCCGTGGACCTTTCGTTGCGCGAATCCTTGCGCAACACCGCCAACTCGCTGGCCATCGCCATGGTCGCCCGGTAACCGGCGTCGATCAGCGCCTGGACCTCGGTGAAGTCGGCGCTGGTATAGCTGGCCAGCGGCGGCTCGATGAGCAGGTCGCCCTTGTCCAGGGTCGCGAGTTGCGCCTGGGAGTTGTTGCGAGTCATCAGGGTGGTGGACTGGTTGAGGACATCCAGCACCGTCGTCAGGTCCTTGCGCTTGAGCAAGGGCGTCCCGATGTCGACCACCACCAGGCGCTGAGCCCCCATCTTGCGGGCGACATCGATGGGGATATTGTCGACCATGCCGCCATCCACCAGCAGGCGCCCGTCGATCTCCACCGGGGCGAACACCGCAGGGATCGACATGCTGGCGCGGATCGCCCGGGGCAGGTGGCCGTGGTCGAAGATCACCTTCTCACCGGTGGTGATATCCGTCGCCACGGCGCGGAAGGGAATGGCGAGGCGATCAAAGTTACGAATGTCGCTGGTATGGACGAACAGCTTTTCCAGCATCATGCCAAGGTTCTGGCCCTGGATCACGCCGATGGGCAGGCCCAGGGTGCCATCGTCACGAAAGCTCAGCTTCTGCTTCACCAGGAAGTCCCGGTCATCCTGCTTGCGCCGGAAGGGGACGTCCTTGCGGGGTGGCTGATCGGACAGGACCTGGCCCCAATCCATTTCCAGGGCTATGCGCTCCAACTCTTCGGCGCTGTAGCCGGCGGCGTAGAGGCCGCCAATCACCGCGCCCATGCTGGTGCCGGCGATGGCATCCACCTGGATACCCTGTTGCTCCAGCGCCTTCAGCACCCCGATATGCGCCAACCCACGCGCCGCCCCACCCGACAACACCAGGCCCACCTTGGGTGGCTCGGCAGCCCAGGACAGCGTGGGCAGAAGAAGGCAGGCTACCAATAGCAACAGGCGCATAGGTCGGACCACATGGCGAAGGGGATCGAGGGCTGCGTATTATAGGGAGCCCAGGCTTTCGAGGTGCGCCGTGGCTGACCCCAAACCCATTATCACCATCCAATATTGCACTCAATGCCAATGGCTGCTGCGCTCCGGCTGGCTCGCCCAGGAGTTGCTCAGCACCTTCGGCACCGAGCTGGGCGGCGTCACGCTGCTGCCGGGCACTGGCGGCGTTTTCGAGATTGGCTGTGGCGGTGAATTGCTCTGGGAGCGCAAGCGAGACGGCGGTTTCCCGGACGTGCGAACGCTGAAGAATCTGGTGAGAGACCGACTGTTCCCGGAGCGGGCCTTGGGACACAGCGAAGGAAAGCGGAGCGGAGCAGGGGATGGCGCCCCCGAAGGGGCGTGAGATCAGGCTTCCGTACTGATCGTTTCCCGTGCACCTGCAGTGTCTACGGCGGTAGTGGTCGGGGCAACGCTCGCCTCGGCGGGGCGGATTTCCACGGCGTGCAGGCCCTTGGGGCCCTGGACGATACTGAAGTTGACCGCCTGACCCGCTTTCAGGGTTCGATAACCGTCCATCTGAATGGCCGAGTAATGAGCGAATAGGTCTTCATCACTGTTATCTGCAACGATGAAGCCATATCCTTTGGCGTTGTTAAACCATTTGACCTTGCCACTGAGCATACCGGCTCCCTCTGCAAAGGACTCCAAGCCTGGAGTATCATTCGACTACAGTTCCAGTGAATCCACACAGGCGCCACTACGACGGAACCCTCTGGTACCCCGTCGGGTACAGGATGTTTGTAACACCCTTTCAGTCTTAGTCAAGGCAAGGCAATGGGTGGCTGAGACGTGGATCAAGCTCTTTTTTCCTGCTATTCATCCCGTAATTCGGAATCGATCAGAATGCGTGCAATCGACCCCATCCGACTGGCGGCGGACGAGAACGATCATCAGGGCGGCGATAGCGGTGGCCTGGCGGTGCAGGAGGCAAAACCTGCACTAAAACGGCCAGCCAGATATCGCGTTCTGATGTATAACGATGACTACACCCCGATGGAATTCGTCGTCGAGGTATTGGAGCGCTACTTCAGCATGAACCGCGAAGCGGCTACCCAGGTGATGCTCACTGTGCATACTCAGGGAAAGGCGGTCTGTGGAACATTTACTCGTGATGTAGCTGAAACCAAGGCCATGCAAGTCAATCAATATGCGAGGGAGTGCAACCACCCGCTGCTGTGTGAAATCGAAATCGAAAGTTGATCTGTGCTGCTTGGGCTACTGTGCTGCTTGGGCTATGAGGTGAAGCTATGTTGAATCGTGAGCTCGAAGTCACCCTGAATCTCGCCTTCAAGGAGGCGAGGACGAAGCGTCATGAATTCATGACCGTTGAGCACCTCCTGCTGGCGCTGCTGGATAACGAAGCCGCTGCCACCGTCTTGAGAGCTTGCGGTGCCAACATCGACCGGCTGCGCCGTGATCTGTTGGAATTCATAGACTCCACCACCCCACTCATCCCACAGCAGGACGACGAGCGTGAAACCCAGCCGACCCTGGGCTTCCAGCGGGTTCTGCAGCGTGCGGTGTTCCATGTGCAGAGCTCCGGCAAGCGCGAAGTCACCGGTGCCAACGTGCTGGTCGCCATCTTCAGCGAGCAGGAAAGCCAGGCGGTATTCCTGCTCAAGCAGCAGAGCGTAGCCCGGATCGACGTCGTCAACTTCATCGCCCACGGCATTTCCAAGGTTCCCGGCGCGGCCCCCGAGGCCGAGCAGGATCAGGACGCTGCCGAGGAAGAGGGGGCCGAACCCAGTTCTTCCAACAATCCGCTCGAAGCCTACGCCAGTAACCTCAACGAGCAGGCTCGCCAAGGGCGCATCGACCCGCTGGTCGGTCGTGAGAACGAAGTCGAGCGCGTCGCCCAGATCCTGGCGCGTCGCCGCAAGAACAACCCGCTGCTGGTGGGCGAGGCCGGGGTGGGCAAGACGGCCATCGCCGAAGGCCTGGCCAAGCGCATCGTCGACGGCCAGGTGCCCGATCTGCTGGCTGACAGTGTGGTCTACTCGCTGGACCTCGGCGCGTTGCTGGCTGGTACCAAGTACCGCGGTGACTTCGAGAAGAGATTCAAGGCGCTGCTTGCCGAGCTGAAGAAGCGGCCCCATGCGGTGCTCTTCATCGACGAGATCCACACCATCATCGGTGCCGGCGCGGCTTCGGGTGGTGTCATGGACGCCTCCAACCTGCTCAAACCACTATTGTCCTCCGGTGAGATCCGTTGCATAGGGTCGACCACCTTCCAGGAATTCCGCGGCATCTTCGAGAAGGATCGGGCCCTGGCTCGGCGCTTCCAGAAGGTCGATGTCGTCGAGCCTTCGGTGGACGATACCTACGGCATCCTGCGCGGCCTCAAGGGGCGTTTCGAGCAGCATCACCACATCGAGTACACCGACGAGGCGTTGCGTGCTGCTGCGGAGCTGGCTGCTCGTTACATCAATGATCGTCATATGCCCGACAAGGCCATCGACGTCATCGACGAAGCGGGTGCCTTCCAGCGCCTGCAGCCCGAAGATCGGCGTGCCGAGCGAATCGACGTGCAGCAGGTCGAGGACATCGTCGCCAAGATCGCGCGGATTCCCCCGAAAACTGTCAATAGTTCCGACAAGGAACTGCTGCGTAACCTGGAGCGGGATCTCAAGCTGACCGTCTTCGGTCAGGACCTGGCCATCGAGTCCCTGTCCACCGCCATCAAGCTCTCCCGTGCTGGTCTGAAGTCGCCGGACAAGCCGGTCGGTTCCTTCCTCTTCGCCGGTCCCACCGGCGTGGGCAAGACCGAAGTGGCGCGGCAGTTGGCCAAGGCCATGGGTGTGGAGCTGGTGCGCTTCGACATGTCCGAGTACATGGAGCGGCATACCGTGTCCCGGCTGATCGGTGCGCCTCCTGGCTATGTGGGCTTCGATCAGGGCGGTCTGCTGACCGAGGCGATCACCAAGACGCCCCATTGCGTACTGCTGCTCGACGAAATCGAGAAGGCGCACCCCGAGGTGTTCAACCTGCTGTTGCAGGTCATGGACCATGGCACCCTGACGGATAACAACGGCCGCAAAGCCGACTTCCGTAACGTCATCCTGATCCTGACCACCAACGCCGGTGCCGAAACGGCTTCGCGGGCTTCCATTGGCTTCACCCTGCAGGACCATACGTCCGATGCCATGGAAGTCATCAAGAAGAGCTTCACGCCGGAATTCCGCAACCGTCTGGACACCATCATCCAGTTCGGCCGCCTGAGCACCGAAGTCATCAAGAGCATCGTCGACAAGTTCCTCACCGAACTGCAGGCGCAACTCGAAGACAAGCGGGTCCAGCTCGAAGTCAGCGACGCGGCTCGTGGCTGGCTGGCGGAGCGTGGCTACGACGTGCAGATGGGTGCCCGTCCCATGGCGAGACTCATCCAGGACAAGATCAAGCGGCCGTTGGCCGAGCAGATCCTGTTCGGCGAGTTGGCCGACCATGGCGGCATCGTGCATATCGATGCGGTGGATGACGAACTGGAGTTTGAGTTCGAGACCACGGCTGAGCCTGCCTAAGGGCAGGCTGAGGTTCACACCTGCTAATGAAAAAGCCCGGCATTGCCGGGCTTTTTCATGCAAGGATTCGCTTGGCGAACGTTAGCGAGCGCGGTAGGTGATCCGGCCCTTGCTGAGATCGTAAGGCGTCAGCTCCACGCGAACCTTGTCGCCGGTCAGGATGCGGATGTAGTTCTTACGCATCTTTCCGGAGATGTGCGCGGTGACGACGTGCCCATTTTCCAACTCCACGCGAAACATGGTGTTGGGCAGGGTGTCGACGACAGTACCTTCCATTTCGAAGCTGTCTTCTTTCGACATATATAGAAAAGCCCTCGGTGACAAGATAGGCCCAGAGCAGTCCGGGCGAAAAAGGCCCATATTCTGACAGAAATTCAGAAAAAACGCTATTTCGTCAGGCCAGGGCTACCCAGCGCTGATTGACGAAGAGCTCGATGGGGCGATACTCGGTCTTGTAGGACATCTTGCGACACCCTTTGATCCAGTAGCCCAGATAAACCGCATCCAGGCCGAGGCGGCGGCTTTCGGCGATCTGCCAGAGAATGCCGAACACGCCGAGACTGCGCTTCTCCTCGCTGGGGTCGTAGAAGGTATAGACCGCGGACATGCCATTGGGCAGCACGTCGGTGACGGCGATACCGATCAGGCGTTCATTGACCCGCATCTCGTAGAAGAAGGCGTAGGGCAGGTTGCTGACGAGGAAGGTGGAAAACTGGCCGCGGCTCGGCGGAAACATGTCGCCGTCGGCGTGGCGTTCGCTGATGTAGCGGGCGTACAGCTGATAGCGTTCTTCGGTGAAGCCTGGATCGCAGCGCGTGACCTTGATGTCGGCATTGCGCTTGAGTACGCGACTCTGCTTGCGACTGGGGCGGAAGCGGTTGGCGGGGATGCGCGCGGGAACACAGGCCTTGCAGAGCTGACAATGCGGGCGGTAGAGGTGATCACCACTGCGCCGAAAGCCGAGTTCGGACAGCTCAGCATAGATCTGGCCGTTCATGGGCTGCGAGGGGTCGAGAAACAGCGTAGTCGCCTGCTCGTTGGGCAGGTAACTGCATGCGTGAGGCTGGGTTGCGTAAAACTTGAGTCTCGCCAGCTCGGTCATGTCGAATCTCTACATAAGCCTGGCCTGAGTGTAAGTCACCCGCGGTAGGTAGGCCAGGTGGCCGTACTGGCCTGATCCAGGTATTTGGCCAGGTATTCGGCAAAGCGTTCCCGCGACAGGCTGCTGGCGCCCAGGCTGGCCAGGTGTGCGGTCGGCATCTGGCAGTCGACCATGACGAAGCCCCAGGCCGCCAGATCCCGCATCAGGGTCACGAAGCCGATCTTGGAGGCATTGTCCACCTGGCTGAACATGGATTCGCCGAAGAACAGCTTGCCCATGGCGATGCCGTAGAGGCCGCCGACCAGTTGCTCGCCGTCCCAGACTTCCACGGAGTGCGCCCAGCCCTGGGCATGCAGTTCTTGGTAGGCCAGGCGCATCTCCCGGGTGATCCAGGTGCCGTCGGCATCGCGACGAGGTCCGGCGCAGGCCTGGATGACCTGGTCGAAGGCCTGGTCGTAGGTGACCCGCAGGGGCGTCTTGCGCAGGGTCTTCGCCAGGCTGCGTGAAACGTGCAGGTCGGGTGGGAAGATGACGGTGCGCGGGTCCGGTGACCACCAGAGGATGGGTTGGCCGGCCTGGTACCAGGGAAAACAGCCATGACGATAGGCCTTGATCAGGCGTGCGGCGCTGAGGTCGCCGCCGATGGCCAGTAAACCGTTTGGCTCGCGTAGCGCTTGCCGCAAGGGCGGAAAGTCAGGGCTTTCGCGGGTCAGCCATTTCACCATGGTAGGGGAGGGCGCCTTCTGATGGGTGGAGCTCAAGGGATGCCAGGTGTGCGTAACCAGCTCAAGAATTCGTCATAACTCTTTGTCAGGACAACGAAAGAATGCTCCAATGTTGTGCCTGAAGGCGGTTCCGGTACTGCCGTCCGCTATCGTGCCATGTTTCGTCTCGGGACTGTAGAACCTCGGCCCGGGCGATCTAGAATGGCGCACTGTTTTTGATTCACGGTCACACGTTCCGTGTGCGGGAAAAGCGCGCTTGAAGCAATCCAGTTCTGCCAGCCACGTCAATCATTGGCGTGAGCATCTGCATTATCGTCTCAAGGAGGTGGTGCTCATCGCACTGGCCGCCTTGTGCCTGTATCTGCTCATGGCTCTGTTGAGCTACGACCCTTCCGACCCGGGCTGGACCCATACCAGCCGTATCGATCAAGTCCACAACACGGCCGGTCGGGCCGGTGCCTGGTTGGCCGATGTGCTGTTCATGGCTCTCGGTTACTTCGCCTTCGTGTTCCCGGTGTTGCTGGCGGTCAAGACCTGGCAGGTCTTCCGCAAGCGGCATCTGCCGTGGGAATGGAGTGGCTGGCTATTTTCCTGGCGGCTGATCGGCCTGGTGCTCCTGGTGATCTCGGGTTCGGTGCTGGCCTACATCCATTTCCATGCCGCCTCCGGCCTGCCGGCTTCCGCTGGCGGCGCCCTGGGTGAGAGCCTTGGGCAGCTGTCGGTGACCGCGCTCAATGTCCAGGGCAGCACCCTGTTGTTCCTGGCCCTGTTCCTGCTCGGGCTGACGGTGTTCACCGATCTGTCCTGGTTCAAGGTGATGGATTTCACCGGCAAGGTCGTTTTGGATCTACTGGATCTGGTGCAAGGCGGCTTCAGTCGCCTGGCGGGTGGTCGTCGGCAGGCGCCGGAGCTCGATTTCTACGAGGAGCAGGAGCCGATTTCGCCGCCGGTGGCGCGCAAGCCCAAGGCACGCGAAGTGCCCGTCGCCGACGAGGAACTGGACGACCTGCTCGATATCGCCCCGCCGCCGCGAGTGGAACGCGCTGCGCCGCGCATCGAGATGCCGGCGCCCAGCCGTGTCGTTGCCGAGGCGGCCGCCCCCGCGCCGGTGGCCGCTGCTCCTGTCGCCGCAGCCAGTGTGGCCATGCCGGCACCTCCGCCACGCAAGAGCGCACCCATGCCCACTGCGGCACCCACGGCGGTGGTTAGGGTGGATGCCGATCTGGAAGGGACCATACCGCCACTGTCGATCCTGGATCGCGCCGAGAAAAAGCAACAGAGCTACTCGCCGGAATTCCTCGAGAACATGTCGCGGCTGCTGGAAGTCAAGCTCAAGGAGTTCGGCGTCGAGGTGACCGTGGAAAGCGTGCATCCCGGTCCGGTCATCACCCGCTTCGAGATCCAGCCGGCGGCGGGTGTGAAGGTCAGCCGTATCTCCAACCTGGCCAAGGACCTGGCGCGCTCGCTCGCCGTGTTCAGCGTGCGGGTGGTGGAAGTCATCCCCGGCAAGACCACCGTGGGTATCGAGATTCCCAACGAGGACCGCCAGATCGTGCGGTTCTCGGAAGTGCTGGAGTCCCCCGAGTACGCGGCGGCCAAGTCGCCGGTTACCCTGGCCCTGGGCCACGACATCGGCGGCAAGCCGGTCATTACCGACCTGGCCAAGATGCCGCACCTGCTGGTGGCCGGTACCACAGGTTCCGGTAAGTCGGTGGGCGTGAATGCCATGCTGCTGTCGATCCTGTTCAAGTCGAGCCCGGACGAGGCGCGGCTGATCATGATCGACCCGAAGATGCTGGAACTCTCGATCTACGAAGGCATTCCGCACCTGCTCTGTCCGGTGGTCACCGACATGAAGGAAGCCGCCAACGCCCTGCGTTGGAGCGTGGCGGAGATGGAGCGGCGCTACAAGCTGATGGCGGCCATGGGTGTACGGAACCTGGCCGGCTTCAACCGCAAGGTGAAGGACGCCGAAGAGGCGGGCACACCGCTGACCGATCCGCTCTATCGTCGCGAAAGCATGGACGACGAGGCGCCGCTGCTGAAGACGCTGCCGACCATCGTGGTGGTGGTAGACGAATTCGCCGACATGATGATGATCGTCGGCAAGAAGGTCGAGGAACTGATCGCCCGGATCGCCCAGAAGGCGCGGGCGGCGGGTATCCACCTGATCCTGGCGACCCAACGGCCCTCGGTGGACGTCATTACCGGTCTGATCAAAGCCAACATTCCTACCCGGATGGCCTTCCAGGTGTCGAGCAAGATCGACTCCCGGACCATTCTCGACCAGGGCGGCGCCGAACAGTTGCTCGGTCACGGCGACATGCTCTACCTGCCGCCCGGCACCGGTCTGCCGATCCGGGTCCATGGCGCCTTCGTCTCCGACGACGAGGTTCACCGCGTCGTCGAGGCCTGGAAGGAGCGCGGCGCGCCCGACTATATCGAAGACATCCTCAGCGGCCCGGACGAGGGCGGTGGCGCTGGCTTCGAGGGTGGCGGCGGCGAGGGTGGCGACAGCGACGAGGACGATCCGCTCTACGACGAAGCCGTGCGTTTCGTTACCGAGAGCCGGCGCGCCTCCATCTCCGCGGTTCAACGCAAGCTCAAGATCGGTTACAACCGGGCGGCACGCATGATCGAAACCATGGAGATGGCCGGTGTCGTATCGCCCATGAATACCAATGGCTCGCGCGAAGTCATAGCGCCCGCGCCGGTGAGAGACTGACATCCATGAGGACCTCGATGCACAAGTTGCGTTGCTTCGCCCTGGCGGCCCTGGCTGCCCTGAGCTTTTCCGCCCACGCCGACCAGGCGTCGGTGACTCGCCTGTCGCAGTTGCTGGACAAGGCCCAGACCCTGACCGCACGCTTCTCCCAGCTGACCCTGGACGGTTCCGGGACGCGCCTGCAGGAAACCGCGGGCAACATGAGCCTCAAGCGCCCGGGGCTGTTCCGCTGGCATACCGATCCGCCCCAGGAGCAACTGCTGGTATCCGATGGCAAGCAGGTCTGGCTGTACGATCCGGACCTGGAGCAGGTCACCATCCGCAAGCTGGACATGCGCCTGACCCAGACCCCGGCACTCCTGCTGTCGGGTGATATCTCGAAGATCGAAAGCAGCTTCGATGTCACCAGCAAGGACGCCGGCAACGTCGTCGACTTCGTACTCAAGCCGAAGACCAAGGACAGCCTGTTCGACAGCCTGCGCCTGTCCTTCCGCAATGGCGTGATCAACGACATGCAATTGATCGATGGCGCCGGTCAAAGAACCAACATCCTCTTCTTCAACGTCAAGCTCAACGAGCCGGTAGACGCCTCCCAGTTCACCTTCCAGGTGCCCAAGGGAGCCGACGTCATCCAGGAGTGATCGCGCCCCATGGATCTCTTCAGCGCCGCACCCGTCGGGCAGCCCTTAGCTGCCCGCATGCGTCCCGAGACCCTCGATGAATACGCGGGCCAACAGCATCTGCTGGCCCGTGGCAAGCCCCTGCGCGAGGCGCTGGAGCAGGGCGCACTGCACTCGATGATCTTCTGGGGGCCGCCGGGGGTGGGCAAGACCACCCTGGCGCGGCTGCTGGCCCAGGTGTCCGACGCTCATTTCGAGACCCTCTCGGCGGTGCTCTCCGGGGTGAAGGAGATCCGTCATGCGGTGGAGGTGGCCAAGCAGCAGGCCGCCCAGTACCGCCGGCGTACCATCCTCTTCGTCGACGAGGTGCACCGCTTCAACAAGTCTCAGCAGGACGCCTTCCTGCCCTATGTCGAGGATGGCACCCTGATCTTCATCGGGGCGACCACCGAAAATCCTTCCTTCGAGCTGAACAACGCCTTGTTGTCGCGGGCGCGGGTCTATGTGCTCAAGAGCCTGGACGACGAGGCCCTGGGCGGTTTGGCGCGGCGCGCGCTGACCAGTGCCAAGGGCTTGGGCGAACGCCACCTGAGCCTGCCCGACGATGCCCTGACCCTGTTGCTGGCGGCTGCCGACGGCGATGGCCGTCGCCTGCTCAACCTGCTGGAGAATGCCGCGGACCTGGCCGAGGACGGCGGAGTGCTGGATGCCGAGCTGTTCCAGAGTCTGCTGGGCGATCAGCGCCGACGTTTCGACAAGGGGGGCGAGGCCTTCTACGACCAGATTTCCGCCTTGCACAAGTCGGTACGGGGTTCCAGTCCAGATGGCGCGCTCTATTGGTTCGCGCGGATGATCGATGGTGGCTGCGATCCGCTGTACATCGCCCGGCGCGTGGTGCGCATGGCCAGTGAAGACATCGGCAACGCCGACCCCCGCGCCCTGAGCCTGTGCCTGGATGCCTGGGACGTCCAAGAGCGCCTGGGCAGCCCCGAAGGCGAGCTGGCCATCGCCCAGGCGCTGGTCTACCTGGCCTGCGCGCCCAAGAGCAACGCGGTATACACGGGCTACAAGGCAGCGCTGGCCGACGTGCGCCAGAACGGCTCGCGCGAGGTGCCGCTGCATCTGCGCAACGCGCCCACCAAGTTGATGAAGAACCTTGGCTACGGCGACGAATACCGCTACGCCCACGACGAGCCGGAAGCCTATGCCGCAGGGGAAGACTACTTTCCCGAAGAACTCGAGCCGCGGCGTTACTATGAGCCGGTTCCCCGTGGGCTGGAGCTGAAGATCCGCGATAAACTGCAGCACCTGGCGGACCTCGACCGGTCCAGCCCGCGCCAGCGCCGGCGGCGTTCCTGACGTTCCGCCCACGCTGCTGCCCCCATTCCTAAGCAAGAGACACGGACATGCTTGATTCGAAACTGGTTCGCACCCAAACCCAGGAGGTGGCCGCACGCCTGGCGACCCGTGGCTACGTCCTGGACGTCAGCTTGGTGGAGTCGCTGGAAGCTCGTCGCAAGGAGGTGCAGACCCGCACCGAGACCCTGCAGGCCGAGCGCAATGCCCGCTCCAAGGGGATCGGCCAGGCCAAGGCGCGCGGTGAGGACATCGCACCGCTGCTGGCCGAGGTCGATCGCATGGGCAGCGAGCTGGAAGAAGCCAAGCGCGAGCTGGACAGTGTCCAGGGCGAACTGGACGCCCTGTTGCTGGGCCTGCCCAACCTGCCCGATGCCTCGGTACCGGTCGGCAAGGACGAAGACGACAACGTCGAGGTACGTCGCTGGGGTACGCCGCGCGACTTCGACTTCGAGATCAAGGATCACGTCGCCCTGGGCGAGACCCACGGCTGGTTGGATTTCGAGACCGCCGCACGTTTCTCCGGCGCGCGCTTCGCCGTGATGCGCGGTCCCATCGCTCGCCTGCACCGCGCCCTGGCGCAATTCATGCTGAACCTGCACACCGGCGAGCATGGTTACGAAGAGGCCTATACCCCCTATCTGGTACAGGCCGAGACCCTGCAGGGCACCGGTCAGCTGCCCAAGTTCGAGGAAGACCTGTTCAAGATCGGTCGTGACGGCGAGAGCGATCTCTACCTGATCCCCACCGCCGAGGTCACCCTGACCAACCTTGCCGCCGGCCAGATCCTCGATGCCAAGCGCCTGCCGCTGAAGTTCACTGCCCATACGCCGTGCTTCCGCAGCGAGGCCGGTGCCTCGGGGCGTGACACCCGTGGCATGATCCGCCAGCACCAGTTCGACAAGGTGGAGATGGTCCAGATCGTCGAGCCGAGCACCTCGTTCGCGGCCCTGGAAGAACTTACCCGCCACGCCGAGACCGTGCTGCAGCGCCTGGAGCTGCCTTATCGCGTGCTGTCGCTGTGCACCGGCGACATGGGCTTCGGTGCTACCAAGACCTACGACCTGGAAGTCTGGGTGCCGAGCCAGGGCAAGTACCGCGAGATCTCGTCCTGCTCCAACTGCGGTGACTTCCAGGCGCGCCGGATGCAGGCCCGTTTCCGCAACGCCGAGGGCAAGCCCGAGCTGGTGCACACCCTCAACGGCTCGGGTCTGGCCGTGGGCCGCACCCTGGTGGCCGTGCTGGAAAACTACCAGCAGGCCGACGGCAGCATCCGCGTGCCTGAGGTGCTCAAGCCCTATATGGGTGGCATCGAGGTCATCGGCTGATGGACTACCTGCCGCTCTTTCACAAACTCGACGGCCGTCCGGTCCTGGTGATCGGCGGGGGCGATATCGCCTTGCGCAAGAGCGTGCTCTTGGCAGAGGCCGGTGCCCGCATCACCCTGGTCGCCCCGGAGATCGAGCCGGAGGTACGCGCCTTCGTCGAGGCGAAGGGCGGCAGGTGCCTGGTACAACGCTATGCGGCGGATCTACTTGCCGGGCATTGCCTGGTGATCGCCGCCACCGACGATGACGTGGTCAACGAGACGGTGTCCCACGATGCCCAGGCCCTGGGTCTGCCGGTCAATGCCGTGGACGCGCCCAAGCTCTGTACCGTGATCTTTCCGGCCATCGTCGACCGATCGCCGCTGGTGATCGCCATTTCCAGCGGCGGCGACGCGCCGGTACTGGCGCGTCTGGTGCGCGCCAAGCTGGAGAGTTGGATCCCGGCTACCTATGGTCAACTGGCGCAACTGGCGCAGCGCTTTCGTGCCCGGGTCAAGGCGCGCTTCGCCGACATCCAGGCGCGGCGCATCTTTTGGGAAGAGGTGTTCCAGGGTGAGGTCGCCGAGAAGGTGTTCTCCGGCCAACCCCAGGTCGCCGAGCAATTGCTGGAAGCCAAGCTGGCGAATGAAGGGGAAACCTTCCGTGGTGAGGTCTACTTGGTCGGTGCCGGCCCAGGCGATCCGGATCTGCTGACCTTTCGCGCGCTACGCCTGATGCAGCAGGCTGACGTGGTGCTCTACGACCGACTGGTCGCCCCTACCATTCTCGACATGTGTCGGCGCGATGCCGATCGCATCTACGTCGGCAAGCGCCGCGCCGAGCACGCCGTACCCCAGGAAGACCTCAATCGTCTGCTGGTCAAGCTGGCCCAAGAGGGCAAGCGGGTCCTGCGCCTCAAGGGCGGCGATCCCTTCATTTTCGGCCGTGGCGGCGAAGAGATCGAGGAGCTGGCCGCCGAGGGCATTCCCTTCCAGGTGGTGCCGGGCATCACCGCAGCCAGTGGCTGTGCGGCCTATGCCGGCATTCCCCTGACCCACAGGGACCATGCCCAGTCGGTACGCTTCGTCACCGGCCATCTCAAGGATGGCTCGGCCGATCTACCTTGGATCGATCTGGTAGGGCCGGGCCAGACCCTGGTGTTCTACATGGGGCTGGTGGGGTTGCCGACCATCTGCGAGCAGCTCATCGCCTACGGCAAGAATCCAGCGACGCCAGCAGCCCTGGTGCAGCAGGGCACTACCGCCAACCAGCGGGTGTTCACCGGTACCCTGCGGGATCTGCCGCAATTGGTTGCGCAGCACGAAGTCCATGCGCCGACTTTGGTGATCGTCGGCGAGGTGGTCGCACTACGGGAGAAATTGGCCTGGTTCGAAGGCGCCCAGTCGGTCTGAGGCTCAGGCCGCGCCCTGGATGTCGGCTCCACTCAAGGCCTCGCGGCCAGAGGGCAGATCCAGCTCCAGGGCCGGTCCCTTGGGCACTATGCCAGTCGGATTGATCTGGGTGTGGCTGCCGTAGTAATGGTGCTTGATGTGCTGGAAGTCGACGGTCTCGGCGATGCCTGGCCATTGGTAAAGCTCGCGCAGCCAACCCTGCAGCGCCGGATAGTCGCGGACGCGCCTCAGGTTGCACTTGAAATGACCGTGATAGACGGCGTCGAAGCGGATCAGGGTGGTGAACAGGCGCCAGTCGGCTTCGGTCAACCATTCGCCGGTGAGATAACGCTGCTGCTGGAGTAGCTGTTCGAGATCATCAAGGGTGGCGAAGACCTCGTCGAAAGCCTCTTCGTAGGCATCCTGGGTCGTCGCGAAGCCGGCTCGGTAGACGCCGTTGTTGATCGTCGGATAGATACACTCGTTGAGTGCGTCGATGCGCCCGCGCAAGGCTTGCGGGTAGAGATCCAGGCGATTGCCGGTCAGCTCGTCGAAGGCGCCATTGAACATGCGGATGATCTCGGCGGATTCGTTGCTGACGATTCGCTCCTGCTCGCGATCCCAGAGCACCGGCACCGTCACGCGGCCGGTGTAGTCGGCCTGGTCGCGCTGATAGAGCTGGTAGAGGCGCTCGAGGTGATAGAGATCGTCGCCCGTGGAGCCGTATGCAGGATCGAAGGTCCAGCCCTGTTCCCGCATCAGCCAGCCGACCACCGAGACGCCGATCAGCGACTCCAGCCCCTTGAGCTTGCGATAGATCAGCGTACGGTGGGCCCAGGGGCAGGCCAGGGATACGTAGAGGTGGTAGCGACCGGCTTCCGGCGCGAAGCGCTTGGCACCTTCAGGGATTGGCTGCTCGGGCCGGGCGATCCAGTCACGGCGCTGCGCTTCTTCCCGCTTGAAATGACCATCCTTGCCGTTGTCGTACCAACGGTCCTGCCACTGTCCATCGACCAGCAAACCCATCTCGTCATCCTCGTTGCAATGCGGTTAGGAACCCTGTTTCTGGCCTGGGGTTCCTGGCACCTGTTCAGAGCGTACGATCACGCGCTTCCCAGCGCCGCTCCGCCTCGGCGTGGGCGCTGGCCTGATCGTAGCCGAGGCCGCGCAGCGCCACCGCCAGAGTCGCGAGTACCGCCAGGCGCCCGTAGGCATCCTCCGAGTCTCCGCGCCAGGTGGCGGCTAGCAGGACCGGGTCGAGGCGCTCGGGCTTGACCTGGCGGCGCTCGGTCAGCGCGGGCCAGCTTTCGTCCCAGGCTTCGCCGCCACGGGTGCCGTAGAGATGAGCGATGACATCGGGATTGCGCTCGACTTCGCCACCTTCGCCCTTGATGACGATGCTGTCGTCGCCCAATAGCCGACTGGCCTCGCGATGCACCTCCTGGTAGCCCGGGTGGAAGATGCTCTGCAGGATGCAGTGGGCGCCGCTGGGATTGAGCAGCCGGACCAGGGAATGGATCGGCGAACGCAGGCCCAGTTGGGCCTTGAGATCGATCATCCGCTGCAGCTCGGGCATCCAGGCCGCCAGCGGCAGGAAGGCCGGCTGACCGCGGTCGAGCAGGGCGCCCACGGCGCTCCAGTCCTCTGCGGTATGCAGGCCCAGGTCTGCCAGACACTGCTCGGTATAGAGCCGGCCTCCCGTATGGGTACCGCCGCCATGCATGACGATGCGTACGCCGCTGCCGGCGAGACACTTCACCGCCAACAGATACCAGGGTAGATGACGCTTCTTGCCCGCATAGGAGGGCCAGTCGACATCGACGGTGAAGCCCGGCGGCTGCAGGCGCGCCCGCACCGCCCGGGTGAAGCCGGCCAGTTCCTCGGCACTTTCCTCCTTGTGCCTGAGCAGCATGAGGAAGGCACCTAGTTGCACATCGGCTACCTGGCCATCGAGGATCAGACCCATGGCCGCCTCGGCCTCGGCTTCGGTCAGGCTGCGGGCGCCGCGCTTGCCCTTGCCCAGGGCCCGGACATAGACGGCGAAGGGATGTTCTTCGGGCGTGGTGAGGGTCATAGGCAATTATCCGGTTTCGGTAGGCCGGCGAGCTTGGCGCCGAGCTTGGCCGGCGCCCCCTTGAATAGGAGATTGAGTTGCAGGCTGTTGCCCAGTTCCGGGCCCAGGGTCTGAGCAATGTACTTGATCAGTGGCCGGTTCGCTGGTGAGAGCTGAAATTGCTGATAGAAGTCACGCAGCGCCTGGAGCACCTGCCAATGACGCTCGGTCAGCTCGATGCCTTCCTTGAGCGCCAGTTGCCGGGCCACCTCGGGACTCCACTGGGATAGGTCACGCAGATAGCCTTCGGGGTCGAGTTCGAGAGGAGCCATGCTCAGGTCCAACTGATGACTTTGGCGCAGGTCACGCTCAGGTCGACGAAAGAGGGGTAGTCGATCAGGGTAACCGCGCGCTCGGGTTGTAGGTGACGCGCCTGGACGTCTTCCGCCAGAGCATAGAGTGCCGCGCCGGCGGGAAGTTGTTCCAGCAGGCGGGCGGCAGCGCTGCCTGGGCGCAAGGCCTCGACGGCGCCACCGCTGAGCAGAACCGCGTCTTCGCCACGGACCCAAGTCAGCCCCTCCAGGGCATCGGCTTCCGTGAGCGGCGAGCGGGAAAACAGGTGCAGGGTAGTCAAAGCGAAATCACCTGGTCATGGTCATGGATCAGCGTGGCCAGGGCGGCAGGCTCCAGTGGGGTGACCCAGGCAGGCAGTTGCTCGGGCGCTATACCTAGCCGTTGTAGCGCGGCGGCCTCCGCATAGATGGCCTCCACCCCGAACAACGGCAGAGCCGAGAGATTGGCGCTCAGATCCTTCTGCTCGAGTGCGGCGCTATCGATGGCCAGCAATTGGGTCACCCCAGGACCGGCGAACAGCAACGCCAGGGGTAGCTCGAAGGCACCACCGGCCAGGACGATGTCCAGGGCCTCGCGTGGGGCAAGGCCGCTCAAGGCCGGCTGACGGGTGATGACGAGGGTACTCTTGGCCATCTCAGTCGCCTCCGAAGCAGAGCAGGCGGTCGGCGTCTTGCAACGCCTCGTGCAGCTGGCCGAGGCCGGAGAGCTGCCAGGGTGCGCGTACATTCACCGCGCCTTCGCGTTCGTAGCGGCGCGCCTCGTTCTCGTCCAGCAATCCTCGCTTGAGGGCGGCGGCGATGCAGACCACAGCGTCGACCTTGTGACGCTCGATCAGCTCACGCCAGCGCTCGGGCAGATCCGTTTCGTCCTGGCCGCTGACCGTAGCGTGGGAGGCGTTGTACACGCCATCGCGATAGAGAAACAGCCGCGAGAGTTCGTGGCCGCCGGCCAGCAGCGCTTCACAGAAGCGCAGGGCCCGGCGCGCCGAGGGCGCTTGGGGAGCGGAAAGGACAACGATGGCAAATTTCATGGATGCAAAAAGGCCCGCCGGAGCGGGCCTTTTGGGCTACCGCTGATGATCAATCGTTGCTGCTGGCGAATCCGAAGATCTGCAGCAAGCTGATGAACATATTGTAGATCGAGACGTACAGGGTAATGGTAGCCATGATGTAGTTGTCTTCACCACCATGCACGATGGCACTGGTCTGCAGCAGGATGGCCGCGGCGGCGAAGAGCACGAAGCCCGCGCTGATGGCCAGCTGCAGACCACTGATGTGGACGAAGAACGACAGCACCACGGCACCCAGCAGGATCCAGAACCCCGCCATCAGGAAGCCACTCAGGAAGCTCATGTCCTTGCGGCTGATCAGGGCGTAGGCCGACAGACCGAAGAACGCCAGCGCGGTCATACCCGCTGCGGAGGCGATCACGCTGCCACCGTTGGGCAGGCCCAGGTACATGTTCAGGATCGGGCCCAGGGTGTAGCCCATGAAGCCGGTCAACGCGAAGGTGCTGACCAGGCCCCAGCCGCTGTCACGGGTCTTCACGGTCAGGAAGAACAGGCCATAGAAGCCGATCAGGACCACGAAGATGTTGGGGTAGGGCAAATGCATCTGCTGCGAGACGAAGGCGACCAAGCCGCTGAACGCCAGGGTCATGGCCAGCAGGGCATAGGTGTTGCGCAATACACGGCTGACGTCCCGCGATTGCGTAACAGCAGGGTTGTAGGCGTATTGACGCTCGTTCATGGCGGTTCTCCAAAACTAAATAGACGGTGTGATGTACCGTACGACTCCGAAGATAGCAAATGTTGCTTAAGGAACGCTTGCGAGTGTTTGACAGTGTGTTGCCATCAGGTACTATGCGCCGCTCCTACGGAAGTGTGGCCGAGTGGTTTAAGGCAGCGGTCTTGAAAACCGCCGACTCGCAAGGGTCCCAGAGTTCGAATCTCTGCGCTTCCGCCATCTTCGAAGCCCCGTTCTCACGGGGCTTCATGCTGTCTGCATGGCGGGTTTTCAAGGTCGTCGGTCGGCGCAAATGGCGCGGAGTTCCGAAACCACCCCGGATCAGTTCCGAAACTCTGCCTATTTGGGGGCGCTGGTAATGGAACTTAGCTGCTGATAGGCGTCGTCGGTAAGACGCTCGCGAAGATGCCAGGCCTGAAAGCGGAACCGGCTCTGGCGGCTACGCCCGGAAACCATAGCTGGAACTGCCCGTCGCATCTCGTTCGGTACTGCTAGGGCTTTGTCCCGGCCAAAGCCGCTACCTAAACTCAAGGGAGCTGAATGGGTTACCGGCGCTCTGTTCGCTGGAGATCAAGCCGTTTGATCCCTCATCCTGACGCATAGCTGCAGCATCGACTCTCCGGACTGGCGCTGTCGTTCCAGTACCTGATGCCATAGCTGCTGATCGATACCCAGCCGATCAGCCGCTCCGGCCACCGCATGATGGTGGAAGAGGTCGCCAGCTTCTTCCCACTCGAGGATGGTGCTGTCGAGAGCCTGAACACCGGCCCACAGCTCCTTAGCCAATAGGCAGGCTTCGCATAGTTGCTGTCTATCCAATTCGCTCATGGGCTTCGACCTGCGGCTACCTGATCGGCAGGCTGCTGGCTGGACAAGGGCGTTGGCTATCGGCAACCAGCGTCTTGCCGGTATCGGTGATCATCCACGCTGTGTCCGAGGTACTGATCGGCGAGCAGACGGGTGTTTCGCGGCAGGCCGTGATCGAGTGCGCGGGCGCTGGAGCCAGCGCGGTCAAGGAGGGAAGCAGAAAATCCATAGGCCGATCCTGAGGCTAGTGTTCTTCCGATTCTCCCCGCTATGGTTGGTTCGATAATGAATTTGCTCGAGCGATAGACGACCGGGTGCTTGAGCGGAATTCAGCGTCTAGCCATGGGCAGATCTGTCTTCAGGCCTTTTGCATCATGTCGCCGCACGGGTGAGCTACCTGACGCCTGGCCGGGGGCTGAACCAGCGGATTTATCGGACTCCGGACAATCCACGGGTCGGCTTGTTTAGCTGTTAAGTGCCGGCCAGGGGCAATGGGACGACGGGGTATAGCGTCGCCTGCTAGAGACCGTGCAGGACGGCCCGGTAGCTTGTTATGTCGAAGCTGTAGTGGCACATTGAAATCGCGTCATCGAATTGGCTGGTCACCGCGGGTGTAGCCGTCTGGGAAGTAGGCGGAGATCGTCTTTAGTTCATGGATATGAATTCCAACGTTTTGAATCGACGTCGCAAAGGCGTCCCCTTGATAGTGGCGCTGCTGGCATCGGTTGTCTTCGGCGTGTCGGGGATGTTCGTCCTCTATCACTTCTCCGCTGCCGCCAAGCAGATGAAGCAAATGCGTGCCGAGGCGGTAGCCGAAAGCTATTCCCTCGCCATCGAGAAAGCGCTCGACAATGCGCTGATGGCCACCCGGTCGCTGGCCGTGATGGTCTATCAGGGGAACGGCCAGGTGCCGGATTTCAAACGACTGGCGAATTTCCTCATACCCCTCTACGAGGGCGTCTATGCCCTTTCTTTGGCGCCGGGCGGTGTCATCAAGTACATCGAGCCGCTCGATAAGAATCTGGTGATGCGCGATCACCACCTGGCGCTGGGGACGAGTGCCGAGGACTTGCGTACTTACCTCGACGCCAAGCTGCCACAGGTGAGATTCATGGGGCCGTTCAAGCTGGTACAGGGGCCCATCGGGGCGATAGGCATCCTGCCGGTGTTTCTGGAGCCGCAGGAAGGGGTGGGAACGTTCTGGGGCTTTACCGTGGTGACGCTGGTGTTGCCCGATGCCTTGCGGGCAGCGAATCTGGAGGCGATGACCGCCCAGGGCTATGAGTTCGAGCTCGGGGCGCCTGACGCCGAGACCGGCGAGCCGCGCATCATTGATCGCTCAGCGGGCTTCGGTGGAGGGGAGGCGCGTTGTCGGGCGGTCCAGATCAGCTCCACCCAGTGGCAACTCTGCGTCTCGCCTGGACTGGATGAGCGTCTACCGATTTCCCATTACTTCCAGATACTGCTGGTCGCCCTGAGCAGCCTAGGTGCGGGCTGTCTGGCGTATTCGCTCATGGCCCTGCGTTTCCAGCGCGCCGAATTGCAGCGACAGGCCCTGTTCGATCCGCTCACGGCATTGCCGAACCGGCGCCTGCTCTTTGATCGGATCCAGCAGGCGCAGGCAAGGGCGGCGCGCCAGGGTAGGCCTTTCGCCGTGGCCGTCATCGACCTCGATGGCTTCAAGCGGGTGAACGATGAACAGGGACATGCGAGTGGCGATGCGGTGCTGATTACCACGGCCAGGCGACTGTCGGGGCTGGTGCGCCAGATGGATACGGTCGCTCGACTGGGCGGAGACGAATTCGTCGTGTTGCTCGCGGAGGTCGCTGGACGCGAGGAGTGCGAGGCGGCTTTCCTGCGCATCGTCACAGCGCTGCGTGAGCCGATCGCATTGGCGACGGGCACGGCGCAGGTACGCGCCAGTATCGGAGTGGTGATCAGCGAGGCTGACCGCGATGACGACGGTGACAGCCTGATACAGCGAGCGGATGCGGCCATGTATCTGGCCAAGCAGAAGGGCAAGGATAGAGTCCAGTTCGCGGACGAGGCTTGAACGGAGGCGCCTGGTACTACCAGACGTGCCCCGCCGCGGGTGATCGCCCCGAGGGCGGTTGGTTCGGGCAGCCGCTACGCTTGAGTAAAGCCGGTAAATCCATCTGGGCTAAACCGGCGCTGACAGACGGTCGCGTGGCGTGACCTCAGCCGGTTCACCCGATGGCTTGGCGCTGTCTCTCGATTTCCCCCATTGATCTGCCGGCAAATGGCGGACCGCAAGACGTCACTTGTCTGCACCGAAGTATTGGGTGCGCAACTTGCCTGCCGTCTGGTCTTCTTCCAGCGACAGCAGGGCCACGGTCACGTCGTGGGTGAGAGGGCTGTTCAGCGGCAGGGCGAAGGCGTACTTGCGGGCTTCGAAGATCTTGCCGACTACCTGAATGGGTAAGGTTGGATGCTGTTGGTCGAAGTACTCCAGCGTGGCGGCATCGTCTACCACGGCGTCTATCTCCTGCGCGGTCAAGGCGGCCACCGCCTGGTCCAGGTCGGTGAAGGCGCGGTAGTCGAGACCGAGGCGGGCGATGTGGTCCTCGGACAGACTGCCGGCCTCGACGCCGATGCGCTTGCCCGGCAGATCGCCTAGGCCGGTGATGCGGCTGGTGATGCTGTTGACGGTCATGACGCTGGTGACGGTGGAGGTCACGTACGCCATCACGGCCACGCTGCACGCCATCCAGAGTGCGGCGAGCACGGTGCCCAGGCTGCCGAAGAGATTCTTGTGCGAGGTCTTGCCGGTCGTGGTAACCGCCATGACGTGATAGAAGCTGATGGCCAGGCCCGGCCACCACTGGGGTGGAAATTCCTTGTCAAGCCGGCGCTCCACCAGGGTGAGTAACAGGGTGATGAGCAGCAGGCCTGCACCGAGCCACGCATAGCTCATCAGGTAGCCGAGCTTGTGCAAGTCGTGCAGCAAGCTCAGCGGACCGATCTGGCGCTCTTCGTTGACCAGGATGCGCAGGCCACCGTTGAACCAGGGTTGGGTAAAGCTCAGTCGCTGGGCGCGTTCAGCAGTGACGAAGACGTTGGCCACGGCGATGTCGATGCGACCGCTGCGGGCTGCATCCAGCAGCTCGGGGAGGGAGGTGGCGCTGACGAATTCGGTCTTGCGGCCAAGCTTGGCGGCGACGGCATTCCACAGGTCCACGGCCAGGCCGCTGTAGCCGTAGGGGCCGGCCATGACGAAGGGGGCGGTGACGTAGACGCCGACCCGTAGCGGCGGGGTGTCGACAGGCTCCGCGGCGCGGGCCGAATCCAAGGCCAGCAGCAGTCCGAGCAAGCCCAGCCATAAGGTTCGACTGGAGAGCATCCATTTATCTAGGGTGAACACGTGCATTCCGCCTGGGCCTTGGTCGATAGGAATGACTGCCGTTGACGCGCGCTCCGCTGCGGACGAACAGGCGCCACTGCGCTACGCCTAGCTATCGGCTGGGTTGTACAAGGCTTTAGTCAGGTATGGGGTTGCCTCGGTCGTTTTCCTGGGGGGGCGCGGTGGGTCTCCCTAGGGGCGTCATGGCTGTCCCAGAGCACTCGGGTGATCTGGTCGAGACCGCTCTTGAGTGGCGACGGATGATTCGGCCAGGGAAATGGATCGCCACTTCGTTCCCAGCGAAGCAGTAGAAGATGGAGCGCGGAGTCGCGCTCCCGTTAGTGATCAGCCCGACGTCGTGCCAGCCCAGGCCGAGGCATCGTGGGGGTGGAGGCTTTCCAGGTGGCGGACATGGATGCCTACGTCCGGGTAGCTGTCTTCCAAGGCCACCAGCAGCCGGCGGGCCGCATCTTCCACGAACATCAGGTTGCTGCCGTTGAGGGCGGCGAAGGCCTGCTCGTCGGCGCGCTTGACCGCTGTTTGCACCGGCGTGCCCAGGGCGGCTTCGCAGCGGTCGATCAGCGGCAGCAGGCCGAGGTCGGGTGCCTTTCCCGGTATGGCGATACGGATGCGGGCCAGGCTGCGCTGGCTGTGCGGCGTGGCCAGCGAGGCATTCCGTTTGAGCCAGGCGGCGACGGTCGCAGGACTCAAGGAGGCCTCATCGCCAAGGTCGTCTAGGAAGGCGCGCTCGATCAGCTGGCGCGACAGGGAGGCCGAGCAAGGGCAGGTGGACGAGTAGGCGATCTCTATTCGCACCGCGAGCTGGAAGACGCCGGCGACCCAACTGGCGTCGAGCCGGACGGGATAACGTTTCCAACCGCTGAGCCCCGGGGTCACCAGGGCGGGACGGCGAACCAGCAGGGCGAAGTCGAGACGCAGGCGCGCCGCGCGGGAGTCGCAACTGCGGTGGCTGGTGACCATGTCGGCTAGCAGCAGGCGCAGGCGCTCGGGAGTCAGCGAGCTGTCCGTGCCCAGGCGATCCAGCAACTGATACAGCCGGGACATATGGATGCCCTTGGTGGTAGCCGAGGGCAGATCCACCTGGACGTCGGCGCTAGCGGGCAGCAGGCCGTCGATGCCGTCTTCGGCCAGGCGGATGGGCAGGTCGATGCTCTGCATGCCGACCCAGTCGAGGGCGGCGGGCAGGGTGGCGGTCTCGCTGAGAGAGACGTCTGGGAGGATGGCGTTCATTGGCTGGGTTCGGCTCAGTGGGGATCGGAGGCTTTGGGCCAGTCGCTGAAGGGGTTGTGCAACTGCACCCAGGCTTTGGGGCCGGCGGCGAGTTCGATATCGGTCAGCAGGCAGGCATCCAGACGGGCGCGCAGGGCAGCTTCGTCCATGTCCATACCGATGAGCACTAGCTCCTGGCGGGCATCGCCTACACCGTCGTGCCATTTCTCCTTGATGAAGGCCACGGTTTCTTCATCGTCCGGCCAGCGCTCGGGCGGGACTGCTGCCCACCAGCGGCCGGCCACGCCATGGCGAGCGACGGCGCCCGCCTGGGACCAGGTGCCGGCATGGGCGGGATGGCTGGCCAGCCAGAAATAGCCCTTGGAGCGCACCACGCCGGGCCATTCCTGCTCGACCAGGGCGAAGAAGCGTTCGGGATGGAAGGGGCGGCGTGCTTGATAGACGAAGCTGGTGATGCCGTACTCCTCGGTTTCCGGCGTGTGCTCGCCGCGCAGTTCCTGGAGCCAGCCTGGCGCCTTGGCGGCTTCGTCGAAATCGAAGAGGCCGGTCTGCAGGACGCGTTCCAGGGGGACGGCGCCAAAGCTCGCCAGCTCCAGCCGGGCACGGGGATTGAGGCTGCGCAGGATGGCCAGCAGGCGGTCGCGGTCCTCGGGGCCGATCAGGTCGAGCTTGTTCACCACGATGACGTCGCAGAATTCGATCTGCTCGATCAGCAGGTCGACTACGGTTCGCTCGTCTTCCTCACCGAGGGACTCGCCGCGGGATTGAAGGGAGTCACTGGAGGAGTAGTCGCGCAGGAAATTGAAGGCGTCCACCACGGTGACCAGGGTATCGAGCTGGGCCACGTCGCCGAGGCAGCGGCCGTCTTCGCCGGCGAAGGTGAAGGTCTCGGCCACCGGGAGCGGCTCGGAGATGCCGGTTGACTCGATGACCAGTTGATCGAAGCGGCCGTCCCGGGCGAGGCGTTCCACTTCCAGCAGCAGGTCTTCGCGCAGGGTGCAGCAGATGCAGCCGTTGCTCATCTCCACCAGCTTTTCCTCGGTGCGGGACAGCTCGGCGCCCCCGTCGCGGACCAGGGCGGCGTCGATGTTGACCTCCGACATGTCGTTGACGATGACCGCCACCCGGCGACCTTCGCGGTTGTTGAGGATGTGGTTGAGCAGGGTGGTCTTGCCGGCGCCGAGAAAGCCGGAGAGCACGGTGACGGGGAGTTTCTTGCTGGGGAGGGCGGCTTGGGCGGTCATGGTCATCACGGGTTAGGGGTTAGTAGGGCAAGTGGATCCCTGTGATATGAATGTCGGGATTTAAAAAATGTTATAACATAACATTTGTCGAAGGTTAAGAGCTCCTGCTCGAGTCGTGATGCTCCGGTTCAGGCAGCTTTGAAGACAATGCCCCGCCGGCCACTCCGCCCGTGGGCGTTGAACCTGACGTGGAACCGGTGGAGATGGCAGCTCGCGAGCGGATTAGGATCGGAGTCAGCTGGCTGCTGATATTGGCTTTCTCGGACATTGTCGCGCGATGCTTCGGTGCTTGAGAGCCCCGGCTGCGACATCATCTGAGGCCGCACGACCACGAGATATCGTCTCGGTATGGATCGGGCTTGGTGACTTTTGCTAGATGTAGTGCAGCGTGGTAGCCATCGCTGCCACTAGGTTCAGGAGTAGCCAGATATTAATAGATTCCAAAGCACAGCGTAGCTACCTTTTAGAAAAGCCTATTGAAAAAGCCTGGACGTCTTTGAAACTGGTCCGAGTTGACGTGCTGAAACCTTCGCTCTGAGCTCAATCACCTTCCCATATATCCTTGGCCGCCATTCGTCCCAGGCGAGGTGCCAAGATCACTCCCGGGTGAGCTACCAAGGCGTAAAGTCCCTGTATACCCGCTAAGAATGTTTGTAGCGGCAAGCCGTTCCGAGTCATAGGGCGATGTCCTATGTTCGCGGAGCAAAGTGTCGGTTTCGATGATGTAGCGAACATTCGCTTGATTATGCGGGCTGTCTGATCAGCGAGATTTGCAAGTCCCGCTTCACCGGTGTCAGGACAATCCTCAGCACAGACCAAACGGCCATTTTCACCAGGACGCAGCTCCAGCCCTTCACCGTAAAGCAGATGTCTAGCCAGCCCGGCTTTAGCTGTGAAGCGCATCAGAACCGCAGGCCTTGTTATCAGCGGCAGATCGATTCCGACCTGAGCAGCGAGAGGGATAGCCGCAGCGCCATTGGCCAACAGTACGACATCTGCAGCTTGACTAAGACCATTACACCTTACCCCTATGGTTCTGCCGTTACGGGTTTCTATAGCTTCTATATTTTGATAGTAGGCAGTCTCAGCACCTGCTTCGCGTGCTGCGGCCAGTAGCTGCGTTGTTAGCGCAACAGGCTCTACGGCAAAATCATTAGGCGCCCAGGCAGCAATAGACGGAGGATGAGCCAGTCGCGGCTCCAGCTCACCGACTTGCCGCGGGCACAGCGATGTCATATCGACCCCCGCCGACCGTTGCTCTTGAATCAACTTCAGAGTCTGCTCTTCGGTATCGAGCCAGACGATGGCGCCGCGGGCTACCACTGGCAACGAGCCGAGCCCCCGTTCCAGTCGATAAAACTCTGAAATTGCGTCCAAGGTTGAGGCAAAGGGTATAGCGCTGTCCGATGGAAAGGCACTGCTTGTACCAACCCAGCCATAGGACCAGCGCGTTGCGCCCCGTGCTGGTTCGGGCTTTTGCTCCAAGACCGTTACCTTGGCTCCTAGATGGGTGAGGTGCCAAGCGGCTGAAGCTCCCATGATGCCACCGCCCACTACCAGAACACGCAGTGCCATGTCTAACCCTTCCCTTGGCTATCGATTCCGATCTGGAGCGTCACCGATAAAGAGCTAGTTAAATTATCTTTTCAGATAATTTAAAGACCGTCTCGTCAGACGCCGATTGTTTACGCTGAAGCATTTTTGAAGTTAAAACAACGGATGCGACCGCTGCACTCTGGTGCTTTGGGCCCTGGTTAACTAGTTTTGGGGCGCAAGAGTGTCTTTCAGACGTGCTGGCCACCGTTGATATGGATTTCGGCGCCATTGATGTAGCAGGAGCGCTCGCTGCAGAGGAAGTAGATGGTCTCGGCGACTTCGTCGGGGGTGCCCAGGCGCTTGAGCGGGACCTCGGCCTCCACCAGGCCGTCGGTGCCGGGCGAGAGGATGGAGGTGGCGATCTCGCCCGGTGCGATGGCATTGGCGCGCACGCCACGTGGGCCGAATTCGTGGGCCAGTTCGCGGGTGAGGGCGGCCAGGCCGGCCTTGGACGCGGCATAGGCCACCCCGGCGAAGGGATGGACACGCGAGCCGGCGATGGAGGTGACGTTGACGATGCTGCCTTTGGCCGCTTCCAGTTCCGGCAGCAGCGCGCGGGCGAGCAGGGCGGTGGAGACCAGGTTGACGTTGAGCACGTGGGTCCAGGTCTCGGCATCTGAGGCAGCTACCCCGAGGCGGCTGCCATCCGGTCCCTTGGGCGAGATGCCGGCGTTGTTGACCAAGGCGTCCAGCTTGCCGCTGGGCAGGCGTTCGCGGACAGTGGCCACCAGGCGGTCGATCTGGCTGAGGTCTGCCAGGTCGGCCTGGATGTGGGCATCGCGTGCCTCGGGCCAGGCGCACTCTTCGGAGAAGGGTTGGCGGGAAACGGTGAGCAGACGCCAGCCCAGGTTGCGGAACAGCTTGACCGTGGCATGGCCGATACCGCGGCTGGCGCCGGTGAGTAGCATGGTGCGTTGGGGCATGAAGGACTCCGGCAAGGGCAGCGGTCGCGGATGACCGCCGGCGAGACAGGCTCTCGGCTACGGTTGTCGCTTTTCACTATGCCCAAGCCCGGATAGCGGGGCAATCGCGCCGGGCCCGACCGTGAGTGGGTGTCGGCGAGTGCGAGGGATGAGGTCGGTCATCTACGCCGGCCGGCAACTGGCAGGGGCCCCGGAGAATTAGCTGCGCCGAGGGGATGGTCGCGGCAGTCTGCGGACAGCCTGTGAACCACCACGCGCCGAAGATGATTCCAGACCTGAGCAACCTGGAGTCTCTTGCGATGAGCGGATCCTATATCCATGTGCCGACGCCCTCCGGCGCCTTCGATGCCTACTTCGTGCCTTCCATCGACGGTCGTGGTCCGGGCATCGTGTTGTGCCAGGAGATCTTCGGCGTCAACGCCGCCATGCGGGCCGTCGCCGATCACCTGGCCGAAGAGGGCTACAGCGTGCTGGTGCCCGATCTCTACTGGCGCCAGGCGCCGCGCATCGAACTGGGCTACACCCCGGAGGATTTCGAAAAGGCCTACGGCCACTACCAGGCCTTCGACGAGCACCTGGGGGTGGTGGACATCGGTGCCGCCCTCGACCATTTGCGTACCCTGCCCGAAGTAAGCGACGCCGGGCTCGGCGTGGTGGGCTACTGCCTGGGCGGCAAGCTGGCCTACCTGGCCGCCTGCCGCTTGCGCCAGGTGGCTTGCGCCGTCGGCTACTACGGGGTCGGTATCGAAAATGCGTTGCCGGAACTGGAAGGCCTGAGCGGGCGCCTGGTGCTGCATTTCGCCGAGGCCGACCAATTCTGTCCGGCGCCGGCGCGGGAAGCCATCCTGGCGGCCCTGGCCGAACGGCCGGGTACCGAGGGTTACGTTTACCCCGGCGTCGACCATGCCTTCGCCCGGCCCGCCGGCCATCACTACGACAAGCCCGCCGCGCTGCTGGCCCATGAGCGCACCATCGCCGCGCTGCGCCGCACCATCGGCCCCGACTACAACCTGTCGGCGCTGTGGGAAGAGCACATCCGCCACGAATTCGATACCCGCGACGTGCCGGCAACCATGGCCACCATGGTGCCCGAGCCCTACGTCAACCATATCCCGACCATGACCGGCGGGGTCGGCTATCGCGAGCTGGCGCGCTTCTATCGCTACCACTTCGTGCACGGCAATCCCAAGGACATGAAGCTCACGCCGATCTCGCGCACCGTGGGTGCCTCGCAGATCGTCGACGAATTCGTCATGAGCTTCACCCACGACGAGGCCATCGACTGGATGCTGCCGGGCGTGGCACCCACCGGTCGCTATGTCGAGATCCCCATGCTGGGGGTGGTGAAGTTCCGCGGGCCCAAGCTCTACCACGAGCACATCTATTGGGATCAGGCCAGCGTGCTGGTGCAGATCGGCCTGCTCGACCCCGAGGGCCTGCCGGTGGCGGGCGCCGAGACCGCGCACAAGCTGCTCGACGAGACGCTGCCATCCAACACCCTGATGCCGAGCTGGGCTTCCAGCGCCGGCAAGTCCATCGAGGAGTGAGGCCATGAGTCTGCATTCCCTCGACGGCAAGACGGTGGTCATCAGCGGCAGCGCCACCCTGATCGGCCAGGCGGTGGCCGAGACACTGGTCGCGGCAGGCGCCCGGGTGGCTCTGCTGGACATCGACCCGAATGGCGCGGCCGGTGCCGAGGTGCTGGGCGAAGCGGCCTTTTTCCAGACCGTGGACCTGACCGATGACGCCGCCCTGGCGCTCGCGGTAGCCGCCATCCGCGAACGCTTCGGCGCGGTGGCTGGCCTGGTCAACCTGGCCTGCACCTATCTCGACGATGGTCTGGCTTCGCCGCGCGCTGATTGGCTCAAGGCGCTGGACGTGAACCTGGTGTCGGCGGTGATGCTGGCCAAGGCGCTGCACGCGGATCTCAAGGCACGGCGCGGGTCTGTGGTCAATTTCACCTCCATCTCCGCCGACTGCGCCCAGACCGGTCGCTGGCTCTATCCGGTGTCCAAGGCGGCGCTCAAGCAACTCACCCGCAGCATGGCGCTGGACCTGGCGGCGGACGGTATCCGCGTCAACTCGGTATCGCCGGGCTGGACCTGGTCGCGGGTGATCGCCGAGGTCAGCGGCGGGGATCGCGCCCACGCCGATCGGGTCGCCGCCGACTTCCACCTGCTCGGCCGCCTCGGCAAGCCGGCCGAGGTGGCCCAGGTCGTGGCCTTCCTCTTGTCGCCAGCGGCGAGTTTCGTCACCGGCGCCGACTATGCCGTGGACGGCGGTTATTCGGTCATGGGACCGGAGCGCAACCAGCCGGCCATTCCGCGCCTCGCCGAACGGGAGTAATGCCATGCAGAACCCCTTCTGGCGCCTGTTCAACGGCTTCACCCCCACCCGCAACTCGACTCCCCGGAGAACCTCCATGCGTCGTATCGCCATCGTCGGGGCCGGCCAGGCCGGCCTGCAACTGGGCCTGGGCCTGCTCGCCCAGGGTTATCACGTCACCCTCACCACCAACCGCACCGGCGAGCAGGTGCGCGCCGGCAAGGTGATGTCCAGCCAGTGCATGTTCAATACCTCGTTGCAGACCGAGCGCGACCTGGGGCTGAACTTCTGGGAAGACCAGTGCCCCGCAGTGGAGGGCATCGGCCTGGCCGTCCCCGATCCGGTGCACCTGGACCGTCCCGCCTTCCAGTGGAGCGCCCGCCTGGAGCGCTATGCCCAGGCGGTGGACCAGCGCCTGAAGATGCCGGCCTGGATGGACGAATTCGAGCGCCGCGGGGGTGAGCTGATCATCCAGGACGTCGGCCTGGCCGAGCTGGAAACCCTGAGTGCCAGCCACGACCTGACCCTGCTGGCTGCCGGCAAGGGCGAGGTGGTCAACCTGTTCGCCCGGGATACCGAGCGCACCGTCTTCCAGCAGCCGCAACGCGCCCTGGCGCTGACCTACGTGAAGGGCATGACGCCCATGTCGCCCTATTCGCGGGTGGCCTTCAACCTCGTCCCCGGCGTGGGCGAGTACTTCGTCTTCCCGGCCCTGACCCTGAGCGGACCCTGCGAGATCATGGTCTTCGAAGGTATCCCCGGCGGACCCATGGACTGCTGGCAGGACGTCACCTCGCCGGAACAGCACCTGGAGCGCAGCCTGGAGATCGTCCGCCGCTTCGCGCCCTGGGAGGCCGAGCGCTGCCAGAATCTGGAGCTGACCGACGCCGGTGGCGTGCTGGCCGGACGCTTCACCCCCATGGTGCGCAAGCCGGTGCTGCGCCTGCCCTCGGGCCGGCCGGTGTTCGGCATGGCCGACGCCCTAGTGGTCAACGATCCCATCACCGGCCAGGGCTCCAACAATGCCGCCAAGTGCAGCAAGGTCTACCTGGAGGCCATTCTCGCCCAGGGCGACGCCGCCTTCACCCCTGACTGGATGCACCAGACCTTCGAGCGCTACTGGGACTACGCCGGCGAGGTGGTGAAGTGGACCAACAGCCTGCTGACCCCGCCACCACCGCACATCCTCGACCTGCTCGGCGCCGCCAGCCAGTCCCAGGCCATCGCTTCGAACATCGTCAACGCCTTCGACGATCCCCGGCGGTTCGCGCCCTGGTGGTTCGAGGCGGATGCCTGCCAGAGCTTCATCCGTGAACACCTGAGCCAGGCCGCCTGAGGAACTGACCATGACCATGGACACACTCGAACTCATCGCCGCCGACCCCACCAATCCGCGTGCCTTGCGCAACCTGCTGGGGCAATTCGCCACCGGCGTCACCGTGATCACCACCCGCGGTCGCGATGGCCGCAAGGTGGGCATGACGGCTAACTCCTTCTCCTCGGTGTCCCTGGAGCCGCCGTTGGTGCTCTGGAGCCTGGCGCGCCAGGCGCCGAGCCTGCCGGACTTTCTCGCCGCCAGCCACTTCGCCATCCACGTGCTGGGCAGCGACCAGCACCAGCTATCCGGTCACTTCGCCCGGCCGGCGGAGGACAAGTTCGCCGGCATCGCCCACGTCGAGGGCACCGCCGGGGTACCCCTGCTGGAGGAGGCGGTTGCCACCCTGATCTGCCGCAACCACGTCCAGTACGAGGGCGGCGACCACCTGATCTTCCTTGGCGAGATCGAGCACTACCGACACAGCGGCGGAGAACCGCTGGTCTTCCACGCTGGCCAGTACCGGGTTGCCAGCGCGCATCCGGCGCTGAGCGCCTGAGCCTCGGCAGCGCCCGTCGATGCCACTCGATCGGCGGGCGCTGCCCTTTCGAATCTGCCTTTCGCGAGCACGAACAGCCGTATTCAAGGAGCCTTGCATGACCCGGATTCGCTATCTTTCCCTCGCCGGCGCCCTGGTCGCCGGGACCGCCCAGGCCTATGACCTGCCGGTGGTCAACCTCGGCCTCACCAGCTTTCTCGACGGCGGTCTGCCTGCGGGCAACGGCTGGTACCTGCAGCAGTATTTCCAGAACTACAGCAGCCATCGGCTGACCGATCAAAACGGAGATAAGCTGGGGCTGCCGAAGACCAAGCTGGACTACCAGGTATCGGTGACCCAGCTCAGCTACGTATCGGACCTGCGCCTGGGCAACGGCAACCTGGGTCTGAACATGTTGCTGCCGGTGGTGACGCGGATGAAGGTCGACGACGGCCTGAACAACGCGGCGCTCAAGGACCAGGGTGGCGTGGGCGATCTGCTGATAGGGCCCTTCATCCAGTTCGATCCGGTGATGGGCGCCAATGGCCCGCGGTTCGTCCAGCGGGTGGAATTCCAGATCAACGTGCCCACCGGCGAGTACGACCGCGACAAGGACATCAACCCCGGCAACCATGCCTGGTCGCTGGACCCCTATTGGGCCGCCACCTACTGGTTCACCCCGAACTGGACCGTCTCGGTGCGTGCCCACTACCTCTACAACTTCAAGAACGACAAGCCGAGCTATGCCTTCGGCGACGTCTCCGACATCCAGGCCGGCCAGGCGCTGCACGCCAACTTCGCCACCGAATACGCCGTCACCCCGCAACTGCGCCTGGGCATCAACGGCTATTGGCTCAAGCAGATCACCGACACCCAGGTCGATGACCACGACGTCTCCGGGCGCCGCGAGAAGGTCTGGGCCATCGGCCCCGGCGCCATGTACAGCTTCTCCAAGGATGACCACCTGGTGGCCAACGCCTATTTCGAGCAGGACGCCGAGAACCGTCCGGAGGGCAGTCGGGTGCAGGTGCGCTACGTCCATCACTTCTGACCGGACGGAGTTCAGCTCCCTTCGTCCTTTTCAAGCCTGCCGGGATGGCAGGCTTCTTTTTTTGCTCCGTCCCGGCTGGCGGCGGCGATTGCAACGGCTGCTGGCGGGATACCCGAGTCATTGCCGTTTTGCGAGGTCGCCATGTCCAACGACGCTCTGATCTGCCGTACCGATCGCCAGGGGCTCATCACCTTCTGCACACCGGCTTTCGCCGAGGCCCACGGCTATACCGCCGAGACCTTGCTGCAACGACCCATTGCCTGCCTGCGCCATGACGAGGTGCCGGCTGAACTGTTCGCTCGGCTCTGGCAGAGCCTGGAGCGGGGTGCGCCCTGGTGCGGGCCCCTGTGCAATCGTCGCGCGGACGGTGAAGCGCTGTGGCTGGAGGTCTACATCAAGCCGGTCTACGACGCCCAGGGCCTGAGCGGCTACGGCGCGCTCTATCGTCCTTTGGTGGACGCCGAACGGGAGCGGGTACGTCGTGGTTATCGCCGCGTTGCCCGCGGCGGTCGGCCCGCGGGTGGCTTACCGAGTTGGGGGGCGCTCTGGCCGGCGCTACCCGTCGTGGGGTTGGCATTTCTAGGTAGCCTGCTGTTGGACGACCCGTTGTTACGCAGCGGCTGCTGCGCCGGGCTGACCCTCACGGCGGCAGTCTTACCCTGGGCGTGGCAACAGCGGCGACTCGCCGCGGTGCTGACGAGTTGGCCGAAGGTCTGCAGCGATCCCTGGCTGGCCGGCTTCCGCCCCGAACGGGGTATGGCGGCGCGCCTGGCCCTGGCCCTGCACAGCGAAGAGCGCCGGCTGCAAACGGCGCTGGCACGCATTGGCGGAGCGGGGCGGCAGGTGCGGACGCGCGCCGAGGAGGTCGGCGGCCTGATCCGTCACGAGCGGCAGCGGCTGGATAGCCAGCGCGAAGTGGATGACCAGACCGCCACCGCGGTCCACGAACTGGCCGCCACCATCCAGGAGGTGACGCGCAATGTCCTGGCCGCAAGCCAGGCCACCACCGCGGCTAGCGCGCAGGCCGACCGGGGGCGTGAGCATGGCGAGGCGTCACAGCGGGCGATCGCTACCTTGCACGAGACGGTTACGGCCAGTGCTGTGGCTGCCGGTGAAGTCGGGGCGGCGGTCGCGAGCATTGATGACTTCACCCACCTGATTGACGGTTTGGCGGCCCAGACCAACCTGCTGGCGCTCAATGCCGCCATCGAAGCGGCGCGGGCCGGCGAGGCGGGACGGGGTTTCGGCGTGGTGGCCGAGGAGGTACGCAATCTGGCCGCGCGCAGCCAGGATGCCACCGCGGCCATTCGGCCGCTGCTGGAGCGGCTGCGCCAGGCCAATCAGGTCAATCGCGATCAGGCCGAGCGCTGTCGGACGTTGGCTGAAAACACCGGCGAGCAGATCGCCCAGACTTCGCAGCGGTTGGTGGACGTGGACGTCTCGCTCAAGCACATCGATGACCTCAGCCGGCAGGTCGCCGCCGCCATGCTGGAGCAGGAGCAAGTCATTGCGGTACTCGACGAGCAACTCCAGGCGACCGCGGTGGCCACGGCGAGCAGCGCCGAACGTATCCAGGCGGTCGAACGTTTGGGCCTGGAGCTGGGGCGGCAGGCCGAGTCCCTGCATTTGTTGGCGGTGCATTTCGATCGCTGACCGGAAACGACCGAGCCCGGCAGGGTGGCTACCGGGCTCAGGTTGAAACGGCGGAATCACCGCGTAGACGCACTCTGCAGAAACTTCTCGCTATACAGCCGCGTCTCCTCGCCCAACCCCTGCTGGTCGAGCCAGGTCTTGACCGCTTCCACCATTGGCGGCGGGCCGCAGAGATAGAGGTCGCAGGCCTGGTCGGTGAGGAAGCGGCGGTCGAAGTGCTCGGGGATGTAGCCGCTGAGGCCCTGCCAGGCCGGGCTCGGCTGGCTGACCACCGGTTGGTAGTCGAAGTCGGCGATGCGCGCGCGATAGGCCTCCAGGCGTTCGCCTTCGCAGAGATCCTGCTCCTGGGTGACGCCATAGAACAGCCGCACCGGCTGGCCGCAGCCGCCTTTTTCGGCCATCTCGTCGAGCATGCCGAGGAAGGCAGACAGCCCTGTACCCCCCGCCACCAGCACCAGCGGCCGCTCCACCTGGCGGAGATAGAAACTGCCCAGGGGCGCCTCCAGCTCCAGGCTGAGGCCCGGCTGGCAGCGCTCGCGTAGGAAGTTGCTCATCACCCCGTCCGGCAGCAGGCGGATGAGGAATTGCAGCTGGTTCTGCGCATTGGGCCGGTTGGCGAAGGAGTAGGCGCGCCAGTCATCGGTACCGGGGATACGCAGCCGCGCGTACTGGCCCGGGAGGAATTGCAGCTGCCGGGAAGCAGAGCTGGCGTCGAGGTGCAGGATGGCGGTGGTGGCCGAGACCAGCTCCACCGAGGTCACCTGGGCGGTGATGCGCTCGGGCTCGGCGGCGTGGCAGAGGCTGGAGTCGTGGTCGAAGTAGAAGGCGGCGTCGGAGGTCACCCGGGTCTGGCAGGCGAGCACCTTGCGTTGCGCCAGGTCCCGCTCGGAGAGGGCTTCCTCGTCGACGTAATCCTGGCTGTAGGCGCCGGCTTCGCAGCGCCCCTGGCAGGTGCCGCAGACGCCTTCGCGGCAGTCCAGCGGCAGGCTGATGCCCTGGCGCAGGGCAGCGTCCAGCAGCAATTCGTTGGGCTTCACCGCGATGAACAGCGTCTTGCCGTCGGCGAAGCTCAGAGCGACGTTGTGGCTCATGGCGGTGGCCTCAGAGATGGTAGAAGTCGAGCACGGAGTTGATGGTGTCGTTGAGCAGTAGCACGTGCTTGCGGGTAATGCGGAAATCGCCGCCCACCTCGCGCAGGTGATAGGTCACCTGGCCATGGAACTGCTCGGAGACGCCATGCCGGGTATAGAGCGTCTGCCAGCCGGCGCGGACCTCCAGTTGCCCATCGTCACGGTGGGCGACGCGCACGTTGCTAATCTGGTGCAGGGTGCGCGGCAGCGGCGTGGAGGCAGCCGACTTGCCGGTGCGCAGGCGGAACACCCGGTCCTCCAGGCCGGATCTATCGGCGTAGTAGATGTAGGAGAGTCCCTGGGTGGGGTCCTGCACGTATTCGTGCTCGCTGACCCACTGCGGCAGGTGGAAGACGCTGCCGGCATCGAACAACTCCAGGTAGGCGTCCCAGTCCTGGGCATCGCAGAGCGCGGCCTTGCGATAGAGGAACTGTTCCACGGCGTATTGCAGGTTCGGATTCATGCCGACACCTCCGTCGGTTGCAGGGCCTTGAGCGCCAGGCCATCGAGCAGGAAGCGCTGCCAGGCGCCATGCTGGTTCACATAGAGGCCTTCATGGGTGAATTCGGTACCGGTGAGCACCGGCTGGATGCCCAGGGCCTCGCTGTTCACGGTGGGGCCGGCGGTCCAGCGGTGATGGCCGCGGGAGATGTCGTTCCAGCGCTCCAGGCGGGCCTGGAAGCCACGCTGGGCCTCGCGGAATTCCACCAGGTCGTCGGGCGTGCCCATGCCCGAGACGTTGAAGAAGTCCTCGAACTGGCGGATGCGATTGGTGCGGTCGGCCGGGGCCTCGCCCTTGACGCCGATGCACTGGCTGATGATCTCGGTCTTGTTCCAGGCCAGCGGCCGCACGATGCGCAGCTGGGAGCTGATCTGGTCCATGAAGAACAGGCTGGGGTAGATGTTGAGGTTGCGCAGGCGATGCATCATCCATTCGGCGCGGGCCTGGCCGTATTCCTCCACCAGGCGCGGCATGACGCTGGCGTAGCCGGGGCGCACGGCGGGGTTGGGCATGTCGCTGAACAGCAGGCTGTGGCCGTTCTTGAAGGAGAACCAGCCATCGTCGGTCTCGGCATCGCCGGCGCCGAGCTTGCTGTAGTCCAGGGTGCTGCTGGCGCTGCCTTTCTCGGCATTGACCTGCTGGCGGTGCTGCACGGTGGAGACGTAGTTGTAGTGCACGGTACTGACGTGATAACCGTCCAGGCCGTTCTCGTTCTGCAGCTTCCAGTTGCCGTCGTAGGTGTAGGTGGACTTGCCCGGCAGGATCTCCAGCTCACCGGTGGGGGACTGGGCCACCATCATGTCGAAGAACACCTTGGCATCGCCCAGGTAGTCTTCCAGGGAGTCACTGCCCTGGGTGTCCAGGCTGACGAAGACGAAGCCCTTGTAGCTCTGGATGCGCGCCTTCTTCAGGCCGCGGGTGGCCTTGTCGAAGCCATCGGGGTATTCGCCCGGTGCCTTGACCTTCACCAGGCGGCCGTCGCTCTTGTAGCACCAGGCGTGGAACGGACAGGTGAAGGTGGACTGGTTGCCGCGCGCCACGCGGGTGAGGGTGGCGCCGCGGTGCTGGCAGGCGTTGATCAGCGCATGCAGCTCGCCGTTGCCATCGCGGGTGATGATCAGCGGTTGGCGCCCGGCGCGCATCGTGACGAAGTCGTGGGGCTTGGCGATCTCGCTTTCGTGGCAGGCATAGATCCAGACCTTCTCGAAGATCAGCTCCATTTCCAGCTCGAACAGCTCGGGTTCGGTGAAGAGATCGCGGGCGATGCGATAGACGCCGTCGGCCGGACGGAAGTCCAGGCAACCTTGGATGTAGTCCTGCCATTGGGCAATGCTGCGGATGCTCATCAGGGGTGTCCTCTAGGGTGAGACTCGCCTCGATTGAAGCCCCGCCACCCCAACCCCTCTATCCGCTTTTTCGCTGATCGCTAGCCGAATTTTTTCGCTCGCCGGACTGGCCTGCACTCTGCGGATAGTGGCGGCGGCACGCGGCGTGCAGCATGGAACCAGCCAGCGGAGGAGACCAGCATGCAGCAGACGAATTTCGAGGTGCAGACGCATAGTGGCCAGGTCGCCGAGGCCTGTCGCTGGATGAGCGCAATGGCCGGTCCGCATCGCCTGGAAACCCGCAGCGGCGCCGAATTGAGTTTCCACCACCAAGGGCTGCGACTGCCGGGCCGGGCCACGGTGCTGGGGCGGATCGGCTATGGCGCTGCGGTGCAGATCGGCATCGACGCCCTGGATGCCTATAGCCTCAGCCTGCCGCTGCAGGGCCGCCAGTCGCTCGCCAGCCGCGGCGCGCGCGTGCGCTCCGACAGCCAGTGCGGAATGGTCGTCGCGCCCCATGAATGGCAGCGGCTGGACATGGCCGCCGACTGCCTCAAGCTGCAGGTGGTGATCCGCCGCGAGGCCCTGCAGGAGGTGGCGGAGGGCCTGCTGGGCCGGCCCTTGGCGGCGCCCCTGAGCTTTGCCGGCGAGATGGAACTGGCGCGCCCGGCGGTCGCAGCCTGGTGGCAGGGTGTGCGCCAATTGCTGGATGGATGGAGCGCTGTCCAGGCGCTCTACGGCCAGCCGGCGCTGGCCAACGATTTGGAGGTGATGCTGCTCAAGGGCCTGCTGCTGGCCCAGCCGCACAACTACTCCGCGGCTCTGGAGGAAGGCGTGGGGACCGGCTACCCCGAGTTTCTCCTGCGGGCGCGGCGTTATCTCGAAGCCCATGCGCGGGAGAATCCCTCGCTGGAGAGCCTGGAACGCGTGGCCGGGGTGTCCCGCGCCAAGCTCTACGCCAGCTTCCGCCGCTATCACGGCCAGCCACCCATGGCCTATCTCAAACGGCTACGATTGGAAGAGGTTCGGCGCCTGCTGCTGGCGCGTCGTGAGGGCGCCAGCGTTTCGCGCATTGCCTTGGATTGGGGCTTCGAGCACCTGGGGCGCTTCGCCAGTGACTACCGCCAGGCGTTCGGCGAGACGCCGTCCCAGACCCTGGCGGGACGGCGTCTCGACTAGCCGGAGAGCGCGCCGCGAAAACGGCGGGTTTCCGAGGGAGACTCGCCGTAGCGGCGCTTGTATTCCTGAGCGAACCTGCCGAGGTGGGCGAAGCCCCACTTGTAGGCGGTGTCCGTCACCGACTCCACTCGCCCGCTGCGCAGCTCTTCATGCACCCGCTCCAGGCGCAGGTCGCGAAGGTAGTGCATCGGTGTGGTGCCGCGATAGGTGCGGAAGCCGGCGAACAGGGTGCGGACGCTGACGCCGCCGTGCTCGGCCAGGGTTTCCACGCTCAGCGGCTCGTGCAGGTGCTCGGCGATGTAGGCCTCGATGCGCTTGATGAAGTAGGGCGAGACATTGCGCTCCCGCGTGCCTTCCAGCTGGCCATGCAGCGAATGCGGCTGGCCATAGAGCAGGGCGTTGAGCAGGGAGGATTCGAATTGCTTGAGCACCAGCGGCTGGTGGATAGGATGCGCCGGGTCCGCCAGGCCCTCCATGAGCAGGCCGAGCAACTGCAGGAAGTAGCTGCCGCCGGCTTGGCGCAGGTCCAGGCGCGGATCGAATTGCGGCAGGCGGCCCTGCTGGGGCAGGTGCTGGGCGCAATGATGTTCCAGGTCGCTCCGCTCCAAGCGCAGCACCAACTGGGCGGCACCGCCGTACCACCTCATGCGCACCGGTAATTCCGGCGAGAGCAGGGCGGCGAGGTGCGGTGAGGACTGGAAGTCCATCGCCCCGCAATGGATGTCGGCGCCACCGGCGAGGGGGATCTGGATGAGATAGAAGTCCTGCAGGCACTGCGGATCGATGTCGACGTCGGTGCCGTATTCCAGGCGATTGAGCGACAGCCGCCCGCGGCTGACGTGGTGCAGGCTGGCGCTGACGCTGTCGCCGCGGTGCACCGGCTTCAGCTCGTGGGGCTTGAACACCTTGCTGACACCCTGGCAGGCCGCATCACGATCGGCGACCAGGAATTGCAGGCTGTTCGAACAGAACAGGCTGGTCTGGCGAAAGCGCTCACCGCTCTCGGAAGGTGCGGACTCATGGAGCATTGTTACCTCCTTGCACACAGGCGTGGCCCCCTGCACCCTTTTGTTCCCCACCCACTGCAGTAAACGGATAGTCACTGCAGTCAGCGGATAGTGATCGGGTAACAGGGCTCGTTCTTGGCCGCTGTTGGACGGCTCTGAGCAGGGGTTTGCAATGCATGGGCCAAGCGAGGCGTCTGGCCAGGCTTTATGGGCGAACAGCGGTCAGTGGCAGGACGGCAACGCTGGCAGCTAGCCCTCGTCGTGGCGCAGGCGTCCGTGTTCGCTGCGTACCGCCGCCATGAAGGTCTGCATGGCCGAGGATTGCACCCGGTGGCGCCGACGGATCAGGCCATAGGGAGGCAGTCGCGGCTCGAAGGCAATGGGTAGCACCGCCAGCAGGTGGCGGCCGGGATAGTCGTTGACCACCGACAGCGGCGTGACCCCAAGCATGTCGGTCTGCTGGACCAGCGCCAGCAGGGTCATGATGGAGGTGGTCTCGACGATGCTGCCGGGGATATCGACCCGTGCATCGTGGAAGGCCTGGTTGATGATGGCGCGCATCGGACTGGGATGCTGTTGCAGCACCCAGGTGTGCTCCTGCAATTCGCCCCAGGTGAGGTGAGTGGCCTGGGCCAGCGGATTCTGCGCCCCGGCGATCACGCAGAGCACCTCTTCGCCGAGGCTGTCGAACAGCAGCTCCTCGGCGCGAGTGCCGGTGGGGATGCGGCCGAGCACCACGTCCAACTGGTCCTGCAAGAGCGCCTGGACCAGCACATCGCTGGTATCCACCTGGATCGACATGGACAGCCGCGGATGGCTCTGCTTGAGCGTGGCGATGGTGCGGGTCAGCAGCCCCGAGGCCAGCGCCGGGATGGCACCCACCGCGACGCGGCCGAGATTGCCCGATTCCAGGGCCACCAGTTCTTCGCGCATGCCCGAGAGTTCGGCGAAGACCATGCGCGCGTAGTAGATCACCGTCTCGCCGAAGGCCGTGGCGCGCATGCCGCGCGGCAAGCGCTCGAACAGTTCGACACCCAGCAGGCTCTCGATCTCGTGGAGCATCTTGGTGGCCGCCGGTTGGGTCATGCCGATGTCGTCGGCGGCGCGGCGCAGCGAGCCGAATTCCGCGAGGGCCAGCACCAGGCGCAACTGGCGCAGACGCAGGCGGCTATGGATGGTGTGGGCGTCGGGAATGCGGGTCATGCGGGCGCGCCGTGGGGCTGAGGAGCTGGCTACGTTAGCGCAAAAGCCGGCGTCTGGCGCGGCCTGCCCACGCCAGACGGGGATGTTCACGAGGGTCGTACCTTGGCTTGGGGTTGTCCTCGACGCGCGACCTGGAGCAGCCGTGCCAGCAGCGGCCAGCAGAGCATCAGCAGGGCGGCGGTGGTCAGGCTGCCCACCAGGGGGTTGGACCAGAAGATGCCCAGCTGGCCATCGGAGAACAGCATCGATTGGCGAAAGGCGTCCTCGGCCTTGTCGCCCAGCACCGCCGCCAGCACCAGCGGGGCGATGGGATAGCCGAGCTTCTTGAAGGCATAGCCGAGCAGGCCGAAGCCGAGCATCAGCCAGACGTCGAACAGGCTGTTGTGCACCGAGTAGGCGCCGATCACGCAGACGGTGAAGATGATGGGCGCGATGATGCAGAAGGGGATGCGAAGGATGGCGGCGAACAGCGGTACCGTCGCCAGCACCACGATCAGGCTGACCACGTTGCCGAGGTACATGCTGGCGATCAGGCTCCAGACGAAGTCATGCTGTTCGGCGAACAGCGTCGGGCCGGGGTGCAGGCCCCAGATCATCAGGCCACCGAGCATCACCGCCGCGGTGGCCGAACCGGGAATGCCCAGGGTCAGCATGGGTAGCAGGGCGCTGGTGCCGGCGCTGTGATCGGCGGTCTCCGGGGCGATCACCCCTTCCAGTTCGCCCTTGCCGAAGCCGTCGCGATTCTTCGAGAAGCGCCGGGCCAGGCTGTAGCTCATGAAGGAGGCCGCCGTGGGGCCGCCCGGGGTCACGCCCATCCAGCAACCGACCAGGGCGCTGCGCAGCCAGGTCAGCCAATAGCGCGGCAGCTGCTTCCAGGTCGCGAGCACGGTCCTCAGGGTGATGCGTGCCTGCTCGCCACGAAAGACCAGGCCTTCCTCCACGGTGCAGAGGATCTCGCCGATGCCGAACAGGCCGATCACCGCCACCTCGAAGCTGATGCCCGAGAGCAGCGCCGGCTGGTCGAAGGTCAGGCGCAGGTTGCCGGACACCGTATCCATGCCCACCGCCGCCATGGCGAAGCCGATCATCATAGCCGCCACCGTCTTCAGCGGCGGATTCTTGCTCATGCCGATGAAGGTGCAGAAGGCCAGCAGGTAGACGGCGAAGAATTCCGGCGAGCTGAATTCCATGGCGAAGGCGGCGATGCGGCTAGAGAGGAAGGTCAGCAACAGCACCCCGACCAGGGCCCCCAGCAGCGCCGAGGTGAAGGCCGCCGTCAGGGCCTCGCCGGCACGCCCCTGGCGCGCCAGGGGATAGCCATCGAAGGTGGTGGCCACCGACGAGGGTTCGCCCGGGATGTTGAACAGGATGGAGGTGATGGAACCGCCGAACAGCGCGCCCCAGTACATGCAGGAGAGCAGGATGATGGCGGAGGTGGGGCTCATGGTGAAGGTCAGGGGCAGCAGCAGGGCGACGCCATTGGGCGCGCCCAGGCCGGGCAGCACCCCGACCAGGATACCGAGCAACACGCCGATCACCATCAGCGCGATATGGTGGAAGGACAGGATCATGCCCATCCCGTGCATCAGGGAATCGAATTCGCTCATGACAGGGTCCTCAGCAGGCGGGCGAGGTCGGCCAGGGGACCCGCATCCAGCGGCACCTTGAACCAGAGGGCGAAGATCAGGTAACTGGCCAGGCTCACGCCGCCGGCGGTCGCCAGGATCTGCCAGACGCCATAGCGTCTTTGCCGCTGCCGATCCCGCGCCATGAACCAGGCGATGAACAGGAAGGCCGTGAGATAGAGACCGAGCAGCGGCAGGGCGACGACGAAGGCCAGCATCGGCAGGAATACCCGTAGCACCTGGCCGAAGGCGGCGCGCTCGACGAAGGCCGTGCGCAGCGCCTGCCAGCGCCATAGGGTCTGCAGCGCCGTGGCCAGGCTGGCCAGGGCCAGCAAGAGGCCGATGTAGAAGGGGAAATAACCCGGTTCCGGACCGGCATCGCCCCAACCGATGCCCTGTTCCAGACTGCCGATCATCACGATGCCGCCGAGCCCGGCGGTAAAGCCCGCCAGGCCCAATTCCACCCAGCGGGTGGCGATCAGGGAATCTCCGGCCATGGCCGTCTCTCCTGTGTCGGTGCGCCGATCAGCGCTTGAGCCAGCCCGCGTCCTCGAACACCGGGGTGACGCGGGCGGTGTCCTGGGCGATGTAGTCCTGCAGCGCCTGGCCTTCGAGGAAGGTCGGCACCAGGGCGTTGCGCTCGATGTAGGCCTTGAATTCCGGGGTCTGGCTGACCTTGCGCAACAGCGCCACATAGAAAGCTCGCTGCTCCTCGCTGACCCCGCCCGGCAGCAGCACGGTGCGCGGGAAGCGGTACTGGTCAATGCCCAAGCCCTGCTCCTTGCAGGTGGGTACGTCCGACCAGGCGCGGGTCTCGGTGACCTTGGCGGTATAGGCCATGCGGTTCTGACTGAATACGCACAGCGGCTCCACCTGGCCGCCGCGCCATTGGCTCAGGCTCTCGCTGGGATTGTTGACGTTGGAGGTGATGTGCTTGCCGGCCAGCTGGGTGGCCGCCTCGCTGCCGCTCTTGAAGGGGATGTAGGTGAGCTTGGTGCCCTCGGTGCGATTGAGCAGCAGGGTCAGGGTCTGGTCGACATCCTTGGACTGGCTGCCGCCCATGCGCTTGCCGGCCGGGTCCTGCTTGATGGCGTCGACATAGCCGCGGGCGTCCTTCCAGGGCGCGTCGGCGTAGGTCCAGAGGATGAAGTCATCCTCGGCGATGGCCGCCACCGGGGTGAGGTCGGCGAGCTGATAGCCGAGCTTGGCGGTCAGCGGCAGCAGGTAGACGTTGTTGGTGGCGATGACCAGCTTGTCGGCCTCGCCCTTGGCCAGCTTCATCTCCAGGAAGGCCTCGGCGCCGTTGCCGCCCCCTTTGTTCATCACCACGGTGCTGGCATCGAGCAACTGGTGCTGGGTGATGATCGACTGGATCAGCCGGCCGAGCTGATCGGTACCGCCACCGGGGCCGCCGGCGACTACGATCTCTACCTTGCCCTCCGGTTGCCAAGCCGCGTGCGCCATTGGCGCGGCCACGGCGAGAAAGCCTAGGGGGAGGGCGGCGAGCAGGGAGGGGCTGCGCATGGGATTTCCTCTTTCTTGTCGTTGTTTTAGTGAGGCTGAGTCTGCGCAGCCCTCGTTGGAGCTGACCACTCAAAAATAGACATGCCTCGATAGCCTGGGGTTATGCCTGAAAAGGCCGCTTCGCTGGATGCCGCGTCGCAGAGGGTTTGCTGGCTCGTAGCCGGACGGACCTATTTCCTGGGCTTATATCCTCATCGCCTTATTTGCATTGGACGGTTATCACCTCACGCCGGATAGTCGACCCTGCCAGTCGGTCGCTGAACGCCCATAACAACAATCCCAGGGGTCACGCCATGCTCTCGACGTCTCGTTCCACCGCTGTCGCGGATACCGTCGCCATCCCTACGGCGCTGCGCGCCTCCCGGGTCCGCTGGCGCATCTTCGCCATCATCTTCGGCCTGACCGTCATCAACCTGGTGGACCGGGTGTCCCTGTCCATCGCCATGCCCACCATCGCCCGCGAATTCCAGCTGACGCCGGCCGTCCAGGGGCTGATCCTCAGCAGCTTCTTCTGGGCCTACGCCCTGCTGCAGATTCCCGGCGGCTGGCTGATCGACCGCTACGGCCCGCGCCGGGTGATCGGCTGGTCCACCGGGCTCTGGGGTGTCTTCCAGACTCTCGCGGCCTTCGCCACCGGCGGGTTGTCGCTGATCTTCGCCCGGGTCGCCCTGGGTGCCGCCGAGGCACCGCTGTTCCCGGCCGGTGGCAAGCTCAATTCCCTGTGGCTGGCCTCCAGCGAGCGCGGGCGCGGTGCGGTGCTGATGGATTGCGGCGGTCCGCTGGGCGTGGCCTTGGGCGGTCTGATCATCGCCTACCTGATCGCCGTCTTCGGCTCCTGGCGTACCGCGTTCTTCGTCGCCGGTATCGCCACCCTGGCCATGGCCTGGCTCGCCTGGCGCTACCTGCGCGACGACCCGGCCACCCACCCGGGGGTCAACGCCGCTGAACTGGAGCGCATCAACGAAGGCCGTACCACTTCCGTGGCCCAGTCCGCCAAGGCTGGCGCTCAGGGCCTCGGTATCGCCCGTCGCTCCCTGGCCGGCATCCTGCTCGGCCGCGCCAGTTGGGCCATGGTCTTCTTCGGCCTGCTGACCTGGGGGCCCAGTTACCTGGCCCAGGCTCGCGGCTTCGACATCAAGGGCATCGGTGCCGCCACCTTCGTCATCTTCCTCTGCGGCGCGGCCGGTTCCCTGGTCGGTGGCTTCCTGTGCGACCTGCTGGTGCGCCAGGGCGTGCGTCGTGGGCTCGCCGCCAAGGGACTGCTGTCCTGTTCCGGCCTGGTGGCGCTGGCGGCCTTCCTGCTGCTGCCGCTGCTGACCAATCCCTATGCCGCAGTGGGGCTGCTGTCCCTGACCGCCTTCTTCCTCATGTGGGGCAGCCTCTACTGGAGCTTCCCGGCCTTGCTGGCGGCGCCGGCGCGGGTCGGGCTGATCGGCGGGGTGATGAACCTGGCCGGCAGCCTCGGCGGTATCGCCGTGCCCATCCTGGTCGGCCTGCTGCTGCAGCACTTGGGCGGCTATCCGGCGGTGCTGGGCTTCTTCGCCCTTTGCTCAGGGCTGTTCATCCTCGGCACCCTGCTGATCGGCCTGGACGAACGGGAGGTGACCCATGGCTGAGCTCTACAGCGGACCCATCATCGACGCCCATCACCACTTCTGGGAGCCGGGGCGTAACTTCCACCCCTGGCTGTCCGGCGTGGAGACCATCCCGTTCCGCTATGGTGACTACAGCGCCATCAAGGGCGACTACCTGCCCGAACATTACTTCGCCGACGCCGCCGGCCACGACGTGGTCCAGACCGTCTACGTCGAGGCCGAGTGGGACCCCCGCGATTCCCTGGGCGAGACCCGCTACATCCACGACCTGGCTCGCCGCCACGGCGTACCCAACGCCGTGGTCGCCCAGGCCTGGCTGGACGCCGAGGATGTCGCCGAGCTGCTCGCCGCCCAGGCCGCCTTCGCGCGGGTGCGCAGCGTGAGACACAAGCCCGGTGGCCCCACCCGCCCTGAAGAGGTCGGCAGCCAGCACACCCTGATGAGCGACGAGCGTTGGCGGCGTGGCTATGCCGAGTTGCAGCAGCACGGCCTGCACTTCGATCTGCAGACGCCCTGGTGGAATCTCGACGAGGCCTGCCGCCTGGCCCGGGACTTCCCGGCCATACAACTCATCCTCAACCACACGGGGCTACCCTCCGACCGCAGCGCCGCGGGTCTGGCCGCCTGGCGCGCCGCCCTGGCCCGGCTGGCCGAGTGGCCCAACGTAGCGCTGAAGATCTCCGGTCTGGGTCTTGCCGGTCAGCCCTGGCGCCCCGAGGACAACGCCTGGATCGTCCGCGAGGCCATCGCCATCTTCGGCCCCGAGCGCGCCATGTTCGCCAGCAACTTTCCGGTGGATCGGCTCTGCGGTAGCTTCGATACGATCTTCGGCGGCTTCAAGCGCCTGGTGTCAGAGCTGCCGGCCGTGCGTCAACGCCAGCTGTTCCACGACACCGCCCAGCGCCTCTACCGGCCATTAGCCGAGGGGCGCGCCCTGAGCGTACCCGCAGCCTGAGCAGCCGCTGCTCAACTTCCTGTTGAGTCGAACTTCCGTAGTGGTTTTTACCGCTGCGGAAGTTCTTTTTTATTGTCTTTAATAGCCGGCCCCACGGTTTCTCTTTGTTTGTAAGGGAAGAATTTTCGCTTGTCGCTACTGATACTTTTTTAATATCTATCCGGCTGTTCAAAAGTATTGGGCAGGCCGCCGGTTTTATCTGATGCTCAGGGCAGCAAGACAACTTTTTCGTCTTGGGTATGCCGCGATGATGTCCGTCTTCGGCGAAGAATAAAAACAATCAATATCGTGGGAGCTATCCCGCGATGGCGGGTAGGTAGGCGCCTGGAAAGGGTCTGCTCGCCAGCCACCGAGGTGAGCGATGGTGACTCGAATTCATCCGGCTCTGTGCGCTGCGGGGGTAGCTACCCTGGTGGTGCTTGCGCTGGGTATCCCCTTGGCTGGCCATGATTGGCTATGGCAGCCACTCTCCGGAGCCGGCGAACATCATCTGACCCAGCTCGAAGCCTGGCATGGACGGCTTATGGTAATGGCCTGGGGGCTGTTGTTTCCCGCCGGCATCCTGATCGCCCGCTACGCCAAGGTCACGCCTCGGCAGCGCTGGCCGGAAGAGCTGGATAACAAGTTCTGGTGGCGTCTGCATCTGCTGTTGCAAAGCCTCGGCAGCCTGCTGATGTTGCTGGCGCTTGGGCTCATCGTGATTGTCGCCCAGGGGGCGTCGAGCTTGGCGCACTGGCATGCGGTGGGTGGCTGGAGTCTGGTCGCCGGGGTGGTCATCCAGGTCGTCGGCGGGCGCTTGAGGGGTAGCAAGGGTGGACCGGGGGTCCCGGGAGACCACTACCTCATGACCCGGCGCCGCCTGGTCTTCGAGTATGTCCACAAGACCCTGGGCTGGTTGGCCCTGGTGCTGTCCGTACCCGTGGTTCTGGCTGGCCTGGCTACGGTCGATGCACCGCGCTGGATGTTCCTGCTGTTGATCCTCTGGTGGACCGCCTTGATCGTTCTGGTCATCACCCTGCAGCGGCGGTGTGGTTGCCTGGACACCTACCAGGCCATCTGGGGGCCGGCTGACTGTCATCCCGGTAATCGCCTGAGGCCCATAGGCTGGGGCGTATTCCGCCACGCCGAACGTGAGACGTTCATTCCAGAGAAAACTCGGTCTCCTGCCAAGTTCGTTCGCGGTAGCTAGGGCTTCAATTCGATGTTTTGTCCTTCCTTACAATAAAAAGAGCGTGCCATGACGACGACCACTCTGCTGTTGATCGGTTTGTTATCTATCCTGTCGCTGTTGATATTGATCATTCCCCTGAAGTTGCCGCCTTTCATCGCCTTGATCAGCGTAGCCACGGCGACCGCCCTGGTCTCCGGCGTCGCGCCGGCGCAACTGGCTCACGCCGTGGAGGGCGGCCTGGGCAAGACGCTGGGACACATCGCTGTGATCATCGCGCTGGGGGCCATGGTGGGCCGGATGATCGAAATCTCCGGTGGCGCCACGGTACTGTCGCGGCTATTGGTCATCCGCCTGGGTAGTCATCGTGTATTGCTGGCGTTGGGCTTGGCAGCCTTCGCGGTCGGCGTGCCGGTGTTCTTCGAGGTGGGCGTCATCATGCTCATGCCGCTGGCCATGGGGCTGGCCGCCGAGCGGCACTGGCCGCTGTATCGCCTCGGCTTGCCCATGTGTGGCGTCTTGCTGGTGGTACATGCCCTGCTACCGCCCCACCCGGGCGCGGTAGCCGTCGCCACGGCGTTCGGTGTGGAGGTGGGGCGGGTGCTCGCCTTCGGTTTGCCGATCGCCGCCGTCACCTGCGTGCTGCTGCTGATCACTGGCCGGCGCCTGTTCGAACGTGCCTACCGGGTCACCGCGCCGGCCAGCGAGCCCCACGGTCCGGTCGCCGGACCGCTGGAGGAGCGACCCGCGGCGGGGCCGGGGCGGGTGGTGTTGGTCATCATCTGTCCCATCCTGTTGATCCTGCTGGGCGTATTGGCCCCCAGCCTGCCGGTGCCACCGGCGCTGCGCGCCACCCTGGAAGTCTTGGGGGTGCCCTATGTGGCCCTGCTCGTGGACGTCTTTCTCGCCATGTGGTTGCTGGGATTGGCACGGGGCATGGCGCTGCGGGACGTGTCGACGCAACTGGCCGCCGCCATCCCCGGCATCGCCATGATCATCCTCATCACCGGTGCCGGCGGCGCCTTCGCCAACATCATGGTGCAGACCGGCATAGGCGCGGCGCTGGCCAAGGCCATGCAGGCCACGGGGCTGCCGATCCTGCTGCTGGCCTACCTCATCACCCTGATGATCAGAGCCGCCCAGGGCCCCACTACCGTGGCCCTGATGACCACCGCCGGTATCGTCCTGCCAATGATCCAGACCCTGGGGCTGAGCCCCAACCAGACCGCGTTGGTCGGGCTGGCCATGGGGGCGGGTGGCATCGGTCTGTCCCACGTCAACGATGCTGGCTTCTGGATCGTCACCCGCCTGCTTGGCTTGAGTGTCGCCGACGGCCTGCGCAGCTGGACCCTGCTCACCACCCTGGCCAGCCTGTTCGCCCTGGGCTGCATCTCTTGCATCTGGCCTTTCGTTTGATCGATCGAGGAGTGTTCCGATGTCGGAAGCCACCATCATTCTGTTCGATGACCGAGCCGCGGCTCTGCAATACGCCTGCAGCCCCTTGGAGCGTCTCGCCAGTGGTGCGCTCTGGAGTGAAGGGCCGGTCTGGCTGCCCGCCGAGCAGGCGCTGCTCTGGAGCGATATCCCCAACAACCGCATGCTGCGCTGGAGTGCAGCCGCTGGCCTGAGCGTCTGGCGCCAGTCGGTCGGCTTCAGCAATGGCCATACCCTAGCGGCGGACGGATCGGTCCTGCATTGCTCCCACGGTCACCGAGCGATCCTGCGCACGCCATGCCGGAACGGTCGCCTGGCCGCGACCGAGGAAGTCCTGGTCGACCGCTACCAGGGCCGGCGTCTCAACTCGCCCAATGACCTGGTGGTGAAGCGTGATGGGACGATCTGGTTCAGCGATCCGCCCTACGGCATCCTCTCCGACCGGGAAGGCCAGGTAGCGCCCCAGGAACAACGTCACCAGTACGTGTTCCGCTACGACCCCGCGGACGGCCAGCTGGATGTGGTCAGCGACTTCGTCGAGGACCCCAATGGCCTGGCCTTCTCGCCAGACGAAAGCATCCTCTACGTCTCCGACACCTCGGCCGCCCGGCGCGTTGACGGGCACCATCGCATCGTCGCCTTCGACGTCGTCGGTGGACGCTCGCTGGCCAATCCACGGGTCTTCGCCGAGATAGCGCCTGGCCTGCCGGATGGCTTCCGGGTGTCGCGCAATGGCTGGCTCTATACCAGTAGCGCCTGTGGCGTGCAGGTCTATCATCCCGACGGCACCCGGTTGGCGCTCATCGCGGTGCCCGAGATGGTCGGCAACCTGACCTTCGACGAGCACGAGCGGGCGCTCTACATCCTGGCGACCACTTCGCTCTATCGGCTGGCCTTCGACCGGCCCGCGCATTCGCTGGGATGAGTCGTCGTCGCATCGATTTGATCCGGCTCAGGCGAGGGCGCCAGCAGGGCCTGCGCCTCTTCACGCAGGGCCTGCACGCAAGGCGAGGGCTCGCGATAGGCCAGCGCCAGCGCATAGGGCAGCGGTGCACCGACGCCTTCGAGTTCGCGCCAGGCCAGTTCCGCGGCGTGGCGCCGGGCGTACTGGCGCGGCATCAGGGCGATGCCGAGGCCCGCGGCGACCAGGCCGGCGGTGGTCTGCATCTGCCGCGAATGCTGGGCCACGCGCGGTACGAAGCCCGCGTCGGCACAGCCGAGCATGATGCGGGCATACATGCCCGGGCCATCATGGGGCGCGAACAGGATCCAGGGCTCCGCGGCACAATCGGCGAGGTTCAAGGTGGGTCGCTCGGCCAGGTGATGCCCCAGGGGCAGGGCCACCACCAGGCGATCCTCGAACAGCGGATCGAACTGGATATCCCCGGCGTCGGCGACGGGCAAGACCAGCACCCCGGCATCGAGGCGATCCTGACCGAGCAGCTCCAACTGCTCCGGCGGCGTCGCTTCCAGCAACTGGATATCGACGGAAGGATGGTGCGCGCGATAGTGGCGCAACAACCGGGGCAGCAGGCCACCGACCTGACTGTCGACGCAGCCGATCCGCAACGACCCGGTCAGGCCGGCAGCCGCCTGGCGCGCCGCGCTGCAGGCGCGTTCGGCCTGGGCCAGGGTACGCCGGGCTTCCAGCAGGAACAGGCTACCGGCTGCCGTGAGCCGCGTGGAGCGATTGTCGCGCTCCAACAGGACCACCCCCAGATCCTCCTCGATTCGGCGAATCGCCGCACTCAGCGGTGGCTGGGCCATGTTGAGGCGCTCGGCTGCGCGCCGGAAGTTGAGGGTCTCGGCCACGGCTACGTACTGGCGCATCTGACGCAAATCGATCATCGGCGGGCTTCTTGTTAGCGCGACTATCCGCCGAGTATGCGCCGGCTTTTTCCAGGCTGCCTAGCGCGGCTGAGGCCCAGGCTAGACATAACCTCAGGCTATGCACCTATGAACAGCTTTGATTGGACGGTTATAGCAGCCACTGGTGATAGTCGGACTCATGAAAACAACAACGCAGAGCCTCGCCATGAGCTCCTTTCTCCACGGCATGTCGGCCAGCAGCGCCTCGACGCCCGTCACCTCGTGCGAATGCGTTTCCCCGTGCCATATCCCAAGGTTATCGACCGGATACCTCTGGCCAGAGCTCGCGACTCTCACCACGGAGCCTCCTGCCTCCGTGCCTCCCTCCCTGTCCTGAGGATTCCTCTATGAGCACCCCAACGCTTCCCCGCCTGGCCCTGGTACTGGGCGACCCCGCCGGCATCGGCCCGGAACTCATTGCCCGGCTGCTGACCGATCCCGAGGTGCGCAGCCGCGCTCGCATGGTACTGATCGCCGATGAGGAAGAAGCCCGCACCGGCATGCGCATCGCCGGTTGCGAGTATCCCTATCGGCGCATCGACCGCCTGGACACCCTTGATTTTCAGGACGACGTTCCGCTGCTGTATCCCTTTCGCGGTGCTGCCGAGGGTAGCTTTCCACGCAGCGAGGCCAGTGTCGTCGGTGGTCGCTACAGCCTGGATACCCTGGCCGTCGCCCTGGACTTGACCCAGGCCGGTCACACCGATGCCATCCTCTTCGGCCCGCTGAACAAGACCTCGCTGCACCTGGCCGGCATGGGCCACAACGACGAGCTGCACTGGTTCGCCGAACACCTCGGCTACCGGGGGCCCTTCTGCGAGTTCAACGTGCTGGACGACCTCTGGACCTCGCGGGTGACCTCCCACGTCGCGCTCAAGGAGGTGCCCGGCCTGCTCAGCCAGGAGCGGGTGATCGAGGCCATCCAACTGATCGACAACGAACTCAAGCGCAGTGGTCTCGCCCGGCCGCGCATCGGTGTCTGCGGCCTCAATCCGCACAATGGCGACAACGGCAGCTTTGGGCGCGAGGAGCTGGATCTGATCGGTCCCGCGGTGGAGCGCGCCAAGGCCCTGGGCATCGCCGCCGACGGCCCCTATCCGGCCGACACCATCTTCCTCAAGGTCCAGGGCGATGCTCGCGCCTTCGATGCGGTGGTCACCATGTACCACGACCAGGGCCAGATCGCGATCAAGCTGATGGGCTTCTCCCGCGGCGTCACCGTCCAGGGTGGCCTGCCCATTCCCATCACCACCCCGGCCCACGGCACCGCCTTCGACATCGCCGGCCAGGGTCGCGCCAACGTCGGCGCCACGCGCCAGGCCTTCGAAATCGCCTGCCGCCTGGGACGTGCGAAGCACTGAAGAGCCTTTCCTCCATAACAACAACAAAGGAGCGTCACCATGGATGTCATCGCCCGTCGATTGGCCGTCTCGCTGAGCGCGGAGGCCCGTTCATGAGCAGCCTCATCGAAGAGTCCGGCTTGCCCGCGTCCACGCACATCCAGGCGCAGGTCACCCAACAGCGCTGGTTGCGGGTCATTCCGCCGATCCTCATCGCCTGCATCATGTCCTACGTCGACCGCATCAGCATCGCCTTCGCCATGCCCGGGGGCATGGCCAGCGACCTGGGCGTATCGGCCAGCATGGTCGGCTTCGCCGGCGGCATCTTCTTCATCGGTTATCTGTTCCTGCAGATTCCCGGCGGCAAGATCGCCGTGCACGGCAGCGGCAAGGCCTTCATCGGCTGGTCGTTGCTGGCCTGGGCGATCATTTCGGTGCTCACCGGGCTGGTACGCAACGAGTACGAGCTGCTGTTCCTGCGCTTCGCCCTGGGCGTGGCCGAGGGTGGCATGCTGCCGGTGGTGCTGACCATGATCGCCAACTGGTTCCCGGACCACGAACGGGGCCGGGCCAACGCCATCGTCATCATGTTCGTCCCCCTGGCGGGCATCCTCAGCGCGCCGCTGTCCGGCTGGATCATCGCCGTCTTCGACTGGCGCGTGCTGTTCATCAGTGCCGGGATCGGCTCGGCGCTGGTCATGGTGCTCTGGTGGTTGACGGTGAGCGACCGTCCGCAGGAAGCCAAATGGCTATCCGCAGCCGAGCGCGACTACCTGGTGCACACCCTGGGTGCCGAACAGCAGCGGCTACGCGCCCAAGGCGAGGCCAAGCAGTCCCTGAGCCAGATCCTGCCCGAGCGCACGCTCTGGCACCTCATCGCGGTCAACTTCTTCTATCAGTTCGGCATCTACGGCTACACCCTGTGGCTGCCGAGCATCCTCAAGGAACTCACCCACAGTGGCATGGGCATGGTCGGCATGCTGACCATCCTGCCGTATCTCGCCGCCCTGGCCGGCATGTTCCTGTTTTCCAACCTGTCGGATCGCACTGGCCGTCGGCGTCTCTTCGTCTGCCTGCCGTTGGCCGGCTTCGCTGCCTGCCTGTTCCTCTCCGTCACCCTGCACGAGCACCTGTGGCTGGCCTATGCGGCCCTGGTCGGCTGCGGCTTCTTCCTGCAGTCCGCGGCAGGCGTCTTCTGGACCATCCCACCGCGGCTGTTCAGCGCCGAGGCCGCCGGTGGCGCTCGCGGCCTGATCAATGCCTTGGGCAACCTGGGCGGCTTCTGCGGACCCTATCTGGTCGGCGTACTCATCGTGCGCTACGACCAGGGTACCGGCGTGTACTGCCTGGCGATTTCCCTGGCGACCGCGGCGCTGCTGGCCTTGCTGCTACCCCGGCGTTGCGAACGCTGATCCCCTCAATTCCTCTGGAGTGAACCCATGAGTCGTGAAATCCTCTTGCTGGTCGAGAAGTGCGCCCACACCTTCAGCTTCTACGATGTCGACAGTGGCGATGCCCTCGAACACATCCAGCTACCCGAGTTTCCCCACGAATTCGTGGTGGATGCCGCCAATCGCTACGCCTATGTCGGCCACTACGGTATCGAAACCTCGAGCCACAAGGGCGAGGGCGGCTGCTCGGTATTCGTCATCGACCTGCAGGCACGCAAGCATGTACGGACCCTGGATATCTGGCCCTATCGGCGTCCCCACGGCCTGGCGCTGGATGAACAGGGGCGCCTCTACGTACTCAGTGAAGCCGATTCCACCCTGCTGATCTTCGACGAGCCGGAGCGCCGCGACGTCCCCGATCGTGCCGTACCCTCGGGCGGCTACAAGAGCCACCTGGTGGCCCTGAGTCGCAATGGCGAGACGGCCTTCGCGCTGAACCTGCTGAGCAATACCGTTACCCGCCTCGCGCCCCAGGATCCGACTCGCGCTCCCGAACCGTTGCAGCCCGGCAACCGTCCGGAAGGCAACTGCTTCAGCCGTGACGAGTGCCTGCTCTATGTGAGCACCCGCGGCGACGACGGCATCGTCGCCATCGATACCCAGAGTCTGGAAATCGTCGCCCGCGGCCGCACCGGTCGTGATCCGACACGCATCTATCGTGACCGCCGCGACCGTCTCTATGTCACCAACTACGGCGAAACCTCGCTGTCGGTGTTCGACGAGCGTCTACAACCGCTCGGGCGCATCGAGCTGGAGAGCACCGCCATCGCCATGAGCCTGCATCCCACCCGCGACCTGGCCTTCGTCACTCTCAAGGACCAACGCGTGGGCATGCTCGATCTGGAGACCTGGCAGATGCGGCGCTACTTCAAGACCCTGCTGGAGCCCGACGTGTCCCAGGTCATAGTGGCATGACGCAGCGGGTCCTGATCGATGCCCATCACCACCTCTGGGACCTTGGCCGGCTCGACTATCCCTGGCTGCAGGGGGAGGGCGAGCCGGGCTTCTTCCTCGGCGACTATCGGGCCCTGCGCCGCAACTATCTGCCCGAGGATTTCCGGCGCGATACCGCCAGTGTCCGGCTACTGGCCTCGGTGCATTGCGAAGCCGAGCACTCCCGCGCCGATCCGGTGGCGGAAACGCGCTGGCTGACCCTGCAACAGGCGCGTACCGGGCTGCCCAACGTGCTGGTGGCCTGGGCGCCGCTACTGTCGCCCGCTGCGGAAGGAATACTCGAGGCCCACCGGCAGTCCCCGCTGCTGCGAGGCATCCGTTACAAGCCGCTGACCGCCCGTAGCCCTGGCGAAAGCGAGCAGGTTAGAGGCCAGCCAGGCAGCCTGCAGGACCCGGCCTGGCATCCGGCGCTGGCGCTGCTTGAGCGGCTGGGCCTGAGCTGGGATCTGCGCGTGCCCTGGTGGCACCTGGAGGAGGCTGCGGCCTTGCTCGCAGCCCACCCCGAACTGACTGTCGTCCTCAATCACACGGGTTTGCCCTGGGATCGTAGCCCCACGGGCTTGGCGCTATGGCGAAGGGGTATGCAAGCCTTGGCACGGCTGCCGCACGTCGCGGTCAAGGTCTCGGAGTTCGGCCTGCCCGAACCTGGCTGGGACGTGAAGCAGAACTACCGTCTGGTGCGTGACACCCTGGAGCTCTTCGGTCACGAGCGCTGCCTGTTCGCCAGCAACTTCCCGGTCGCCAGCCTGCGCATCGGCTACACCGAACTGGTCGCCCATTTCGAAGCCTTCCTCGCTCAGGACACACCTGCTCAGCGTGAAGCCTTCTTCTGGCGTACGGCCCAGCGGGTCTACCGCATTCCCCTGACCATTCCGGTGCCATAACAGCTCTCACAGCTATTGCGGACTTGCCATTTCCTCAGGTTATCGATGCATGCGAGGAATTGATTAGTGCCGGTGTCGCCTAGTTCCTACAGTCGACTACACGCCTTGGCGTGAACCTCTAAGAATCCAGGAGTCACATTGTGAAAATCACCAGCGTCCGTACCCGCGTCTTCGAATGGAAAGGCAAGGTTGTCCCGCCTCAGGCGCACTTCTGTACCAATGCCACCGATATCCTCTACGAGCGCGGGGACGCCATGGGCTCCTTCCGCTTCCACGGCTGGCTGGTGGTTGAGATCGAGACCGATAGCGGCCTGGTCGGCCTCGGCAACTGCGCCCTGGCACCACGGGTGGCCAAGGAGATCATCGACCTGTACCTGACGCCCATCGTCCTGGGCCAGGACCCCTTCGACAACGAATACCTCTGGCAGAAGATGTACCGCCGTACCCATGCCTGGGGTCGCAAGGGTATCGGCATGGCCGCCATCTCCGCTGTCGACCTGGCAATTTGGGATCTGATGGGCAAGGCCGTGAACAAGCCGGTGTTCAAGCTCCTCGGCGGCCGCACCAAGGAAAAGATCCCCTGCTATGCCTCCAAGCTCTATGCCAACGACAACCTGGACCTGTTCCTGGAAGAGGCCCAGGGCTATCTCAGCCAGGGCTTCAATGCCCTCAAGATGAGATTCGGCTACGGTCCCAAGGACGGCCCCGCCGGCATGCGGCGCAACATTGAGCAGGTGCGTGCCCTGCGCGAGCTGGCCGGTCCCGATGTCGACATCATGCTGGAGTGCTACATGGGCTGGACCCTGGAATATGCCCGCCGCATGCTGCCCAAGCTGGCCGAGTTCGAACCGCGCTGGCTGGAAGAGCCGGTCATCGCCGACGACCTCGAAGGCTACGTCGAACTCAAGAAGATGGGCATCATGCCCATCTCCGGAGGTGAGCATGAATTCACCTCCTACGGCTTCAAGGACCTCCTCGAACGCCGCGCCGTGGACGTCATCCAGTACGACACCAATCGCGTCGGCGGCATCACTGCCGCACGCAAGGTCAACGCCCTGGCGGAGGCCTGGTCGGTCCCGGTCATCCCCCATGCCGGCCAGATGCACAACTACCATCTGACCATGGCCAGCACCGCCTCGCCCATGGCCGAATTCTTCCCGGTATTCGACGTGGAAGTGGGCAACGAGCTCTTCTATTACGTGTTCAAGGGCGAACCCCAGCCGGTCGGTGGCTACCTGCAACTGGACGACGACAAACCTGGCCTCGGGCTTGAACTCTCGGAAGAGCATCTCAAGGATTTCGATGTGATCGAGTGAAGGCTCCTGTCCGTACCTGCCGTCGCTGGCGATGGCAGGTGCGGATACCTTGCCTAGACCCCAGCCTGCTGGTGTCGCCACTCCTGAGTGCGGCCTCCATAGCCATAGGCCGCCGCTCGTGCATCGATCAGATGTACGTAGCATAAGTCGTGTAGATCGGGTCTTAGCGTCGCCATGGCAGCCTGGACTTCACGCAGAAAGCGCGCCTTCTCACCTTTGGTATTCGTCTCGTCAGTGATGCTGATGTCGAGATGGAAGGCACTACCGCCCAGCGTCGCCAGTGACCGGCCACCCAAGAACCAGTCTGCGTCGGGTATGTAGTGAACGGTTGTCGCCATCAGCTCGGTGCGTTTGCCTAGATGCTCCTCCACAAGGCGATTGATAACTTCCATTGCACGTTGGCCAAGCGCTTCATCTCTCGCGCCGGACAAATGAAGAACGATATGGGGCATGGCTACTTCCTCATTGGATGGTGGTAGCCAGTCTGCGCAACGCATTTGCAGCGGAAAAGCGGGAAGATAAAATGCTATCCATCGGTTTATGGAATGGATGCTTATGCAAGGTTTCGATCTTGAACACCTTCGTACCCTCGTGACAGCTGTAGATGCAGGTAGCCTTTCGGCTGCGGTGCCACTGCGTTGCCTGTCCCAGTCAGCGCTGAGCGAGCAGCTGAGAAAGCTGGAAGAACGCGCCGGGCAGCCATTGCTGATTCGCAGTAAGACCGGGGTCAGGCCTACCGCTGCAGGTGAGCGGCTGCTGCAACACGCCAGACCGCTGTTGGCCATGGCCGATGCGGCTTGGCGCGATCTGCACGAGGTTCCCCTCGAAGGTGAGGCCAGCCTCGGCGTGACGGACTACTTTCGTCCGGCGGATCTGGCGCGCCTCTTGGCACGCCTGAATCGCCAGCTTCCCCGGCTACGCCTGCGCACTCGTATAGGCAGAAGCGACGATCTGGAAGTTGCCCAGCGTCAGGGTGATCTGGATCTCGCCATCGTCATGCATCTGGAGGCTGGCGAGCGTGCCGTGCCAGCGGCGGCCAGTCCCTTGCACCGGGAGGCGTTAGCCTGGGTTGGCTCCTTGGGTGAGGGCCTGCTTCATGCGGGGCGGCCGGTACCCTTGGCCCTGTTGCCGGAGAGCTGCTCCTTGCACCGCCTGGCCTGCGCCCGACTGGAATCCGAAGGTATTCCCTACGTTGTCAACCACATCGCCTCTGGCGTCGCGGGCCTTCAGGCGGCGGTATCTGCCGGCCTTGGAATTGCCTGTCTGAATGCGTCGGCTGTCGCGGGGCAAGGGCTGCGCTTGCTCGACGAAGACGCTCTACCTTCCCTACCCAAAGTGCAATTCGTTCTATTACGGCCTCGGCTGGAGGACGAATCACCGCGTTCGCGGCAGTTGCAGGCGCTAGGCGATGCAGTTGCCGAAGCCTTGCGGGGATAGATAGCAAAACCCTCCGACGACAGGCTCATCCAGCTGCTGCTGGAGGAGTCCCTTGGCACGACGCTTGACTCAACCTGCCAGGATCGCTGCCGCTCCGCGCGGCTGCCGCGTGTACCACAGCACCCGGCTCACGCCCCGGGTCACTGCCACATAACTCAGACGCAGCGCCTCGTCGGCCATGGCTTCGTCGTAGCTTTGTTGGAAATGCCCACTGACTGCATAAAGGGCGTTGCGCAGAGGGTGTGTCTGCTGGGGCTGGCCATCGTCCAGCACGATCGCTACCTCCGCCTGCAAGCCCTTGGCTCGATGAATGGTGCAGGTTCGCACGCCAGGCTGGCGTCCCAACTGTTCGTTCAGGGCTTTCAGAGGGGCATTCAGACGGCTCATCACCATCACCGCGCAACGCTCCGGCCGTTCACGTTCCGCCGCGTAGCGCCGCTGTACCTCGACCTCATTCAGCAGCGAGGGCAACTGCCGACCGATATCGAATTGCGGTACGACCTTCACACCATGCCCTTGCTCATCTGCAGTATGGAAAGCCTGGGTACGCTTGGGCTGTTTGTGGCGCACCTGTGCCAGGACACGCTCCCCGTCCGCTACGATTTGCGGCGAAGACCTATAGTTGGTTCCCAGCATCAACGTCTGGCTGGGATTTTGCCCGGGAAACCAGTGATCGAAATGAATGAACAATTCCGGTGAGCTGCCACGCCAGCCATAGATGGATTGCCAGTCATCGCCGATGGCCATCAGGGATGGCCCGACCTTTTCCTCGGCGAGCCTTCGTTGGACCTGTTGAAGCCACAGGGCGATCTGCGGCGAGATGTCCTGGAATTCATCGATCAGCAAATGGGTAAAGGGCTCCAGACGGCCAATAAGGGCGCGGCTGGGCTTCTTTTCCAAGCGATCCGTCAGTACGGCGAAGGCGGTGTTGAAGGTGATGAGTCGCTGCTCCTTCAACAGCTTGCCGAAATGCCGCCAGAACTGCTGCATGGCTTCCAGGAATATTCGATCTCGTGTCGAGCATTCCAGCTGACTGCTCTTGAGCGAGCCGACGCGTATTCCGAGGGTCTCGGCGAACGACGCCTGGCTGTAGAAGAGCTCGAACAGCGGTTGTGGCTGTCGTTCGCCATTGAGTACGAAGGGCTGCAGGGGAGCATCGGTTGGCGGTGCTTCTTCGTTGGGCGCCGCCAATTCCAGCAGTAGATGAATGCGTCGCCGAAATCCGGCTTCTTCGCGATAACACTTCTCGTAAGCCTGCAACAGCAATTCACGCTGACCGTCATTCAGCGTGGCGCCCGCTAGCAGGGCATTGTCAGGCTCATCGTCCGATTTGGCATTCGTAGATAGCTGCTCGAACCACTGAGTGGCCCGCAATTCCAGGCGAGCGAGTTGCGCCATCGCGGAATGAAAGGTTCGCACCAGCTCTCTTGTTGCCTCGTCGTCAAGGGGCATGTCCCAGAACGCTAGGACGCGCTTCAGCTGGCTGCGCAACTCTTCACAGGACGCCTTGGTAAAGGAGATGACCGTTAACCGTTCCCGTGGAATATCCAGGTGACAAAGCATGAATACCACCCGCAGCACCAGCGTCGTGGTTTTACCCGAACCGGC